>NZ_CAXTHV010000018.1:0-65292 GCF_964244265.1 uncultured Sphingomonas sp. | reverse complement strand
GTATGGCGGCGTGACTCACAACCAATGGCCTCCGGCAAACCCGGGGCGGTTCACTGCGCCGCTCGGCCGCGATCGTCGGCGGCAACTCGGCGATCACCTCGGCGAAGGGGCGCGACATCGCGCCTTCGGTCAGCGAGCCGTAATAGAAGCGAGCAGGAAGCTGCTGGATCCCCTTCTTGAAGGCTGCCGCGTCGAGATGCGTATAAGCGCCAAGCGGCTTGTCGCCGGTGATCCAGGCGAACGTTTCCATGATGCGGCGCTGCTGCTTGAGATCGCCCTTCCAGATGCCGTCTGCTTTCAGGTCGACTAGCACATCGCCGATCACGGCGCTGAACGGACGCGCGTCATGGACCTGGAACTGGCTCTCAGCTGGCGGCAGAGCGATCGGAACAACTACCGGGTCGATAGCGGAGGTCAACTTCCGCATCATCTCGGTCGGTGGTCCGAGATCAGCCATCAGCGCCGCGATCGGATCGGCGGCGTCCATGATGTCGTCGTCGAAGACGCGCTGGACACGCGAGCACGCGCTGGCCGCTGCCCGGATCAAGTGAGTTCGAGCAACGGCGATCGCTCCCGCGTGAACGGGGGCGCCGATCGCTTCCAGCCGCTTCGCGACCACGTCGTCGGTCAGCATATCGCGGATCTGCTGCGCATATTCTTCGATCGGCGTGATGTCGGCACCGAGCCCGCGTTCGATCAACTCGGCGCGGTCTTGGTCGGTCAAGCCAAGGTGTCGGTCGGGGCGCCAAATGATCTTGTAGGCTTCGGCTTCCTGTGCGGCAACCTCGGGGACCGATGACGACCAGGAGGCATTCTCATAGGCGCTGTGGACGTAGAAGCTGAGTTGGGCTTCGAGTTCAGCACGGAACAGCGCCTCGATCTCGGGTCCAGTCAGGCGTCGTCCGTCTTCCAGCATCGCATCCACGCTCGACTTCACCAGCACGAAACGCGCCGACAAGATCGACGCTCGGGTGCGCGCGACCCGCGGGTCGGCAGTACCCAGCGCGATCGATAGCGGGGTGGAAATAAGATTTCGGAAATGGATGCGGCGCCGGAAGACATAGCGGCCGGCACTGCGGTAGGCATGGGGGATGTTGCACACGGTGGTCTTCGCCTCTCCAGCGTGTGCCGCCGGCGTGTGCCACACTCATGTGCACAGACCGGAATAACGGCACACGCAAAGTGGCGGAGATCCGTCGCTTTCGCGATAAAGTGGTCGGGGAGACAGGATTCGAACCTGCGACATCCTGCTCCCAAAGCAGGCGCGCTACCGGACTGCGCCACTCCCCGACACGGGCGCCTGCTCTAGTCGGCAATGCGGGAGGCGGCAAGCGACTGGTCGGCCGCCGCGATCACCTCCGCCAGCCCGGCCGCGCGTATGTCCAGCCGGTCCAGCGCGCCCAGCATGCGATCCCACCAGCGCCAGAATGTCGCCAGATCGCGGCCGTCGCGCACATAAGGCGTATGCCCCGGAACCAACGACGGCGAGTGGAAGGCAAAGCTCAACACCCGTTCGCCCTGCCCCGCCGCGATCCGCACGGCCTCGATCGCCTCGTTGATCGGCATTCCTTCGGGGGTCAGGGACACCCGCGACAAGGCGCCGCTCCGTGCCAGGATGCCGCGCCCCTTCGGCACCCGGCCGGCGGCGCTATAGAGCGCGTTGCCGATGCCGCGCGCATAGCCCGTGAAGACGCTGGTCAGCGGCAGTTCGACCATGCCGCCAAGGCGGAACGCACCGTTGCCGATCGCCGAGAAATCGGGACCGCCCTCGGCCGAATAATCATGCGCCGGGCGCATCGAGCAGTCGATCCGATACCCGCGCTCCGCCAGCAGCGCGATGCTGGTGGGACCAAGCCCATAGCGTCCGGCGCGGTAAGCGACGGGGCGGCGGCCGAACGCGTCGGTGATCGCCGCGGTCAACTGGTCGAGCTTGGCCGCCTCCACCGTCCGGGACAGGTTGCCGGCAAAGCTGTTAACCGGGGTCAGGTCCTCGACATAGGGCGGGTTGACCCAGGGGTGGAGCTGGGCACCGACCGTCGTCCGCGGTTCGGCAAGCAACGGCGCGATGTGGCCGATCGCCGCATCGTCGGTGGCGACCGGATAATCGACCATCAGCGCCAGCGGCACGCCGGCCGCCACGAACCGGGCGTGCGCCGCCGGCAAGGCCGCGACCGTGCTGGTCGATCGATTGTCACGCGCGAGCGGCGCCCCCCAGTCAAATTCCTCCTCGGTATCGACGAACACGACAAAACGGGTGCCGAAATCCGCCGGCCATCGGATCCGATCGGCGGGCAGCGGCGCGCGGGGGCGGAATGGGCGCCGCGGCACACCAGGGCGGTCGACTGTCACGTCAGTGCGAGAAAAGCTGCTCCACCGGGTGATCCAAGACGGCCGGCAGCCGCAAAGTCAAGCGATGCTGGTCGACGACCAGCGCGCCGCCAAGCTCACCGGCCAGGTTGCGGGCAAGCCGCAGGGCAAAGCCGGCGCCAAGCAGCGAGGCTCTGGCACCCAGGTCATGATCCTCGGCGTCGATCGCCAGCAACCCGTCGATTGAATAGGCGGCCAGCGCGGCGGGCCGATCAAATCCCAGCGACACCGCGCCGGCGGGGTCGAGCGAGGCGTGAACCGCGACGCGCTCCCCCGCCCCCGTCGCGCCCACCATGGTCGCCATCAGGCGCGAGATGATGCGCTCGACGGCCATCGCATCGCCAGTGATGGTCAGCCCGGGCGGCCCGCGCTCGATCGTGACCGAGCATCCTCGCTCGCGCATCAACGGTTCCAGCGATGCGCCGATCCGCGTGAGCAACGGCGCGACGGGGACCAGCGCGGGGCGCAGCGCGAGCACCCGCTGCTCGATCCGGGCAGCCAGATCGAGATCGTCGATCGCCTCCAGCAGGTCGCGCGTTTCGTCGCGGATCGCACCGGCGCGTTGGCGATAGACCAAAGGCGCCGAGCCCAGGATCTCGCTTTCGATCATTTCGGCGAAACCGGTGATCGCATTGGTCGGCGTGCGAAGTTCATGGACCAGCTGGCGCAGCGATTCGGCACCCGGCATCGCGGCGCGCGCAATCGGCTCTGCTCGTTCGTCGACGCGCGGACGGCGGGCAACCCCGCGATAGCCGGTAAAGCGTCCGGTGGCACGGTCAAAGGCAGGGCTGGCCGAAACCTGCCACGACCCGGACAGCGCCGGGCCAGTCGCGATCTCCAGCCGGGCATCGGCAATCACCGCGCGACGGCGGAACGATCCCAGCACGATCCCGTCACCCCGGATCGGCGCGCCGGCGCCGGCGCCGTCGAGCGGCATCCCGATCAGCAATTCGCGGGGCGCCCCCTCGACCCAGCGGATCACGCCCTGCGCATCAGTTTCGAAGCGGAACTGGTTCGTCGGCAACGCCGCAGCGACCGGTGGTTCGAGCGGGATGAAGGTCGGGCGACTGCGTTGATAGGCATCGATCCGGGCGACCAGGTCGGCGATCGGGAACGGGCCGCCGGCGGTTTCCGTATCGCCCGGCACCGCCCTTTCCCCGACCGGGAACGCGGTCGTCGTGGCACCTTCATCGTCGTTCGCCGGATCGGCCTCGCCGCGCCGCGCGGCCTCGGCAATCACCGGCACGCTCATCGCCGCGTTCATCAGCGTGATGAAGTCGCCATCGGCGACGTTGATCGCCGGTTGCCCCCCGTCGGGGGGGCGGACAACCTCATACGGAGCAGGCAGGTCTTCACGATCGGATAAGGCCGATACCCGATCCGCGGGGCGGTCCTCTCCGACCTTCTCGGCCGGCGGCCCGGGCAAGACGAAATCGGATCGGCCGAAACTGTCGAGCGCCCGCGCAACCGCAGCGCCCAAGTCTCGTCGATGCCGCAACAGCGCGCGCGACGACGGCGGCAGATCGGGGATCAGCGCCAGCCACTCCGCCGGCTGCAGTCGAGCGACGCTCAGCACCGGGGCGGCGATCATCGGCATATCGTCGCCAAACAGGCGGACCAGCCCCGCGGGAGGATCGGCAAAGGCAAGGGATCGCGCGCTCGCTGCGCGGATCGTTGGCGGCACCATCGGCCTGATCTTCGCCAATGCCGCCATCGCCGCCGGCGAGGCAGCCACGCGGCCGCGCCCGATCAGGTCGGTCAGCTGGCGCCACGCCGATTGCGCGCCGAACGGCGTCGCCATGTCGGCGGCCAGCACCGTGTCGAGACTGTCGTCGAACCGCAAAATGGATACCTTGTTGGCGCGCGCTGGGCGGCACCGCCCGAAGGATTTCTTAACCCTTGTGCAGGGTGGACGATACGTTCCTTTTTGGCGCCGCGCCGTTCCTTTTTGACGCGTTGCAATGTGGGACGATTGCGTGGACGGGCAATTATCTTATGCTCCACCCGCCGTGCAGCGAGCAAAAGTTTAAGGAGCATGATGATGGCGCTCGATCGGATCGACCGGCAGATCCTTGGGCATCTGCAGGATGACGGACGCATGACCAACGTCGAACTCGCCGATCGTGTGGGCCTGACCGCGCCGCCCTGCCTGCGCCGGGTGCGGGTGCTCGAAGACAGCGGTGTGATCCGCGGCTATCATGCCGATCTCGACCCCGCGACCCTGGGATATCCGATAACCGTGTTCGCGCTGGTCAGCCTGAAGAGCCAGGCCGAACGCGATCTGGCGGCGTTCGAATCGCATGTCGCCAACATTGCCGAGATCCGCGAATGCCACATGCTCAGCGGCGAGATCGACTATATCCTGAAGATCGTCGCCAGCGACCTGCCCAGCTTCCAGGAATTCCTCACGACGCATCTGACCCCGGCGCCCAACGTCGAAAGCGTCAAGACGTCGCTGACGATGCGGACATCGAAGCACCAACCCGGGGTTCCGGTCGGATGATGCCCGTAATTACCGGGAATGGCGGCATCACCGCCATTCCCGGTGGTTACCCGGCGCCGGACAGATCAGGCAGCCGCGGGGGAATCGAGCCACATCGCCCATAAGGACGCGATGTCGGCACGCGGTGCGCCCTTTACCGCGGCAAAGCTCGCCCGGGCACCCTCCTTGTCTCCGGACAGCGCCAGCGCGATGCCGAGGTGCAGGTTGACCTGGTCGGTATCCGCCACGCCCTTCTGCAACGCCAGACGATAGAGCGGGATCGCCTTGGCATATTCGTCGCGCCCGAGGTAACCGTCACCGGTTTGCGCCGCCACCTCCCCCTTGGGCGCGATGGCCGCCTTCTTTTCCAATGTCGCGAAATTCTCGCCCGCAATGGCGGTGGCGGAGTCGGACAGCAAGCTCTTGGTCGTGCTGCTCGTCGCCGGAATCTTGCCCAGCGTCTTGCCCTCGTTCAATATCGTCCTGGCTTCGTCGGGCAAGCCGATGTCATAGGCCTTCTGGCCATATTCCTCGTAATCGGTCTGGTCGGCCAGCGACTTGGTCCGGCGCATGAGGCGGAAGAGGTCGATCATCTGCCGCTTGTCGAGCTTGACTACCGGTTGCTGCTGCAGCCCGTAGAACACGATCGCATCGCGCCAGGTCTGCGAACTCGGCGACGCCGCGACCCGCCGCTTGATCCACTTGAAGGTTTCCGCCTTCATGCCTGCGGCATTGGTCTTGGCGATGGCGTATTTGTAATAATCGTCGGTCATCGGGCCCTTGGCGGTCCAGACCGCATCCAGGTCGGCCATGCCGCCGGCCACATCGCCGCCCTCGACCTTGGACTTGATCAGATACAGCGGCAAATTGGGCTCGGTCGATCCGGCGGCTTTCGCCCTGGTGAAGAAACCGACCGCGCCGGCATAGTTCCGCTGATCGAACGACACCGTCCCGCGCGTGAAGAGGTATTTGGGCAGGTCGGTCGCCGGCGTCTTGGGACTGGCGATCAGGACGTCGAGCGGCGCGGCCAGCGGCCGGGCATCGAACACCCCGTTGGTCGACTTCTGCTTGTCGTACAGCTTCTGCGATTCGACGGCGTACCGCAGTACCGCGCCGACATATTTCTCGTCGTCGGTGGTGGCCGCGGTCTCGACCTGCGTGATCGCGGCCTCGGCGGCGGGTATGTTGCTGGCGGTGATCGCGTCCTTGGCGGCCTGTGCCTGGACGCGGATCGGTTCGCTCAGCACCAGCGCACCCGCAGGCGGCGTATCCTTTTTCTTGGCATAAGCCGGCGGCGCGGCGACGACCGATGCGGCGCCGATCGTCATCGCGGCCACCAGCGCAGCGCTCGAAATCCTCTTCATGCCCAAACTCTCCTCATGGGGCGCCGACGCCCGTCCGGTACCGCTATAGGGCGCAGCCCCGGACGTTCAAGGCGGCCGCGGGGATGCCCATCCATGGCTGAACGCGCCTTGAACGTCGTGGTTGCCCCGACCGGGCTTTCCGTCCCTCCGCGCGTGCCCGCGCGCGCGCCTGCGTGACATCGGCAGTCCGCTCGGTTAGATACGTCATGGAACCGAAACCCTCCCGAAAGCACCGCCGCCTTGACCGACGAGACCGTCCTCGCCGACCCTTCGGACATCAGCCCGATCAGCATCGTCGACGAGATGAAGTCCTCCTATCTCGATTACGCGATGAGCGTGATCGTCGCGCGCGCGCTGCCCGACGTACGCGACGGGTTGAAGCCGGTGCATCGCCGCATCCTGTTCTCCGCGCAGGAAAGCGGGTTCTTTCACAACCGACCCTATCGCAAGTCCGCGCGGATCGTCGGCGACGTGATCGGCAAATACCATCCGCACGGCGACAGTTCGATCTACGAAGCGCTGGCGCGGATGACCCAGGACTGGGCTATGCGACTGCCGCTGATCGACGGCCAGGGCAATTTCGGGTCGATGGACCCCGATCCCCCTGCGGCGATGCGCTATACCGAGGCGCGGCTGGCCAAGGCGGCGAGCTTTCTGATGGCCGACCTGGACCAGGATACGGTCGACTTTCGGCCCAATTACGACGGCTCGGAAAACGAGCCGACGGTGCTGCCCGCGCGCTTTCCCAATCTGCTGGTCAACGGCGCGGGCGGCATCGCGGTCGGCATGGCGACCAACATCCCGCCGCACAATCTGGGCGAGGTGATCGATGCATGCCTCGCCTGCCTCGACAATGGCGCGATCACCACCGAGCAGCTGATGGAAATCGTGCCGGGCCCCGATTTCCCGACCGGCGCGATCATCCTGGGCCGAACGGGCTGTCGTTCCGCCTATGACACCGGGCGCGGATCGATCGTCCTCCGCTCGCGCCACGAGATCGAGGAGGGGCGCGGCGACCGGCGATCGATCATCCTCACCGAAATTCCTTATCAGCAGGGCAAGAACGCGCTGGTCGAGAAGATCGCCGAAGCCGCCAAGGACAAGCGCATCGAAGGCGTCAGCGACATTCGCGACGAATCGAGCCGGATGGGCGTGCGCATCGTCATCGACCTGAAACGCGATGCGACGGTCGATGTCGTGCTCAACCAATTATGGCGGCACACGCCGGCACAGGGATCGTTCCCGGCGAACATGCTGGCGATCCGTGGCGGCCGCCCCGATCTGCTCAACCTGCGCGACTTCATCCAGGCGTTCATCCAGTTCCGCGAACAGGTGATCACCCGCCGATCGAAGTTCGAACTGGCCAAGGCGCGCGACCGCGCTCATCTGTTGCTGGGGCTGGTGATCGCCGTCACCAACCTGGACGAGGTGGTGCGGATCATCCGTGGCTCGTCGAGCCCGAGCGAGGCGCGCAACGCATTGCTGGTCCGCGAATGGCCGATCGCCGAAATCGCCCCGTACATCCGGCTGGTCGAGGCGATCGAGACCGCGATCGCGGGGGACACTTATCGCCTGTCGGACCTCCAGGTCCGCGCGATCCTCGACCTTCGGCTGCATCGCCTGACCGCGCTCGGCCGAGACGAGATCGCCAGGGAGCTGGCCGAGCTGGCGGCGTCGATCGCCGCGCTGCTGGCGATCCTGGCCGACCGCGCCAAGCTGTATGCGGTGCTGCGCGGGGAACTGGCCGATGTCCGCGCCCAGTTTGCGACGCCCCGCCGCACCACGATCGCCGCCGCCGCCGACGGCATTGACGACGAGGATCTGATCGAGCGCGAGGACATGGTCGTGACGGTCACCGTCCAGGGCTATATCAAGCGCACCAGCCTCGACACGTTTCGGGCGCAGGGCCGCGGCGGCAAGGGCCGCGCGGGCATGGCGACCAAGCAGGAGGATGCGGTCGCCGAGCTGTTCGTCACTTCGACCCACACGCCGGTGCTGTTCTTCTCGACGCTGGGCAAGGTCTATCGGATGAAGGTCTGGCGCCTGCCGGAGGGCGGTCCCGCGACGCGCGGGCGGCCGATGGTCAACCTGCTGCCGCTCGCCGAGGGCGAGACGATCTCGACCGTCCTGCCGCTGCCCGAGGACGAGAGCGAATGGGGCAAGCTCCACGTCATGTTCGCGACCGCCAGGGGTAACGTCCGCCGCAACGCGATGGATGCCTTCACCAACGTGCCCTCGAACGGCAAGATCGCGATGAAGTTCGAGGGCGAGGACGAGGACGACCGGCTGATCGGCGTGGCGCTGCTCGACGAAGCGGACGACGTTTTGCTCGCCACGCGCCAGGGCAAGGCGATCCGCTTCGCCGGCGACGAGGTGCGCGAATTCCAGAGCCGCAACTCGACCGGCGTGCGCGGAATCACGCTGAGACCCCGCGACCAGGTCATCTCGCTGTCGATCCTGCACCGCGTCGGCGCCTCGCCCGAGGAACGCGAGAGCTACCTTCGCTTCGCCCCGTGGAAAGCGGAAAAGGAAGGCGACGCCGACATCGCGCCCGATCGCCATGCCGAGCTGCAGAAGCGCGAGCAGTTCATCCTGACGGTGTGCACGAACGGGTACGGCAAGCTGTCCTCCGCCTATGAATATCGCCGCACCGGGCGCGGCGGCCAGGGGATCACCAACATCGACAATATCGCGAGGAACGGGCCCGTCGTCGCCAGCTTCCCCGCGACCAAGGGCCACCAGCTGATGCTGGTCACTGACCAGGCCAAGCTGATCCGCATGTCGCTGGGCGACCTGCGCGTGATCGGGCGGGGATCGGCGGGCGTCAGGCTGTTCAACGTCGCCGAGAACGAGCATGTCGTCTCGGCCGCGCGGATCGAGGAGACCGAAGGCGATGCCGAGGCGGTGCTGATCGCGGACGAGACCCGCGACCGCGTGCCCGACACCGGGGCGGATACCGGCGACGACAGCGCCGCCGGTCCCGAGGGCGGCGAATGAGCGCGTATCCGTCGACCGCCTACAAGGTGCTGACCGCCGCCGAGCTGGCCGAGCTGGAAGGCGGCCTGTTCACCGGCGCGCCGGTCGATCTCGCCGACGGGTTCATCCACCTGTCGACCGCCGGTCAGCTGACCGAGACGGTGGATCGCCATTTTCCGGGCCGAGCCGACCTCTGGGTGGTCGCGGTCGACCTCGACGTGTTCGCCGATGCCCTTCGCTGGGAGCCGTCGCGGGGAGGACAGATGTTCCCGCATCTGTTCGGCCCTCTGCCGCTTGACGCCGTCATCGCCTATTCGCCGCTGGAGCGCGGCGACGGCGGCATCGTGAAGCTGCCGGTCGCGGGCTGATCCGGCGCCCGGCGCTGGCCGCGCGGGCGGGGCGCTGCTAGGCGCGGGCGATGACCCACGACATCCATGTCATCGGCGGCGGACTGGCCGGATCGGAAGCGGCATGGCAGCTGGCCGAGGCCGGCTTTGCCGTCCGCCTTTCCGAAATGCGTGGCGGCGGCGATACCACGCCTGCCCACCACACCAGCGATCTTGCCGAGCTGGTCTGTTCGAACAGCTTCCGGTCGGACGATGCCGACAACAATGCGGTCGGGCTGCTTCATGCCGAGATGCGCGCGCTGGGTTCGGTGATCCTGCGCGAGGGCGACGCCCACCGGGTCCCCGCCGGTTCCGCGCTGGCCGTCGATCGCGACGGCTTTGCCGCCGGGGTCACCGCGCGGCTCGCGGCGCATCCCCGGATCGCGATCCTCCGCGAGCGGATCGACACGCTGCCGGAAGGTCCGGCCATCGTCGCCACCGGCCCGCTGACCGCGCCCGGTCTGGCGGCGGCAATCGGCGCGTCGACCGGGGCCGATGCGCTCGCCTTCTTCGACGCGATCGCGCCGATCGTGCATCTCGACAGCATCGATATGGACGTCGCCTGGCGCCAGGCGCGATGGAACAAGGGCGGCGACGACTATATCAACTGCGCGCTCGATCGCGACGGATACAACGCGTTCGTCCAGGGCCTGGTCGACGGCGAGAAGGCCGAGTTTCGAGACTGGGAGCGCGACACGCCCTATTTCGAAGGCTGCATGCCGATCGAGGTGATGGCCGAGCGTGGCCCGGAAACGTTGCGGTTCGGCCCCATGAAGGGCGTGGGGCTCGACGATCCGCGCACCGGCCGCTGGCCCCATGCGGTCGTCCAGTTGCGCCAGGACAATGCGGCGGGCACATTGTGGAACATCGTCGGCTTCCAGACCAAGCTGAAGCATGCCGAGCAGGTCCGCCTGTTCCGCACCATCCCCGGCCTGGAGCGCGCCGAGTTCGCACGGCTCGGCGGCTTGCACCGCAATACCTTCATCCGCTCGCCCGCTTTGCTCGACCCGACGTTGCGGCTGCGGTCGCGGCCCGCCATCCGTTTCGCCGGCCAGATCACCGGCTGCGAGGGCTATGTCGAAAGCGCCGCGATCGGCCTGCTCGCCGGACGGTTCGCCGCCGCCGAGCTTGCCGGACGCGCGATGACGCCGCCGCCGGTCGAGACCGCGCTGGGCGCGTTGCTCAACCACATCACCCGCGGTGCGGTCGCCGACACCTATCAGCCGATGAACGTCAATTTCGGGCTGTTCCCGCCGATTGCGGGACGCCCGAAGAAGGCCGAGCGTAAGACGATGTATACCGGCCGCGCGCGCGAAGCGCTGGCGCGCTGGATGGCGGCCTAGGTATCGTCGCCGTCCGCCGTAGGTGCCTTCGGCGCACCCGACGGACAATCGGGCTTGGTCCTGGCATTCCGCTTGACCGCCGTCGTGGTGAATTCGGCCGGGCTCATCGCCCCTGATTTGTCCGCGTCGGCGGTGGCGAACTTGGTTTCCGCCTTGATCGCCCATTCGTCGAACGACAGCATGCCGTTGCCGTCGCGGTCGAGCTTGGCAAACGCCTTCTGGCGGGGCGTCAGATATTCGGCGCGGGTGATCGATCCGTCGCGATTCTTGTCGTAGCGGCCGAATCGCTTCTCCTCGCGGGTCTTTGCGCTGGCCTCCGGCACGGTTTCAGGCAGCGTGTCCTGGGCGTTCCCCATATTCCCCGGGATCGCCGAAAGCGCAGCGAGTGCTGGTCCCCCGGTCGGCCGCGACGCCTGGAGGACCATCCCCGCCGCCACCAGCAGGACCGCCGCGGCCACGCCCGCCACATATCGCCACATCGCCCGACCCTCCTGATCGCGCCGGTTCTACCGCCGGCCGGGCGGCGAAGAAACCCCCGGGCGACTCAGGACCAGGGCGACGATCTGGCAGCCCCTACCGACCGGTCAGCCGATGCCATGCGAGACGCGCCACACGGCGGGGCGACCCGGGCGGCGGCGACCGATCCGCCAGGTCCAGGCGGGCGGCGATGATCAGGCCGCCGGCTGCCCGTGCTGCCCGCGGCCAGGCCGTTCCCCTGTCCGTCCAGTCGGTCGCGAGGCGCGGCATCGCCATTTCCCGCGCGCAGGCGGCGAGCGCGACGTCGCTCAGGTGCCGCGACAGGTCGGCAAGCGCCCAGCCCCGGCCGAACCGCGCCAGTCGGCGCCCGGGAACGTCCAGCATCGTCGTGATGCATGCGAACAGCCGGCCGCCCCGGGCCACGGCGTGACGTTGCAGGGCGCGCAGGTCGAGCGGATCGACGAGCAGCGCTTCCCAACCCTCCACCATCCGCGCCAGCGCCGCTCCCCGCACCCCGTGCGGCAAGGCATCCGCGGCCAGCGCGCGCAGCACCGGCTCGGCCGGCGCTGCCGCACGGTCGAGCCGCTCCAGCGCTTCCCGCCACCAGGCCAGCCGCATCTGGCCGACGAGCGGCTGGCGCGTCGTTCGGAGCACGCCTGCCAGGGCCGCGTCGAGCGCGAGCAGCGCGGCCAGGCCGTCCCGCCGGCCGGCCGGGGCATAGCTGACGATCAGCGCACGCTCGGGATCGTGGATCGTCGTCAACGCCGCCTTAACCATGACGCTTGAGAGTGGGTTATCCTGTTTGGCCGCATCATGGACCTCGTAGGACCTTATCGACGGTACGGGGCAGATGATCGGACAAGATGGTCATGCGCGGGGGGCGCCGCGAACGTTCCTGGGGCGGCTGCGCGGGGACGTGCGCGGCAATACGCTTGCGATGATGGCCATCGCCTTGATTCCGCTCTGCGCGCTGTCCGGCTCGGCGATCGACATGGGTCGCCTGTACATGGTCAAGGTCCGCCTGCAACAGGCCTGCGATGCCGGTGCGCTGGCCGGCCGCAAGTTCATGGCCGACAGCAACGACGCCACGCTGGACGCGAATGCCGCGGACAAGGCGGCAACGTTCTTCCGCAACAACTTCCGCTCCGGCTGGATGCAGACCAGCGCGGTGTCCTTCACCCCGACCAAGACCAGCGACAAGCAGGTCGCGGGAAAAGCCGAGGCCACGGTGCCGATGAGCATCATGAAGATGTTCCAGTTGCCCGACCAGACGATCAAGGTCAGTTGCGAGGCGCGCTACGACCTGGCCGATTCGGACATCATGTTCGTGCTTGACACGACCGGATCGATGGCCTGCGCGCCCGCCGACGCCAGCTGCTCGCAGGCCAATCTGAGCTATACCCGCAACGACGGCACGACGGGCTATTATGTCCAGGAAAAGAGTGATTCGAAGCTCCAGGCGCTACGCGACGCGGTCCAGGATTTCGATTCGACGATGCGCGCCAATGCCGATCCGTCGACGCATATCCGCTATGGCTTCGTGACCTATTCGTCGACGGTCAATGTCGGCAAGCTGATCCCCAGCCAGTATCTGGTCAACACCACCTGGAAATACCAGACCCGCCGCGTCATCGGCGAGGCCAAGAGCGGCAGCGCGACCGCGGTCACGCTGACCGGCTATAATGCGGGCAATTGCAGCAGCGCGAACGCCCGCTACCCCGCCAGCGGCTGGTATACCGACAGCACCGCTTATTACATAACGGGGGCGGCGTGGAGTTCCGGCGGCAGCGGCAATTGCAAGGGCACCCGGCAGAATTACATCCCGATCTGGCGCTATCAGCAATGGCCGCTCGACATCAGCCAATATGTCACCGGGGTCGCAGTGCCCAATCCCGCGCGCCTCGACGGCAGCACGGCGACCTGGCAGGGTTGCATCGAGGAGCGCGACACCACCACCGCGTCGACCTTTGACATCGATAACCTGCCGCCAGATCTCAATCCCGATCTGATCCCGTCCAGCGACGCCACCAAGTGGCGGCCGATGTGGCCCAACGTGGAATGGGACCGGAACAATTCGAGCTACGACAACGCGACCAGCACCTATTACGAGGATACTTCGGCGAACCGCGATGCCTATTTCTATGGCAGCTCGACCTACAACGCCGCCGGTTATTATTCGTGCGGCATGCCCGCCCGCCGGCTGAGCGTGATGACCGCCAGCGACGTCCAGAATTACGTCTATAACAACGATTTCAAGGCGCTGGGCGGCACCTATCACGACGTGGGCATGATCTGGGGAGTCCGGATGCTGTCGCCCGACGGGATCTTCGGCAGCGACACCGCCGCCTGGCCGGGCCGCAACCCCCCGTCACGCAACATCGTGTTCATGACCGACGGGCAGATGGCGCCCAGCACCTCGATCTACAGCCTGTACGGAATCGAGGATACCGGCTTTGACAGCCGCGTGACCGGAGGCTCGGTCAGTACGGATTACGACAAGCATGTCGCGCGCTTCCTGGCGGAATGCAGATATGCCAAGGACCACCTCAATATCGCGATCTATGTCGTTGCCCTCGGCACCGACCTGAACGACGACCTCAAGAGCTGCTCGTCCGGCAACGGTTTCGCCTACACCGCGACCAGCAAGCCCCAATTGCAGGCGGCGTTCAAGGCGATCGCGCAGCAGGTCGCGATGCTGCGGGTGTCGAAATGATCACGCACGCGCTGCTGCGCCGCCTGCGTCGCGACCGGCGCGGCGCGACCGTCATCGAGTTCGCGATCGTCGCGCCGGTAATGCTGGCGCTGCTGATGGGCATCTTCGACCTCTTGTACCAGGTATATGCGCAGGCGCTGCTCAACGGCGCCCTGCAGAAGGCGGGGCGCGATTCGTCGATCCAGGGCGGCGCGCAGAATACGGCGACGATCGACGGCACCGTCATCGGCATGATGACGGCGATCATGAAGAACCCGACCAAGGCCTGCCCGGTGGCCGCCACCGGGGCCTTCACCTGGTGCTCGACGCGCAAATCCTATGCCCAGTTCGCCAATATCAAGCCCGAGGACTTCACCGACAGCAACGGCAACGGCAAGCGTGACGCCGGTGAATGCTTCACCGACATTAACGGCAACAAGACGTGGGACGCGGATCCCGGCATTGCCAGCCAGGGCGGCGCCAACGACGTCACGGTCTATTCGATGACGGTAAGCTACCCTCGGCTGTTCCCGGTCTACGGACTGTTCGGCTGGTCGCCCAACCAGTCGATCAGCGCGACGACCGTGCTCAAGAACCAGCCTTATGCCACCCAGAGCGCGCAGGCGGTGGCCTCGATATGCACATGATCCCGCCTGTTCATGCGACACGGTCGTTGCTCGCCCGGCTCGGCGCCAGCCGCAGCGGCAACGCGCTTCTCGAATTCGGTTTTTCGCTGCCGATCTTTCTCAGCATCGGCGTGTGGGCGATCGAGACAGGGAACTTCTCGCTCACCAATCTGCGCGTCAGCCAGGTCGCGCTGAACCTGGCCGACAATGCCGCGCGCGTCGGGCTGATGAATGCACTCCAGACCGAACAGCTGCGTGAGGTCGACATGAACGACGTGCTGCAGGCGACGCGGCTGCAGGGCGCGCCGATCAACCTGACCACCTTCGGTCGGGTCACGGTGTCGAGCCTGGAGGCCGATTCAGCGGGCGTCCAGAGCATCCATTGGCAGCGCTGCATCGGCGTCAGGAGCGGTGCCGGCTATGATTCGAGCTATGGGACGACAACCGTCACGGACGGCACCGACACCACCCCCGCCAATGACGGTACGCTGGCGCCCGGTGGCATGGGCGATGCCGGCAACCAGGTAACCGCACCGCCCAATTCCGGCGTGATGTTCGTCGAGATCAACTACGACTACCAGCCGGTGATCGCCAAATGGCTGTTCGGGGCGCAGAAGATCCATTACGTTGCGTCCTTCATCGTCCGCGACCGCCGCGATTTCTCGCGTATATTCAATCCGTCGCCGACCGCGACGCGATCGACCTGCAACCTGCACAACGCCTGAAGCCGTCGAGGTCACCCGTGATCCGCCGGGACGGCGACTGCGGCGGCGTGGCGGCCGACGGGTGATTGTTGCCAAAAAGTGACAAGCCGCAAAGATTTATGCCGCAGGTGCAAATAGACTTGCGCCCGCAGAACGGCTCTTCCAACCTTGGTCTGGTTAAGCCGCGTCGGGAAAACGCGCGCCGATCAAAAAGGGGCCATCATGACCAAAACCGCATTGCTCGGTTCGACCACGATTACGTCGGCCGCGTTCGCCGCATTATTGTTGAGCAGCATACCGGCATCGGCACAGACCACGCCGACGCCCTCGCCTACGCCGACGACCCAGCCGACGGATACGAACGATGATGACGCGATCGTCGTCACCGGATCCCGCATCCGCCGGCCGAACGAGGAATCGGCCGTGCCGGTTACATCGATCAACGCGGAGGAACTGACACAGACGGGCGACATCAGCATCGGCGACGCTCTGAACGACCTCCCCTCGATCCGCTCGACCTACAGCCAGGCAAACTCGACACGCTTTATCGGCACCACCGGTCTCAACCTGCTCGACCTTCGCGGCCTGGGCGTCAGCCGCACGCTGGTGCTGGTCAACGGTCGTCGGCACATCACCGCCAGCCCGGGCGACTTCCTGATCGACACCAACACCATTCCGACCGACCTTGTCGAGCGAGTCGACGTGATCACGGGCGGCAGCTCGGCGGTATACGGCTCGGATGCGGTCGCGGGCGTCGTCAACTTCATTCTCAAGAACAATTATCAGGGCTTTACGGCGCGTGCGCAAAGCGGCGTTTCCAGTCGTGGCGACCGAGCGATCAAATTCATTTCGCTGACGGCGGGACGGAATTTCGCCGAAGGTCGTGGCAACATCGCGATCAACCTGGAATATGCGATTGCCGATCCGCTCTATTTCACCCAGCGCAACGATCTGACCGGCGCTTATACCGGCCGTTGCCAGCTTAACCTCAATCAGAACACGGCCGGTGAACCGCAGTCCGGCGACGGGGTTCCCGACCAGGTCTATTTCTGCGGCGTGCGCAATGCGACGATCTCGAACGGCGGCACCGTCCTGGCTGCGAACCCGGCGATCCTGGTCGGCGGTGTCACGACAACCGTGGCATGCACCAACACCACGCTCGCGCCCGCCGGCGCCAATGCGGCGATCGGCGCCGCGCGCTGCCTCAATGCCGGTACGGCGCAGGGCGTGCAGCGTATTTTTCGCTTCGATGGCAGCGGGAACCTGCTTCAGGATATTCCGGCCTATGACTTCCGGCCGTTCGGGTCCGGCAACATCATCGATTCGCCCACCTCGCTGGTACCCGGCTCGACCCTGCGCGATACCGGCCAGCTCGCGCCGGGCCTGAAGCGCTTCACCGCCAACCTGCTGGCGCATTTCGAAATCAGCCCGGCCTTCGTGCCGTTCGTTGAGGCCAAATACGTCCGTATCCGCTCTCTGCAAGAGGGTCAGCCCAGCTTCTTCTCAAGCGTGGCCGCCACGATCGGCGCGTCGAATCCGCGTTGCAGCAACGCCTTCCTGACGGCGGCCAACCTCGCCGCGTTGCAAGCGGTCGGCGTGTGCACAAACGTGGCCACCGGCACCTTCGGGCTCAATCGCTTCAACATCGATTTTGGTGGCCGGTCGGAATTTGTGAAACGCGATACCTTCCGCATCGTCGGCGGCATCAAGGGCACGTTCAACACCGATTGGAATTACGAGCTGTCGGCAACCTATGGTGAGGTCAAGATCCACCAGGACGAATATAACGACCTGAAGCTGTACGACCTGAACGGCAATCCCGACGGCTTCCTGCTGGCCTATGATTCGGTGCTCGTGAACGGCACACCTGTCTGCCGTGTCAACTCGGTGACGGTCACGCGGCCGGACTGCGTACCGGTCAATCTCTTCGGCGATGGCCGCCCGAGCCAGGCCGCGCTCAACTTCGTCAACACGACGTCTTATGTCGATAGCAGGGCAACCGAGCTCGACGTGCTCGGCTATGTCGGCGGGGACTCGTCGCAGTTGTTTTCCCTGCCTGGCGGTCCGGTGCGGTTCGTGGTCGGTGGCGAGTATCGCCGCGAAACGGCCAGCCGCTCGGCCGATCCGTTGTCGTCGTCGGGCGGCACGTTCTTCAACGCCTTCAAGCCGTTCGCCCCGCAGGCATTCGAAGTGAAGGAAGCGTTCGGCGAGATCGATATACCGCTGATCAAGGACTTGCCATTCGTCAAGGAATTGTCGGTCAGCGGAGCGGTGCGTTATTCGGATTACAACACCAGCGCAGGCAATACCTTCGCCTATAATTATGGCGCGACCTACGCGCCGGTCAGCGACATCCGATTCCGCGCAAATTACTCGCGCTCCGTGCGCGTTCCTACGCTGAGCGACTTGTTCTCGCCGGCTTCACAGAACTTCGCGCAGGTCACCGATCCGTGCGACGTCCTGTATATCAATGTCGGCACAACGAACCGTCCGACCAATTGCGCGGCGGCCGGAGTTCCCGTTGGCTTTGTAAATACCTCGGCGAGGACGCAGACTCAAGGATATCTGTCTGCGGGTAATCCTGGACTCACGCCGGAAACATCGAAGAGCCTGACGGTCGGCGGCGTGCTCACGCCCCGCTTCATGCCCGGCTTCAGTTTTTCGGCGGACTATTACCGCATCCGGGTGAATAACCTTATCGCGGTGTTGGGCGCGCAGACCATCCTGAACCAGTGCTTCGACCTGCCCTCGCTGAACAACCAATATTGTGCTCTGCTCAGCCCGCGCAACGCCGACTCGACCTTCAAGAATCCCGCGTTGATCTCCGCAGGCGTGAACTTTGCCCAGTATAAAGCCGACGGCATCGACTTCGAGATGAACTATAACCGTACATTTGGCGATTTCCGACTCTCGTTGCGTGGTATCATGACGTACGTGATCCGTCGCGACAACTTCGTCAGCCCGACTGATCCGACATTCCGTGACCGGATCAAGTCCGAGCTCGGCGATCCTGCACTCGCTGCAAATGCTAACATCGGCTTGGGATACGGCATTGCGACCCTGCGCTATTCAATCAACTATATTGGCAAACAAACGATCGGTGCCTATGAGAATTATTTCAGTCTCGATGGTCGGCCGGCGCAGAACGCCGATAATACCGCCGAGGTTTACTACCCTGAGACGTTCTATCACTCGGCCAAGCTTGACTTGGAAGTGAACAGGAATTTCACGTTCTATCTGGGTATCGACAACATGTTCGATACAAAGCCGCCGCTCGGTCTGATCGGTAATGAAGGCGGCGTGCCATATGAAAATATCGGCCGCTATTTCTACGGTGGCGCGAAGATCAACTTCTGATCTTCCGCTTCGTTGGGTCACATCAAGGGGGTCGCTGTGCGGCCCCCTTTTTTCGTGCTCCACCGAACAGTTGCCGACGCTGATACCGAGCAAAAAAAAGGGCCGGCAAACCGGCCCTTTATATCGTTTGTGGAGAGAGCCCGCCGTCAGTAGCGGTAATGGTCGGGCTTGAACGGCCCTTCCACGGGTACGCCGATATAATCGGCCTGCTTCTTGGTCAGCGTCGTCATCTTGACGCCCAGCTTTTCCAGGTGGAGCGCGGCGACCTTCTCGTCGAGATGCTTGGGCAGGACGAACACGTCATTGCCGTATTGCTCGCTTTTGGTGAACAGTTCGATCTGTGCCAGCGTTTGGTTGGTGAACGATGCCGACATTACGAAAGACGGGTGGCCGGTGGCGTTGCCAAGATTGACCAGCCGACCCTTGGACAGGATGATGATCTGCTTGCCGTCGGGGAACTCGACCAGGTCGACCTGCGGCTTCACTTCGGTCCATTTATAATTGGACAAGGCAGCGATCTGGATCTCGCTGTCGAAATGGCCGATATTGCACACGATCGCCATGTTCTTCATGTTCTTCATGTGCTCGGCGGTGATCACGTCGGCATTGCCGGTCGCGGTGCAGAAGATGTCGGCGCGGGTCACCGCTTCCTCCATCGTCACGACCTCAAACCCTTCCATCGCCGCCTGGAGCGCGCAGATCGGATCGACTTCGGTCACCATCACGCGCGCGCCACCGTTGCGCAAGCTTTGCGCTGATCCCTTGCCGACATCGCCAAAGCCCGCGACGCAGGCGACCTTGCCGGCAAGCATCACGTCGGTGCCGCGGCGGATCGCGTCGACCAGCGACTCCTTGCAGCCGTAAAGGTTGTCGAACTTCGACTTGGTGACGCTGTCGTTGACGTTGATCGCGGGGAACGGCAGCTCGCCCTTCTTGGCGATCGCGTAGAGGCGGTGGACGCCGGTGGTGGTCTCTTCCGAGACGCCCTTGATGTTCTTGACGGTCTCGGTGAGGTAGCCCGGACGCTTGGCGATGAACGCCTTGAGCGCGCGCTGCATCTCGACCTCTTCGTCATTCTCCGGCTCGGCCATGGTGTGCCCCGCCTCGAGCTTGGCGCCCCACAAGGCGAACATCGTCGCATCGCCGCCGTCGTCGAGGATCATGTTGCAGGTTTCATCACCCCAATCGAAGATCGCGCCGACATAGTCCCAATAATCGGCCAGGCTTTCGCCCTTGATCGCGAATACCGACACGCCGGACGCGGCAATCGCGGCGGCGGCATGGTCCTGGGTCGAGAAGATGTTGCACGTCGCCCAGCGGACTTTCGCGCCAAGCGCGGTCAGCGTCTCGATCAGCACCGCGGTCTGGATCGTCATGTGCAGCGATCCGGTGATCCGCGCGCCCTTCAGCGGCTGCGACGCGCCGAATTCGTCGCGCAATGCCATCAGGCCGGGCATCTCGGTCTCGGCAATGTTGATCTCGGCGCGGCCGAAATCGGCAAGCGCGATGTCCTTCACGACATAGTCGGTACGGTCGAGCACGGTGGCCACGGCAATATCTCCAGAACTGATTGTGATAGCCAGCCCCTAAATGGTCAGGGCAACGATTGCAAACTCAATATAAAGATATCTTTATATGAACTGTCTGTCGCGGACCAGGATGCTGGTCTGCATCGTCGCGCGATGGCGAAAGCCCGATGTCTCGTACAGCCGGATCGCCCCGACATTGCCGGCATTGGCATGGAGGAACGGGGTTTCGCCACGGGCGATCATCCGCCCGGCAACAATATGCTGGCTCGTCGTTCACGCCAAGGCGTCAGGCGGTGCCGGTCTCGCTGGCCAGCAGGCGCGGATCGATTCCCGCGCCCGCAAACCCGGCGGACCATCGCTCGTCCGCCGCCAGGTCGTAGAGCAAGGCGTCGTCTCCAGCGACGTTGAACCAGCCGTGGCGCGACAATTCGCCGTCGAGCTGCCCCGCCCCCCAGCCGGCATAACCTAGCGCGACGAGCCAGCGCGAGGGCCCCCTGCCCTCGGCAATCGCGCGCAGCACGTCGACCGTTCCCGACAGCGACCAGCGCTTCGCGACGTCGATCGTATCCTCGCCGCTCCAGTCGCCCGAATGGAGTACGAATCCGCGGCGCGGCTCCACCGGGCCGCCAAAATGGACGGGCGCGTCGGGCGCCGCGCCATGGTCGATCTCCAACTGGTCGAGGACATCGTGCAGGCCAAGGCCCGGGATCGCCGCCCCTATGCCGATGCCGATCGCGCCCTCGTCGCTATGCGCGCACATGGCGATGGCGGCCCGCGCGAACCGCGGATCACCGATGCCCGGCATCGCCAGCAGGAACTGGCCGACCAGGAAACGCGTCGACTCCATCCGAATGTCTGTACCCGCCACGATAGCGGCCTGTCACCGCTTGAAAAAACCCGGTATCGTGACGAGCTTGACCGCGCGCGTACACACCATCCCTGGGAGAATATGATGACCGTTTCCGTCGGCGACCGCCTGCCCTCCACCACGCTGATCCGCGCCACCGACAATGGTCCGGACTCGGTCAGTTCGGAAGATTTCTTCAGCGGACGCAAGGTCGCGCTGGTCGCCGTGCCGGGGGCGTTCACCCCCACCTGCTCGGCGCGCCACCTGCCGGGCTTCGTCGATAGGGCCGACGAGATCAAGGCCAAGGGGGTCGACGAGATCGCCTTCACCTCGGTCAACGACGCGTTCGTGATGAATGCCTGGGCAAAGGCGAGCGATGCGGCAGGCAAGGTGACGATGCTGGCCGACGGGAACGGCGAATTCGCCCGGGCGCTGGGGCTGACCATGGACGGCAGCAAGTTCGGCATGGGCGAGCGCAGCCAGCGTTATTCGATGATAGTCAACGACGGCATCGTCGAGGAGATCAACATCGAGGCACCGGGAGAATTCAAGATAAGCTCTGCCGAGCATCTGCTCGGGCAGCTCTGACCGGGTTGCCCGTCATCGGTTCCGTGGCCGGTGTGGAACGCCGATGCCGTCGCGACGTTACACGCCTGTATCCGATCCGACTCGCTGCCCGGGAGACACATGATGGCCGAAGAAATCGATAAACCCGAAGAACCCAAGTCGGTGATCGACCAGGCGCAGGCACTCGCCGGCGACGCCGCGGAAGAAGCGAAGTCGCTATTGTCGCGGGCGCAGGAAGCGATCGGCGACGCCGTCGAGGCGACGATCGACGCGGTCAAGGCCAGCCCGATCACCGCCGCCGGCATTGCCGCCGGCGCGGCCGTGACCGTCGCTGGTGTCGCTTACGGCGCCAGCAAGCTGATCGGCAGCGACGAGGACGACAAGAAGACGACCAAGCCCAAGCCCAAGGCATGATCGCCCGCGGTGACGCGGGCGTCGCGCCACCGACTTCCCGCGTCTTGCCAGCGCCTTCCTCAGGTCCTAGCCGCAGGGGATGACGCAGGCCGCAGATATCGTCGTCGAGCTCGATCGGCTCTATCAGGGATCGGTCGAGCGTCTTCGGCGGGCGCTTAACGACTATCTTGATACCGGCCGGCCGCCGGACATCGCGTCGCGCACCGACGGCTCGTTCGCCTATCCCGAAATCCGGCTGACGTATCATGGCGGGAACGATCGCCCCAAGACGATGCGCTCGTTCGGCCGTCTGGTCACGCCGGGGGATTATCGGATCAGCGTGACCAAGCCCGCGATCTTCGCCGATTATCTGACCCAACAGTTGGACCTCCTGATCGAGGATTACGACGTCTCGGTCGATGCGGTGCCGGGACGTCAGGAGATACCGTTCCCCTATGTTCTCGATGCCGGCCATGCGGTCAGGCTGGATCAGGTGTCCGCGCTGGAACTCGCGCGCTGGTTTCCCGCCACCGAACTGGCCCATATCGGCGACGAGATTGCCGACGGGCTATGGGCGACCGAGGCGGTGCGCCCGCTGGCGCTGTTCGACGGCCTGCGCACCGATTTCAGCCTCGCGCGGCTGCGTCATTACACCGGGACGCCCCCCGAACATGTCCAGCGCTATGTGCTGTTCACCAACTACCATCGTTATGTCGACGAGTTCGTGCGCTGGGCCTTTGCCCAGCTCGGCCCGAACGACCATGGCAATGCGAGCCGGTTTACTGGCGTATCGGGTGCCGGCGGCGTCATGCTGCACGCGGGCGACGATATCGAGACGGTGCTGGCCGATACCAGCGCGTGGCGGCGGCACCAGATGCCGGCCTATCATTTAATGGCGCCCGACCGCACCGGAATCACGCTGGTCAATATCGGCGTCGGTCCGTCCAACGCCAAGACGATCTGCGACCATCTCGCGGTCACCCGTCCCGAGGCGTGGCTGATGATCGGCCATTGCGGCGGATTGCGACCGAGCCAGCGGATCGGCGACTATGTGCTCGCCCACGCTTACCTGCGCGACGACCACGTGCTGGATGACGTCTTGCCGCCGGAAATCCCGGTGCCGGCGATTGCGGAAATCCAGACCGCCATGGCGCGCGCGGCGGAGACGGTCAGCGGCCAATCCGGCGAGGATCTCAAGCGCCGGCTGCGCACCGGCACCATCGTCACCACCGACGACCGCAATTGGGAATTGCGCTACACCCAATCGGCACTGCGCTTCTCGCTCAGCCGCGCGGTCGCCATCGACATGGAATCGGCGACGATCGCCGCGCAGGGCTACAGGTTCCGCGTGCCGTACGGGACGCTGCTATGCGTGTCCGACAAGCCGCTTCATGGCGAACTCAAGCTGCCGGGCCAGGCCAATCTATTCTATGAGCGCGCGATCAGCGAGCATCTGCGGATCGGGATCGAAACCTGCGAGGAACTCCGCCGCGAGGGCGACAAGCTGCACAGCCGCAAGCTGCGCGCGTTCAACGAACCGCCTTTCCGATAGCAGGCGCTATCACGGAAACGAAACGAACGGTAATGCGTTGCGGACCCGACGGACAAGTTTTTTAAAGGACACATCATGGCGACACCTCCCAAGACCACCCGCACCCGGGCTTCCGAGACATCGAACGATACTCACGACAAGCCGGGCGAGACCGGGACGGAGGCCGCCAAGACCGAATCTGCCGCTCCGGCGAAGGTCGCTGCCCCCGACAAGCCGAAGCCGCCCGTCAAGTCCAGGACATCCGCCAAGCCTGCCGCCGCCGACAAGCCGCGCGCCACAGAGAAGAGCGCGACCAAGCGGACGATCACCCGCAAGCCCGCCGCCAAGCCCGCAAAGACCGGCAGGCCCCGAAAGGCCGCGGCGCCCTCCGGCGGCGGCCTGGCCAAGCGCGGCGGGGTTATTGCGGGGCTGATCGGCGCGGTCGGCGCGGTGGCCGCAACCGCTTATGCGTTGCGCAAGCGCGACCCGTTCACCACGCCACCCAAAAAAGATGGCAGCGATCGCTCGACCCCGCTCGACCCCGACGGCAAGGTGACGCCGGAATAATCTCGTCGCCCCGGCGAAGGCTGGGGCCGCCGCATCATGACGGAACTGGTGTGACCGGTACGGTAGCCCCAGCCCCGGCCGCCGCCGGTCAGGTCACCATCCTTGCGGCTTGCCCTTGTTCTGCTCGTCCAGCCACGCCTTGAGCGGCGCGAAATAATCGACCATTGCCTGGCCCGAAATCTCGCGGCTGCCGGTGAACGTCTCCAGCGCTTCGGGCCAAGGCTTCGACTGGCCCATCTCCAGCATCGCCTTCAGCTTCGCGCCGACCTCCTTGTTGCCATAGAACGAGCAGCGGTGGAGCGGGCCGGTCCAGCCGGCCTGCTTGCACGCCGCCTGGTAGAACTGGAATTGGAGCAGCCGCGCGAGGAAATAGCGCATGTACGGCGTGTTCGACGCGATGTGGAATTTGGCGCCCGGATCGAACCGGGTGTCGTCGCGATCGACCGGCGGCCGGATGCCCTGATATTGCAGCCGGAGCGCGTTCCACGCCGCCTCGTATCCGGCCGGCTTGATCGTCCCGTCGAACACGCCCCAGCGCCATTTGTCGACCATCAGCCCGAACGGCAGGAACGCCACCTTGTCCATCGCCTGGCGCAGCAGCAGGCCGATATCCTTGTCGGCGCTGGGCACCTTGTCCTTGTCGAGCAGGCCGATCTGGACGAGATAATCGGGCGTGATCGATAGCGCGACGAAATCGCCGATCGCCTCGTGAAAGCCGTCATTGGCGCCGTTCCGATACAGGAACGGCTGCATCATATAGGCGCGCTGATAGTAATTGTGGCCGAGTTCGTGGTGGATGGTGACGAAGTCGTCGGCATTGACCCTGGTGCACATCTTGATGCGCAGATCTTCCTTGTTGTCGATGTCCCAGGCCGAGGCGTGGCATACCACGTCGCGGTCGGCCGGCCTGGTGATCATCGAACGCGCCCAGAACGTGTCGGGCAATGGCGCAAAGCCCAGCGACGAGTAGAAGCCCTCCCCCGTCTTGACCATCTTGAGCGGGTCGTATCCCTTGGCCTTCAAAAGCGCCCCGGTGTCGTACCCGATATCGCCGGCGCCCTTGGGAGCGACGAGATCATAGATGTTGCCCCATTCCTGCGCCCACATATTGCCGAGCAGGTCGGCGCGGATCGGCCCCGTCCTGGGCTGGACCGCGTCGCCATATTTCGCGTTCAGCTTCCAGCGGACATAGGTGTGGAGCGAAAGATAGAGCGGCTCGACCTGTTTCCACAGCCGGTCGGTCATGCCCGCAAATTCCTGCGGGGACATGTCATACCCCGAGCGCCACATCGCGCCGACATCCTTGTAGCCGAGTTCGACCGCGCCCTGATTGGCAATGCCGACCATCCGCGCGTAATCGTCTTTCATCGGCGCGCCCACATTGTCGTTCCAGCTGACCCACATCTCCTTGAGCTTGGCGGGATCGCGGGTGCTGCCCATCGCCGCCTCGATGTCCGATCCGCCGATCGGCTGGCCGTCCAGCGTGCCCTTGCCCTTGCCGTAATCGGACTGTAGCCTGGTCGCGATCGTCGTCAGCGCCTCGGCCGCGCCCGCTCGCGATGGTGCCGGCAGCACCAGGTAATTGCGGATCAGATAGAGCTTGCGGCCGGTGTCGGGCGACAATCCCGAAACCTGCTGGTATTTCGCGGCGTCGGTCGCGAACTTCACCTGAAGGAGCGTCACCCGCGCGCCGACCTGCGCCGCCATCGCATCGGTATCGTCGGTGATATAGGTCTCGTTGATCCAGCCCACCCGGTTGCTCTCGATCGATGCGGCCGCCAGTTCGATCTCGGCCTCGGCCACGAACTTGTCGGCATCGGCGGCGGTAACCACGCTCTTATCCGCGCCGCTGGCCAGCGCCAGCGTGCCGGACAGGACCAGGGCCAGCGCAAAGCTCGACGCCAGGGCGATGCGGATCATGGACGATTCCCCCCTTATTCGATTGCGCTTGATTGGGGCCGAGCACCCGTATGGGTCAAGCCGAGAGGAAGTCTGCGATCGCCCGCCCCAGTTCGGGCTTGACCACCGCGCTCATGTGATTGCCGGGCATCTCGACGAAAATGCCGTGCGGCATCGCCCCGGCCAGTGCCGCGCCCGAGCCGTTGTCGTCATCCTCCACCCCGCACAACACGAGCGTCGGCACCGTCACCGCCGCGACCTTCTCGATCGGCGTGTCGACAAAGGTATCGAGGATCAGGCCGAGCGCTACCGGATCGCCCCTGGTCGTCTTGAGGAACGCCTCCGTCAGCCATTCGGGGCTACCTTGCCCGAAGGTGCCGAGATTTTCCAGGACGTGCCGGAAGTAAGTGCCGCGCCCACCCGTATCGACGATCCCGTCCAGGCCCATGCCGGCGATCACCGCGCGACAGGGACGCGCGCCGGCGGCGAGCAGGCGCATCGTCGTCCTTCCGCCAAGCGAATAGCCGCCCAGATCATAATCGGTCAGCCCGAGGTGGTCGATCAGCGCTAAACCGTCCCTCATCAGGATGTCGGGCGGATAGGCCGCAGGATCATGGGGCTTCGCGCTGTGCCCGTGGCCGCGCAGATCGGGCATGATTACGCGAAAGCCGCGCTGCGCGATCAGCGCGGCATGGCCATAGCGGATCCAATTGGTGTGCGCGTTCGAGAAATAGCCGTGGATCAGGACGACCGGCCTGCCCTCGCCCCTCTCCCACCAGGCCAGCCGCTGGCCGTCGCCGCTGTCGAAATAATGCGGTTCAGTCGGGTAGCTGGCCACAGGCTTCCATCCATTTTGCGACGATGTTAGGCAATTCGTCGGTACGCTTCTCCGGCAGGCCGTACGTGTCGAGCCATGGCCGGTTGATCGCTTCAGCGCCGGCATGGCCGGTCGGCCGCCACCGATAGGGATCGTCGAAACTGCCGACGGTGAGGTCGAGTTGCGTGGAGCCGTCGCCTTCATAGGTCAATGATGTTCCACATCGCGCTCAGAAGCCGCGAAGCGCGATCGACGACGAGCGATAGCGATCGGCTCGCGGGTCAGCCAGGTTACCGAGGCGCGCGGCACTTGCTTCAACGCGGTCGCGACGCCGCCGGTCGCCACGTCGCTCATCACCCGTGCTCTGCTGCACAGCAAAAAAATTTGGATCAACCTCTTAGTTATTTGTGCATGCTTACTATATGCCGGATCATGACCGAAACTCTGGCCCTGTTGATCAGCGACGTATCCCGGCTGATGCGCAAACGCTTCAATGAACGAGCCCGCCTGGCGGGCGCGACACGCGAGCAATGGCGGACCCTCAAGATGCTCAGCCGCAATCAGGGCATGAACCAGGGCGCCCTTGCCGACTTGCTGGAGGTCGAACCGATCACGCTGTGCCGGATGATCGACCGGCTGGAGGAATCGGGCCTGGTCGAACGCCGCCGCGATCCGGCCGACCGGCGCGCGTGGCAATTATTCCTGACCGACCGGTCGCGGCCGATGCTCGACGACCTCCATGTCATCGGCGAGCATCTGTTCGAACAGGCGCTCGCCGGCCTGGATGAGGCGGAACGGGCCCGCCTCGGTGCATCGCTGACGCAGGTTCGCGATAACCTTTCCACTATGGTCCAACTCGAAGTTTCGGAGGCCGCCAATGGCTGACGCCGATCCCAAGTTCCAGCCGCAAGCCGATCTGGTTGCCGCGATCAACCCCATTGAGGCGGTCGAGGCGCCGGCTGCCGTACGACCACGGCGGCGGTGGGGACGCATCGCGCTGATGGTCAGCGTGCCGTTGCTGATCGCCGCCATTGCCGGCTGGTTCTGGCTGACCGGCGGGCGTTATGTGTCGACCGACAATGCCTATGTCCAACAGGACCTGATCTCGATCGCCCCCGATGTCAGCGGCCGGATCGTCGACGTGCGCGTGCGCGAGAACCAGCGCGTGAAGGCCGGCGATGTCTTGTTCGTGATCGATCCCGAACCCTATCGCATCGCCTTGGTCCAGGCCGACGCGCAGCTGGCCACCGCTCGCGTCCAGGTCAGCACGCTGGCGACCGACACCGGCAGTGCGCAGGCCGACATTGAAAGCGCCAATGCCGACATTACGCTGGCCCAGGCAACCTATGATCGCCAGGCGGCACTGATGAAGCAGGGGTTCACGACCCGCGCCTCGCTCGACGCGGCGGCGCATGAAGTCGCGGCGGCGCGCGCGCGGCTGGCGACGGCACGCGCCGCGGCGGCCAAGGCGCGGTCGCAGCTGGGCAGCGGCACCGGCTCCAGCGGCCTGCCCGCCGCGGTGCAGATGGCGATGGCCGAGCGCGAGCGCGCCGCGCTGAACCTCGCGCGCACGGTCGTCCGCGCGCCCAAGGACGGCATCATCAGCCAGACCAGCCGGCTGCAGATCGGCAACATCACGCCGACGGCCGTTCCGGCGCTCAGCCTGGTGATCAGCAAGTCGCCGTGGGTGACCGCCAATTTCAAGGAAACCGACCTTGCCGGGATGCGGATCGGCCAACCCGCCACGCTGACCTTCGATGCCTATCCGGGCCTGAAACTGTGCGGCAGGGTCGAGAGCATCGGCGCGGGCACGGGGTCCGAATTCTCGATCCTCCCCGCGCAGAACGCCAACGGCAATTGGGTCAAGGTGACGCAGCGCGTGCCGGTGCGGATCGCGATCACCTGCCGCACCGACCGGGCGATGATTGCGGGACTATCGACCGACGTGACGGTCGATATAAACTCCAATGGCTAGCGCCGCACCCGTCCCGGGCGTCGCCATGCTGGCGACACGAAATCGCGGGCTGCTGATGGTCGGCGTGATGGGCGCGGTGGTCATGGTGATCCTTGATACGACGATCGCCAATGTCGCGCTGCCCCGCATGCAGACCAGTCTGGGGGCGACGCCGGACAGCGTCACCTGGGTATTGACCAGCTACATCATCGCCACCGCCGTCGCCTTGCCCGCGACCGGCTGGCTCAGTGGCCGGCTGGGATCGCGCAACCTGTTCCTGCTGGCCGTCGGCGGCTTCATCGTCGCGTCGATGCTGTGCGGGACAGCGGTGTCGCTAGGCGAGATGGTGCTGTTCCGCATCCTTCAGGGCGTCGCCGCGGCGTTCATCAGCCCGCTGTCGCAGACCACGATGATCGACATCACCCCGCCCGAAGGCCAGGCCAAGGCGATGTCGATCTGGGGCATGGGCGTCATCGTCGGACCCATATTGGGTCCCGTGCTCGGCGGTTTCCTGACTGAAAGCTACAATTGGCGCTGGGTATTCTACGTCAACCTTCCGGTCGGCATGCTGACCTTGGCGATCCTGTGGTTCCTGTTGCCGTCGCGGCCGATCGAGAAGCGAAGTTTTGACTTCACCGGCTTTGTCTTCGTGGGGCTGGCGATCGCGAGTTTCCAGCTGATGCTCGACCGGGGCCAGAACCAGGATTGGTTTTCCAGCTGGGAAATCGTGATCGAGGGTTGCGTGGCGCTGGCATCGGCATGGGTCGCGGTCATCTATCTGGCGACGGCCAAACGGCCGCTGTTCAACCCCGGCATGTTTGCCAACCGCAACCTGGTTCTGGGGATGGCATTCATGGTGATCGTGGGGCTGTCGACGATGGCGCCGATGGCGTTGCTGCCGTCGCTGCTGCAGCAATTGTTCGGCTATCCAGTGGTCGACACCGGCGTGATGATGGCGTCGCGCGGGATCGGGGTCACGGTCACGATGCTGATCAGCGGCCAGCTGATGGGCAAGCTCGACACGCGTATCCTGATCGTCACGGGATTCGTGGTGTTCGGCGGATCGCTCAGAATGATGTCGTTCTGGTCGCTGGAGATGGATTTCTGGCCGGTGATCACCTCGGGTTTCGTCCAGGGGCTGGGCATGGGGCTGGTGTTCCTGCCGCTCAACAGCCTCGCCTTTGCGACCTTGCCCGCACAGTTCCGGACCGACGGTGCCAGCCTGCTCAACCTCATGCGGTCGATCGGCCAGTCGGCGGGCATCTCGATGGTCACCGTGCTGCTCGCGCGCAATATCCAGGTCAGCCATGCCGACCTGGTCCAGAACGTCACCGAAAAGACCGTGCCCGGCATCAACATCGGCCAGCTCGACCAGCTCGGTTCGTTCTCGGGCGCGATCTTCGGCATGGCCGATGCGATGATCAACCGCCAGGCGGCGATGATCGCCTATCTCGACAATTTCTACCTGATGTCGTGGCTGTGTTTCGCGGTCGTTCCGTTCGTGCTGGTGCTGCAGACCGCAAAGGGCAAGGTCGAGGTGGTGCACGCCGAATGAGGCGTCGGCGCCGCTCGACGTTTGCTATGATAATTGCGCCGCCATCTTCGCAAGGTCGACCGCCCATTCGCCCGCATTTTCCGGGTCGGAGAGTTCGCCTTCGCCGGCATAAGGTGCCAGCGAAATGCTCATGCCGCCTTCTTCAGATGCCGTCGTCCAAGCAGCTCGGCGATCTGGACCGCGTTGAGCGCGGCGCCCTTGCGGAGATTGTCGGACACGCACCATAGCGACAGGCCGTTGTCGACCGTCGAATCCTCGCGAACCCGGCTGATGAACGTCGCATATTCGCCGACGCATTCGACGGGCGTGACGTATCCCCCGTCCTCATGCTTGTCGACCAGCATCACGCCCGGCGCCTCGCGCAGGATGCTCTTGGCCCTGGTCGCCGAAATCTCCTCGGCGAACTCGATGTTGATTGCTTCCGAATGGCCGACGAACACCGGCACGCGCACGCACGTCGCGGTAACCTTGATCTTGGGATCGAGGATCTTCTTGGTCTCGACCACCATCTTCCATTCTTCCTTGGTCGACCCGTCCTCCAGGAAGCTGTCGATATGCGGGATCACGTTGAACGCGATCTGCTTGGTGAACTTGGCCGGGGTCGCGGGATCGCCGACGAAGATGTTGCGCGACTGCTCGAACAGTTCGTCCATCCCCGCCTTGCCCGCGCCCGACACCGACTGATAGGTCGCGACGACGACGCGCCTGATCGTCGCGAAATCGTGCAGCGGCTTCAGCGCGACGACCATCTGCGCGGTCGAGCAGTTCGGGTTGGCGATGATGTTCCTGCGGCGATAACCGTCGATCGCGTGGGCGTTCACCTCGGGCACGATCAGCGGCACGTCGGGGTCCATCCGGTAGAGCGACGAATTGTCGATCACCGTGCATCCGGCGGCGGCGAAGCGGGGGGCGTGGACCTTCGTCGCCTCGCTGCCGATCGCGAACAGTGCCATGTCCCACCCGCCGGGATCGAAATGCTCGATGTTCTGGACCTTCAGCATGCGGCCGGTATCGCCATAGTCGACCTGGTCGCCCTGGCTGCGTGACGACGCGACGACCGCGATCTCCTCGGCGGGAAATTCCCGCTCGGCGAGGATGTTGAGCATTTCGCGCCCGACATTGCCCGTCGCGCCGGCGACGACGATCCGGTAGCCCATGTGCCTGCTCCAACTTCAATGCGGAACGCGCCGATACGCCCCCGGTCTACCCGGTCCGCTTACCCGCCACCGTGCGGTCGAGATAGTCGAAAATCGTCGTCCAGACATGGATGTCGCGCGCCGCCGCATGGGTCTTGCCCGGGTAGAACATCATTTCGAACCGCCGGTTCTGCGCCTGCATCGCAGCGGCAAAGGCGGTCGAATTCTCGAACACGACATTGTCGTCCGACATGCCGTGGATCAGCAGCAACGGGTCCGCGATCCGTCCCGCGCTACCGATCGCGTCGGACGTGGCATAGGCGGCGGCATCGGCGGCGGGCATGCCCATGTAGCGCTCGGTGTAATGTGTGTCGTAGAGTTCCCACTTGGTCACCGGCGCGCCGGCGATGCCGGCGGCATATACCCCCGGATTGGCGGCCAGCATCTTGAGCGTCATGTAACCGCCATAGGACCAGCCATAGATCGCAATCCGATCGGGGTCGACGAACGGCTGCCGCTTCAGCCATTGCGCACCGGCCAGCTGGTCCTCGACCTCCACGCTGCCCATCGCGCGATAGATCTGGTCTTCGAACGCCGTGCCGCGATTGGGTGATCCGCGATTGTCGACCTGGAAGAAGACATAGCCCTTGCCGACGATATATTGCTCCATCGCGCCGCCCCAGCCGCGCGTCACGGTCTGGCTGTGCGGTCCGCCATAATGCTGGAAGAACACCGGATAGCGCTTGCCGGGGATCAGCGGCGGGGTGATCATCTCCCAATAAAGCGTACTGCCGTCGGGGCCCTTCAACGTCCCGAACTTCCGCTCGCGATGCTGCGCGAGATACGGGAAATAGGGATGGCCGGCGACCAACGCGTTCTCGCTGATCCACGCGATCCGCTTGCCTTCGGTGTCGGCCAGATAGGTCTGCGGCGGCTGGCCGGGATTGGAGCGCGTGACGATCAGCCGCGATCCCTTGGCGTCCATCGCGGCACGGTTGGTCCAGCCGCGCTCGGTCAGCAGCGTCACCTTGCCCGGGCGGGCGATGTCGACGGCATAGACCTGCTGTTCGAGCACGTCGTCCTTGTCGCCGGTGAAATACAGCCGCCCCCTGGCTTCGTCGACGCCGACCAGGTCGCTGACCACCCACGGGCCGCTGGTCAGTTGGGTCCATGTGCCACGCGCGAAATGATAGAGATGGCCGTAGCCGTCACGCTCCGACCACCAGATCAGGCTGCCGTCCTTCATCAGATGATAGGAGGAGGACAGGTTGATCCAGCTCCTGGGGCCCGCGGTTTCGGTGAACAGCACCATTGCCTTGCCGGTGGCGGGATCGACGCGGAGCATGTCGAGCCGGGTCTGCGCGCGGTTCTCGCGCTGGACGTACAGCGTCTTGCCGTCGGGCGCCCAATCGACCCGCGCCAGGTAGATGTCGCGGTCGGTGCCCAGATCGACCTTGACCTGCGCCTTCGACTGCGGATCGATCACGTACAGGTCGACCAGCACGTTGGGCGTGCCCGCGGCGGGATAGCGCTGGTCGAACACCTTGGTGCCGTTGGCACCGATCGCCGCGCGGGTAACGACGCCGACCGGCGCCTCGTCGAACCGCTCGACCGCCACTCGCGCATCGTCGGGCGCCCACCAGTAACCGGTGCGGCGCGCCATTTCCTCCTGCGCGACGAACTCGGCCTCACCCCAATGGACCGTGCCGCCGCCGTCCGGCGTCAGCTTTGCCGGCGGCGACGCGGGGCCCGGCCCCGTCACCACCATGGATCCCGTATAGAGATTACCGTCATGGACGAAGCTGACATAGCCGCCGAGCGGGCTGAGCGCGGGATTGAGCGCGCCGCGCGGCACCTGCTCCAACCGGGCGGCCTCCCCGGCTGACGACGCGAAATAGAGGTCGCCGTCGAGCGGAAACAGCACGCCTGAGCCGTTGACGGACCAGTCATAGCTCACGATCCCGGTCTTGCCCGTCAGCGTGCGGTCGCGCTCGCGCTGCATCTTCTCGGCCTCGGACAGCTCGGCGCCCGAGCCGACCTTCTTCGAATCGACCAGCATGCGTTCGGTGCCGGTGGTCGTATCGAGCGCCCACAGATCGAACCGTGTCTTCTCGTCGGCACGCGGCTTGAGCAGGGTGACCAGCCTACCGTCGGGCGACAGCTGGAGCGACTGCAGCTGCGGCCCCGACAGATCGGGGCTGGCGAAGATGCGGGCCAGCGTCAGCACGGGCGCGGGCGGGGCGGCGCCGGTGTCAGTAGCCATCGCGATGCCCCCGGCCGCCAGCGCGAGACAGGCGGTCAACCAGCTTTTCTTCATCGATCATCTCCCGCCACGCCTCATTTCCCGAGGTTTATCACGGCGCGTGACATATTGGTAAACCCTGCAGCGGGTGTGGCGATGCAAAGCGAGGGAATGAGATTGACGTTGCGCGGCGCAGGCAATGGTGGGGCGATGGCGCTGGTGGCGCTGATCGCCATTGCCGGTGCCGCGCTGACCGCGCTTGCTTATTGGCCGGGCTTCATGACGTGGGATGCGATCCGCCAATACGGCCAGGCGGTCAGCGGCGATTTCGACGACTGGCATCCACCGATGATGGAATGGGTGTGGCGGCAGGCAATCCCCCTCCAGGCGGGGCCGGCGCCGATGCTGGTGTTGCAGATCGGGCTCGAATGGGGTGGGCTGGCGGCGCTCGCTTGCCGGACGGCAAGGGGCGGTCGGCCTGTCCTGGCGGTGGCGATCGTCGCCTGCGGATGGATGCCGCTGGTGCTCGCGCTGACCGGCGAGGTGCTCAAGGACTGCCTGATGGCCGGCGCGCTCCTCGCCGCCACCGGCACGCTGGCATGGACGGAGCCAGGCGGACGCCCGGCGGTGCGCGCCATCGGCATCGCGCTGCTGGTGTTCGCCGCGACATTGCGCTTCAACGCCTTCCTCGCGACGGTGCCGTTATGCATCGCCTTGCTGCCGGCGGCGTGGCGCAACGGCCGCCGGCGACGCGCCGCCGGGATGCTGCTCGCCACCGCGGTGATGGTCGCCGCCCTGCCCGCCGCCAATCGGCTGCTCGGGGCGAAGCCCAGCGGAGTCGGGCTGTCGCTGGTCGTCTTCGATCTCGGCGGCATCACCAGGTTCAGTGGCCGGAACGCCTTCCCGCCGATCGCCGATTTCGACGACGGCGACGATCCCGCCGGCATCGTCGCCGCCTGCTACAATCCGGCGCAATGGGACCGCTACGCCTGGTGGGGCCCGGCGCCATGCGACATCGGCTTCGACAATGTCGGCGCGGCGTTTGCGGCCCGGCATCTCGATCCCTACCGCTGGTGGCTGGGCCGGATTGCCGCGCATCCAATCGCCTATGCCCGACACCGCCTCGCCCATTTCGCCATTAGCAGTCGGCTGTTCTCGCGAGATCCCGGCGAACGCGCGGTGCAGATCGACCCGCCGCCCAATGACTGGGGCTATAAGGTCACGCCGACGCCGCTGCTCGCCGCGATCGACGCAGCGGCGGTGTGGAGCGCGACGACCCCGCCGGGCTGGCCGATCGTGTGGATCGCGCTGGCGCTGGGCATGATGATCGTCGCCCCCGCCTTGCCCTCGAGCCGGTTGATCATGCCGCTGGCGCGGTCATCCTTCCTCTACGGCATGGGCTATGCCGCATTCGGCGTCGCGTCCGAGCTGCGTTATCACCTGTGGACGATCCTCGCCGCGGCGATTGCGGCGGTCATTGCCGGCGCCGACCTGCTTGGTGGCGCGCCGACGCCGTCTTGGCGCCGGGCGCTTGCCGCGACGCCGCCGCTGCTCGCGCTGATCGCCTGCCTGGCGTGGCGGGCGATGTCGCCCGCCTGACGCCGGCGGCATGCTCGGCCCGAGGAAAGGGCGCCGGAACCATCGTCCCGGCGCCCTCATCTTCCGACGGACAAACCGGTTAGTCGGCGGGCGTGCTGCCCTTGGCGGGTCGCGGATCGCGGCGCTCGGCGATGCGCGCCGACTTGCCGGTACGGCCCCGCAGGTAATAGAGCTTGGCGCGACGCACGGCCCCCTTGCGGACGACCTCGATGCTGTCGACGTTGGGCGAATAGAGCGGGAAGACGCGCTCGACGCCCTCGCCGAACGATATCTTGCGGACGGTGAAGTTGCTGCCCATGCCCTTGTTCGAGCGCGCGATGCACACGCCCTCGTAATTCTGGACGCGGGTGCGTTCGCCTTCGACGACCTTGACGCCGACCTTCAGCGTGTCGCCGGGGCGGAATTCGGGAATCTTCTTGGCCGCGCTCAACTTGGCGATCTGCTCGGCCTCGATCTGCTCGATGAGGTTCATCTCATTCGTCCTTCTTCTCGTGCCGCGCGCCAGAGGGAGGATCGACCCGAGCGCCCTCATGACGCTCCCAAAGGTCCGGCCTCCTTAGCCGTGTATCGGTCTCGGCCATCGACTTTCGCCAGGCCGCGATCCTCGCATGATCCCCCGATCGCAGCACTTCGGGGATCGTGCGCCCTTCCCACTCAGCAGGACGGGTATAATGCGGATATTCGAGAAGGCCGCTGTCGAAGCTTTCCTCGTCGCCGCTGGAAGGCGCGCCCATTACGCCGGGAAGCAGGCGAACGCAAGCGTCGAGCAGGACGAGCGCGCCCATTTCACCGCCCGACAGGACATAGTCGCCGACCGACACCTCCTCGATCCCGCGCGCCGCGAAGATCCGCTCGTCCAATCCCTCGAACCGGCCGCACAGGATCGTGACGCCGGGGCCGGCGGCGAGGGCACGGACCCTGGCCTGGGTCAGCGGCTTACCGCGCGGCGTCATGGCGATCAGCGGCGCGCCAGTGGCAACGCTGTCGATCGCGGCGGCAAGCACGTCCGCGCGGAGCACCATCCCCGCCCCGCCGCCGGCCGGCGTGTCGTCCACCGTTCGATGTCGGTCGACCGCGAAATCGCGGATGTTGACCGCATCCAGGCGCCACCGCCCGGCGTCAAGCGCCCGCCTCGCCAGCGATATGCCCAGCGGCCCGGGAAACATCTCGGGATACAGCGTCAGCACCGTGACCGCGAAGGTCACGTCGTCCAGTTCTCGACCGTCAGGCCGGGAATGTAGGCGAAGTCCGATCCATTGTTGGTGACGAGCGTCAGCCCGAGCGACAACGCCGTGGCCGCGATCAAGCGGTCAAAGCGACCTCGACGAAACGGCAAGCCGGCATAAGCGCGCGCGGCCGGCGCGTCGAAGTCCACCGGCACGACGTCGCGCGAAAAGGCATCGAGCATCGCGCTGGAAGGCAGCTTGCCATTGGCCGAGCCAATCGCCAGTTCGGCCAGCGTGATCGTCGAGAAGGCGAGCGTGCCCGCATCGCAGGCACGCACGCGATCGCTCAGCGCGGGATGGCGTCCGGTGAAAAGATAGACGCAGATGTCGGTATCCAGCAGGAACTTCACTTGCGGAAATCTGGCCACTCCGGATCATCCCAAGCCCGCGGCGGATCGTCGAAATCCTCCCGCGGCGGAACGACGAGTGAGGGTGCCTGGCCGATCCAGCCCTCGCCGCTGATCTTGCGCTGAACATTGCTCGGCTCGAACGTGAACGTCCCACGGACCTCGCGCACACGCATTTCGGTGCCTTCGACGGCGCCCAGGCCCTTGGGCAGGCGAACAGCCAGCGAGTTGCCCGACTTGAACACCTTCGTGTGATATTCCTCGCTCATGACGACCTCCGTATACACATACAGTATATACTAGCCCGCAAAACTCGCGTCAAGCACCATCCGCTCGTCACTCCACTCGGGCACTGCTTCGGGTCGCATCGGCACCATGAAGCGCGTGCCGTCGGAGCGCTCGATCTCCAGCACGTCGCCCGCGCCGAAATTCTCGACGAGCATCACGATGCCGAGGGCGACGCCGCTATCGGATACCGCCGGCAATCCGATCAGGTCGGCGTGATAATATTCGCCCTCGGCCAGCGGCGGCAGCGCGGATCGCGGGACCGTCAATTCAGTCCCGCGCAGCGCCTCGGCGGCGTCGCGACCGGAAACCTGGGAAAAACGCGCGATCGCGCCCTGCGGCGTGGGGCGCAGCGAGGTGAGCGTCAAGGCGCCATCGTTGAACACCTTGAACGGCGTCAGGTCGTCGGTGAACACCTTCAACCGAACCTCTCCCGCCACGCCGTGCGCGCCGATCACGGCCGCCAGCGTGACGGGGCGGTCGCGCATCAACCCTCGGCCGGCGCCTGGGCGCTCTGGCCCTCATTGGCGCCGGTATCGCCGGCTTCGCTGTCGGGAGTCGCTTCGTTGACGGCCAAGGTTTCCTCCGAGGTCGCCTCGACGACGGCATGGGCCTCCGGGGCGACATCGTCGGTCGCGACCTCGACCGCGGCGGCGGCGGTCGCCTTCGTCTCGGCCTCGGCTTCCTGCTGCGCCTTCAGCTTCTCGGCACGCTCCTCGGCGCGCTCGGTCGCCTTCTCCCCGGGCTTGGCCTTGTTGGGATTGTTGCGCGCCGCGCGTTCCTTGACACCGGCAGCGTCGAGGAAGCGGGCGACGCGGTCGGTCGGCTGCGCGCCGACGCCCAGCCAATGCCGCGCACGGTCGGCATCGAGCACGATGCGCGCTTCGGCATCCTTGGCGAGCAACGGGTTATAATTGCCGATCTTCTCGATGAAGCGGCCGTCACGGGGGCTGCGCGCGTCGGCGACCACGATCCGATAATAAGGGCGCTTCTTCGAGCCGCCGCGTGACAAGCGAATGCTGAGGGACATGGGTGTTCTGCTTCCTTCTTTTACAATCGTCGGCTGACTTGCGCCGGGCGACGCGGATTACTTCTTCTTCTTCACGTTCATGAAATTCTGGAAACCGGGCGGCAGCTTGGCGCCCGTCCCCGGCACGCCGGGCAAGCCGCCCATCTGGTTCATCGCGTCGCCCAGGCCGGTACTGCCCATACCGTCGCCGGGGCCGCCTTTGCCGAGCATCGCCATCATGCCCTTCAGCCCGCCCATCTTCTTGATGCGCTTCATCGCGCCGGCCATTTCCTGATGCATCTTGAGCAGCTTGTTGATGTCCTGGACGGTCGTACCCGATCCCTTGGCGACGCGGATCTTGCGCTTGGCGTTGAGCAGTTCGGGCTTGCCGCGTTCCTTTGGCGTCATCGAGGTGATCATCGCGTCCATCCGCAGCAGGATGCGTTCGTCGACTCCGCCCCCGGCCATCGCCGCCTGCGCCTTCTTCATGCCCGGGATCATGCCGGCGAGCGCGCCGATCCCGCCCATCCGGCGCATCTGCGCGAGCTGCCCGCGCAGGTCGTTCATGTCGAACTGGCCCTTGGCCAGCCGCTGCGCCAGACGCTCGGCGTCTTCCTGCTGGATCGACTCGGCCGCGCGCTCGACCAGGCTGACGACATCGCCCATCCCCAGGATGCGCCCGGCGACGCGTTCGGGGTGGAAGCCCTCCAGCGCGTCGAGCTTCTCCCCGGTGCCGGCGAACTTGATCGGCTTGCCGGTGACCGCGCGCATCGACAGCGCCGCGCCGCCCCGCGCATCGCCGTCCATCCGCGTCAGCACCACGCCGGTCAGGGGCACCTGATCGGAAAACGACCTGGCGACGTTGACCGCGTCCTGCCCGGTCAGGCTGTCGACGACCAGCAGGATCTCCTGCGGCCGCGTCAGGTCGGCGACCGCCTTCATCTCGTCCATCAGCGCTTGATCGACATGGAGCCGGCCCGCAGTGTCGAGCAGCAGGACGTCATAGCCCTGGAGCCTGGCCGCCTGGACCGCGCGCCGGGCGATATCGACCGGTTGCTGCCCGGCGACGATCGGCAGGGTCTGAACGTCGACCTGCCCGCCCAGCACCGCCAGCTGTTCCTGCGCATTCGGGCGGTTGACGTCGAGCGATGCCATCAGCACCTTCTTGGCGGAACGCCCCGCCAGCCGCCTGGCGATCTTGGCGGTCGTGGTGGTCTTGCCCGATCCCTGCAGCCCGACCATCATCACCACCGCCGGCGGGGTGACGCCCAGATTGAGCTCGCTTTCGTCGGCGCCGAGCATCGCGACCAGCGCATCATGGACGATCTTGACGACCTGCTGCCCGGGCGTGACCGATCGCAGCACGTTCTGGCCGATCGCCTGCTCGGTTACCCGATCGACGAAGTCGCGCGCCACTGGCAACGCCACGTCGGCTTCGAGCAGCGCGACGCGCACCTCCCGCATCGCCGCGCGGACGTCGGCCTCGGTCAGCGCGCCACGGCCGCGCAACCGGTCGAACACACCGCCAAGACGATCGCTTAGGCTGTCGAACATGAAAACTCCTCCTGGCCGCCGCTTCACCGAAGCGCAAAACGCGCCGGCGGACGAAACCTCGTCGGCCGGCGTACCCACAAGGGGTCGTATCGCGCGTTCGCCAAGGAACGGACAAAGAAGATGATAGGGCAATAGTGGGCGGCGCGCAACCAGCAGCAAAACATGGTGAATCGATCGACGCTTAACCCCTTCTACACCCAGCCGATGAGATGGGCCGGGACAGGGTGCACTCGCCGCGCTGAAATCGCGGCGCCGGATTAAAGGGCAAGATACATGAGCGAACCGGCGACCGCGCGTCGGAACCTGTTCGCAGGCGCCATCACCGCTATCGCGATCCTGATGTTCATCGGGATCGGCAGCGCGGTGTTGTCGGCGATGCTGTCGGACTATCTGTCGGGACGCGCCGCCACCGATCAGACGCTGATCATCGCGCTGCTGCTGAACGTCGCGCTGATCCTGTTCGGCTGGCGCCGGCATCGCGACCTGATGCAGGAGGTATCGGTCCGGGCCGCCGCCGAGGAACGCGCCTACCAGCTTGCCTCGCGCGACCCGCTGACGGGCTTCCTCAATCGCCGCAGCCTGTCCCAGGAAGGCGCGCTGATGTTCGCGGCCGCCCGGCAGCAGGGCGGCGTCATGGCATTGCTGATGCTGGACCTCGACCATTTCAAGACGATCAACGACATGCACGGCCATGCGGTCGGCGACGCGCTGTTGCGGGAAGTCGCCGGCGAGATCGCCGCCGCATTGCCGCCGACGGCGCTGGCGGCACGGTTCGGCGGCGACGAATTCGCTTGCGGCATCCTGCTCGATCCCGCCCAAGTCGATGGCGTCGACCGGATCATCGACCGGCTGGTCGCGCGCATCAGCCAGCCCTTCTTGGTCGAGGGACTGCACCTGCACATTTCGGCTTCGCTGGGCGCGGCGCGATCGGACCTCGACTGTACGAGCATCGACGGGCTGATGCGATCGGCCGATATCGCGATGTATGCCGCCAAAAGCGCCGGCCGTAATCGCCACCGGTGGTTCGACCGCTCGATGGAGCGCGAACTGCAATCGCGCAACGACCTGGAAAGCGGCCTGCGCCTGGCGATACCGCGCGAGGACATCGTTCCCTATTTCGAACAGCAGATCGATCTGGAAACTGGTCGCCTTCTAGGGTTCGAGGTGCTGGCGCGATGGGAACATCCGCAACGCGGGCTGATCGGTCCCGAGATCTTCATTCCGATCGCCGAGGAAACCGGCCTGATCGCCGACCTGTCGCTGTCGGTCATGCGCCAGGCATTCCTGGCCGCGCGCGACTGGAGCCCGACGCTGACGCTGGCGGTAAATATTTCGCCATGGCAGCTGCGCGATCCCTGGCTCGCGCAGAAGATCATGAAGCTTCTGACCGAGACCGGCTTCGCGCCGAGCCGGCTGGAGATCGAGATTACCGAATCGGCGCTGTTCCACAATCTGACGCTCGCCCAGTCGATCATCGGCAGCCTGAAGAACCAGGGCATCACGCTGGCCCTCGACGATTTCGGCACCGGCTATTCCAGCCTGGCCCATCTCCGCGCGCTGCCGTTCGACCGGATCAAGATCGACAGGAGCTTTGTCATGTCGATCAACGAGAGTTCGGAAAGCGTCGCGATCGTCAACGCGATCACCAGGCTGGGCGACAGCTTGAACCTGCCGATCACCGCGGAGGGTATCGAGGACAAGGCCATCGAGGAACGGCTGCGGTCGCTGGGCTGCGTCCGGGGGCAGGGATATCTGTACAATCGTCCGGTATCGATCGCCAAGACGCGCTTGCTGCTCGCGCAACGCCGGCTGTTGATCGTCCAGTCGGCGCCCTATGCCGAAAAAGAAGCCGATGCCGCCAGCCAGCGGCGGACCGGCGGGTAGAGGCGGGGAGGCAGGTGCGGTTCGTACGCCTCTTCATGGACTTGACGGCCCATCGATCCTAAGTCGCCCGCCATGGCTTCTTCCCCCGCCGCCGGGCCGTCCGTTATCAACCTGGGCTGCCGGCTCAACATCGCCGAAGGTGGAACGATCCGCGCGCTGCTGGGCAACGCCGACATATTGGTGGTCAACAGCTGCGCCGTGACCAATGAAGCGGTCAAGGCGACGCGCCGGGCAATTCGTCGGGCGCGTCGCGACCGGCCGGGCGCAATCCTGGCGGTGACCGGTTGCGCCGCCCAGATCGACCCGGCGAGCTTCGCGGCGATGCCCGAAGTCGACCGCGTGATCGGCAATGCCGACAAGCTTGCTCGTGCTGCCTGGGCCTCGACCGACCCGCTCGTCTTCGGCGACTTCGTGCCGGTCGCGCCCGGCCAGGCGCCGGCGGTCGCCGATGGCCAGGCGCGCGCCTTTGTCGAGGTGCAGAATGGCTGCGACCATTCCTGCACCTTCTGCGCGATCCCCGCCGGGCGCGGGCCCAGCCGCTCGGTGCCGGCCGGTGCGGTGGTCGACACGATCGCCCGGCTGGTCGACGGCGGCAAGCGCGAGGTCGTGCTGACCGGGGTCGACCTGACCAGCTACGGTCATGATCTGCCCGGCCCGACGACGCTCGGCGGGCTGGTCGAGCGCATCCTGCGCCACGTGCCCGCGCTGGAACGGCTGCGGCTCTCGTCGCTCGACGCGCCCGAAATCGACGACCTGCTGTTCGCGCTGCTGACCCAGGACGCGCGCATGATGCCGCACGTCCACCTGTCGCTCCAGGCGGGAGACGACCTGATCCTCAAGCGGATGAAGCGCCGTCACGCCCGCGCCGACGCCCTTGCCCTGGTCGCTCGGCTGCACGCCGCGCGCCCCGACATCGCGATCGGCGCCGACCTGATCGCCGGCTTCCCGACCGAGGAGGAGGCGCAGTTCGTCAATACGCTCGCGCTGATCGATGATTGCCGGATCGTCCATGCGCATATCTTCCCCTTTTCGGCGCGCAGCGGCACCCCGGCGGCGCGGATGCCGCAGGTCGCGCCCGAAATCCGGCGCGAACGTGCCGCAAGGCTGAGGGAAGCGGCCGCGCGGCGACGAAGCGGCTGGCTGGCGTCGTTGGTCGGCACGATGCAGGAGGTGCTGATCGAGGCGCCGGGCGATCACGGCCATGCCGGAAATTTCGCCGACGTGCGTTTTCCCGTGGCATCGGCCGCGGTCGGAACGATCGCGGCTGTTCGCATCGTCGCCGTCACGGCCGACTATCTCGTCGGCGTCCCCGCATGAGCACCACCCCTTCCTGGCACCAGAAGCTGCTCGGCGGCCTGCGCAAGACCTCCGACAAGCTCGTCGGCAACCTTGCGGGGCTCGGCACGGCGCGGCTGGAGGATGCGACGCTCGACGCGATCGAGGAGGCGCTGGTCGCTTCCGATCTCGGCCCCGTCACCGCCGCCCGCATCCGCGCCCGGCTGGCCGAAGGCAGCTTTGAGCGCAACATGGAGGAACTCGGCATTCGCCTGGTCGTCGCCGAGGAGATCGAGAAGGTCCTGGCCACCGTCGCGCGGCCCCTGGAGATCGCGGCTTTCCCCCGGCCGCAGGTCATCCTGGTGATCGGGGTCAATGGTTCCGGCAAGACGACGACCATCGCCAAGCTCGCCCATTTGCTGACCGAGCAGGATTACGGCGTGATGCTCGCCGCCGGCGATACCTTCCGCGCCGCCGCGATCGGCCAGTTGCAGACCTGGGCCGACCGCGCCGGCGTTCCCCTGGTGCGCGGCGCCGAGGGCGGCGACGCCGCCGGCATCGTGTTCGAGGGCGTCAGGCAGGCGACCGCCCAGGGTATCGACGCGCTGATCGTCGACACCGCCGGACGCCTTCAGAACAAGCGCGAGCTGATGGACGAGCTGGCGAAGATCCGCCGCGTGCTCGGGCGCCTGAACCCGGCGTCGCCGCATGACGTCATCCTGGTGCTCGACGCGACCACCGGCCAGAATGCCCTCAACCAGATCGAGGTGTTCCGCGAAATGGCGGGCGTGACCGGGCTGGTCATGACCAAGCTGGACGGCACCGCGCGCGGCGGCGTGCTGGTCGCCGCGGCGGAGAAATACGGCCTGCCGATCCACGCCATCGGCGTCGGCGAACAGATCGGCGATCTGCGCCCGTTCGATCCGAGGGAAGTCGCGCGGATCATCGCCGGGGTGGAGGAATTGCTGTGACGGCTACAGGAAAGGGCAATTCCGGACTGCGGCTGGCGATCGATTATGCGCCGCTGCTGATCTTCGTCGCGATCACCTTTCTCGCGCCCGACGCGCCGCTGATGAGGTCGGTGGCCTATGTCACGCACGGGCTGGACGGGATGGAACGGCTGAAGGCGGTGGTCATCGCCCGCGTCATCGTCGCGACGGCGGCGTTCATGATCGCCACGATCATCGCCATGATCGCATCCCAGATCAGGCTCGGCTCGATCTCGCCGATGCTGTGGATTTCGGGCGTGCTGGTCGTCGTGTTCGGCGGCCTTACGGTCTATTTCCACGACCCGAGCTTCATCAAGATGAAGCCGACCTTCGTCTACCTGCTGTTCGCGGGAACGCTGGGCTTCGGGCTGCTGACCGGTCGGCCGCTGCTCGAACAATTGCTCGGCACCGCCTATCCCGGTCTCAGCGCCGACGGCTGGCGCAGGCTCACGCGCAACTGGGCGTTGTTCTTCGTCTTCATGGCGATGTTGAACGAGGCGGTGTGGCGGGCGACGGCGCCCCATGCCGGTGATCCGATCACCTTCTGGGCGGGGTTCAAGCTGTGGGGCGCGATCCCGCTGACCATGCTGTTCGCGTTCGCCAACGTGCCGATGATGATGCGGCACGGGCTGATGACGAAGGAAGCGGACGCGGCAATCGATCAGGTGCCGCCCGAATGAACCGGGACGCCCCTGCGGGCGCGCCCCGCCGATCCGATCAGCCGGCGATGCCGTCGTAGATCCGGCCGGCCTCGTCCCAATTGACCACGTCCCACCATGACGCCAGGTATTTCGCCCGGTCGTTGCGATAGGTCAGGTAATAAGCGTGTTCCCACACGTCGTTGCCCAGGATCGGCGTACCCTTGACGGCCACGTCGTCCATCAGCGGATTGTCCTGGTTGGGGGTGGAGGCGATCGCCAGCGTGCCCGATGCGTCCGCCACGACCCAGGCCCAGCCCGACCCGAACTGTCCCGCGCCCTTGGTGTTGAAATCGGTCTTGAGCTTGTCGAGGCCACCATAGTTCTCGATCGCCTCGGCCAGCTTGCCCGACGGCGCGCCGCCGCCCCCGGAACCGTTCGGAGCCATGATCTTCCAGAAGAAGTCGTGGTTCCAATATCCCCCGCCATTGTTGCGCACCAGCGGCGGCTGCGACGAGATCGTGCCGAGGATCTCCTCGATCGTCTTGCCCGCCAGCTTCGGGTCGGCCGCGACGCCCTCGTTCAGCTTGTCGGTATAGGCCTTGTGGTGCTTGTCGTGGTGGAATCGCATCGTCTCGCCGTCGATCGTCGGGGCAAGCGCGTCATAGTCATAGGGCAGCGGCGGGAGTTCGAAAGCCATGGGGGAGTTCCTCCTTCTGGGGCCGGGGCGATCGCACTGGAACGCCCGCTCCCGCCAAATGGGTCCCCCGGCATCGTTGCGCAAGCGATTCCACCTCCGGGTCGGCGCGGGCCGGGCCGAGCCTCAACCGGGCAGCAGGTCGTGGCGCCTGAGCGCATGGCGCAGCTGGTCATAGCTCAGACCCAGCGCATCGGCGGTCTGGCGCTGGTTGAACCGGTTCGCGGCCAGCGCCTTGGTCAGGACGTCGCGCTCAAACCGGGCCACCCGCGACTTGAAGTCGGCCGCCGGTTCCTCGCCGGGCGACGGCGGCGGCGCGACATGGTCGACCAGCGGCGGCGGCGTCAGCGGCGCGCCCGGGCGGTGGGGCGACAGGAACGGGTCGAACTCGATCGCCTCGATCGGGCCCGGCCGTTCCCAGCGATAGACCGCCCGCTCGACGACGTTACGCAACTCGCGGACGTTGCCCGGCCATTGATAGTCGATCAGCGCATCCATCGCCGCCGCGCCGAACCCGGGCCAGTCGTCGCGTCCCATCTCGGCGGCCATGCGCCGGCCGAAATGGTCGGCGAGCACCGGCACGTCGCCCGGACGCGCGCGCAGCGGCGGCAGCGTCACGACCTCGAAGCTCAGCCGGTCGAGCAGGTCGGCGCGGAACTGGTTGGCCTCGACCCGGGCGGGCAGATGCTCGTTGGTGGCCGCGACGATCCGCACGTCCACGCGCTGCGGGCGCGAGGCGCCGATCCGGGTAACCTCGCCATATTCGACCGCGCGCAGCAGCCGCTCCTGCGCCGCCATGCTCAGCGTGCCGAGCTCGTCGAGGAACAGTGTCCCGCGATGCGCCTCCTCGAACCGCCCCACCCGCGCGCGGGTCGCGCCGGTAAAGGCCCCCGCTTCATGACCGAACAACTCCGCCTCGATCAGCGTTTCCGGCAACGCCGCGCAGTTCATCACGATCAGCGGGTGCTCCCAACGGGGGCTGAGGCGATGCAGGCGCTCGGCGACCAGTTCCTTGCCGGTGCCGCGCTCGCCGATCACCAATACCGGGCGGTCGAGTGCCGCGGCCCGGCTGGCGCGTTCAAGCGCGTCGAGAAAGGGCCCTGACTGGCCGATGACCTGGGATGCTCGCTCCATCACCAATCATTGGCGCATCTTCCCAATTGTCGGCAAGGGGATTGTTGCGGAAGCGATGGCGTAGAGGTGGTAAGCCACGCAAATCCGCCATTCCCGAAAATGGCACGCTACCTGCAAAGCTGCTGGCATCGCCGGATCGTCCGGCGCCAATGAACGGCTTCAGGGAGTTACTGCAATGCATTCGGTTTCGTACAGCATCGGTCGGACCATCGTGGTTCTCGCCAGCACCCTGGCCTGCGGCTCGGCTCTGATGTTTGCCGCCCTTGGCCCCGCCGGGGCCCAGGCGCAGCCGATCGCTCCCGTCGCCAACGTCGCGCGCTGACCCCGCGCGCGGCTCGCCGGGGCGGGTCACCCCCCTTCCCGTCCCGGCGCCCCCTTTCGTACCGCGTACCTTCGAGGAGTAACACCAATGGGCATTTTCTCCCGCACCCGCGACATCATCGCCGCCAATTTCACCGACCTGCTCGACAAGGCGGAAGATCCGGCAAAGATGATCCGCATGATCATCCTGGAGATGGAAGAGACGCTGGTCGAGGTTCGCGCCTCCGCCGCGCGGACCATCGCCGACCAGAAGGAAATGCGCCGGCATATCGCCAAGCTCGACAAGCTCCAGGAGAGCTGGACCGAGAAGGCCGAGCTGGCATTGTCGAAGGACCGCGAGGACCTGGCCAAGGCCGCCCTGGTCGAGCGGCAGAAGGCCGGCGACATGGCCGACCAGCTGACCGCCGAGATCACCGTGCTCGACGATGCGCTGCGCGCGTCGGAAGAGGACATCGCCAAGCTGCAGAAGAAGCTGACCGAAGCGCGCTCGCGCCAGAATGCGATCGCGACGCGGCTGGAAAGCGCCAACAACCGCTTCCGCATGCGCGAGGTCTATAACAGCGGACGCACGCAGGAGGCCTTTTCGCGCTTCGACGTGCTCGACCGCCGGGTCGACATGGCCGAGGGCCGTGCCGAAGCCGCCGGCCTGGGCGCCGCGCCCAAGACGCTTGAGGAAGAGATCGCCGAGCTGAAATCGAGCGAGAAGGTCGACGCCGAGCTCGCCGCGCTCAAGGCCCGCCTGAACAAGGAGGCATGAGATGGATGAGTTGATCGTCCCGATCGTCGTCGTCGGCATCCTGTTCCTCGGACTGCCCTGGGTGATCCTGCACTACGTCACCAAGTGGAAGCAGGCGCCCCGGATCACCAACGAGGACGAGAAGCTGCTGGACGAGATGTATTCGCTCGCCCGCCGCCTTGAGGATCGCGTTGCCACGGTCGAACGCATCGTCGCCGCCGACCATCCCGACTGGAAGGCGAGCCTGCCGCTCGCCGAGCCGGCCGACTACCCCGTTTCCCGGAGGAATTGAGATGTCCCCGTCACGCACGACTTTCTATCGCGACAAGCAGAACGCCAAATGGATGGGCGTCTGCGCCGGCATCGCCGATTATACCGGCATCGACCTGACGATCGTCCGGGTCAGCGCGGTCATCCTGGCCTTCGTCACTAGCGGCTGGGTCCTGTTGGCCTATTTCGCCGCGGGCTGGCTGGCGCCGATCAAGCCCTATGGACTTTACGACGACGCCGAGGACGCCAAGTTCTGGCAGGGCGTCAGGACCAACACCAAGCGCTCGACCGCCGAGGTGCGATCGAAGTTCCGCGACATCGACCGCCGGCTGGCCGACATCGAGATGCTCTATACCAGCCGCAACAGCCGCCTGGCCGACGAGATCGACAGCCTGCGCTGAACCAACCGCATCAAGGGAGAAATACGATGCACGACGGGCAACTCTTCGTCCTTTGCATCATCGCCATGGTGACCATCGGCGGCATCATCAAGATGTCGATCCGCGCCAGGCACGGCCTGCCGATCGAGGACGGCGGACGACGCAATAATCGGCGGCAACGCTTCGCCGATACCGACCTCGCCGCGGAACGGCAGATCGAACTGCTGTCGGGCGAGAACCAGAAACTGGTCGATCAGATCAGCCGCCTCGAGGAACGGCTGCGGGTGCTGGAACGCATCGCCACCGACCCCGCCGAGCGGATCAGCCGCGAGATCGACGACCTGCGCACGCGCGGTTGATGAAAGCGGAATGAACGGTTCGACGATGGTCGTGGCCGGCTCATGTCGCCAACCAAATCGAAAGCCTGCGCGATCTACCCGCGCTGCTCAACTGAACGAGGACCTACCATGGGCATGCTGATTTTCTGGACCATCCTGGCGATCCCGACGGGCATCGCCGTCTATTTCACGGAACGGGTCGACCGTCCCCGCCGCCGCGCGATGCGCCTCGAATCACTGGTCCAGCCGGCCGAGTGAACGACACGAGCATAGGGAGGATTTCATGAACCCGTTCGAGATGGTGGTGGCGATCGTGGTGATCGTGACGGTCGGTGGCGTGATCCGCGCCAGATACGGCGTCGGGCGCGACAAGCACGGCAACGACTATGCCCTGCGCGATACCGCCGCGGCCGACGAGAACCAGCGGCTGCGCGGCGACATCCAGGGCTTGAAGGAGCGCGTCGCCGTGCTGGAGCGCGTCATTACCGACAGCAATGGCAGCAGCAGCAATCTCGACCGCAAGATCGAAAAGCTGCGCGACCGCGATCGCTGAACCGGCCGAGACCAATCATGGAGACGTCTGTCATGACCGACCCCAATTTCTATTTCACCGCCGCTGTCGCCGGCCTCGCCGGTCTGGGCATGATCTGCCTCGCCGCGCTTGCCGGCTGGCGCGGGTGGTTGACCCTCAAGGCGCAGGAACTGGCGACGTTCGGCGGCCGCCGCGAGCCGAACGACGGACCGTCGCTACCCAATGCCGGCGCCCGGATCGACATCGCCGACCTCAAGGAGCGCATCCGCAAGCTCGAAGCGATCGCGTCCGGGGTGGATCTCTGACCGGGTGCAGACCCATGCGCTTGGCAGGGCCGCGGGCCACGGTATAGCGCTGGCATGCCGACCCTTGCCGACCTGCACGACGACTATTCGTTCCTCGATGCCGACGACCGCTATCGCCTGCTGATCGACCTCGGCCGCACGCTGGAGCCGATGCCGGGTCCGCTCAAGACCGACGCGACGCTGGTGCGCGGTTGCTCGGCGTCGGTATGGGTCTATCCGACGGTGCGCGACGATGGCGCGCTCCACTTCCTAGCCGACAGCAATGCGGCCATCACCAAGGGGATCATCGCCCTTGTCCTGATCGCGGTGCAGGATCGCGGGCCGGCCGACATCCTGGCGACCGACATCGGCGCCGCGCTGGCGCCGTTCGACCTGAAGGCGCAGCTGAGCTCGAACCGCACCCAGGGCATCCCCAACATGATCGCGCTGATCCGCGCGATCGCCGCGCGCTTCGCCTCGGACCGCCCGCTCGATTGACAGGCGAACGTGATGCCGATCGGCATCCTCGCAATTGTCCCGACGCGGTCAGCGCCAGTCGAAGGCAAGCGGTGCCTCGCGGAAGGCGAATCGATCGAGATGGCTGGCGACGGCGCCTTTCAAACCCTCGAGCTGTGGCTCAATGCTTGCGTCGATCCTGACCTCGAGCGTCTCGGCCTCGGCCTCGAAGGTTACCAGCGCATCGTCGGGCCAGTCGGCGCCGCGCGCGTTCTTCGGGAACACCACGGTGCCATGGTCCGGGGTGAAGTCTACGGTCAGATTGTGCTGCCAGTGCTTGCACAATTGCTGGAGGTATTTGCTGGCGTTCGCCGTCGGCACGCGGGCGGTCGAGGTAATGGTCATGATGCTATAGCCTTTGGTTGAAACGCGCTGATAGCGCATTGTGCGATGCCGAAATTCGCTGTTCCGCGAATTTCCACACCGACTCCTACAGCCGATCGATCTTCTGCGCGGCCTCGTCGATCAGTGCAACGACCTGGTGCAGCGTGTCGTCATCGACATCGACCGCACGAAGGCGGTTGACCAATACCTCGCGCAAATTGCCCATTGCGCGACGTAGCGATGTCGAATCGGTCTTCTGCCGATCCTCGCCTAGGGCGGTCAGCCGCGCGATCAGCGCCTCGACCAGCGCACGATTGGCGTCGAGTTCGGCGGTGCCGCAGTCGGTGATCGCGAACGCCTTCTTGGCGCCCTCGCTCTGCCGCGGTTCGATCAGGCCCATGTCGTCGAGCAGGGTGATCGTCGGATAGACGATTCCCGGGCTGGGCGCATAGGCGCCGCCGGTCAGCCGCTCGATCTCGCGGATCAGGTCATAGCCGTGGCGCGGCTCGTCGGCGATCAGCTTGAGCAGCACGAGCCGCAACTCGCCGCCGTCGAACATGCGCCGGCTGCGGCCTTCGCCTCGTCCCCCGCGCTCGCCCGGACCGCCAAAGCCGCGCTTATGGCCCCAACCGCCGCGCATGGCATGCCGGCCATGAACCTGGCCATCGCCGCCGGGACGGCAGCGACCGTTTTCGAAATAGGCAAACATTCGTGGACTCCTTTGTTATCACGATAGCATCAAGATATATCTTAGTTTAACGATGTCAAGATGTATCTTGGGAATATTCGTCCTGCGCACGATGACGTTTCGACCCCAGCCGTCCGGCCCAGGTTGGCGATTACCCCCGTGAACTTTGGTGAACATTGGCTTATCCTCGCCCGATGGCCGATCTCTTCGCCGGTTTCGAACCTGCCGCCGCTCCCGACATGGCGCCCGCCGACGCTCCGCTCGCCGACCGGCTGCGGCCACGGCGGCTGGAGGATGTCGTGGGGCAGGAGCACCTCACCGGCCCCGACGGCGCGATCGGGCGGATGGTCGCGGCGCGGCGGCTGTCGTCGATGATCCTGTGGGGGCCACCGGGCACGGGCAAGACGACGATCGCGCGCCTGCTCGCCGATGCGGTGGGCCTGCGCTTTGTCGCGATCAGCGCGGTATTCTCCGGCGTCGCCGATCTCAAAAAGGCCTTTGCCGAGGCGCGCGAGCATGCCCGAATCGGCAGACGCACGTTGCTGTTCGTGGACGAGATCCACCGCTTCAACCGCGCGCAGCAGGACGGCTTCCTGCCCTATGTCGAGGACGGCACCGTCACCCTCGTCGGCGCGACCACCGAAAATCCCAGCTTCGAGCTCAACGCCGCCGTGCTCAGCCGCGCGCAGGTGCTGATCCTCCACCGGCTCGGCGCGGCCGCGCTCGAACGGCTGCTCGATCGCGCCGAGGCGGTCGAGGGCCGGCTCCTGCCCCTCACCCCCGATGCGCGCCACGCGATGATCGCCTGCGCCGACGGCGACGGGCGGTTCCTGCTCAACCAGGCCGAGACGCTGTTCTCGGTCGACCTGCCCGACCCGCTCGATCCGGCCGGGCTGTCGGCGTTCCTGCAACGTCGCGTCGCGGTATACGACAAGGATCGCGACGGGCATTACAACCTCATTTCCGCCCTCCACAAATCGATTCGCGGGTCGGACCCGCAGGCAGCACTCTATTACCTCGCGCGCATGCTGACCGCAGGCGAGGAGCCGCTCTACGTCCTGCGCCGCCTGATCCGCGCCGCGGTGGAGGATGTCGGCCTTGCCGACCCGCAGGCGCTCACGCAGTGTATCGCGGCGAAGGACGCCTACGACTTCCTCGGCAGCCCGGAGGGCGAGTTGGCGATCGCCCAGGCCTGCCTCTACCTCGCCACCGCGCCCAAATCGAATGCCGCTTACGCCGCGCAGAAGGCGGCGTGGCGCAGCGCAAGGGAGACCGGCTCGCTGATGCCGCCCGCGAACATCCTGAACGCGCCGACCAGGCTGATGAAGGACATCGGCTACGGCAAGGATTATGCATATGATCACGACGAAGACGAAGGTTTTTCGGGCGCGAACTACTGGCCCGACGAGATGGGCGCGCAGAAATTCTACGCGCCGACCGATCGCGGGTTCGAGGCGCGGCTGCGCGATCGGCTGGCGCATTGGCAGGCGCTGCGCGATGGCCGGTGACGCGATCGGGCGCCGGAACCATTTCACCCGCTTCGCCGCGATCGACTGGTCGGGCGCCAGGGGCCGGCATCATCCCGGCATCGCGCTGGCGATCTGCGCGGCCGGCCGGGCGGCGCCGCAACTGGTCGCGCCGCCGGGGCGGGCCTGGTCGCGCGGCGGCATTCTCGACTGGCTGCTCGCCCAGCGGGAAACGCCGCTGCTGGTCGGGTTCGACTTCAGCTTTTCGGCGCCGTTCATGACGCGCGGCGCGCACCTGCCGGGCGAAACCGACGCGCCCGGCGCCCGCGCTTTATGGGCCTATGTCGACCGCCACAGCGCCGACCCGGATCTCGGCGCCGCCGCATTCCTGGAGGAACGGCGCGGGCGGCATTTCTACCTGGGCGCGGCGGACGGCGCAAAGTCCGCCTTCCTGCATTATCGCGCCTGTGAGATGCGCTATAACGACGCGGGCGGCGGCAAGGCGTCGACCGTCTATGACGCGATCGGCGCGGCCCAGGTCGCCAAGGCCAGCTTCGCCGGCATGCGCCTGCTCCATCATCTGGATGGCCGCATTCCCGTCTGGCCGTTCGATCCGGTGCCGCCGTCGGGCGCGCTGGTGGTCGAGATCTACACGACGATCGCGGCGCGTGCCGCCGGGGTCCCACGCGGGCGCGCCAAGCTGCGCAGCATCGCCGCGCTGAACGCCGCGCTGGCGCGGGTCGACAGCGCGCCGCACGCCGGCGAAACCTGGCTCGACGACCATGCGACCGACGCGATCCTGGCTTCGGCATGGCTGCGGGCGTCCGCCGGGCGCGACGATCTGTGGCACCCGTCCGCGCTCACCCCCGACATCGCCGACAGCGAAGGCTGGACCTTCGGCATTCCCTGACGCGCCGCGTGCTACAGCTTGGCGAGTTTCGCTGCTAGACCGGCGCGCAGCCGCTGCAATTTGTCGGCATCGGCCGCTTTGGCCGCGACGTCGCCGGGGTCGCCCTGCAACAGCTGTTGGCCACCGGCATCCTCGACATTGGTCACGGTCAATACGAGCATTAGGTCGGGGCGGCGGCTGTAGCGATCGTCGATCTTCCACGCGCCGAACATGTTGGGCGCCAGGTCGAGCGCCTGGTTCTCCCCCGGCTCCAGCCCGCCGCTGAATTCATAGTTGATGTCGTCGCTGACCCACGGGATCGCGCGGCCGGGCGAGGTCAGGATGCCGTGGAGATAGACGCGCTTGATCGGGAACTTCGCGCCGTTGGTGATCGTGAACGATATCGTCGGGTCGTCCATGAACCCGTTGTTGACGACGTGGTAACGCGCGCCGTCGATATGGATGTTGTCGAACACCGCGGCATATTTGGCGCGCTCGGCCTTGATCCGCTGGATTGCCGCGGCGTCCTCGGCGATCGCCTTGTCGATCAGTCCGATCCGGGTCTGATAACCCAGCCGGATGATCTGGTCGGCGGTCTTGCCGTTGATCTTGTCGCCCGCCGACACGAAGACCGGCGAGGCGGCATCGGCCTGCGACCACATCCCGGCGGCGGGATCGGCCTGGTCGAAGGTGATCGCGACCAGCGCATCGCGCAGTTCGGCCTTGCGGTCCGCGGCCATGTCGCTGGTCATCGCGGTCATGCTCTTGGCATAGCTTGCCGGGTCGCCGGTGTTTGCCGCGGGGGTGCATGCCGCCGACAGGATGCACCCCATGATCGCCGCCAATATCCGTTTCACGGTCATGTTCTCCCCCGGTTCGGCGCGCTGCCGACGGAGCGGTCTTTTTCGAAAAGTCCTTTCAATCAAGTATAGACCGATCCGCTACGACTGGACCTTCGGCATTCCCTGACGCATGGCGGCGCGGATGCCGGTTTAGCTCAGCTGGTAGAGCAGCGGTTTTGTAAACCGAAGGTCGCGGGTTCGATTCCTGCAACCGGCACCATTTCGACCACGTGAAAAGCCAACGGCATAAAATCTGCTCGATGATCAAGGTCGCCAGCTACAACATCCACAAGGCGGTCGGCACCGACCGCATCCGCAACCCGGAGCGTATCCTGGCGGTACTGCACGAGATCGATGCCGACATCGTCGCGCTGCAGGAGGCCGATCGCCGTTTCGGCGCGCGCGCCGCGATCCTCAGCCCCCACCACCTCGCCGACCACAGTCCGTGGAAGGCGGTGTCGTTCGGCACGCGCGCCCCCGGTGCCCACTCTGCCGGCGCGCACTCCCCTGGCGCGCGCGCCTTGTCGGCGGGGTGGCACGGCAACGTCCTGCTGGTGCGCAAGACAGCCAATGTGGCCGATTGCGCGGCGATCCACCTGCCCACGCTGGAACCGCGCGGGGCGATCTGCGCCGATATCGCGCTGGCGGGGGCGACGATGCGCGTGGTCGGCATGCACCTCGATCTGTCGGGATTGTGGCGGCGGCGACAGGCGCGCGCGGTCCTGGCGCATCTCGACGGCAAGGCTGGCGCGCTGCCGACGATCATGATGGGCGACCTCAACGAATGGAGCCGCGCCGCCGGCTGCCTGGGCGAGTTCACGCGGCGGTTCGCGCTCGCCCCCACCGGGCCCAGCTTCCATTCGCGCCGCCCGGTCGCCCGGCTCGACCGCATCATGACCTCGCCCGACCTGCGCGTCGTTTCGTGCGGCGTGCACATGTCGGCGCTCGCCCGCCAGGCGTCGGACCATCTGCCGATCTGGGCGACGATCGAGCGGCGATGAAAATGGCCTGCCGGAGGCTGGTCAAAACATGCGCCCGAGACTAGCCTCTCGGAATGCAGTTCCTCAAGATATTGTTCTGGTGCCTGATCGCGTTCGTCGCGGCGATGTTCACCTTCGGCAATTGGAACACGGTGCCGATCAACCTGTGGGGCGGCCTGGTCGCCGACGTCAATCTGCCGTTCCTGCTGCTGCTGACCTTCCTGGCGGGACTGATCCCCACCTGGCTCTATCATCGCGCGGCGCGCTGGCGCCTTCAGCAACGGCTGGCGACCGCGGAGCGCGTGATCCTGGATATCCGTCCGGCGCATGTCCCGATGGGCGCGCAGCCGCTGCCCCCACCGGCCAACCCGCCCGGTACGGCGCCGCTTGCGTGAGCAACCCGCTGTTCGTCGCGCTGGACACGCCGGACATCAACCAGGCGCGCTCCATCGCGACGCGGGTTCGCCACCATGTCGGCGGGATCAAGCTGGGGCTGGAATTCTTCCTTGCCAATGGTCGCCACGGCGTGGTCGAGATGCATGCGCTGGGTCTGCCGATCTTCCTCGACCTCAAGCTCCACGACATTCCCAATACCGTGGGCAAGGCGATCCAGGCCTTGCGCGGGCTGGACCCGGCGATCCTCACGGTCCACGCCGCCGGCGGGCGCGCCATGATGGAGGACGCCAAGGCGGCGGCGCCGACCGGGACGAAAGTAGTCGCGGTGACGATGCTGACCAGCCTCGACGACGCTGACCTGGCCGCCATCGGCGGGTCGGGCGGCCTGGCCGATCAGGTCGCGCGGCTGGCCACGGTGGCGCAGGAGGCGGGGGTCGACGGCATCGTCTGTTCGGGCGCCGAAGTGGCGGCGGCGCATCGCGCGTGGCCCGGGGGGTTCTTCGTCGTCCCCGGCGTGCGTCCGGCCGATGCCGCGATCGGCGACCAGAAGCGCGTCGTCACCCCGCGCGCGGCGATCGACGCCGGCGCGTCGATCCTGGTGATCGGGCGACCCATCACCGCCGCCGCCGATCCCGACGTCGCCGCGCGTGCCATCGCCGCCACGTTTTGACGGGCATTGCCGTCCGCCGGCGGGACGCTATCTGCGATGGATGAACGATGATTCCACCATCCGCCTGGCGACGCGCGCCGACCTGCCGCTGCTCCACCCGCTGATCGAGCGCGCCTATCGCGGCGACACCGCCCGGCTCGGCTGGACCCATGAAGCCGACCTGATCGAGGGCGATCGCACCGACCAGGCGACGCTGGCGGCGATCATCGACGATCCCGACATGCGACTGCTAGTCGCCGAGCGTGGAGGCATGCCGATCGGCTGCGTCGCGGTGACCGATCATGGCGACTGCATGGCCTATCTGGGCATGCTGTGCGTGGATCCCCGGTTGCAGGCGGCGGGTCTGGGTGGACAATTGATCCAGGCCGCCGAGGAACTGGCGCGCAGGACGTTCAGCGCACGCCATATCGAGATGACCGTGATCGAGCGCCGGCTCGATCTGATCGCCTATTACGAACGGCGCGGCTATGCGCGGACCGGCGAGCGGCGCGATTTCCCGATCGACCTCGACCCGCGCCTGTTCATGGCCGTCCTCGAAAAGCCGCTGCGCGCGACGGTCTGATGGTGGCTGCCAAGATCTGCGGCCTGTCGACGCCCGACACGCTCGACTCGGCGATCGCCGGCGGGGCGAGCCATGTCGGCTTCGTGTTCTTCGCGCCCAGTCCGCGCGACATCCCGCTCGATCGCGTGGCGGGATTGGCGCCGCGGGTGCCGGCGCGGGTGAAGCGCGTCGGGATTTTTGTCGATCCCGACGACGCGCTGCTCGCCGGCGCGACCGCGGCAGGACAGCTCGATGCGATCCAGCTGCACCTGACCGCGCCCGATCGCGTGGCGGCGATCCGCGGCCGCTATCGTTGCGAAACATGGGTGGCGATCCCGGTCAGGACCGCCGCCGACCTTGCCGCCGGCGCCGCCTATGCCGGCGCCGCCGATCGCCTTTTGTACGATGCCAAGACGCCCGGGGACGCGGCACTGCCCGGCGGCCTGGGGGTCCGTTTCGACTGGGGGTTGCTCGACGGCTTCAGGCATCGGCTGCCCTGGGCGCTGTCCGGCGGGCTGACCGCCGCCAATGTCGCCGAAGCGGCGCGGCGGACGCGCGCGACGTTGGTCGACGTGTCGTCGGGCGTCGAGCGCGCGCCGGGGGTAAAGGACGTGGCGAGCATCGCGGCATTCCTCGCGGCGGTGGCGACGATATAGGGAAAGGGCGGCGACTTCGCTCGACACGCCCCGCGCTGGTGATAAAGCCGCATCGTATGAACGCTCCCAATTCCTATCGCGCCCAGCCCGACGAGCGCGGCCATTTCGGCGCGTTCGGCGGCCGTTATGTCGCCGAGACGCTGATGCCGCTGATCCTCGACCTCGAGCGCGAATATCGCGCCGCCAAGGCCGATCCGGCGTTCGAGGCGCAGTTTGACGATCTGCTCGAACATTATGTCGGCCGTCCCAGCCCGCTTTATTTCGCCGAACGCCTGACCCAGGCATTGGGCGGCGCGCAGGTGTGGTTCAAGCGCGACGAGCTCAATCACACCGGCGCGCACAAGATCAACAATTGTGTCGGCCAGATCCTGCTCGCCCTGCGGATGGGCAAGACGCGGATCATCGCCGAAACCGGCGCGGGCCAGCACGGCGTCGCCACCGCCACCGTCTGCGCCCGTTTCGGGCTGCCCTGCGTGATCTACATGGGCGCCAAGGATGTCGAGCGGCAGGCGCCCAACGTCTTCCGCATGAAGCTGCTCGGCGCCGAGGTTCGACCCGTCACCAGCGGCGCGAAAACGCTCAAAGACGCGATGAACGAGGCAATGCGCGACTGGGTCGCGAACGTCCACGACACGTTTTATCTAATCGGCACCGCCGCCGGCCCCCACCCCTATCCCGAGCTGGTCCGCGATTTCCAGAGCGTGATCGGTATCGAAGCGCGCGCCCAGATTCTGGATCGGACCGGGCGCCTGCCCGACCTCTTGGTCGCGGCGATCGGTGGCGGTTCCAACGCGATCGGCCTGTTTCATCCGTTCCTCGACGATGCCGACGTGAAGATGCTGGGCGTCGAGGCGGCGGGGGAAGGCTTGGATGCACGGCATGCGGCATCGCTGGCGGGCGGTTCTCCCGGCGTCCTCCACGGCAACAAGACTTATCTGTTGCAGGACGAGGACGGCCAGATCACCGAGGCGCATTCGATCTCGGCAGGGCTCGATTATCCCGGTATCGGACCGGAACATGCCTGGCTGAAGGAGACCGGCCGCATCGATTATACGGCGGCAACCGACGTCGAGGCGCTGGATGCCTTCCAGCTGCTCTGCCGCACAGAAGGGATCATCCCCGCGCTCGAACCGTCCCATGCTATCGCTGCCGTAGCGAAACGCGCGCGGGAAATGCGGCCAGACCAGATCATCCTCGCAAACCTGTGCGGGCGCGGTGACAAGGACATCTTCACAGTCGCTAGCGCGCTGGGTGTGGAAATCTGATAAAGCAAGTGACCCGCCTTTCAGCTGCCTTCGCGCAGGGCCGTCCCGCGCTAATAACTTTCGTCACGGGTGGTGATCCATCGCCCTCCGCGACAGGCGCGATCCTCGACGCGCTCGTCGCCGGCGGCGCCGACGTGATCGAGCTCGGCATGCCGTTTACCGATCCGATGGCCGATGGCCCGGCGATCCAGGCGGCCAACCTGCGCAGTCTTGCCGCGGGCACTACTACTGCCGATCTCCTAAATATTGCGGCCACCTTCAGAGCACGGCATCCATCGATACCGGTAATTCTAATGGGTTATGCCAATCCGATGCTGCGGCGGGGTCCTGAATGGTTTGCCAATGCTGCGCAGCAAGCCGGCGTCGATGGCGTGATCTGCGTCGACGTACCCCCCGAGGAGGACGACGCGCTCGGCCCGACCCTGCGCGTGGCCGGCATCGCGCCGATCCGCCTCGCTACCCCTACTACTGACGCCATGCGCCTGCCGGTGGTGCTCGCGGGCGCCGCAGGGTTTGTCTATTACGTGTCGGTTGCGGGCATCACCGGTCTGCACCAAGCGCAGCAATCATCGATCGAGGAGGCCGTCAGGAGGCTGAAGGCGGCGACCAATCTTCCGGTCGCGGTGGGCTTCGGCGTTCGTACCCCCGATCAGGCAGCGGCCATCGCGCGGGTCGCCGACGGTGTGGTGGTCGGTTCGGCAATCGTCGAGATCGTCGCGCGGCATGGAACGGCGGCGGCTGGCCCGGTGCGCGCTTATATCGAAACCCTGTCGACAGCTATCCATGCCGTGGCCAAGGAACTGACATGAGCTGGTTAACCAACGTCCGCAACGCGCTGTCCTACGTCATTCCAAAAAAGGAGAGCCCCGACAATCTATGGCACAAATGCCGGGGCTGCGGGCAAATGGTGTTCGTCAAGGAACTGGAGGATAATCTCCACGTCTGCCCAAATTGCGCTTATCATGAGCGCATCGGCCCGGCACAGCGTTTCGCGCAACTCTTCGACGCCGGATCGTGTCGCGAGTTGCCTTCGCCGCGAGTGACCGACGATCCCCTGAAGTTCCGTGACCAGAAACGCTATGTCGACCGGATCAAGGCCGCCCGCGTCGCCACGGGCAAGAACGACGCGCTGGTCAATGCGATCGGATTGATCGATGGTCGCGAGGTGGTTGTCGGCGTTCAGGATTTTGCGTTCATGGGCGGGTCGATGGGAGTGGCGGTGGGTGAGGCGTTCATCCGCGGCATCGAGAATGCGATCACCGATATGGTGCCTTATATCATTTTCACGGCCGCCGGGGGCGCCCGGATGCAGGAGGGTATTCTCAGCCTGATGCAGATGCCCCGCGCGACGGTGGCGGTGCAGATGCTGCACGATGCCGGTCTGCCGTACATCGTGGTCCTGACCGATCCGACCACGGGCGGCGTCACCGCCAGCTATGCGATGCTGGGAGACATCCAGATCGCCGAACCCGGCGCGCTGATCGGCTTTGCTGGGCAGCGGGTGATCGAGCAGACGATCCGCGAAAAGCTGCCGCAAGGGTTTCAGCGTGCCGAGTATCTGCTCGAGCACGGCATGCTTGACATGGTCACCCATCGCCGTGACCTGAAAGCGACTTTGGTCAGCCTGATCGATTATCTATGCACGTCGCGGCAGGCGGCGTAGGATCGTCCGTCCGTTCTACCGATGCCCGATCACGCCGTTTCCAGCGATCCTGCCGTCCAGGTGCAGCTTGACCGTCTGCGGGTGCTGTCGCCTGGTGCCGACATCCTCGGGCTGGGGCGGATCACCGCGCTCCTTGCGCGCGTTGGCAATCCGCAGGAACGATTGCCGCCGGTGCTCCATGTCGCGGGTACCAATGGGAAGGGATCTACCTGTGCCTTCCTGCGTACCGCGCTCGAAGCCGCGGGATATCGCGCGCACGTCTATTCCAGCCCGCATCTTGTCCGCTTCAACGAGCGCATCAGGCTGGCCGGCGAGCTGATCGACGATGCCGCATTGGCGCCGCTGCTGGCCGAGGTGCTCGATGCCGGCGGCGATATCGGCGCGAGCTTCTTCGAAGTGACGACCGCGGCCGCGTTCCTAGCCTTTGCGCGCATCCCCGCCGATGCATGTATAATCGAGGTGGGGCTTGGCGGCCGGCTGGATGCGACCAATGTGATAGCTCGGCCCCTCATTACCGGCATCGCCCAACTCGGCATCGACCATCAGAGCTTCCTGGGCGACAAGATCGAGGCAATTGCCGCGGAGAAGGCCGGGATCGCCAAGCCCGGCGTGCCGCTGGTGACGATGCGCTATCCGGCGACGGTAGCGGCGATAACAGCCAAGGTCGCGCATGATCGAGGCGCGCTGCTGGCTGATGAGGAAGTCCGCTGGCGGTGGTCGGCGGGTGACGACGCGCTGATTTATGAAGATGGCAATGGTGCCATCAAAACGCCACTGCCGGCGCTAGCAGGCGCACACCAGGCGGCCAACCTGGCGCTGGCGATCGCGATGCTGCGCCATCAACGCCGGCTGATCATCCCGGCCATGGCTTATCGTACCGCGGCAAGCAGTGCGCGCTGGCCGGCTCGGATGCAGCGGTTGGGTAATGGAGCGCTGACACGTCGCGTCGCCCACGCGAGTGTTTGGCTCGACGGTGCCCACAATGCCGCCGCTGCCGAGGCGATTGCGGCTTCGCTTGCTACGCTGGGAAGCAACCGCTCGAATGAAGGCTGGAGCTTGATCGTCGGCATGCTCGCCAACAAGGATGCCGCAGGATTGCTGTCGCCAATCGCAGCATGCATCGACCGGCTCATCGCCGTGCCGATCCCCGGCCACGAGCATCATTCGCCGGGGCAGATCGCAGCGATCGCGCGGTCGCTGGGGGTGGTCGCGGACACCGCACCCGACGTTGCCGCGGGGCTGGATATGCTGGCCGGTCCCGTGCCGAGAAATATTCTTATCCTGGGGTCGCTGTATCTCGCGGGGCACGTGCTGGCGGCGAATGGCGAGCTGCCGGTATAGAGCACAAGGCGTCAGGCCGCTTTCCCGGTATGGCCCGGCTCGACGATCGCGGTTACACGGGCGGCGCGTAGCCACTCGATCAACACGAATATGATGGCGAACAGCCCGACTGCCGCGACATAGCGGAATACCGGGGCATAGCCGATCGCATCGAACATCTCGCCGACTACGCCTTTGCCCAGGGACCCGATCAGGAACGTCAGCGACGACAACACGGCATATTGCACCGCTGCAAACCGCTTGCTGACGATGCTCGATAAATAGGCCACGAATGCCGCGAGCGCGAGCCCGGTCGAGATGTTCTCGTAACAGATTGACAGCAACAGCCGTGCCATCCGCGCATCACTGCCCAGCATCTGGGCCAGTAGGTCGAGCCGCAAGAGATGCAGCACGACGTCGATGTTGCGCGCGCCATCGGCGAGATCGGCATAGACGAAATTGCCGAAGATCGGCAGCACCGCACCGATCAGCACGGTCGGAAAACGCCCGATCCGGAGGAACAGATACCCGCCGATGCTGACCCCCAGGATCGACATGAAGATCCCGAAGATCTTGGAGGCGAACGCCACCTCGTCTTTCGTATAGTGCATGTAGTCGAGGTAGAAGGGGTAAGCGAATGACGCCCAGATGTTATAGCACAAGGCATAGGTGAGGATGAGGCCAATCACCGCCAACACGCCCCAGCCCAACCGCTCGACCAGATCAGCAAGCGGTGCGATCAGGGCGCCGTAAAGGTGGTTGGCGATGCCGCGCACGGCCGAAATCGTCTGATCTGCAGTCGCCTGGATGTGGCGACCCCGTGCCTTCATCCCGTTGAGGATCGCCGCCACGCCCAGCGGCACCAGCACCGTGGCGATGACAATCAGCGGCCCGTACACCTTCAGAAAGTCGCCCGGTGACGGCGGCTTCCCGCCCGGCGGCACGGGGGCCAGCATCAATGCCATGAACGCGATCAAGGTGACGATCGCCCAGACCCAACTGACCGCGACAACCAGCAGGGCGACGGCGCGAGTACGCGGCTCGATCTCGCCCGGCTGGGAAAGCATGGCCACCGCCTCGCTCGGCAGTCGCTTCGTGTCGGGTGCGGTCAGCGCGATAATCAGCATCGTCGCCATGAGCGCGGTCATCACCAGATAAACCGACGGCCAGCTTATCCGCGCCGCCAGGTACAGCGCGCCAGCTCCGCCGACGATGCCGGCAACGCGAAAACCCAACTGGTTGACCGCGGAAAGCAATTCCACCGGGGATTCGTCGTCGGCAGCGTCAATCCGCCAGCCGTCGATCGCGATGTCCTGCGTCGCCGACCCCATCGCCCCCAGGAACGCAAAAAGCGCAAAACGCGCGATGTGCTGGGTGGGATCGGTCGTCACCAGTCCGATCAGCGCGATGATCATGACCGCCTGGCATAGCACGATCCAGCCCTTGCGGCGCCCCAGCGCGCCCACCACCGGCAATTCCAGCCGATCAACCAGCGGCGACCACAGGAACTTGAAGGCATAGGTCAGCCCGATCCACGACAACACGCCGATCGTCGCCAGCTTGACCCCCGCCTCCCCCAGCCACGCGGTCAGCGTGCCGACCAGCAACGCGAACGGCAGTCCCGAAGAGAAGCCGAACGCCAGCATGGACGCCGACTTGCGCGTCTGCACCGCGCGTACAAACAGCCGCCACCCCTTTGGTCGCGCGACGGCATCGTTCATTCCGGCGTTCCCCCTTGCACGAGGGCGACACTAACCGCAATTTTGGGCGACGCCAGCCCCGCCCGCCGCCGCCATGTTCAGCGCTTGAGAAGCAGCGCCAACGTCGCGATCGCGCCCTTGGTCTGGTCGACGGAGGCGACGCGGATCACGTCGAGCCCCATTTCCTTTGCCGGATAGTCGTTGCCGCCGGGAAAGATGGCGTCGCCGATGAAGAGCATTTCCTCCTTGGCGACCCCCGCGATCGGCATCAGTTTGCGCAGGCCATATTGCTTGTCCACGCCCTTGCGCGTGATATCGACCGATGTCGCGCCGCCAATATTGATCGACAGGTCCGGTAGCACCTTGCGCAGCCGCGCCTGGAGCAGCTTGCGTTTGGCGTGATCCGGATCCCAGCTGTCCTTGGCCTCCAGCGGAGCCTGTTGGCCGAGGGCCGAAAAGGTCACCTGGCTGCCACGATCCTCGACGCGCTCGCCCCACGTCTCTCCCCTGTCGAACCCCTCCTCGCGCATCGCGGTATCGAAGGCGTCGATGATCGTCTTGCGCTCCTCCTCGCTGAACAGCTCGGCATAGACCGCCTGCCAGCCGCCATCGACAAATCGGTACATCTTCGTGCCGGTGGTGGGCTGAACGAACAAATTGGCCAGGTTGGCCCGCGGCGCCATGCGGCCGATCACCTGTTTCTCAAATTGCGGCCAGTCGCCGCCCGAGATCACGTCGATCATCGCCACGTCCAGCAGATCGGCGATGCGTTCGACCATGTCGTCGTCCAGCGGCTGCTTGCTCAGCGCCAATGTTCCGTCCAGGTCGAACGCCACCAATCTGATCATGCCTGTGCTCCCACTCGTGGCAGAATTATCGCATCGATGGCGTGCGCAACGCCGTCCTCGTCGTTGCTGGACGTGACCAGGCGCGCCGCGCGTTTAACCCGGTCGGGCGATTGCCCCATGGCGATCGACAGGCCAGCGACCGCGAACATCGCGGTGTCGTTGTCCATGTCGCCGATCACGGCAATTGCGTCGAGCGGAATGCCGAGCAGGCCGGCGATCGCCTTGACCCCGTCGCCCTTGTTGGCGTGGATAGAGGTCACGTCGAGATAATAGGTCTGGCTCTGCCCGATCGTCGCCTGCCCACCGAAAATCGCCGTCGCGCGTCCGGCAAGGTCCTTCAGGGTGTCGGCATCGTCGCTGACGAAGGTGATCTTGTCGATCCGGTCGTACAGGTCTTCGAAACGGTCGCGGATGACCGGTTCCTGGTTCGACGCAAGGCGTTCATGTTCGACATGGACGCCCTTGACCGTTGTCGCAAACCAGCGATCATCGGCAAATACCCAGCGATCGACCGCGGCGTCCTCGGCCAGCGCGAAGATGCCGGCGGCAACCTCTGGCGGCACGCGATGCGCGGCCACGATGCTGCCGTCGGGACGGAAGATCGTGCCCCCATTGAATGCAGCCAGCGGAATATCGATCACCATCGGCGTAATCAGCGGCAGGACCCCCGATACCGGTCGCGCCGAGATCAGCGTCATCGGAATGCCGGCAACCCGCAATCTATGCGCCGCCGCGATATTCTGCGGCGACAGCGACTTGTCCTTCCTGACCAGCGTGCCGTCAACGTCGGACACGACCAGCCGGACCGGCACGTCGCTCACTGCGGCATCTCGACATGCCCGCCGAAGCCGAAGCGCATCGCCGACAGCAATTTGTCGCCGAACGTATGTTCGACTCGGCTGCGATAGCGCGCGAACAATGCCGCCGACAGAACGTAGGCGGGCACGGCCTCTTCCATCGCCGCCTGGATCGTCCAATGCCCTTCGCCCGAATCGGCCACCCGGCCGCTGAAATGTTCGAGCGCGACATCCTTTGCCAGCCCCGCCGCGCACAGGTCGAGCAGCCACGACGAGATGACGCTGCCGCGCCGCCAGACCTCGGCAATGTCGGCCAGGTTGAGGTCGAAACGTTCGTCCTCGGGCAACTTGTCGGACACCTTGCCCTTCAGGATGTCGAAGCCCTCGGCATAGGCCTGCATCAGGCCGTATTCGATGCCGTT
>NZ_CAXTHV010000017.1:45751-68870 GCF_964244265.1 uncultured Sphingomonas sp. | reverse complement strand
ACCAGTGGCCTCTGCCTTCGGAGGGCAGCGCTCTATCCAGCTGAGCTACGGGTGCGTGCTCGCGCCGCGTAGCAGCGCTCCCGGCGTTTCGCCAGTCCCTAGCGCTTCGTCAGCTTCACCGGGTGGAACTGGCCGAGACCGCAGCTGGCGCCGCTGCTGACGGGCGATTCGCGCAGGACGGTGATGATGTTGACCGAGCAGAGCTGGCTCAGCGAAGTGGCGTAGGCGAAGCGCTGTTCGAAACCGAGTTCGGGGCAGGCGTAGGGCAGGGTGTTGCGATACACCTTGCCGCCGCGCGTCACGAAGTCGATCGTGCGGTCGTCGCGGACGCGGGTCTCGCGGATCTGCGCCAGTCCGAGGCAGCTCACGGCGGGACCGGCCGGGGTCGCCGCCGGCGCGCGGTCGCGGTCGGCGGCGGCCAGCAGCAGCGGGACAGCGAGGACGGCGAGGGCGAGGCGCATGGTCATGCTCCAGCGGTGACGGGCGGCTGGGTCTTGGGCTTGAACGCGCAGAGGTCGGCGACGATGCATCGCCAGCATTCGGGCCGGCGCGCCTTGCAGACATAGCGGCCGTGCAGGATCAGCCAATGGTGCGCGTGGCGGCGGAAGGGGGCGGGGGTGACCCGCTCCAGCCCCAGCTCGACCGCGAGCGGCGTCTTGCCAGGCGCGAGCTTCGTGCGGTTGCCGACGCGGAAGATATGCGTGTCGACCGCAATCGTCTCCGCCCCGAAGGCGACGTTCATCACCACGTTCGCGGTCTTGCGGCCGACGCCGGGCAGGCGCTCCAGCGCGTCGCGATCGGCGGGCACCGCGCCGCCGTGCTCGGCGAGCAGCAGGCGGCTGAGCGCGATGACGTTCTTCGCCTTGGTGTTGTAGAGGCCGATCGTCTTGATGTGCTCCTTCAACGCCGCCTCGCCGAGCGCGACCATCGCGGCGGGATCGCGAACCTGCGCGAACAGGCGTTTCGTCGCCTTGTTGACCGACACGTCGGTGGCCTGCGCCGACAGGGCGACGGCGACGAGCAATGTATAGGGATTGATCCAGTCGAGTTCGGTCTGTGGCGACGGGTCGGCCTCCGCCAGCCGCCGGTAGAACTCGAAAACGTCAGCCCGCGTCACAGGCCCAGCACGTCGGCCATGCGATAGCGGCCCGGCGCGCGGCCGACGAGCCATTGCGCGGCGCGGATCGCGCCATGCGCGAAGGTGGAGCGGTCCTGGGCGAGATGGCTCAGCTCGATGCGCTCGCCCTCGCCGGCGAACACCACCGTATGATCGCCGATCACGGAGCCGCCGCGCAGCGACGCGAAGCCGATCGTCCCTTCCGCGCGCGCGCCGGTCAGGCCGGCGCGGCTGTCGACGCGGACCTCGGCGAGCCGGCTGCCGCGCCCGGCGGCGGCGGCCTCGCCGAGCAGCAGCGCGGTGCCGGACGGGGCGTCGACCTTGTGGCGGTGATGCGTCTCGACGATCTCGATGTCCCAGTCGGAGCCGAGCTTCGCCGCCGCCTGGTGCACGAGCCGGGCGAGCAGCGTCACGCCGAGCGAGGTGTTGCCGGTCTGGAGTATGGCGATGTCGGCGGCGGCGGCGTCGATGAGCTGGTGATGCGCCGCCGTCAGGCCGGTGGTGCCGATCAGCAGCGGCGTACCGGCGGCGCGGGCGGCGGCGAGGTGCGCGGGCAGCGCGGCGGGGGCGGAGAAATCGACCAGCACCTGCGCGGCGCGGGCGAGCGGGGCGGGGTCGTCGCCCGCGTCGGTGCCCCCGGCGAGCGTCGCGCCCGCCGCCTCGATCGCGCGCGCCAGCTCGCGGCCCATGCGGCCGTTGCAGCCGTGGATGCCGATCGCGGTCATACGCCTAGTCGCTCGCTGGACGGTGAACGCGTAAGTTCACGAAAATCCCGTGCGTTCGGTAATTCCAATGCGCGGATACGCAATTTTGTTGCGCAAACGAGGGGGTTCAGTTGTGGTGTTCGGCATGACATTTCCGGCCCGTGCCACAGGTCCGTGGTTGTAGGACAGCCCCTCTTCGTCGTCGTGCCGGGCTGGTCCCGGCATCCACCGTCGGACGCGCCATTCGGCCGACATGAATATCCTGCGGTGGATGCCGGGACGGGCCCGGCATGACGGGGAGTGCGTGCCTCAGTTTGACATGTAGTCGCTGATCAAGTGGCATTGGGCGTCCACCCCCTATATGTTTTGCGCAAAGCACGGAGGCGGCAGTGGCTTCACTGAAGTACAGGATTGAGTTTGGGCCTCGGGATGATCGGAAGGTCAAGCTGAGGTTGCGCATGGCGGCTGTCATGCCGGTCTATCGTGCTTTGAAAGCGGCTGGCGAGCTCAACATCTTAATTGTCAATCCGGCAGGAGAGCGTGTTGACCCAGACCAGCTTGCATTGAACGTGGAACTTGGCGGATCGAGGTTCGGCGACCATGGCTAAAAGCTCCGACGTAGAGAAGCGTCCCGCCGGGGCGCCCGCGCCAGCGAAGCGTGGACCTTACAACAAACAGGGTTCAATCATGAAGCTAACAATTGGCCTAGCGACCGCTTTATTGGCCACGAACTCGGCATTGGCTCAGTCGACGGACTGCCTGACCTTTGGAAATCAGACGTCCTGCACGACGACGGGCAGCCAGCCATCGGCCACGGCTCAAGCGCAAGCGTCAATGGACCGCCAAGCAGCCGAGGCCGCTGCAACCGAACGCGCGGCTGAAGATCGGAAGGCCATAATGTTCAATCAAGTTGGTGGTCTGATCGCGAAGGGCGACTGCGATGGCGCTAAGCGGCTCGCCAACTTCTACAGTGATCGAGCCTTGACCAAAGCGACACTGCGGGCCTGTCCCTAATTTGAAACTGAGACACTACCCTGGGTGAGCCACATTGACTTTTTAACCCGTGCGGTCCATATCCGGCGCATCGAGGCGTTTGCAGCGTGATCGGGCCCTTGGGGTCCAGGCTCCGCCTCGGTCGTTCATCGCAGGATTCCCAAGTCACGCGGGGGTTCAATCTCCCCGCCGCCCGTTTGCTCGATCCCGAGCGCACGCCCGGCATCAATTCGAGTATTTTCATGTCCTTTTCCCATCTCGGCCTGGCCGCGCCCCTTCTCGAGGCGCTGGCCGCCAAGGGCTATGCCGAGCCCACCCCCATCCAGCGCGACGCCATCCCGCACGTCCTCGAAGGCCGCGACCTGCTCGGCATCGCGCAGACCGGCACCGGCAAGACCGCGGCGTTCGTGCTGCCCTCGATCCAGCGCCTCGTCGCTTCGGCCAAGCGGCCGCTGCCGACGCATTGCCGGATGCTGGTGCTGGCACCGACGCGCGAGCTCGCCAGCCAGATCGCCGAATCCGCGCGCGGCTACGGCAAGTTCAGCCGCATGGTCGTCGCCACCGTGTTCGGCGGCACGTCGATCAACAAGAACCGGCAGGACCTGTCGCGCGGCGTCGACATCCTCGTCGCTACCCCGGGCCGCCTGATCGACCTGGTCGAGCAGGGCTATGCCAATCTCGCGCAGACCGAGATCCTGGTGCTCGACGAGGCCGACCAGATGCTCGACCTCGGCTTCATCCATGCGCTCAAGAAGATCGCGCGGATGGTCCCGCGCAAGCGCCAGACCTTGTTCTTCTCGGCGACGATGCCGGTCGCGATCCGCGAGCTGTCGGCGCAGTTCATCAACGACCCCGTCACGGTGTCGATCAAGCCCGCCGCCACTACGGCGGAACGCGTCGAGCAGCACGTCACCTTCGTCAACCAGGCGGAGAAGCAGGCATTGCTGACGCTGACGCTGCGCGCCCCCGGGATCGAGCGGGCGCTGGTCTTCACCCGCACCAAGCACGGCGCCGACCGCGTCGTGAAGCTGCTCGCGGGCAACGGCATCGCGTCGAACGCGATCCACGGCAATAAGAGCCAACCGCAGCGCGAGCGCGCGCTGAGCCTGTTCAAGGCGGGCGACGTGCCGATCCTCGTCGCGACCGACATCGCGGCGCGCGGTATCGACGTGTCGGGGGTCAGCCACGTCATCAACTTCGAGCTGCCCAACGTCCCCGAGCAATATGTCCACCGCATCGGCCGCACGGCGCGCGCCGGCGCGAGCGGCATCGCGATCGCGTTTTGCGCGGACGACGAACGGCCGTACCTGAAGGACATCGAGAAGCTGACGCGGCAGAAGATCGAGCAGCGTCCGCTGCCCGCCGACTTCATGCAACAGGCGAACGCGATCAAGTCGACGCGGGTCGCCGCGATCGGCGCCGATCCCGCCCCGCGCGAGGATCGCCAGCGCCAGCCGGCCCGCCCGCGCGCGACGCACGCGCCGCAGGCGACGCGCGGCTCGGCCCAGGGCGGCCCGCGGACCTATGCCAACGCCAGCCGGCGTGGCGGCGGCGGTAGTGTCGGCGGCGGCGGCCGTGGTCGCAGCGGCGGCGGCGGCGGCCGGAGCAGCGCGGCGTCGCGTTAAGCTTCCATCGTCACCCCGGCCTTGTGCCGGGGTCCACTGTCGTCCCGGCCCTGTCGTCGGCCCGTGAGGGGCTGGTGTCCGGAGAGGCCGTGAGTGGATGCCGGCACAAGGCCGGCATGACGGTGGGATACACTGCGTCCGCTATCCGTTCGCCCCTGTGACCCGAACAGGAGCCAACCCATGGACGTATCCACCACCCCCGCCGTCGAGCGCGTCGCGCGCGTGCTGGCGGGGCAGCACATCAGCGCCAACGCCGAGGGCGATGTAGAGTCGGCCGGGCGTCGGATCGATGACATGTGGCGGGATTACCTGCCCGATGCGGTGGCGGTGATGAAGACGCTGCGCGAGCCCGACGCGGCGATGGCAGCGGCGGGGGATCCGGCGGTGTGGGAGCGGATGATCCTCGCGGGGCTGGAGCAGGGCAAGCCCGAGACGGTGGTGCTCTAGGGTTCAAACTCGATCAGGACAGGCGACCGCGAAGCGGCGGGCCGATTTTGACGCCAGGCTGCGTTGCGCGTCATGGGATGTTGGGGTCACGATGCCACAGCATTGCTCTCTCCTTGCGCCTTGCCCGGCACCAAAATCGGCTCGGTCATGACCCTGTCCTGATGGGTTTGAACCCTAGCCCCGGTCGCGGCTCTTGCCGACCCGGCCATCGCTGTCCTGAACCTGCCAGAAGCGCGACCAGCGGTTGACGCGGGGCAGGATGAGGCCGGTCAGCACGGCGGTGAGGATCGGCGACGACAGCGCGGTCTGGGCGATCGGCGGCCAGCCGGTCAGCAGCGCGCGGACGGCCGTGCTGATGACGAGCAGCACCGGCAACACGGCGACCAAGGTCACCAGCCACGTCTTCCATTTGTGCGCGGTCGCTTCGCTGGGCAATGCAAAGCTGACCCGGTCCCCCGTCTCGGCCTGGGCGCGGCCGACGGAATGGCTCTCGCCGGCCCGCATCAGCGCGGCATAGGCGGGCGAGGCCTGCCATCGCGCGAGGTCGTCGGCGCCGACGAAGCGGTGGAGAAGGTGGTGGAAGCCGCCCGCCTGCTCCAGCCGCACGCTGCCGTCATGACCGGGCGCGCCGGCGGCGGCGCGGTCGAGGTCGGTCGCCCAGCCGCGGAAGCGATCGAGCCGGCCGGGGCGGATGACACGGGTGAGGACGAGCGTGGCGAACTGGGGCATGACGGGTGAACGCGGACGACGCCGTTCGTGTCCGGCTAGGGTCCAACCCCCTAAATGGCGAGGCCGTGACAAATCTCCCCTTGCCCTGCGGGTGCTGCCAAAGCGGGCGATCCGCGTCGTCGGGGCCGCTGGACGTGGCGCCGCCACGCCTGCGCGACCCCTCCTGGCGGCTCATCCCGCTTTGGCAGCATCACGGCCTCGCTATTCAGGGGGCTGACCCTACAGCAGCTTCTCCTGTCTTGCCGCTTCCCGCCCTGCCTTGCGAAACGCCGCGCCCGGATCGACCAGCGGGATGTCGGGCCGCTTCCCCTGGAACAGCTCCGCCAGCGTGATGATCTGCAGCCTCGGATAGCTTCGCCCCGTCGCCTCTGCGGTGAACCGGCCGACCGCCGCCGCCTCGCGCTCCATCGCGCTGGTCGGCATGGCGAGTGTGAGGAACACGCCGATCGGTGCCTTCTCGCGTTCCATCGCCGAATGGAGGTCGCGGATCATCTGGACACCGACGTTCGCGCCGCCCTTGACCGAAACGATCGCTTTGCAGGTCGCGCGGCCATCGGGCTTGAAATAGATCACCCCGTCGATGCCGCCGTCGGCGCCCTTCTTCCTGCCGCCGAACGGCATCGCGTCGACCAGCGATACCGCCCACCATTGGAACTGGTATTTGTCGCGCGCCGCCAGATCGTGCGCGCTCGCCAGATCCCTGGGCGTGCCCTCGACGGTGAAGGCGACGCCGGGGAAGGCGGCGCGCAACCGTTTCTCGATCAGGCTGATCGCGAGATGGGTGACGTCGATGCCGATCCAGCGCCGATCCAGCTTCTGCGCGGCATGGATGGCGGTGCCGCAGCCGCAGAACGGGTCGAGGACGACGTCGCCCGGCGACGACGAAGCGGCGATGATCCGCTCCAGCAGCGCCAGCGGCTTCTGGGTCGGATAGCCGAGCCGCTCCTGCGCTTGGCTGTTGAGCGCCGGGATATCCGTCCACAACGCCTGGACGGGCAAGCCTTTGGCTTCGTCCAGATAGCGCTTCAGCCGGATGCCGCCGGCGCGGGTGAAGTGCAGCCGGCGCTCCTCATCGAGGCGGCGCATCGTCTCGATCGGCATTCGCCACAGCGATGTCACGCCCTTGTATTCATAGGTGTAGCCGCCGCCCGACAGCCCCTTCGCGGTCAGATTGTCGTCCATCCAGCGTCGGCCATCCGCATCGGCATTGCGGAACCGGGCGGCATAATCCGCGTCATACGGCGTGAACAGCTGCGTCCACCGGTGTTCTCGGCCGCGTGCGTAGAACAGGATGGTGTCCGTGTTGCGGCCATAGCGGGAGCCGTCAGCGTGTGCGGTGGTGCGCTTCCACGTGATCTCGTTGAGGTAGCGCTCGGGCCCGAACACGCCGTCGAGCAGCAGTTTAAGGTAATGCGACGCGGTCGGGTCGCAGTGGAGATAGAGGCTGCCGGTCGGCTTGAGGACGCGGTGGAGCTCGATCAGGCGCACCGCCATCATCGCGAGATACGCCATCATGTCGTTCTCGCCGAGAAAGCCGCGCATCGCGTTCAGCAGGTCGAACGCCTTGGTCGCGCCCGAGCGGGCGACCTGATCGAAGGCGTCCTCGGCGGTGTCGTTCCAGCGCCAGCTATCCTCGAACGCCTCGATCTGCGCATCGGCCCCGGCGCCGGCGGGGGAGCGGAAGAGGATGTTGTAGGTCGCGTTCGAGTTGAAGGGCGGGTCGAGATAGACGAGGTCGACGCTGGCGTCGGCGACGTGGCGCCGCAGGACGGCGAGGTTGTCGCCGTAATAGAGGTGGTTGCCGGGGTCGTTGCGCATCAGCGCGACCGGACCACTTGCCGCGTTCGCCGTCGTGCACGGCTATGTCGGGTCCGGAAGATATATGCATCGCGATCCGACTAACCAATTGCGTTGGCGCGCAGATATTCCTCCGAAATGGCGGCATCCGTGACTCCGGCCCGGGGGGCGGGGTGACGGATCCAGGCTGCCGCTGTTCAGCTACCCAGCGTCCTGGTCAGGAAGGCGTCCGCCTTGGCCAGCATCGATGCGCACCTGCGAATCCCTGAGCTGGTGATCGATCAGCGGATAGACGCGAAGATTTCGACGGGAATGATCGCGTCGGGATCGGCGGGGGCGACGAGCAAGGCGGTGGCGACCCACAAAGCGCGGCGAGGACCATGATGACGTGACTCTAACTCTGGCCCCGCCTTCCTGCACGCGCAGGCTAGCAAAGCGGAAGGCAGGGGCAAGATGGAGAATGTCAGGCCGGATTGTACTTCGTCAGGAACGCCTCCAGCCGGTCCATATAATCTTTCTCGTTAGCCGACTTGCTGAAACCGTGGCCCTCGCCCGGATAGATGTGCGTCTCGTGCGGCTTGCCGGCGGCGGTGAGCGCCTTGTCGTATTGCACAGTCTGCTTGAGCGGGACGGTCGAATCCTTGTCGCCGTGGACGAGCAGCACGGGCACTTTGAGCTTGGACACATTCGCCAAGGGCGAGACGGTGGCGAGATCGAAGCTCTTGTCGCCCTGCACCTTCGCGCCGAACTTGCGCCGTGACTTCTTGGACAGGAAGAAGTCGGCTGAATAATCGAGCTGCGATTTCAGATCGGACACGCCGGCGAAGCTCACCGCGCAGCGATAGCGCTCTGGGTTGCGGGTCGCGCCCCACATCGCCGCATAGCCGCCATACGATCCGCCGACGAGGCAAACGCGCTTGGCGTCGGCATAGCCCTGCGCCACCGCCCAATCCATGCCGTCGTCGAGATCATCCTGCATCGCGCGGCCCCATTGGCCCTCGCCCTTGGCATCGAAGGCGGAGCCATAGCCGCCCGAGCCGCGGTAATTGGGCTGAAGCACCGCATAGCCGCGATTAGCGAGGAGCTGCACTTCGGCATCGTATTCGAGCTTGTCGCGCACCGTGAAGGGACCGCCGTGCGGCATGACGATTAGCGGCAGCCCCTTCGCCTCGCGTCCGACCGGCAGCGTCAGATAAGCGGGAATGTCGAGCCCGTCGCGCGCCTTGTAATGGACGTAGCGCGTCGGCGACAGGCCCGCCCGGTCGACCTTGTCGGCGACCTTCGAAAGTCGGGACAGGGCGCCCGTCTTGGCTTCGTACAGGTAATAGGCGCCCGGGTCGGTGGCGCTGCCGGCCCAGACGATCATGCGGCTGCGGTCGCGGCTGCGCGACACGACGAACGCCTGCCGACCCGCGCCGAAAGTCTTGTCGAGACCGGCCTGCACCGCCTTCATCTTGGGATCGAACCATTCGATCCGGTCGCGGTCGTCGGTGTAGGTCGCGTCGATCAGCTGGCCCGTCTCGCTGTCGTAATCGTAATCGTCGATATCGTTGGTCGGGCTGGCGAAGACCTGCTCGCCGAGCTGGCGTGTCGCAAAATTGTATTTGTACAGCACGCCCCGGCCGGTCCGATTGGAAATGACATAGCCCTCGTCCGAATCGAAGACGAGCCGCCAGGCGTCGACCGTGTCGTCCGCATCCCAACTGATCTGGGGGCTGCGCGAGTAACCACCGTGGCCGGACTTGCGGTATGCGACGAACCAGCCGTTTTCCTGAATGCCGATGCCGGCGCGCAGATTGCCCTTATTGTCCGCGGACCAGGACCAGATGTTGTCGTAGGGCTGCTGCTCGACTGTCGACTTGCTGCTGGCCAGATTGACGCGGATCACCGACGGATAGTGATATTGGTCCAGCTGCGACGCCATCAGAAGCGACTCGCCCTCGGGATCGACCCAGATCAGATTGTCCCCCGTCGGACCCTGGACCTTGGGGCCGAGCATCTTCACGCCGCTCGTCGCCAGGTCAAAGCAGAAGACGCGCGTCACGTAACGGTCGCCGCGATCGTACCAGGGGATCTTGGCGCCCATGGCGATAAGCACACGGCCGTTGCCCGCCCAGCGATAGCTGATGAGATCTTGCTCTTGGGGTAGCGTGATTGTCTCCAGCGCGCCTTTGCCCCCCAACTCGGCGATCGCAAGAGTGGTCTGCCCGCTCGTGAACATGCGCGCGAGCAGGCGCGTCCCGTCGGGCGACAGCAGGGGACTGCGGAACGCGCCGGGGTCGGCAAGCGCGGCGGTCTCCAGCCGGGGCGGGGTGGCGTCGACCGCGACAGCGACGAGTGGCGACAGTGCCGCGAGCGCGGTGAAGCGGATTAGCGTCGACATTGGCATTCCCCCGGTTCGTATGTTCGGTCGCCAGATTACCTACCTCCAAGGGGCTGGCAAGAGGCGACAAAAAGCCGCGCGGTGGTCGGCCGCGCGGCTTTTTCCATGTCCGATCAGCGCCCGGCTCTACCCCGCGGCGTGAGCCGCCAGCGCCGCCAGCAGCAGCAGCGCGACGATGTTGGTGATCTTGATCATCGGGTTGACCGCCGGGCCGGCGGTGTCCTTGTAGGGATCGCCGACGGTGTCGCCGGTCACCGCCGCCTTGTGCGCGTCCGATCCCTTGCCGCCGTGGTTGCCGTCCTCGATATATTTCTTGGCATTGTCCCACGCGCCGCCGCCCGAGGTCATCGAGATGGCGACGAACAGGCCCGACACGATCACGCCGAGCAGCAAGGCGCCCAACGCCGCGAAGGCGCTCGCCTGGTCCGACACCGCGCGGATGATGAAATAGACCGCGATCGGGGTCAGCACCGGAAGCAGCGAGGGGACGATCATCTCCTTGATCGCCGCCTTGGTGACGAGGTCGACGGTACGCGCATAATTCGGGCGCACGGTGCCCTCCATGATGCCCGGATTGTCGCGGAACTGCGCGCGGACGTCCTCGACCACCGCGCCCGCCGCGCGGCCGACCGCGGTCATGCCGAACGCACCGAAGCTGAACGGCAGCAGCGCGCCGAGCAGCAGGCCGACGATGACGTACGGGTTCGACAGCGAGAAGTTCACCGTGATGTCGGGGAAGTAGATGCCGAGATCGGTGGTGTACGCCCCGAACAGCACCAGCGCGGCGAGCGCGGCCGAGCCGATCGCATAGCCCTTGGTCACCGCCTTGGTCGTGTTGCCGACCGCGTCGAGCGCGTCGGTGCGGTGGCGGACGTCGTCGGGCAGCCCCGCCATCTCGGCGATGCCGCCGGCGTTGTCGGTGACCGGACCGTAAGCATCGAGCGCCACGACCATGCCGGCCAGCGCCAGCATCGACGTCGCGCCGAACGCGATGCCGATAATGCCGGCGAGCTGATAGCAGGCGATCACCGCGATCGAGATGACGATCGTCGGCAGCGCCGGGCTTTCGAGGCTGACGGCCAGGCCCTGGATGACGTTGGTGCCGTGGCCCGTCTCCGACGCCTTGGCGATGCTCCGCACCGGGCGGTAGTTGGTGCCGGTGTAATATTCGGTGATCCACACCAAGGCACCGGTGAGCGCGAGGCCGATCATCATGCACCAGAACAGCTTCATGCCGGTGAAGGCGAGCGGCGCGGTGGCGACCGCCGCGTCGGGCGTCAGCGAGCCGGTGACGTCGCCGAGCGCGGTCGATCCGCCGAGCACCGCGTGCATGTCGCCGAGCACATATTGCGTCGCCAGATAGATCGCCGGGATCGACAGGATCACGGTGGTCCAGAAACCCTTGTACAGCGCGCCCATGATCGAGCCCTTGCCGAGCCGGACCATGAAGGTGCCGATGATCGAGGTGATGACGCACACGCCGCCGACGATCAGCGGCAACGTCATCAACTGGAACAGATGGTCGGCGTTGGGCAGCAGCAGCGCCATCGACGCCATCGTCACGCCGATCGTGACGACATAGGTCTCGAACAGATCGGCCGCCATGCCGGCGCAGTCGCCGACATTGTCGCCGACGTTGTCGGCGATCGTGGCAGGATTGCGGGGGTCGTCCTCGGGAATGCCCGCCTCGACCTTGCCGACCAGATCGGCGCCGACGTCGGCCGCCTTGGTGAAGATGCCGCCGCCGAGGCGCGCGAAGATCGAGATCAGCGACGCGCCGAACGCGAGCGCCACGAGCGTGTCGACGATGACGCGGCGGTCCGCGCCGACGCTCAGGTCGTAATGGCCATAGGTGAGCAGGCCCCAGAACATGACCGAGATCGCGAGCAGGCCGAGGCCCGCCACCAGCATGCCCGTCACCGCGCCCGACCGGAAGGCCATCGTCAGGCCGCCCTGGAGCGAGGTGCGCGCGGCTTCGGCGGTGCGGACATTGGCCTTGACCGACACGTTCATGCCGATGAACCCGGTGACCCCCGACAGGATCGCGCCGAGCGCGAAGCCGGCGGCCGAGATCGGGCCGAGGAACACGCCGACCAGCACCGCGACGACGACGCCGACGATCGCGATGGTGCGATACTGGCGACCGAGATACGCCTTGGCACCCTCGGCAATGGCGGCCGCGATGTCCTGCATCTTCTCGTTGCCGGGGCTGGCGGCGAGGATCTGACGGCTGGTGACGATGCCGTAGAGCACGGCGATGACGCCGCAGATCATGGCGAGATAGACAGATGTCATTCGGCGCTCTTCCCCTGTTGCCGGCCGCGTTGCGCGCAAGCCCTTATCGGCGCGAGCCTATAGGGCGCGGGACGAAGGTGGCAAGCATCACTGTCCCCCTCCCCGTGGGAGAGTCAGAAGGGGGTGTGCTCGAATCCCAAACGGTCGGGCAACGGCACCGGCCGCTCGCCCTCGACCAGCGTCAGCCCGGCACCCGCCGCGAACCAGCCCACCCGCGTCGCCCCGACCGGCGGCTCGACGCCGGCCGGCAGCGCGAACAGCAGTTCGTAATCGTCCCCCGCCGTCGCCGCCGCGAGCGCGTCGCCGCGCCAGGCGCGGCCGGCGGGTGACAGCGGCACGGCGGCCAGATCGATCGTGACCGCCAGCCCGCTCGCCGCCGCCATCCGGCTCGCGTCGATCAGCAGCCCGTCGGACACGTCCATCATCGCGTGGACCAAGGGTGCGAGCGCGCGGCCCTCGGCCAGGCGGGGCTGTGGCCGGCGATAGCGGTCAAGCAGTTCGGCCGGCCCCGGCGCGCCCTTCGCGATCGCCAGCCCCGCGCCGGCATCGCCGATCGTGCCCGTCACCCACAATGCGTCACCGGCGTGTGCGCCCGAGCGGGGCGGTGCGACAGCGTTGCCGCCCAGTGCAGTGACGGTAAGGACGCGTGGCGCGCCGACCGGCAGCGAAACGGTATCGCCGCCGATCAGCGGACAGTCGAACGCCGTCAGCACCTCACCCAGCCCGGCCAGAAAGGCCCGGTCCCAGCCGTCGTCGCCGAGCGGATAACTGAGCAGCACCCCCTCGGGCCGCGCGCCCTTGGCGGCGAGGTCCGACAGATTGGTCGCGACCAGTTTCCACGCGACGTCGCCGGGGGGATCGTAGGAAAGGAAATGGACGTTCTCGACGAGAGTGTCGGTGGTGACGATGAGCCCGGCGACGACCGCCGCGTCATCCGCCAACCCCCGCGCGCCGGGGTGCAGGGGCAGGGTGCGCAAGGCGGCGAGAAACTCGGCTTCGATCACATTCCGGGCCGTAGCGCCGAGGGGCCCCTATGTCTGCGTTTGGCGGTTAGCGGACATTCATGACACAAGTCGCTTCCGAGAGCGGTTGACGAGGATGGCAATGGGCATTGGAATAAGATTTTCGTTGCTTGCCGCAGTCGCACTTGCAGCAATTGGTCAGGCGCAATCGGCCGGCGCGCAAGCAACAAAATCTTCGGTCGCGCTGCCGCCCGCACTTGAGGCGACGATTGCGAAGAGCCACGAAGCCCTGCAGAAAATCTTGAACGGCGATCCTTCGGGCTATGCGGATCTTTTCGCCGATCGCGACGATATCACATTAGGCAATCCCTTCGGACCATTCGGCAAGGGTCGGGCTGCCGTCCTGAAAGCCCTCAACAACGCGTCATCCAAATATAGGGAGGGCAAAGTTGTCCGCGTCGAACGGGTCGCCGTTTACGGTGATGGAAAACTGGTTGTTCTCGTAGAAATCGAACATGACCGCGCAAAGTTGGGGACGAGCCCCGACTTTGCCGAGTTTGCTGCGCGGGTCACGAGCGTGTACGAAAAGATCGGCAAAGACTGGAAGCTGGTCCATCGCCACGCCGACCCGATCACGGCGCCCCGCCCGGCCGAATTGATGTTGGGGAAATAGCTGACACACGGGATGTCGGACGTCGGGCATTGGCGATAGCGGCGTTTCGCGGCGCGGTCGGCGGTTACGTCAACATTTGGAGGCATGTTGCATCCGTGTCGTATCCGCATGGGCACATTCCAATGGCGACTGGAACAAGGACGCGTTGGTGGCATTGTCATACGCGGCCTACGAGGCTCGTATGAAGGGGTAACCGAATGAAGAAGATCGCCGTTCTCGCCATCGCAGCCGGTCTGGCGTCGCTGAGCGCATGTAACACCAGTCCGCGCGAGCAGGCCGCGGATAACATCGAGTCGAACACCGAGGCGGTGGCCGACAATTTGGAAGACTTGGCCGACAATGCGTCCACCGACGCGACGGAGGCTTCGCTCGAAAACAAGGCGGATGCAGTTCGCGCTACCGGCCAGAACCAAGCCGAAGACATGCGGACCAACGATCCGGACACCAATCTGGCGAACGGCATGTAACCGAGTTTCGGGCCGTATAGCTCCCGCGCACGGTCTGAAGCGAAGGGGCGTTCGGTGAAATCCGAGCGCCCCTTTTTGCGTCAGGCTAGTCCGCCGTCGAATCATGCCTCCAGGTCCGGCAAATGGGCGAAACCTGCCGTTCCTCAATCCTCCCGCTTCGCCCCATCCAGCAATGCGTCGCGGCGCGCCTGTTCGGCGGTGTCGCGCTGTTTCGCGCCTTGGTGCGCCCGTGCACGGCGCGCCGGGACTCCGCCTGCGCGCTGGCGGCATCCCGGTCCCGCGCCTTGCGGGCGCGGCGGAGGTTGACGAGGTCGACCATCAGGCGGCGCGGACGTCCTTCGCCACCGCATCGAGCAGGCCGTTGACGAAGCCTGCCTCGCGGCGGTCGTAAAAGGCGTGGGCGACGTCGACATATTCGCTGATCACCGCGCCGGTCGGCACGTCGGGACGGGCGAGGAGCTCGTAGGTGCCGGCGCGGAGCAGCGCCTTCATCGGCTTGTCGAGCCGCTCCAGCTTCCAGTCGGCGCTGAGCCTCGCGGCGATGCGCTCGTCGATCTCCGCGTGGCGGGCGCGGACGCCCTTGACGAGATCGTCGAAGAAATCGACCTCGGCATCGGCATATTTGACGCCCTCGATCGTCGCGCCGAGGCGGTGGTGATGAAACTCGTGGAGGAGCGCCGGCAGCGCGGTTCCTTCCATCTCGTGCTGATAGAGCGCCTGGACGGCGGCGAGGCGGGCGGCGGCGCGCGCCTTGGTGCGGGTGGCGGTACGGGACATGGGCTGCGCATGTAGGACGCGGCCGCCGCCACGTCACCCCGCCAGCGCGTACCCTTGCACCGGCTGCGCGAGCCACGTCTCGGCGGTGGCGAGATCGGCGAAGTAGCGGATGCCCGGCCGGTTGAGCAGCCGGCGCACCTGCATCCGGATCGCGGCGTCGCCGGTGACGAAGGCGAGCCGCCGCGCACGCGTCCGCCGGTCGGCGATCATCACCCGGGCCGCCTCGACGATGTCCTGCGGCTGGAGCTTGAGATCGCGGACGTCGACCAGCGTGTCGTGGCCGTTGCGGGGGCAGCGCAATTTCCTGTGCGCGGTGCGGCGTGCCTCGTCGAACCCGGCGAACGCCGCGGGATCGAAGAATCCCGACAGCGTGACGCGGATGAGGTTGCGTTCCGGATGGGCGATCACGGCGTAGCTCGCGGACATAATTCCCGCATCCGGCAATTTGTTTGCGATTGCGTAAACCGCGCGCCCGATCAGCCTTTCAGGCGCAGCGCCACCGAGCGGGAATGGGCGGGCAGCCCTTCCGCCTCCGCGAGCGCGACCGTGGCGGGGCCGAGCCGCCCGAGCCCTGAGCGCCGCCTCGTCGAGCTGATCGCGCGACCACGGCAACCCGCTCTAGCAAGCCGGCTTGGCGAAAGCACAGAACGTATCGATGGTATTCTGACGGTCTTGAGCCTGCCTGTTCCACTCTTGTTGTCGTGCCTCGTTCGCCGCAGCGACATCCACGTCAGCTTGTCGCCGAAGGCGGCGATCCTCGGCCGCTTCGCGGGCATCGGTTTGATCAATCGTGGGTGAAGACCACCCCGCCTTCGTCCGAACGAAGAGGTCTGCGCGTCGAAACGTCCCGGTGCTACCATTGAGTGTCAAACCAAGCGCAATCATACCGCTATAGATTGAATTGGGCGGGACGGCGGTACTCGTGGCGTATGTGTAGGAGCAGCGATACTGAGCGGCGGCCGCGCGTACGCATCGCGGGTCAAAGATCTTACGGCGCAGGTAATAGGCGATGGCTCCCGTCGGCATCCTCACGGCGTCTTCACCGATCGTCTGCGTCACTGTCCCATTATAGTATCGCGCGTGCGAACGGGCCATCACGGCCCCGATCTGGTCCGGCGACGGTGAGCCAGGAGTCGTCGGGGTGGAGGCGATAACAGCGGCGCGGGTGGCGGCGGCTTGCCGACTCCTTGCATTCTCCAGTTCAGCTTGGCGGGCCGCAATCTGGTAATCGGCCTCGCCACGATTGCGCATTTCGTCTGCCTCCTTACAGACTTCCCGCCGCAGCGCTTCGCGTTGATCTCCGGTCACGCTGTCGCCATTTGGTATCGGAATGACACTGCGGCACATATCCGCATATAGTCGATATTTTGAGATATCGCGCTGTCTCGCGATTTCAGCATATTTATAAGTTTGCTGTGCGTAGGCGGACGTAAACATTATGGGAAAAGACAAAATGCTCGCCACGACCGTTCGTGAGACGAAATTATTCATATACATCTCCCACCTATATATATGTAGACTTATATAAGACAGGCTAATCTAGAACGATTTTATCGAAATGGTGTTCAAGTAACTGGGTTAGCGACAATGACACGCGACAATATCAAAATACGATTGAATCCGGTTGAATTATTGATTTAGCCGCAGCCGCAGTGTCACTGAACGGGCGTGCGCGGGCAGGCCCTCCGCCAGCGCCAGCGCCACCGTCGCCGGGCCGAGCCGCCCGAGCGCGGCCTCGTCGAGCTGGAGGAAGCTGGTGCGCTTCATGAAGTCGAGCACCGACAGCCCCGACGCGAAACGCGCACGGCGGCCGGTGGGCAGGACGTGGTTGGGGCCGGCGACGTAATCGCCGATCGCCTCCGGCGTGTGGCGGCCGAGGAAGACGCTGCCGGCGTGGCGGACCAGGTCGAACAATGCCTGCGGGTCTTCGACCGCGAGTTGGAGATGCTCAGGGGCGAGGCGGTCGGCGAGGGGGATGGCGTCGGCCAGCGTCTCGACCAGGACGACCGCGCCGTTGGCGTCCCAGGCGGCGCGCGCGGTAACGGCGGTGGCGAGGTCGGCGAGCTGGCGGTCGACCGCGGCGACCACGGCATCGGCGAACAGCGCGTCGTCGGTGAACAGGATCGATTGCGTGACGGTGTCGTGCTCGGCCTGGCTGAGCAGGTCGGCGCCGATCCAGTCGGGGTCGTTCCCGCCGTCGGCGACGACGACGATCTCCGACGGGCCGGCTACCATGTCGATGCCGACGACGCCGAAGAGCTGGCGCTTGGCCTCGGCGACCCAGGCGTTGCCGGGGCCGGTGACGACATCGACCGGCGCGATCGGACCGGCGCCATAGGCCAGCGCCGCGACGCCCTGCGCGCCGCCGACGCGCCAGATCTCGTCGATGCCGGCCAGATGCGCGGCGGCGAGGACCAGCGGGTTGATCTGGCCGTCGGGGGTGGGCGTGACCATCGCGAGCCGCCCGACGCCCGCGACCTTTGCGGGGATGGCGTTCATTAGCAGCGAGGAGGGGTAGGCCGCGCGTCCGCCGGGGACGTAGAGCCCCGCCGCGTCGACCGGCCGCCAGCGCGCGCCGAGGCGGACGCCGGCATCGTCGACATCGTCGCTGTCGGCGGGCCGCTGGCGCTCGTGATAGGCGCGGATACGGGTGGCGGCGAGTTCGAGGGCCTCGCGCAGGGCCGGATCGAGTGCGTGGAAGGCGTCGGCGCAGGCGGCGGGTTCGATCCGCCAGCCGGTCTCGGCGAGATCGTGGCGGTCGAGCTGCCGCGTATAGGCCTCGACCGCCGCGCCGCTGTTGTCGCGTACCGCGCGCAGGATGGCGGCGACGTCGCGGGTGACATCGGCGGTGGCTTCGCGGCGGGCGTTGACAAGGGCGTCGAAGGCGGTCGCAAAGTTGGGATCTGAGGTAGAGAGGCGGATCATCGCGCGTCACCATCACCCTTCCGCGGCTCCGCCGCTCCCTCCCTTTCCCACCGGGAGAGGGAAAGGAGACGCCGCAGGCGGCGGGAAGGGTGAGGGTGACCGAGTTCAGGCCGCATCCCGCACCCCCACCGCCCGCCGGAACGCCTCGACGAGCGGCACCACCTCGCTCCGCGTCTTCATCGCCGCGCGGTTGACCACCAGCCGGCTGGTCACGGCCATGATCCGCTCGACCTCGACCAGCCCATTCTCCTTCAGCGTCCGCCCCGACGACACCAAGTCCACAATGCGCGGCGCGAGGCCGAGCGTCGGCGCGAGTTCCATCGCGCCGTTGAGCTTGACGCATTCCGCCTGCACGCCGCGCGCGGCGAAATGCGCGGCGGTGACGTGCGGGTATTTGGTCGCGACGCGGACGTGGCTCCAGCCGCGCGGGTCGTCGGTCGCGGCCAGTTCGGCGGGCTCGGCGACCGACAGGCGGCAATGGCCGATGCCGAGATCGACGGGCGCGTAAAGCTCCGAATAGGCGAACTCGGCGAGCACGTCCGACCCGACGATGCCGAGCTGCGCCGCCCCGTGCGCGACGAAGGTCGCGACGTCGAAGGCGCGTACGCGGATGAGCTCTATGCCGGGGACGTCGGTGGCGAAGCGCAGCGCGCGTGACTCCTCGTCGGCGAACGCGGGCTCCGGCCGCACGCCCGCGGCGGCGAGGAGCGGCAGCGCCTCGGCCAGGATACGGCCCTTCGGGACGGCGATGATGAGGGGTTGGGCCACGCGCCCGGGGCTTTACGGAGCCGCGTTCGCGGGTGCAACAAGCGCCTCACGGAGGAACGGACATGGCGGATGAGGCGGGCAATCGGAACGCGTTCCTGATCCAGGAGCATTATTGCAGCACCAACGCCGCGCCGGTCTATGGCCGCATGTGCAAGGCGATCGCCGGCGGCCTGACGCGGGCGAGCGCGGTGGGCGCACGTATCCTCGACTGGCCCGGCGAGCCTACGCGCGACGCGTTGCCGTTGCGCCTGTTCGGCGGGCTGCACGCGCTGGTGCTGGCCGGGGCGGATGACCAGCTGGCGGCGGTCTATGCCGGGACGGTGACCGACGAGCATGAGATCCTCGCGATCGTCGAGCGGACACTGGCACGCCACGGCGACACGCTGATGCCCTGGCTCGACGGGCCGCCGCAGACCAACGAGCCGGGCCGGTCGGGCGCGTTGATGATGGGCCTGATCGAAGTGGTGCGGGAGCATGGACCCAAGGTCGAAATCCTGGAGATCGGATCGAGCGCCGGGCTGAACCTGCTGATCGACCGATATCGCTTTGATCTGGGCGGAACGATGTTTGGCCCGGACGGCGCGCCGGTGACGATCAGGCCTGAATGGACCGGCCCTCCGCCGCCGCGCGTGCCGCTGGAGATCGTCTCCGTCCGCGGGTGCGATGTCGCGCCGATGGACGCGACCGATCCTGCCGTGGCGGCTCGGCTCGCCGCTTATGTCTGGCCCGAGACGCCCGAGCGCCTGATCCGGGTGAGGACCGCGATCGAGATGGTGCGCCAAAGGGGCGTAGCCCTCGAGCGCGCCGATGCCGCAGACTGGATCGAGGCACGACTGGCCGAGCCGCAGCCGGCGGGCGTAACGCGGGTGCTGATGCACTCCGTGGTCTGGCAATATCTACCCGAGCCGATCGCCCATCGGGTCCGCGCCGCCATGGTTGCGGCCGGGGAGCGCGCCAGCGCCGAACGCCCGATCGCCTGGGTGGCGATGGAACCCGACCGCGCCTTCGGGCACCAGGTCGTACGCGTGCGAAGTTGGCCCGGCGACGGGGCTTGGCGGATTGTGGCGACCGCGCACCCACATGGGAGCTGGGTCAGCGCCGATTCGTCGCGCGAAGAGATGGCATCGGTGGAGCTGCCCGCTGCGGCGAAGATCGAGGTCTGAAGCTCATCACACACCCCAACTCCGCATCGCGGCGATCACGGCCGGCGCATTCTCCCACGGCACGAAATGTCCCGCGTCGACGCGCCTCACCGTCAGGTCGGGGACGAGCCGCTCCAGTCCCTCCAACTGCACCGGCAGCAGCGCCTTGTCCGCCATGCCCCAGATCACCAGCGTCGGCTGCGTCACCGGCGGGAAGGGGGCGTCGAGGAAGGCAGGGCGGGGCGGGTCCTCGTCCATCGCCGGCACCTGGATGGCCGAGGCGCGATACCAGTTGAGCATCGCGGTCATCGCGCCGGGCTGGCCCCATTCGTCGAGATAGGCCGCCCGGTCCTCGCCCGCGACGACGCGCGTCAGGACCTGCGCGAAGGTCGAGGAGAAGAATGTCTCCAGCCCCGCGCCGACCAGGCCCTTATCGAGCGACGTATCGCGAAAGCGGCGGATATATTGGCTCGCCGCGCGCTGGTCGCGGTCGTCGAACAGCGAGCGCTGGAAGACCAGGGGATGCGGCGCGTTGACGATCACCAGCCGCGCCACCCGATCCGGATGCTGGAGCGCCGCCATCCAGGCGATCGCGCCGCCCCAGTCGTGGCCGACCAGCATGAAGCGCTCGATCCCGAAATGGTCGGTGAGGGCGATCAGGTCGGCGACGATCCTGTCTGGCGTGTAATATTCGACGCCCTCGGGCTTGGACGACCGCGCATAGCCGCGCTGGTCCGGCGCAATCACGAAATGGTCGCGGGCGAGGTCGGGCACGACGCCGCGCCAGGTCCGGTGCGATTCGGGAAAGCCGTGGAGCAGGATGACCGGAGGGTGGTCGCGCGACCCCGCCACCTGCACGTCCAGCTCGACGCCGGTGGTGAGCGCGATGCGTTGCAGGGCGTCATGCATGGCCATTTCCTTCGTCATGCCGGCCTCCGCCAACGGTCGAATAAGCTGCCCTGCGGTGGATGCCGGCACAAGGCCGGCATGACGTCAGGGATAGCTCACCGTCAGCGGTATATCCGGCAGGGGGATGAACTCGGCGTCGTCGTCCGGCACGGCGGGAAACTCGCCCGCGCGCCAGGCGCGTTTGGCTTCGCGGATGCGGTCGGGGCGCGACGACACGAAGTTCCACCAGACGTGGCGCGGGGTAGCGAAGGCATCGCCGCCGCACAGCATCGCGCGCGCGCCGGTCGCCGAGTGCAGTGTCGCCGCGATCCCCGGGCGCAACACGTACAGCGTCCGGGGCAGGAGCGGGACGCCCTCCAGCACCGCCTCACCCTCGGCGAGATAGATCGCGCGCTCTTCCGCCGCCGCGTCGATCGGGACCGATGCGCCGGGCGCGAGGCGCAGGTCGGCGTAGATCGTGCCGGCGTAGGTGGTGGTCGGCGCGGTCAGTCCCCATAGCCCACCCATGATGATCCGCGCGCGCACGCCGTCGGCGTCGAGTTCGGGCAGCGCGCCGGCGGCGACATGCTCGAAGGCGGGGTCGCGCTCCTCATCCGCCTCGGGCAGCGCGAGCCAGGTCTGAATGCCCGACAGCGCCGGCCCCGCCGAGCGCTCGTCGCCCGGCGACCGCTCCGAATGGACGATGCCATGCCCGGCGGTCATCAAATTGACCGCGCCCGGCTCGATGCGCTGGCGGACCCCCAGCGAATCGCGATGGTCGATCGCGCCGTCGAACAGATAGGTCACCGTCGCCAGGTTGATATGCGGGTGCGGGCGGACGTCGATACCCTGGCCCTGCGGCAGATGCGCCGGCCCCATCTGGTCGAAGAACAGGAACGGGCCGACCATCGTCCGCTCCTTCGCCGGGAGCGTGCGGTGGACCTTGAAGCCGCCGAGATCGTGGGTGACCGGGGCGATCACCTGCTCAACGAAGCTATCGAGCATCGGCGGGCTCCGTCCGCGCCAGCAGGGCGGCGAGGTCTTCCGGGTAGATCCATTCGTCCACTGCCGCCAGTTCGTCGGGCGCGAACCAGCGCCAGCTCTGCATCACCCTTTGCTCCAGCTCGGTATGGCCCCCCGTGTCGACCGCGAAAGCGTCGACGTCGACGCGGAACCAGCGCTCGTCGGCGGTCACCTCGACGCCTTCGATAGTGAGGAAGTCGACCGTCCGCTGCGCCACCTGCGGCCCGCAGTCACAGTCGAGCCCGACCTCCTCCAGCAACTCGCGCCGCGCCGCCTGCTCATAAGTTTCGCCCTCGTCGAGCTTGCCGCCGGGCGTGCACCAAAAGGGCGGGCGGCCATCGTACGGCGTAAAGCGGAACAGCAGGACGCGGCGCTCGGCGTCGACCAGCAGGATGCGCGCGGCGGGGCGGGGCTGCCTCATGCTTCCTCTCCCGGCGCCCGGGCGCGGATCGCGAGCGCATGGATGCCGCCCGGTGCCATCAGGTCGGCGAGCGCGTGGTTGACCAACCGCTGCCGCGCGACGCGGTTGAGCCCGACGAACGCCGCGCTCTCGACCGCGACGCTGAAATGCGTCTCGCCCGAGCCGTCGTCGCCCATGTGGCCGGCGTGCTGCGCGGAATCGTTGCTCACCTCCAGCCGCGTCGGCGACAAGGCGGCGGTCAACCGGGACGTGATTTTCTCGGTCATCGGAGCGGTGGCGGGGTCGATCATCGCGCCTATATAGCCGGTTTTGGCCGGAAGTGGGCGTGGCGAGCGAGAAGAAAGACCGGCCCAAGGAGCGACCCAGTCCGCGTTTCCACGGTCGGGTCGAAGCGAAGGGGCGGATGTGCGCCGAGCCGGGCTGCGTCGAGCCGGGCGAGTTCCGCGCGCCGCTGCTCGAACCGCCGAGCGGGCGCGACGGGCCGCCGCCGTTCCGCTGGCTGTGCCTCGATCACGTCCGCGCGTTCAACGCGGGCTACAACTTCTTTTCGGGCATGAGCGCGGAGGAAATCCACATGGCGCAGCGGCCCTATGCGGGCTGGGAGCGCGAGACCCGCGCCTTTGCCGGCAACGGTGATCCGGGGCCGCGCTGGGCCGATTTCAGCGACCCGCTCGACGCGATCGCTGCCCGCTTCCGCCGCGAGCACGCGCCGGAGCGCCACGACGGCAAGCCGCTGTCGGGGCAGGACCGCGAGTCCTTGCGCGTGCTGGGGCTGGACGCCGCGGCCGACCGGCGGGCGCTGCGGCAGCGCTATTCGGAGCTGGTCCGGCGCTACCATCCCGACCGCAACGGCGGCGACCGTAGCCACGAGGCGGCGCTGCAGAAGGTCATCGCGGCGTATCAGCAGCTCCGGCAGGCACCGGCGTTCGCGTAATCGTCAACCCAAGGCCGGCATGACGGGGTAAAGCTAGCTGGCCAACCGC
>NZ_CAXTHV010000017.1:0-45651 GCF_964244265.1 uncultured Sphingomonas sp. | reverse complement strand
GCGTAATCGTCAACCCAAGGCCGGCATGACGGGGTAAAGCTAGCTGGCCAACCGCAGAAGGTCATCGCGGCGTATCAGCGGCTCCGGCAGGCACCGGCGTTCGCGTAATCGTCAACCCAAGGCCGGCATGACGGGGTAAAGCTAGCTGGCCAACCGCTTCGCCACCGCTTCGAGCTGGTCGGCGGAGATGCCCCAGCCGGCCTCGAAGCCCATCGCCTCGTGCTGCGCCTTCGCCTCCGCGGTCCAGTGGCGCGCGGTGGCGGTGTAGCGGGTGCGGCCGTCCTCGTCGGCGAACTCGTCGACACGGACCATGAACGGGCCTTGCGGCATCCAGTCGGCGGTCAACGCGTCGGTCGTCACGATGCGCCGCTGCGGAACCACCTCCAGGACCACGCCCTCCAGCCGGTTCTCCTCGCCGGCAGGCCCGTGCATGACGATGACCGAGCGCCCGCCCGCCTTCAGCTCCTGCTCGATCAGCTCGGCGCGCCACGGCTTTGGGCAGAACCATTCGGACAGATGCCCGGTCCAGGCGCGCCAGACGGCAGCGACGGGCGCGTCGATGAGGCGGGTGATCGACAATTCGTGCATCGGAACCTCTCAATCCCGGTCGGGCGCGCCGAGCGGGAAAAACGGGCGGAAGGGCCGCGCCGCGTCGATGCAGCGCGCGACCGACGGACGCGCGAGCAGCCTGGCGCGATGGCCGCGAAGGGTCGGGCAGGTGTCCGGAATGGGTTCGGCCCAGTCGGCATAGAAGATCGCCGGCGCGAGCGCGCAGTCGGCGATGCTGAACGCCTCCCCCGCCGTCCACGCCCGCCCGGCGAGATGCCCGTCGAGCCAGCCATAGATCACGCCAAGCTGCGCGCGCGCCTCCTCGACGCCGAAGGGGTCGCGCCGGTCAGGCGGGCGGAGCGCGTCGGCGACCAGCTTCATCGTTGGCGTCATCACATAATCGTCGGCGATCCGCGTCATCATTCGCGCCTCCACCGCCGCCGCCGGCGCGTCAGGAAGCAGGCGCATCGGGCCGGGGTGGCAACGATCGAGATGCTCGATGATCGCGTCGGTCTCAACCACCGTCCGTTCGCCATCGACCAGGACCGGCAGCTTCCGCAGCGGCCAGCGCCGCGCCCATTCCGCGCCGTTTTCCGGGTGCTGGGGATCGAGCATCCGGAAGTCGAACGGCGTCGCGTTTTCGTAGAGCGCGATCAGCACCTTCCAGCAGAAGCTGGAGAACGGATGGGCGAAGAGCTGGAGCATCAGCCCGCGACCGCCGCCTCGATCGCGGCGACATCGATCTTGCGCATGTCCATCATCGCGGTGAAGGCGCGTTTCGCCGCGTCGCCGCCGACGGCCAGCGCCTCGGTCAGGACGCGCGGCGTGATCTGCCACGACAGGCCCCATTTGTCCCTGCACCAGCCGCACGCGCTTTCGGACCCGCCATGATCGACGATCGCGTTCCAGTAACGGTCGGTCTCGGCCTGGTCCTCGGTCTGGATCTGGAAGGAAAAGGCGACGGTGTGCGGGAAACCGGGGCCGCCGTTCAGCCCGAGACAGGGGATGCCGCAGACCGTGAATTGCACGGTCAGCACGTCGCCTTCCTGCCCCGCGGGATAGTCGCCCGGCGCGCGATGGACGGCGGTGACGGCGCTGTCGGGAAAGACGCTGGCGTAATAGGTGGCGGCCTCTTCGGCGGTGCCGTCATACCACAGGCAGATCGTGTTCCTGCTCATTGCCGTTCCCCCGACACGAACCCGACCGACACGCCTTGCGGGTCGAGCGCGAGGATGATGCGCTGGTTGCCGGGTACATCCATCGGTCCCATGATAATCTGTCCCCCCAGTTCCTTCACCCGCTCGGCGACCGCGTCGACATCGGGAATGGTGAAGTAGAAGGTCCATTTCAGCGGCTGTTCGGGCGCGGCGCGGTCCATCATCGCGCCGAGCCGCTCGCCGCCACCGTCGATGAAGGTATAATCGCCCATCGGCCCCATCGACATTACCTCGGTCGAGGTCCAGCCAAGCAGCGCGCCATAGAAGGGCAGCGCCGCCTTCTGGTCGCTGGTGACCAGCTCGTTCCACGCGCAGCGGCCGGGCAGCGTGGCCGAGAAGCTGGTGCTCTCGCCTTCCATCCCCGGCGGCGGCGCGGGTTTCATCAGGTAGAAGACGACGCCCTGCGGATCGGCGACCAGCGCGATGCGGCCGACGCCCGGCAGGTCGGTCGCGGGCATGTGCGTCTTGCCGCCCGCGCGCTCCAGCTCGGCGAGTTTCGCGTCGACATCCTCGACATGGAAATAGGCGAGCCACTGCGGCCCCGTCGGCGCGCCCTCGGGCGGCATCGCGACGCCGGCGACGCCGGTCTCGCCGACGTTGAAGATCGTGTACGGCATCCCGCCATCGGGCGAGGGATGGGCGGCGGCGGTCCAGCCGACGATCTCGCCGTAGAAACGTTTCGCGCCCTCGACGTCGGTGGTCAGCAGCTCGTACCAAATCGGTGTACCCGGGGGATTGGCCATCATTCCTCTCCTCTTCTTGTCCGTCCTCAGTCGTCGAGGATCGTTCGGAAGCCGCCGTAGATCAACCGCTTGCCGTCGAACGGCATCGGCGTGTCGCCCGGCTGCATCCGGGGGTCTGCCATGACCTTCTGCATCCCGGCGTCGCGCGTCGCCTTGTCGGGCCATTCGATCCACGAAAAGACGACGCTCTCACCCTCCCCGGCGGCCACGGCGCGAAAGAAGTCGGTGTGCTGGCCGTGGGGGACGTCGTCGTTCCAGGCCTCGACAACGCGGGTCGCGCCATGCTCGCGGAAGATCGGCGCCGCCTTTGCCGCGAAGTCGCGATAGGCCTCGGCGTCGATTCCCTTGAGGATGGGCGCGAGGAACCCGTCGATATAGCTCATGCTGGTCTCTCCTGCGCAGACGCCGTCAGGCCGACGCGGTCTGGGGCTGCATCTTGGCCTCGAAAGCGGCGACGTCCATCCACACCGGCCCCCAGCCGTGACCGTCCAGGTCCTCGAACGCGCGGCTGTATATGAAGCCTTCGTCCTCGGGCTCATGGACGGTGCGGCCGCCGGCGGCGAGCGCCGCCTCGGTGATCGCGTCGACCTCCGCCCGACTGTCCCGCGACAGGGCGAGGAGGACGCTGCTGCCCTCCCTCGGATCGATCACGGGTTTGGTCGTGAGCGTAGCGAAGAACGCCCGGTCCGCCAGCATCACGACGATGGCATCCGACCATTTCATGGAGGACGCATGATCGCCAGAGAACATCGGGTCCTTCTCGAACCCGATCGCCTCGTAGAAGGCGGTGGCGCGGGCCACGTCGGCGACCGGCAGGCTGACGAAGATCATCTTGGGCATGACGAGCTGTTCCTTTCGACTCACTACTTGGCTTTTCTGCACCGTTGAGTTATTAAACACAACCATGAAGTTAGAAAAAGTGACGTATGATGGAAAAAGGGAAGCGAAGCGCTGGTACGACGACGCCTGCGGCACGGCGCTGGCGATGGAACTGGTCGGGGAGCGCTGGTCGCTGCTGATCGTGCGCGAGCTGATGTTCGGGCCGCGCCGCTTCTCGGAGGTGAAGGCCGGGTTGAACGGCGTCAGCGCCAATGTCCTGACGCAGCGGCTGGAGGGGCTGGAGCGCGCGGGCATCGTCGAGCGTCGCCAGTTGCCGTCGCCCGCCAACGCGCAGGTCTATGCGCTGACGCCCTGGGGGCGCGAGAGCGAGGCCGCGATCCAGGCGCTCGGCCGTTGGGCGGTGCGTTCGCCCGCGCACGACGTGACGCTGCCGCTGTCGCCGGCGTCGATGATGATGAGCTTTCGCACGATGTATCCGGGTGGCGGCCGGGGCCGCTACGGCTTCCGCTTCGGCCGCGACGTCTTCGTCGCGCGGCTGGGCGAGACGGTCGAGGTCGAGCGCGCCGAGCCAGTGGAGGTCGATGCGGTGTTCGAGGCGGCGGACCCGCGCGCCGTGGCGGGGGCGGTCTATGCCAAGGTGTCGCTCGCCGAGCTCGAAGCGGCGGGCGCGCTGCGGATCACCGGCGACCGCGCGGCGGCGCAACGCTTCATCGAACTGTTCGGATTGCCCGACAAGATCGCCTGAGTTGCCGCTTGCGTGGTTGAGTCGGCCGGCCACGTTGGCTTAAGGCGTTCGGCGAAAGGCTTTCCATGACCGATCTGCCCAACACCCAGCCGCTCAGCCGCGAGACGACCTTGCTCGACGCCCCCGACCGGATGGTCAAGGCGCGCGACGTCTTCGGGCTCGACGTCGACATGGAGGTGCCCGCCTTCAGCGAGGCGGACGAGCGCGTGCCCGATCTCGACCCCGCTTATGTGTTCGACCCCGACACGACGATCGCGGTACTGGCCGGCTTCGCGCACAACCGGCGGGTGATGGTCCAGGGCTATCACGGCACCGGCAAGTCGACGCACATCGAGCAGGTCGCGGCGCGGCTCAACTGGCCGTGCATCCGCATCAACCTCGACGCGCACATCAGCCGCATCGACCTGGTCGGGCGCGACGCGATCGTGCTGCGCGAGGGCCAGCAGGTCACCGAGTTTCGCGAGGGGCTGCTCCCCTGGGCGTTGCAGACGCCGACCGCGCTCGTGTTCGACGAATATGACGCGGGGCGGCCCGACGTGATGTTCGTCATCCAGCGCGTGCTGGAGACCGAGGGCAAGCTGACGCTCCTCGACCAGAATCGCGTGATCCGGCCCAACCCCTGGTTCCGGCTGTTCGCCACCGCCAACACCGTCGGCCTGGGGGATACGTCCGGCCTCTACCACGGCACGCAGCAGATCAACCAGGGTCAGATGGACCGCTGGAATATCGTCGTGACGCTCAACTACCTCCCCGCCGCGACCGAGGCGCAGATCGTGCTCGCCAAATCGGGCGAGTATGACAAGCCGGAGGGCAAGAAGACCGTCGAGGCGATGGTCCGCGTCGCCGACATGACCCGCAAGGGCTTCGTCGCCGGGGACATCTCGACGGTGATGAGCCCGCGCACCGTCATCACCTGGGCGCAGAACGCGCTGATCTTCGGCGATGTCGGCTTCGCGTTCCGCCTGTCGTTCCTCAACAAGTGCGACGAGAACGAGCGGTCGCTGGTGGCCGAATATTACCAGCGGGTGTTCGGCAAGGATCTGCCCGAAAGCGTGGTGGGGAAGGGTTGATCGACCAGTCGTGAAGCGTTCCGAAGCTCTTGAACGGTTGAGGTCGCACCGTGGCGACCTGCAAGAGATGGGGATCGAGCATGTCTCGGTTTTCGGATCGGTCGCGCGCGATCAGGCGACGCCATCGTCAGACCTCGACCTGGCTATCCGTCTTCGCGCGGATGTTCGGCTTGGCTGGGATTACGCTACTTTACCCGAGCGCATCGCCGCATTGATCGGCGTGCGGGTCGACATTGTCACGGTACCCACCCACCGAGCACGCCTTCAGGCCGAGATTGATCGGGACCGTGTGGATGCTTTCTAAGAAAACGATCCGGCGTTTGGGCGATATAATTGAGGACGCGGACCGGATAACGACGTTCATCGAAGGCATGTCGCTGGCTGAGTTTCTTGGTCGCGAGCTGACGATTTTCGCGGTTGAGCGTTTGCTCCAGCGCGTCACGGAAGCGACGATCCAGATCGACGTGACCGATGCGGCTCAAATTGGTGACATTCCATTTGCAAAGATGCGCGCGTTTGGAAATTTGCTGAGACACGAATACCGCGAGATCGATCGCAGCGTCGTCTTTCATATCGCGCCGCTGGAAGTGCCGCTCGTCCGGGCCGCTGCCGAACTGGCGATAGAAGCCAATGAGTACTGAAACCCCCCTCGATCGCTTCAAGGCCGTCCTCGCGGGTGCGGCGCGGGCGGTGGCGGATGAGCCGGAAATCGAACTCGCCTTCACCGCCGACGCGCCCGCGCAGTCGGGCAAGCATCTGAAGGTGCCGATGCCGGCAAGGGCCCTGCCGGCGGACCAGGTGGCGGAGGCGCGCGGCTTCGCGGACGGCTTCGCGCTGCGGCTCAAGCATCACGACCCCGCGCTGCACCAGCGCGCGGCACCTGGCGAGGCGGTGGCGCGGGCGGTGTTCGATGCGGTCGAGGGCGCGCGGGTCGAGGCGCTGGGCAGCCGGGGCTATGCCGGCATCGCCGACAATCTGGCGAACGCGCTCGCCGTCCGGCTGCGCTCCGACCCGATCACGCGGGCACGCACCCGCGACGAGGCGCCGTTGTCGACGGCGCTGGCGCTGCTCGTGCGCGAGCGGCTGACCGGGCAGGCGGTGCCCGACGCCGCGCGCACGGGCGTCGATCTGGTGCGCGAGTGGGTCGACAGCCGCGCCGATCTCGACGCGCTCGCGATGGCGATCGACGACCAGCGCGCGTTTCAGGCGCTGGCGATGAAGCTGCTCGAACAGCTCGAACTGGTCGAGGGCGACCAGATCCCCGACGAGGCCGACGACGGCGGGGCCGAGGACGAGGGCACGCAGGAAGCCGGCGAGGAGGAGCAGGAGGAGGGCGAGGAGCAGGGCGGCGAGGGCCAGGCCGAGGTCGACGCGCGGGGCGAGCAGTCCGACGCCGAGGCCGAGGACGGCGAGGGCGAGGAACAGTCGGGCGAGACGCAGGACGACCTCGACGGCGAGCCCGGCGACGAGGGCGAGGAGGGGATGCAGCCCGTCCGCCCCAACCGGCCGATGGCGGACCTCAACGCCCAGTTCGACTACAAGACCTGGACGACGCAGTTCGACGAGGTGGTCGCCGCGACCGAGCTCTGCGACCCCGACGAGCTGACGCGGCTGCGCTCCTATCTCGACCAGCAGCTCGTCCATCTCCAGTCGGCGGTGTCGAAGCTTGCCAACCGGCTCCAGCGCAAGCTGATGGCGCAGCAGAGCCGGGCCTGGGACTTCGACCAGGAGGAAGGAATGCTCGACGCCGCCCGCCTCGCCCGCGTCGTGGTCAGCCCGGGGCTGTCGCTGTCGTACAAGATCGAGCGCGAGACCGACTTCCGCGACACCGTGGTGACGCTGCTGATCGACAATAGCGGGTCGATGCGCGGGCGGCCGATCTCGATCGCGGCGATCTCCGCCGATATCCTCGCACGCACGCTGGAGCGGTGCGGGGTCAAGACGGAGATCCTCGGCTTCACGACGCGCGCGTGGAAGGGCGGGCAGGCGCGCGAGACCTGGCTCACCGCCGGCCGGCCGCCGCAGCCGGGCCGGCTCAACGACATCCGCCACATCGTCTACAAGAAGGCCGACGAGCCGTGGCGGCGGGCGCGCACCAACCTCGGGCTGATGATGCGCGAAGGGCTGCTCAAGGAGAATATCGACGGCGAGGCTTTGCTGTGGGCGCACGGCCGGCTGATCGGCCGGCCCGAGGAGCGCAAGATCCTGATGGTCATTTCCGACGGCGCGCCGGTCGACGATTCGACGCTGTCGGTCAATTCGGGCAGCTATCTGGAGCGGCACCTGCGGCAGGTGATCGGCTATATCGAGGCCAAGTCGCCCGTCGAACTGGCCGCGATCGGCATCGGCCACGACGTGACGCGCTATTACGCCCGCGCGGTGACGATCATGGACGCCGAGCAATTGGGCGGCACGCTGATCGAGCAGCTGGCGGGGCTGTTCGACGCCGATCGGCGGTAGGTCGGGTCGGAAGTTGTCAAAGTTGCCGCATATTCGATAAATTGCGGCGCTGCCCGGCGGAATTGAAGCCCTTCGCAGCCTAGAACTACCGCTTCCCCGGCGAAGGCCGGGGCCCAGCAGCGGCGTTGCCCGGAACGGTGAACTCTGTTCCAACCAGCTCGCAACTGGGCCCCGGCTTTCGCCGGGGAAGCGTGGGGCGGGCGTTTGCTGGCGTCCGCGAATCGGCGATGAGAAAGAGCGGCCCACGACCTGGCGGATCGTGGGCCTGTAGGACAGACTTTTATTTGTCCAGGCGATCAGGCCGCCGCCAGCGCCTCCCGTCGGCGGGTGCGCATCGCGCCGCCGACGAGGCCGAAGCCGGCGATCATCATCGCCCAGGTCGCGGGCTCGGGCACCGCGCCGGGCGTCACCGCCTGCGGCGACACGGCGGTGGCGCCGAAGATCAGCGTCTCGTAGCCGTTGCCCGTGATCGTCGCGCTGGTCAGCGTCCGACCCGCCAGCGTATTGCCGAAGTCGAAGCCGACCTGCGTCAGGCTGTAATAGTTGACCGCGCCATTGCTGGAATTGCCGGTGCCGCCGCCGCCGACGCCATAGACGCGGAAGACGGTCTGGTCGGAGACGCCGCCGCCGACGGTGTTGATCGCGCCGCCGTTGAAATCGGGCAGGGCGATATTGCTGAACGTCTGGGCGAAGCCGCCCGTGCCGTTGAAGGTGATGTTGAAGGTCGTGCCGTTATAGGCGGCGGCGAGCAGGTAGAAGTTGGTGACGTCGACGACGTTAATCGGGACGATCAGCGACGTCAGCCCGAAGCTCGCCGTGCCGACCTCCGCGAAGTCGTGGCCCTGCGCATCCGAGGCGAGGAGGTAGCTGATGCCGTTATTGGCGTAGTTGAGGTTGTCGGGATTGCCCTGGCCGGTCGCCTGCGGCGTGAACAGGTTGGTCGCGTTGGGCGTGCCGGTGCGGTCGCCCGGCGTGCCCGGTCCGGTATTGGGATATTGCTGATTGAGCGCCGTGTAGATGTTCGACGTCTTGGCGAAATTGGTGATGTAGGTCTGCGTCTGCGCCGCGGCGGGCGCGGCGACAAGGACGGCCAGGCCGGCGGTGAGACAGGCAACTGCACGCATCATGGTTCCCCTTGTTGTCGTTAAGCTTGCGACAACCATGAAGGCGCGAAGCCGGGGTGGAGCGGGCCACGCGGTCACGAAAAATGCCGTCAAGGCAGCGCTGTGCCATAATGGGGCGGCTCGAGGTCGGGTAGCGACAGATCGCCCGGATTCGATTAGCGCGGGCACGTGGCAATGACGTTCGCCGGACCCGTCAAACGCTCGGTGACGATCGCCGGGCATCAGACGTCGATCAGCCTGGAGCCGGTGTTCTGGACGGCGCTGGAAGGCGCGGCTGCCGCGCGCGGCCTGCCGCTGTCGGCGTTGGTGGCACGGATCGATGCGTTGCGGATCGGCCAGTCCGATCCGCCGAACCTGGCATCGGCTATCCGAACTTGGCTGTTCGCAGCCAAAGATGAGAACGTTTCGCAATAGCATTGACGTTGCGAACGACTCTCATTAGCGCTCGACCCCGAGAGGGGAATAGTTCCTGTGTCCACGTCGTCCGCTTCGTTTCTCGCGCTGACCTGCGTCGGCGCCTTCGCGACCGCGCCCGCTTACGCCGCCGCCGATCCGACCACGCCGGCCGGCGCGGATGACCAGCAGCAGCGACCGGGCGATGTCGTCGTCAACGGCCAGCGCGTGCGCGAGGACCGGGATGCCAAATCCGTCGCGCCGCTGGTCGACACGCCCAGGTCGATCGTCGTGCTGCCGGCCGAGGTGATCGAGCAGACCGGCTCGAACAGCCTGCAGGACGCGCTGCGGACGGTGCCCGGCATCACCTTCGGCGCGGCCGAAGGCGGCAATCCGATCGGCGATCGGCCCTTCATCCGCGGCTTCGACAGTCAGGGCTCGATCTATGTCGACGGCGTCCGCAGCCTGGGGTCGCAGACGCGCGAGGTGTTCGACACCGACCAGATCCAGGTCGTGCGCGGCTCGGACTCGACGCTGGGCGGGCGCGGTTCGGCCGGCGGCACGCTCAACATCGTCTCCAAGCTTCCCCAGGCCGACACCTTCGGCCGCGTCAGCGCGAGCTACGGCAATGCCGACTACAAGCGCGTGACGGGCGACGCGAACGCGATGCTGGGCGACCATATCGGCGTACGCATCGCGGGCGTGTGGCACGACCAGGACGTCGCCGGGCGCGACGCGATCTATTCCCGGCGCTGGGGTATCGCGCCGTCGGTGACGGTCGGGCTGGGGACGTCGACCCGGCTGACCGCAAGCTATTATTATCTGGAGAGCAACGAGCTGCCCGACAGCGGCATCCCCTATCTCTATACGATCGGCAACGCGCCGGGCACGGGCATTATCCTGTCCGAGCCGGCGATCGGACGGGTGACGACCAATGGCGGGCAGACCGGCACCGTCGCGCGCTCCACCTTTTACGGCCTGAAGGATCGCGACTTCCGCGACGCCACCACGCACCAGGCAATGCTGCGCGTCGAGCATGATTTCGGCGGGCTGACGCTGCGCAACACCGCGCGGTACAATTATTCGGACCAGTCCTACATCTACACCCAGCCCGATGACTCGCAAGGCAACGTCTATGGCACGACGGCGGTCAACACCGGCGCGAACCTGACCAGCGGCGGCTATGTCTGGCGGCGCGCCAACACACGCTACGGCTATACCGAGGGACTGATCGACCAGACCGATCTGTACGGGACGTTCAAGACCGGCAGTGTCATGCATTCGATCGCGGTCGGCACCGAGTTCGCGTGGGAGCAGGCGCGGCGCGGGGCCGATGTGCTCGCGACCGGCTCGACCGTCAGCCCGCGCTGCAATGCGACGACCGTCGCGCGCTATTATTGCACCAGCCTGTTCACTCCGAACCCCAACGATCCCTCGGTGAATTACACGACCGACACGTCGACGGTGGCGACGCCGATCGTCAAGGGCGCGACCAACAGCGAGACGCAAAACGACGGGACGACACAGGCGATCTATGGCTTCGACTCGATCACGCTGCTGCCGCAGCTCATCCTGAACCTCGGCGCGCGCTACGATCGCTACACGTCGGTGCTGCGGCCGGCGGTGGCGGCGGGGGCACCGCAGATCCGGCTGTCGCGGACCGACGAGCTGTTCAACTGGCAGTCGGGGCTGGTGTTCAAGCCGACGCGCGAGACCAGCCTCTACGCCAGCTACGCCACCGCGGCGACGCCGCCCAACAGTATCCTCGGCGAAGGATCGGACAATAACGGGCTGCCGACCACCGACACGGCGACCAACCTGCAATTGCTCGCCTCGCTCAAGCCGCAGAAGACCAGGAGCTACGAGGTCGGGGCCAAGGCGAGCCTGCTGCGCGAAAAGCTCCAGCTCCAGATCGCGGCGTTCCAGACCGAGATCGACAATGCGCGCGTCACGATCGACGCGACCACGGTCGGCTTCATCGGCAAGAGCCGGGTCAAGGGGATCGAGCTGACCGCGAGCGGCACGATCCTGCCCGGCTGGACGGTGTTCGGGGGCTATACCTATCTCGATCCGGTCATCGTCGACGGCGGCAACACGGTGCTGACGGCGGCGGCGGTGACGCAGACGGTGGGCGGCGTCACCACGACGATGCGGCCGGCGGCGACGATCAGCGTGCCCTCGGTCAACACCGGCAAGCAGCTTCCCAACACCTTTCGCCACAGCTTCACCGCGACGACGAACGTCACGCTGTTCCACGGCTTCCAGGTCGGCGGCACGGCGATCTACAATGCGCGGCAGTATGGCGGCTATGCCGACAATCGCAGCTATACGCAGACCGCGACGGCCGGGCCGACGCTCACCGCCGCGACCAGGGTGCTGTACCGCGCGGTGCCCGATTACTGGCGCTTCGACCTGCGCGCGAGCTATGACCTGACGAAGAACATCGGGCTCAGCGTCAACGCGCAGAACATCACCGACAAGGTCTATTTCAACCAGGCCTATGCCAGCCATTATGCCTCGATCGCGCCGGGGCGGACGGTGTTCGGGACGCTGAGCCTGAGGCTGTGAGCGCGTTCGCCGCCCTGTCGCCGGCCGAGGCGCGCGCGGCACTGGCGGGGCCGGCGCGGGTGGCGCTGATCCGCGAGGCGGCGGAAGCGGGGCTGGCGGAGGCGCAGGCCGTGTATGCGCAGATGCTGCTCGACGGGGTCGAGGTGCCTGGCGACGCGCGCGCCGGGTTCGGCTGGTTCATGCGTGCCGCCGCGCAAGAGCATGTGATGGCGCTCAACATGGTCGGGCGCTGCTACGAGCTCGGTTGGGGCGTCGTGCCCGACCCGGCGCGCGCGGCGGAATGCTATCGCGTCGCCGCCGAACGCGGATCGACCGAGGCGATGTACAATTACGCGACGCAGCTCGCGCTCGGGCGGGGCGTGGCGGAGGACAAGGCGGTGGCGCTGGTCTGGCTGCGGCAGGCGGCGGCGCGCGGCTTTGCCAAGGCGGAAAACTTCGTCGGCAGCTTCCACGAAGACGGCTGGGCGACGCCGGTCGACCCGCTGGCGGCGGCGCAATGCTACAAGCGGGCGGCGGCCGGCGGCGACTTCCGCGGCTGTTTCAACCACGCGCGGATGCTGGTGACGAAGGGCCGCGTGCGCGAGGCGCTGCCCTGGATCGGCCAGGCCGGCGCGCTCGGCCATGCCCGCTTCCGCGAGCAGGTGCGCGGCTGGCTTGAGACGCAGGGCGACGCCGAGCTGCGGCTGCGGGGCTTGCGGGTGCTCGACGCGTGCTGACGATCATCCCGGACCTGCTGCGCGCGGACGAGGTCGCCCGCGTCCGGGCGCTGATCGAGCCGGCCGAGTGGGTCGACGGCAACGCCACCTCGGGCGCGCAGTCGGCGCTGGCCAAGCGCAACGTCCAGCTTCCGGAGGATTCCACCGCCGCGCGCGAGGCGGGGGCGCTGGTGCTCGACGCGCTGGGACGATCGGCGCTGTTCGTCGCCGCCGCGCTGCCGCTCAAGGTCTTTCCGCCGCTGTTCAACCGCTACGAGGGCGGGCAGGCGTTCGGGACGCATGTCGACACGGCGGTGCGGATCAGGCGAGGCAGCGATTTCCGGCTCCGCGCCGATCTGTCGGCGACGGTGTTCCTGTCCGATCCGGACAGCTATGACGGCGGCGAGCTGGTGATCGAGGATGCGTTCGGCGAACGCTCGGTCAAGCTTCCCGCCGGTCATGCGGTGGTCTATCCCGCCTCCAGCCTCCACCGCGTCGCGGCGGTGACGCGGGGGGCGCGGCTGGGGTCGTTCCTGTGGCTCCAGTCGATGGTCCGCGACGACGGCGCGCGCCGCATCCTGTGGGAGCTCGACCAGGGCGTACAGGGCGCCGCGCAGGCGCTGGGCCAGGGCGACGCGGCGGTGGTGCGGCTGACGGGGGTGTATCACAACTTGTTGCGGCGCTGGGCGGACGTGTAGTCATCCTTTCGTCATGCCGGGCGGAGCAGCCCAGGGTTCCGGCGATGCGACGCATCGTTCGAAAGGCTGCGGAGGGTTGGTCCGGCATCCAAGCCGGATTGAGGCTGTTTGGCCGGGCAGCGCGTTCGACGGTGGATGCCGGCACAGGGCCGGCACGACGGGGAACCCGATGACAAAGTTCCAGCTTCGGCGCTGGTGGTTCCAGGTCCATCAATGGATCGGGATCGCGCTGGCGATCCTGATCGTGCCGCTGTCGCTGTCGGGCGCGGCGCTGGTGTGGCACGATGCGCTCGACCGGGCTATCAACCCGCAGCGGTCGGTGGTGACGGGCACGCGATTGCTGCCGGCGGACGCCTATGCCGCCGCCGCGCAAGCGCGATTGCGGCCGGGCGAGCGGATCGCGCAACTGACGCTGCCCGAGCAGGGCGGACCGGTGCTGGTGTCCGCCGCCGCCGACGCGCCGGCCCGGCCCGGGCCGCCGCTGCGGACCAATATCTATCTCGATCCGCCGACCGCGCGGGTGCTCGATGTCGCGTCGAGTTCGGCGGGGCCGGTGCGCTTCCTCCATGTCCTGCACGGGTCGTTGCAGATCCCCGGCATCGGCCGGACGATCGTCGGGCTGGTCGGCATCGCGATGCTGCTGTCGAGCGTCAGTGGGCTGTGGCTGTGGTGGCCGACCGTGGGGCGCTGGACGCGCGGGCTCAGGTGGCGGCGGCGGCCCGATACCAACGCCAACCTCCATCACCTGTTCGGCTTCTGGATCGCGCTGCCGCTGTTCGTACTGTCGCTGACGGGGGCGTGGATCAGCTTTCCCCGCGCGTTCGGCGCGCTGGTCGGGGAGGGGGGTGTTCCCACGCGCGTCCCGCCGGCGCGGCCGGCGGCGCGGGTTACCCTGCCGGTCGACGTGGCGGTCGCGCGGGCGCGGGCGGTGGCGGCGGGGGAGGTGCGCGCGATCACCTGGCCGACCGAGCGGAAGCCCGACTGGAACATCGAGGTCGGGGCGAGGACGGTGCTGGTCGCCGACGACGACGGCGTCGCGGTGCTCGCGCCGGAGCGGGCGGGGCAGGGTGGCGTCGCGCGGCTGATGCGGCGGGTGCATGACGGGGAGGGGATGGGGCCGGTGTGGCAGGCGGTGATCTTCGCCGGCGGGTTGGCGCCGGTGGTCTTGGCGGTGACGGGCCTCGTCATGTGGTGGCGGGCGCGGCGGTGGCGGGGGGCGTAGCACCAACGTCACCCCGGCCTGGTGCGGGGGTCCGCGCTGGTGCTGGCCTCTTCCTTATCGAGGCGGCTGGTCCGGCGTGGATGCCGGCACGAGGCCGGCATGACGGCTAGCGCCCCAGCAACACGCGCGCCTGCCCGGCGATCTGCGCCAGCATCGCGGCATTCGCGGCCGGCGCATGGCGCGCGCGGTCGATGACGGCCTTGAACTGCGCGACGCGCGCCGCATTGGCGGCGAGCCAGGCGTCAACCGCCGCCCCCGGGTCGCCCGCGCCGGCGCGGGCCAGGAAATGGAGCCGGAGCTGCTGGAAATCGCGCGCCAGCCCCGCCAGCAGCAGCCGTTCCCACGGGTCGCTCGACACGATGCGCGTCGCCGATGCCTGCGCCCAGTCCAGTCCGAGCGCCTGGCCGAGCGCGGTGAAGGCGCGGGTCAGCACCATCTCGTCCAGCCCCAGCCGCTGGCCGAGATCGGCGAGGCCGACCGCGCCGTCGAGCTCGAACAGCCGCACCACGCGCCGCGCCAGTTCGGGCGGCGCGCCGGCCGCTTCGAGCTGGCGGGCGATGCGGTCGCTCTGCGCGGTCGCTTCCGCGAGCAGCAGCGTCGCCGTGGCCTCCGACAGCGCGGTGATGCCGGGCTGGAGCCGGGCGAGCACCTCGCCGACCGCCACGCCCGCGCCGGTGGCGCGAAGCAGGTCGGCGAGGTGCGAGCGCGTCGCCGCCGCGACCTCGTCGAACAGCAGCAGCCGCGCCGCCTCGGGCATCGCCGCCGTCTCGATCGCCGCCCACAGGTCGGGCAGGCCGAACAATTGCTCGGCGACGACGAACATCGCGGCGATATCGCCCAGCGCCGCGCCCTCCTCCTCGGCCAGCTCGAACGGGTAGAGCACGCCCATGCGGTTGACGAGGCGGTTGGCGAGCTTGGTGGCGATGATCTCGCCGCGCAGCCGATGGCCGTCGATCGCGGCGGCGAACCGCGCCCGCATCGCGCGTGGGAAGGCGGCGTGGAGGTCGGGCAACAGGGCGGGGTCCGCGCCCAGCGGCGAATGCTCGATCGCCTCCTGCAACGCCAGCTTGGCGGTGGCGAGCAGCACCGCGAGCTCGGGCCGGGTCAGCCCGCGCCCCTCCTGGCCCCGGCGCAGCAGCTCGTCGTCGGGCGCCAGCCCCTCGACGCGGCGGTCGAGCCGGCCCGCCGCCTCGAAGATCTCGATGACGCGGACATAGCTAGGCAGCGTCGCCGCGCCGTCATTCTCCATGAACGACAGCGCCAGCGTCTGGAGCCGGTTGTCCTCCAGCACGAGCTGCGCGACGTCGTCGGTCATCGATGCGAGAAACGCGTTGCGGTCCGCGTAGGCGAGCCGGCCCTCGGTCATCTCGCGGTTGAGCGCGATCTTGATATTGACCTCGTTGTCCGAGCAATCGACGCCGGCGGAATTGTCGATGAAGTCGGTGTTGATCCGCCCGCCCCGACTGGCGAAGGCGATGCGCGCCGCCTGCGTCACGCCCAGGTTCGCGCCCTCGCCGATCGCGGTCGCGCGCAGCTCCTCGGCGTCGACGCGCAGGCGATCGTTGGCGGGGTCGCCGACGGTCGTATTGTTCTCGTTCGCGGCCTTCACATAGGTGCCGATGCCGCCGAACCAGATCAGGTCGGCGGGCGCCTTGAGGATCGCGGAGATCAGCGCGGCCGGCTCCATCTCGCCGCCCGCGATGCCGAGGACGGCGGCGACCTCGGGCGTGACGTGGATCGCCTTGGCTGCGCGGCTGTGGACGCCACCGCCCGCCGAGACCGGCGCGGCGTAATCGGCCCAGGACGAGCGCGGCAGCGCGAACATCCGCGCGCGCTCGGCCCAGCTCGCGTCGGGATCGGGGTTGGGGTCGAGGAAGATATGGCGGTGGTCGAACGCGGCGACGAGCTTGATCGCCTTCGACAGCAACATGCCGTTGCCGAACACGTCGCCGGACATGTCGCCGCAGCCGACGACGGTGATCGGCTGCGTCTGCACGTCGACGCCGCGCTCGGCGAAATGGCGCTGGACCGAGACCCAGCCACCCTTGGCGGTGATGCCCATCGCCTTGTGGTCGTAGCCGACCGACCCGCCGCTCGCGAAGGCGTCGCCGAGCCAGAAGCCGCGTTCCAGGGCGAGCGCGTTGGCGACGTCGGAAAAGGTCGCGGTGCCCTTGTCGGCGGCGACGACGAAATAGGGGTCGTCATCGTCGAGCACGGTGATGCCGTCGGGATGGACGACGCGGCCGTCGACGATATTGTCGGTGATCGACAACAGGGTGCGGATGAAGACGCGATAGCTTTCGGTGCCCTCCGCCAGCCAGGCGTCGCGGTTCGAGGCGGGCGGGAGCTGCTTGGGGTAGAAGCCGCCCTTCGCGCCGGTCGGCACGATGACGGCGTTCTTGACGCGCTGCGCCTTCAGCAGTCCGAGGATCTCGGTGCGGAAGTCGTCGCGCCGGTCGGACCAGCGCAACCCGCCGCGCGCGACCGGGCCGGCGCGCAAATGGATGCCCTCGACGCGCGGGCTGTACACCCAGATCTCGCGCCACGGCACGGGCGCGGGGAGGCCGGGGACGAGGTGGCTGTCGAGCTTGAACGCCAGCGCTTCGCCGCCAGCCGGGGCGAAGGCGTTGGTGCGCAGCGTCGCGGCAACGACCGCCCGGATGCCGCGGAGGATGCGGTCGTCGTCGATCGCGGCGACCTCCTCCAGCCCCGCGGCGATGGCGGCGTCGGCGGCGGCGGTGTCGCGGATGTTCTTCGCATCGTGCGCGGCGGCGAAGCGGTCAACCAGCGCGGTGGCGACGGCGGGCGCGCGGCGCAGCGCGTCGACGACGGTGGTCAGGCCATAGGGCAGCCCCGCCTGGCGCAGATAGCGGAACCAGGCGCGGAACAGCAGCACCGCCTGCGGTGACAGGCCGGCGTCGACGATCAGCCGGTTGAACTCGTCATTCTCGGCGCGCCCCTCCAGCACCGCCGCGATCGCGCCCTCCAGCACCGCCAGATCGCCGGTCAGCGTGCCGCCGGCCTCGACCAGAAACTCGTGGACATAGGAATGTGCGTCATCGGTCAGCGCGGTCGGAATCTCCTCGATGACGCGAAAGCCGAAGTTCTCCAGCACCGGGACGGCATCCGACAGCGCCAGCGCGCCGCCCTGGCGATAGATCTTGAGCTTCAGCCCTGTCTCGCCCGCCGCCAGCCGGACGTTGCGGCTGCCGGCATCCTCCAGCGTCGCGAGACGGACGACGTCCGCCGCCGCTTCCTCGGCAAGGTTGGCATTGCGATAGCCCTGCGGGAAGGAATTGACGTGCTTGAGCGCGAGCCGCGCCGCGCGCGCCGCGCCGACCTGCGTCGCCAGCGCCGCCTCGACCGCCGGCGTCCAGCCGCGCACCATCCGCTCCAGCCGCTGCTGCAACGGCGCGATGTCGGGCACCCGCCCGTCGCCACGCAGGTCGACGGTGTAGCGGATCAGCGCGACCGCCGAATCCTCCAGCGCCACCGACCAGTTGAGCACCTGACCGTTGGCGGCGTCGGCGATCATGTCGCCGATCGCGACGCGGCGCGCGGTGGTGAGGTCGTCGCGCGGCAGCCAGGCGAAGCCGAACAGATGCCGCCCGAGCGCCGAGCGGACTAGCACCAGCGCCGGGCGCGGCCGGTCGGCGAGCGACATCGCGGTCAGCGCCAGCTCCTCCAGTTGCTCGGGCTCGAAAGCGACGGCGAGGTCGTGCGGCAGCGCCGCCAGCGCATGGGTCAGCGCCTTGCCGGTATGGCCCCTGGGGTCGAAGCCGAACTTCGCTTCCAGCGCCTGGAGCCGCGCGCGCAGCACCGGCACGTCGCGCGGCGGCGCGGCGAGCGCGGCACTGGTCCACAGGCCGACATGGATCGACAGCCCCGTCACCGCGTCGCCCGCGCGTACCGGCACCAGCAAGAGATCGAGCGGGACGCCGCGATGGACCAGCGAGATCAACGACGACTTGAGCAGCAGCGGCGCTTCGCCCCCGGCCTCGAACCAGCGGATCGCCAGCGTGCGCGAGACCTCGGCGAGGATCGGCGTCCTGTGCGCGTTGCGCGCGATGCCGAGCGCCCCCTCTTCCGTAGAAGCGCCGCCCGCGCCGCCCTCGCGCCAGACCTGATGGCCAAGCAGTGTGAAATGCCCGTCGAGGAACCATTGCAGCAGCGCCGCGCCCTCGCCCTGCGGCAGTGCTGCCTCATCGGCGGCGACCGCGCGCTGGAGCTGGGGCCAGTCGGCAACGGCGGCGCGGACGTCTGCGAGGACGGCGTGGAGGTCGGCGACGAGTTCGCGCCGCTCACGCGCGTCGGCGCGCTCCAGCTCGATATAGATCATCGATTCGGGGAGGCCGGCGCCGCCGATCTCGCCCAGCGTGCCGTCGGCCTCGCGGCTGGCCCGGACCACCGGATGGATGATGCGGTCGACCGCCAGATTGGCGCTGCCGATCGCGGCGGCGATCGAATCGACCAGGAAGGGCATGTCGTCGTTGACGATCGCGAGGCGCATCCGGCGGCGGACATCCTCGCCCGCGATCGGCTCCAGCGCGATCGCCGCCTCGCCCGGCGCGCGCCGGCCGGCGGTGGCGGCGACGAAGCGCGCGGCCTCGGCGATCTGTTCCGGTCCGAACTGGTGAAGCTCGCCGGGCAGCGCGCCACGGGTCAGGCGCGCGGCAAGATTTTCGAACAGGGTGGAGGGGTAGTCGGCCATCGCGGCCCTATGCGCCCGGCGCGGAATCGGCTCAACCCTTGCGGCGTGGCGTCAGGCGGCCGCGCGGCGGACTGCCTGCTGGACGAAGCTCCGGGCGTCGATTTCACCCAGCACCTGAACGGAGTCGCCGTCGCGGCGCGCGACCAGCACCACCCACTCGGCCTCGCCCGGCAGGTCGATCTCCGCCAGCACGGGCCGTGTCCGCAGCTCGGCCTGCGCCTGCGCGACGGGGTCGAGCGCCATGCGCGGGCGGCGCGCGATGCGTTCGGCGGCGACGACCGCCTTGATGCCGCCCTGCTGCAGGTCGAGGAAGGCCGGCAGCGCACCGGCGTCGACGCCGTGGCGGCGGGCGTGGTCGAGCACGGCGGCGAACTCGGTCAGCCGCGTCTTGTCGTAATCCGTGCCGAAGACGAGCTTGGCGACGGCGGTCATCGGCGCGCGCTGCTGCACGCGGATCCCGCCGGCGTCGAGCAGCGCGTCATAGCCCGCCGGGTCGGCGTCGGCGGCCAGCCCGAAATCATGCGCGCGGCCGAGCGCGCGGTAGAGGGCCGCACGGCTGCGCGTGTCGGCGGCGCGCACCGCGGCGGCGCTTTCGCGGGCGATGGCGAGCTGGTGGTCGAGGCCGGCCTGGCGCGTGTCGTCCTCGTCGCGTTCCGCGCCGGGGCCGTCGGCCCAGACCGGGGCCGTGGCGCCGGCGTCGCGCACCGTCGCATCGAGCTCGGCGACGAGGCCGGCCTGCGTCGCGGCGTCGGCGAGTTCCTTCCAGTTGATCACGCCATAGATGAAGTCGATCTGCTCGCCGTCGGACGAGAAGGGCATCAGGATGCCGCGGTAGAGCGTGTTGCGCCCGCGCGTGCCGACGAACTCGGCCTCGAAGCCGATCGGCGCGCGGTTGGCGATGATCTGGAGATAATGGTCGGTCAGCCGCGACAGCAGGGAGCGGGCGGGCACCTGGCTGATCTGGTCGATGTGCGCCGCGAGCCCGCATTCCTCGCGCAACGCGCGGCCGAGGAAGGAAATGTGCGGATCGTCGAGCCCGGCGGAGAAGTCGAGCAGCACCGAGTTCTGCCCGAAATCGGCGATCGAGGCGGGGTCCAGATCCTCGATCGAGGGATAGGGCCGGCCCTTCAGCAGCGACACCCAATGGTTGTAGGCGCGGACATGCATACGCCGCTCGTCGCCGCCCAGATCGAACATCTGATCGCTGACGCCACCGTCGGTCGCTTCTTCGGCCCCCTCCTCGGCCTCCTCCTCGGCGTCGAAACGCCCGTCGTTCAGACCCGTCATGTCCATGGTGCGTTCCGTCCACCGCCTCGTACGGGCAAGGCCATGCACCCGCCGTGGTAAACGCCGCGTAAACCCGGCCGCCCGCTTGCCAGCACCGGGGCCCTGCGCTAAGCGCCCGCCTTCCAGCGCAGGCCCACGACGGGCCTCCGGCCGCCTTAGCTCAGCTGGTAGAGCATCGCATTCGTAATGCGGGGGTCACAGGTTCGAGTCCTGTAGGCGGCACCACTCCCGAGCAGAAGAGGGCACCCCCGATGTCTGATCATCGGGGTCTTCGCCGACGGCGATTCGAGCGGCTTGATCGGTCCGCTGATCGTGATGACATCCGGCGCGGGTACCACCTTGTCGATGAAGCGACGAGCATAGCCCTGCCGGAGTACGGGGTCATCCGATCGCAGTTTGCGGATAACGACGTCGCCGAGCCGCCCGATCGCTTCGGCCGTGACGCTGCGATCGGTGGCTGACAACTGCCGCTCGACCAGCACGATCTCCGGGCCCAAATCGGCGCGGCGGGTGCGCTGGGCGGCGAGGCGGGCGGTTAAGTCGGTGTCGTGCGGGCTGCACCGCGGTGTCGGAAGGGGCCAACATGCCGACGACCTTGAAGGGTCGACGTCTTCAAGGACGCCAGGATCCTCTACGCGCCGGCAAGGCGGCTAACGCCGGCGGCGTCGCCGTCTCCGGCCTGGAGATGAGCCAGAACTCCGAGCGCCGCTCCTGGAAGGAAGCCGAGTTGCCGCTGCTGCTGCTCGACATCATGGAGGGCATCCATTCGCGCTGTGTCGTATATGGCACGCAGAGCGGTGGCCATGTCGACTATGTAAAGGTCGCCAGCATCGCCGCCTTCAAGAAGGTCGCCGACGCCATGCTGGCGTTCGGGGTGGTGTGATGTGAACGCGTCCGCCGGGTCGAGGCCCGGCGGCCGGCCTGTCCGGATTTGGAGTGGACTTGCGTGGAACAGCTTCTTTTCGATACGGCGACGCTGCCGCCTGCGGACAGATTTGCCGCCTGGGCCAGCTCGGTCCCGGACTTTCACGTGACCCCGCTGGCGCCCGGCGAACCGTTCGACGCCCGGGTCGCGGTGACCAAGCTCGGCCAGGTGATGATGATCGACGCGCGGCTTCCGCCCGTGCGGTTCGAGCGATCGCCCGACCTGATCGCGCTCGGCGGTGACCATCTCTCCTTCCAGCTGATGGTCGAGGGCGGTTTCGTCGGGGAGGCGGACGGCATGTCGCTGGCCGTCGCCGCCGGCGGTGCATGCCTGCTCGACCTGACCCGGCCGTGGTTCACCGACGGCACCCGCTGCCGGGCGATCCTGCTGCTGATGCCCCGCGCGCTGGTGGCGAAAGGCGAGGTTGCGGATCTGCCGCACGGATCGCTGCCGGCGGGCATGCCGCTGGCGCTGATGCGGGACTTCCTGGTGGCCCTGACGGATCGCCTGCCGGGCCTGGCCGAGGCGATGGCACCATCGCTCGGGCTGATCGTGCGCGATCTGCTCCTCGGTGTCCTGACCGGAGAGCCCGCGACGGTCCATCGTGGTGCCAGCCCGATGTCGGTGCGTGCCCGGCTGACGCGCCATATCGACGGCAATCTAGCCTCGTCGCACGATCCCGCGGGGCTGGCCAAGCGGATCGGCGTTTACCGCTCGGCGCTCTATCGCGCGGTCAAGCCGTTCGGCGGGGTCGCGGCACTGGTGCGCGAGCGCCGCCTCGCCGAGGCGCGCCGGGCGCTGGCGGACCCGGCCGATTTACGCTCGGTCGGCCGCATCGGCGCTGCCGTCGGCCTGCCCGACCTTGCCCAGTTCAGCCGGCAGTTCCGCCGCCGCTACGGCTATCCGCCGAGCAGCCTGCGCCGTGCCAGCGGCCGGCCGGCCGGGCGAGTGCTCCCGGCCGGCGCGGTGCAGGGCACCTATGTCAAGCTGATCGCCGAGCTTGGCTGACGGCGGCGGCGCAGCGCCCCGCCTACGGCGCCGAAGCCGACCACCAGCATCGCCCAGGTGGCGGGCTCGGGCACGGGGGAAACGGCGTCCTGCGTGGTGAGCCGCAGCACGGCCGCGCCTGGGTTTCGTCCACCGCAGCAACCCGCGGCGGCGTTGGGGTCGAACGCGACAACCCGGGCGAAGCCGTTGTCGAAAGTGGTGTCGATGGTTACGAATTGATCGACCGCAGGCGCGCGGATATCGACCACCAGCTTGCCGGCCGCCGGATCATAGACATAGGGCGTGGCGAAGTTGAACTGGATGCCGAACGGCTTGGTGAAGCCGGCCGGATTGCCCACGACATAATGCACCGATTGCGCGCCCGACATGACCGTCTGGGCATTGGTGGCGATATTGTCGGCGAAGGTGGCTCCTATCGTTCCGGCCAGGGTGGCCAGCTTCACCTGGAACAGGTCGCCGAAATTGATGTCGCCCTCATTGGTGGAGGGAGTGACGATCATGTCGTACCGCATCGCGAAGCCGCTGATGGTGATCGGCGCGTTGCCGAACAGGCTGGTGTCATAGAAGAACTGGATCCGGGTGCCCCCATCCGGCGCGAAGAGCACGCTGTTGCCCGCCCCCTCGCTGGGCTGATTGCTGCCGCCGGGCAGGAATACCTGCCCGGCCTGCGCCAGCGAAGGCGTCAGCGCGGCAAGGGATACGAGCAGTATATGGCGAATATTCATGATGATAACCCCCGGTTAGTGGCTTGTCCACGCGTCACCGATTAGGGCGGAAAGCCGCGGCTGTCGTTGTCGCCGCATCCCGCAGATTTGGCCCTGCGTCGCGCAGGTCCAGGTTACTTAGGCAATCGATTGGGGAGCGCGATTCAATCCCTGGCCAGCCATACCCGACGATGTCGTCCCTGGTTCAGTGAAGTCTTCGCGGGCGCCAATCGCTGCGGGTGCGAGCGCGTGGTTAATGTCCCCACCATCCGCGAGACGTCGCTCGACGACGGATTTCCCTCAACGCCGGCGCTGGGAGACAGCCGATATTGCGACCCTCGTTTTCTATCGACGCAACACACTGTTCGCGAAGAAGAACCCCCGACGCTTGCTGGCGGGCGCTCACTCGAACGGTATCGAAATTGCCCAATGTCCTGAGTGCCCGATTGGGTAGTGCACGGGGCACAGCTTCCCACCGCCGCGCCCGAAGGATGGCGTTGCCGGTGCCTGGCGATGGCGTGTCGCGTGGATAGCGGACGGGTCGCGCTTACCTGAAAGCAGGCGGTACCGGCCGTCCGCCGCGCGATCTTGCGCCTATTCAGCCGGTGGCGTCGGTGGATCGTGACGCCGGCGCCGTCGGGCTCGCGAGTTCCGGCATGGTCAAATGCGCGCCGCTCGCCATGTCGAGCAGCACCTCGGCACCCTGAAAGGTGGTGGCGAGCACCGCGTCGCCGACACGGCGCATCGCGACAAAGCATTCCCGGCCCGGTGTCTTCGGCAATTCCGCGCGCCATATCAGCCTGTCCTGGGCGTCGCGCCGGGCGATGTTGCACAGCCGCGGTTCGTCGGAGAGCGTCCATCGCTCGATCAGGATGCGTCCTTGCCCATGGCCCAGACGGATGGAGCGATAGATCGGGGCGGGATTTTCGGTCGGTGAGATGGCGGCATCCTCGGTGGCGACGAGGTAGCTACGCGCCGAGGCCGGTTTGGACGCACATCCCAGGCAATTTATCCAGCCGCTAGCGCCCGGCCGGCGAACTCATGACATTGTTCAAGATGAGGGCCGCGCCCGTCTGTGACCACCAATTGTCCATCGCGATCCGGCTGCCGACGCCGACCTGCTGAAGATATAGCTGCGCGTTGGTGTCGCTCAGCGACCGGGCGTCCCGCGCGAAGCCGGGCAGGGCGGTCGCGAAAACGGTGTCGAGCATGTCGTCCGAGACGGGTTGAGCGGCGCGATAGGGGCCGTCGGCCGCCGTCGCGGCGATCGGAAGGCTCAGCATCGCGGCGGCGAGCATCAGTGTGAGTGGGCGCATGGGTCACCTCGTTGCTCCCCCGACATCAACCAGCCGCGTGCGGAGGCGTTCCACAGCAGCGGAGATTTGCGAGGCCGACGCGTTGCCCTGCGCCAGCGGCAAAGCAATGAGGAGATGGGCGGGCGATCCGATCGCTGAAGAAAGCATAGCCCCAGCTCGATCAGTTCGCGGTCATTACGGTATCGCAACGAACAATAGATAAGGAGATATAGGCTGTTGTTTGGTTAATCGGCGATTGACATTTCCCTCCTCAATCGACGAAATCGCATTGGCCTGAACATGCATTGATAAGCCGACAGGCCGGCAACGGTAACTTTTGAGTCGCGTTGGTCGGGGTCCAGGCGCGCTGACAGGGGGAAGCGGATGAACGGTTTGCGGGCGCGCGGCGCCGATGACGGCATCCTCGTTGATCCGGGCGATCACGATCACGACGACGGGCACAGTGCGATGGCGCGGACGCTCGCCGCCTGCGCTCAGCTCGCAGGCGCTTCGGCCGCCGCGGTGCTGTCCATCGAATCGCCACTGTCGCTGACCGCCGTCGCCCATGCCGGGTCGGCCGCGATCGACCTGGAGTCGCCAGCCATGCGGACGGCGGCGGAGCTCGAGGCGGCGCTGATGTTTCCGGCGGCCGCGCCGAACTGGGTTCCCGCCGACGACGGCCAGCCGGGGGCGACGACGCTCGTGCGGGTGGCGAGCGCCGGCGCGGTGACCTATATCCTGGCGCTCGTGTTCGAGACCGCGTCCGCCGTCGCGCGCGCCCGAGTCGCGCGGTTGATCCCCACGCTTACCGCCCTGATCGCCGCCCAGATCGAGGCGGAAGGCCGGTTCGAGGCGCTGGAGGAGCGGCATTCGGCTTGTGTCCTGGCGCTCGACCACGGCACGTGCGGGGTCATCGCGGTGCGCGCCGACCATACGGTGCTGTTCTCCAATACCGCCGCCGCCGCCATGCTCGCCGATGGGGATGGCCTTCACTTGAGGCGCGGCGTCGTCAGGCCGGTGGACTATCGACAGGCGGTAAGGTTCGAAGCCGCGCTCGATGCGGTGCAGGAGGGTCGCGGCGCGGGGCGGGCCGGCAAGCCGCCGGCGCTGGTCATGCTGCTGCCCAGCCAGGGCAAGGCACGTCCGCTAATCGTCGCGGTGGTGCCGGCGCGCGCCGGCCCGGCGTCCGCACAAGGCGCGTCGGCGCTGATCTATCTCTTCCAGCCCGATATCCATTCGGTCCACGGCCTCGATACGATCGCGGAGCTGCATGGGCTGTCGGGGGTCGAACGACGACTCCTGGCGCAGCTTTGCGCCGGTCTCACGGTCGCCGAGTCGGCGGAGCGCCTGCGCATCAAGCTGGAAACCGCGCGCGCCTATCTGAAGCAGATCTTCGCCAAGACGGGGACGCATCGTCAGGCCGAGCTGGTGGCGCTGATGACCCGCTATCTGCGGGTGATGCGCGGCGATTTCGATTTCCGCCCGGCCTGAATAGGCCCGCCGCCGGCGGTTCGACCAAAGATGGCGACTGTGTCCCGTAACGGGACAAAACCACTCCTCGTCAATGTCTTGCGCCGGTGCGTTTCCCGTCACCGCTGCCTGCCTCCCCCCATTTGGGGGCGCGCTATCCACCCGAATGCGGGCAGTCGGCGATATCGTTAACGTCTTATGAACAGCCGTCCAGAACTGGGCGGGGGGTACGACGAACGGCGATCAACGCCGCTCTCGGGCTCAGCCAAACATAACGAACAGAGGAATGATCGGCATGAGAATCAACCTTCTCCTGACTACGTCGGCAGTGGCACTTTTCGCCGCTTCGTCGGCAGTCGCACAAACCGGCGCCGTCCCGACCACGGGCCAGGGCGCCGGCACGTCCGCCGCTGCCAACGGCAGCACCGCGATCGGCGATCAGAACTCGGGCAACAGCGCCACCACGTCGGACAGCTCGGGGTCGAACAACACCGGCCTCGGCGCGGGGACCTCGTCGGCCAACAACGGCAGCCTCGCGGTCGGTGACGTCAGCAATGTCGCCAATGGCGGCAACACGGCGAACACCAACAATTCGACCAACGCCTCCAACTCCACCAGCGACAGCAACAACGGCGGCAACACGTCGACGTCGCTCGCCGACAGCCAGAACAACAACTCGACCAACGGCAGCAACAACGGTGGCAACACCTCGCTCGCCGACAGTCAGAACACCGCGACCACGACCAACACCGATCAGTCGCGGACCAGCACCTCGGGCGGCGCGGGAACCTCCTCGGCGAACAATGGCGGTCTCGCGGTGGGCGATGTCGGCCTGAGCAATGTCGGCAGCACGAACGGCAGCCATAACGGCGGCAACACCGACAGCTCCGGCAGCAACAACGGCGGCAACACCTCGCTCGCCGACAGCCAGAACACGGCCAACACGACGAACACGACAAACACCACGAACACGACCAACACCACCAGCACCGATCAGTCGGCGGGCGGCGCGGGTAAGTCGGCCGCCAGCAGCGGCGGTATCGCCGTGGGTGACGTGAGCCTGGCCAATGTCGGCAGCACGAACGACAGCAACAACGGTGGCAACACCAACAGCTCCGGCAGCAACAATGGCGGCAACACCGATAGCTCGGGCAGCAACAACGGCGGCAACACGTCGTTGGCCAACAGCCAGAACACGAGCAACGTCACGAACACGACGACCAACACGGACAAGTCGACGACCAGCACCTCGGGCGGCGCGGGCACCTCTTCCGCGAACAACGGCGGTGTCGCGGTCGGTGACGTGAGCCTCGCCAACGTCGGCAGCACGAACGGCAGCAACAACGGCGGCAACGACAGTTCGACGAATAACTCCAACAACGGCGGCAACACGTCGACGTCGACCTCGCTCGCCAGCAGCCAGAACAACAATTCGACCAACGGCAGCAACAACGGCGGCAACACCACCAACACCGACAACTCCAACCGTTCGACCAACACGTCGGCCGCCGCGGGTACGTCCGCTGCCAGCAACGGCGGCATCGCGGTCGGCGATGTGAGCAACAACGGCAACGACGGCAGCTCGGCGTCGGGGGCGCGGGTGGCGGCCAACAACGGCGGCACGGCGACCGACAACACCAACAACTCGGACAATTCTAACCGTTCGACGAACACGACGCTGGCCAATAGCCAGAATACGACGAACACGACGAACAACACCGACAATGCGAATCGCTCGGTGAACACGGCGACCACCAACAACGACCAGGCGAACCGTTCGGTCAACACGACCAACACGGATCAGTCGAACCGTTCGACCACCGTCGCCAATACCGACAACTCGAACAACTCGGTGAACACCTCGAACAGCGGCAACACGACCGATCAGTCGAACCGCTCGACGAACACGACGCTGGCCAACAGCCAGAACACATCGACGGCAACCAGCAACACGACCAACAACACCGATAACTCCAATCGGTCGACGAATACGACGGTCGCCGACAGCAACAACAGCTCGACGACCACCACGAACAACAACACGACCAACAATACGGATAATTCCAACCGTTCGACCAACAATACGGCGACCTATGCCAACGCCTTCAACACGAGCACCGAGACGGCGGGTGACGCCACCGTCAACAGTGGCAGCGTGTTCGGCGACGGCGCGCTGGTAGCGAGCTCCTCGCTCTCCAGCTACGTCAGCGGGGTTCATGTGACCTTCGGTGGCACCGCGGGTGATCAGGGCGCGCCGAACAACAGCCTGACCACGGGCAACAACGCCTTCCAGAACTTCGCCGGTATGCAGTCGCTGAACCAGAACACGGGTGCAGCGGCCTCGCAGAACTCGAACGTCAGTGTGGCGATCAGCACGGGTGACGTTACCACCCGCTAAGGGTGGATGACGGGCGGGAGGGGCTGATGGCTCCTCCCGCCACATTTTTTGTCCGACCAAGGCTCAGTCCATGAAAACCGCTCTCTGGAGCATTCTCGCCGGTGCGCCGCTCGCGGTCTGCCTCGCGTCGGGTGCCTCCGCTCAAACCGCGACCGCCCCCGCGACAGACACGTTCGCGACCGCCGTCACCGAAGCCGATCTGGGCGAGGTCACGGGCCGCGAGAACACCGCCACGCTCGCCGCGATCGCGACGCAGCGCAACACCGTCTCGGGCAACAGCGTCACCGGCAATTCCGTTACCGGCAGCGTCCAGATCGACGGCAACGCCTTTCAGAACCTGCAGGGGCTGGCGGTGATCAGCGCCAACAGCGGCAACAACGTCGCGATCAATTCGGCGATGAACGTCACGATCAATCTGGGCCCGCGGTGAAGCCAGCGGGCGGATTGCTGGCCGCGGCCCTGCTCGCCGGCTGCGCGGCGCAGAGCCATGGCGGCGATCCGCAATTCCTGAGCTCGTCGGGGTCGATGAGCGACTTTCGCGTTCCCGTCGCCTCCATGCTCGCGCGCAAGTTCAATACGGTCGTGCGCCAGCAATATGATTTCAGTTGCGGCTCGGCCGCGCTCGCGACGCTGCTCCTCTATCATTACGAACTGCCGCGCTCCGAAGCGGATGTCTTCACCGGCATGTGGCGCAAGGGCGATCAGCCGCGCATCCGCCAGGTCGGCTTCTCGCTGCTCGACATGAAACGCTACCTCGTCGACAATGCGCTGAAGGGCGACGGCTATCGCGTATCGCTCGACTCGATCGCGGAACGCGGCCTGCCCGGCATCGCGCTGATCACGGTCAAGGGCTACCGCCACTTCATCGTCGTCAAGGGCGTCACCGCCGACCGCGTGCTGATCGGCGACCCCTCGCTGGGGCTGCGGAGCATGAGCCGGAACGAGTTCCAGCAGATCTGGAACGGCATCTATTTCGTGCTGACCACGTCGCTCGACGTCGGCCAGCGCAATTTCAACGGGCAGCGTCAATGGCGGGCGATCGCGCGCGCGCCGGTCGGCGGTCCGTTCGTCGATCCGCTCAGCCCGGCGGCGCTGGCGCTGACCGCCCCCTTCTATCGGGACTTCTGATCTCTCATGCGTTCGCTCTTCCTCGCGATCCTGTCTTGTGCCCTGGCCTCGCCGGTGGCCGCGCAGCAGGTCGACGGCCCGCTGCCCGAGGCGGCCAGGCTCACCGACGCGCAGCTCGCGCGGCTGACGGGCAAGTTTCTGCTGCCCAACGGCGTCGAGCTGGCGCTGTCGGTGACGAGCGACACCGTGGTCAACGGCCAGCTCGTGCTCCGCACCGTCCTGACCGTCGACCGCGGCAGCCAGGTGCAGGTGTACGGACGCGAAAGCGGCGCGAGCGGGATCGCCTACACGGGCGCGTCCGGCGGCGCGCAGGCGACCGCGCCCACGGGCGTGTCGATCACGCTCGATCGCCAGTCCGGGTTGCAGACCGTCACGCCGACCTATGCCGCCGCGACCCCTTCCGTATCGGTCGGCGCCGCCGTTCAGACGCCGGAAAGCCTGGGATTGAGCGCGCTGCCGGTCGTCGCCGGTGGGGCATCGGTGGTCACCGCCGACGGGACGGTGAGCGTCGCCGCCGTGCCCAGCGGCACGCAGGTCACGCTGGTCGGCGACCAGTTCTCGGTCGCCAATCTGGTCGGCCGCGCGGTCGCGACGGCGTTGGTCAACTCGGCGAATGACCGCACCTTCGACACGGTCACCAACGTCGGGATCGATTTGCGCAACATTGCTCCCTATCAAGCGGGGGCGGCGCAGATGCACATAGAAACCTTGGCGCTGGATGCCGCGAGGGGGATGGTACGATGATGATGCTGGTAGCCGCCGGGATGCTAGCGGCGGCGGAGCCGCAAGCGAACACTCCGCCCCTGACGCGCGCGGCGTTGCAGACCGAGCTGACCGAGGCGCGGGCCGAGATCGCCGCGCAGCGCAAGCAGCTGGACGCGCAGGAAGCGCGGCTGCGGGCGTTGGAGGACCGCATGGCCAGCGCCGGTCCCGTATCATCGCCCGCACCCCCGCCGGCGCTCGCGCAGGCGACCCTGGGCGGCGCGCCCGGCGGCGACCCCGCCGCGCTCCAGCAATCCGCCCTCCAGCCGCCGCTCGAACGCGTCGGCGAGCGTCCCGCCGATCGCGACCGCCCGCCCGAGGTCGCGGTGCTCGGCAGCGAGGGCAGCGTCGTCACCCGCAAGGGCCAGCTCACCGGCGAGATCCAGCTCGACTATGCCCGCGCCGACCGCAACCGCGCGCTGTTCCGCGGCATCGAGATCGTCGAGTCGGTGCTGGTCGGCGAGTTCAACATCAACGAGAGCCGGCAGGACATCTTCACCGGCTCGCTCGCGGCGCGCTACGGCGTGACCGACAAGCTGGAGATCGGCGCGCGCGTGCCCTTCGTCCACCGTGCCGACAGCTCGGTGCTAGTGCCGGTGCAGGGCAGCACCAGCAACGACACGGCGCGCGAGATCGACAGCGCCGCGACGGGCACGGGCGTCGGCGATGTCGAGATCTCGGCGCGCTACCAGCTCGCCGCCGCGCATGGCGGCTTGCCCTTCCTGGTCGGCAACCTTCAGGTCGTGGCCCCGACCGGCTCCGACCCGTTCGGCGTGCCGCGCAACGCGAACGGCGAGGCGCTCAAGGCGGCGACCGGCTCCGGCTTCTGGGGCGTCTCGCCGAGCATCACCGCGATCCTGCCGAGCGACCCCGCCGTGCTGTTCGGCACGATCGGCTATACCCACAATTTCGGCAAGGCGGTCGACACGGTGATCTCGCCGGTGCGGCTGACCTATGTGAAGCCCGGCGACTCGGTGTCGTTCAGCGCCGGCATCGGCATCTCGCTCAACGAGCGGACCTCGTTCAATCTCGGCTACGCCCAGACCTGGGCGTTCGGCACCAGGACGAAGACCATGCTCCTCTCGCCCGGGCCCACCGATCCCACCGGCGAGATCGAGCAGACCGCGCGCGACCTGCAGCTCGGCCGTTTTCTGTTCGGCGTCACCTATCGCGCCACCGACCGCGCGAGCATCAACTGGTCGGTCGAGGTCGGCGCCACCGACGACGCCCCGGACGTTCGCACGGTGCTCCGCCTGCCGCTGGTGCTGTTGACCCCGCGCTAGAAGCCGCCACGCATCGACATCACGTTGGGGAGGTGAATTTCATGACCTGGGCGAAAACACACCGACCCCGAACTGCGCGTCGATGCCGGTGAAGCTGAACCGGGTGCGGCCAGTGCAGGTCGCCGCCGCGCTGCTGATCGCGAGCAGCGCCAACGCGCAGGATTTCGCCGACACGCAGGCAATGGCGAACAAGGTTCTGTTCAGCGCGCAAGACGCCGCCCGCGACAAGCGGGTTGCGGAGCAACGCCGGATCGAGGACCTCGCCCGGCGCACCGACCAGCAAGCGACCTTGCTGCAAGCGCAGGCGGCCTCGGTGCAGCAACTCGGCGACGAGCTTCAGCTTATCAGGGACGAACGTGTCCTGATCGATCTTGCCGCGGCGTTCGACGCGACGCTCGTCGGCAGGCGCTGGACGCTTGTCCGCACATTTCTAGCTGACCCGATAGCGATCGATCTCGACGGTCAACCAGGGGCGGCCGGCACCATGTCGGCGGACGCTTTCGTCGCCAGTTTACCCGCGTTGACGGCGGGGGGTAGCATCCTCCCCCGCTCCAATCAGCGCGTACGCATCGATGGGGGGAGCGCGACGCTGTCGTCGGACGGCTATGCCTGGCGTCGTGCCAATGGTTCGCCGACGTCGCGCGACTTGCAGGCTGGTCAGTACGAATACCGCTTCGAGCGAGCGACGGATGGCTGGAAGATAGACGGCCTGACGTTTCACCTGCTGCCGGCCACCAGGTGAGGTGAGTTGACTTCGTTTTTCATCCGGCGTGGATTTGAGCAGGAGATCCCGTCGGACGACCGAGCCTTTTACCGTCGTTAGAGCCCTGTTGTATCATTGAGATACGCATCTTGGCGACCCGTCGGAATCAGACGAACGCCACCTTGATGGTGCGGCGACGCATGGCGCCGCCGACCAGGCCAAAGCCCGCGATCATCATCGCCCAGGTGGCCGTTTCCGGGACGGCGGACGTCGCGTCGCCCCCGCCTCTCGTCCATGTGCCGTTGCCGTGCGAATAATAGCCGTCGCCCTCGTCCTGGTAATGCGGTGCGTCGGAGTAGATGACGACCTGCCCCGTCCGGCCGCCAACCGCTCCCCAGTTCCATGTCCGAAGGGTGGTGTTGTTGAACGTGAACGTCGAGTCGAACCGCAGCAGGTCGCCGTTGGCCGAGCTTAGCGTCTGAACCCCGTCGAATACGCTCCAGGCCGACACGGCGCTGATGCCGACCGTCTGATCGCCGTTGCCCTGGATGAAGTCCGGCGTGAAGGTAAAGCTCGCGGTCAGGCCCTGACGGCTCGTGTACGTGCAATATTGATAGCTGGCCGTCGCGCAGCTCAACGCATTGCCCTGATAATTATACGTGCCACTCGTGGCGTTCGCCGCAACCGCGTGCGCGGCGACCAACAGGCCGAGCGACGTCATCGCTGTTTTCCGTAACATATCATCCCCCTCGGCCAACCGTTACGACGGCGCGTGACCAAAACCGTGCGATCCCGCCGTCCCCGACGACTGTTGGCGATGGTCGTCGTCGGATGTTTAAGCGCGGTGCTACGCCATCGGCCCGACGACCTTGCCGATCCATCCCCCGTTCGGGGGAGGCGCTACCCGGGCGGATCGCGAACGTCGAGAAATCGGCGGCCGTTCAGCCGCGCTCGATGAGCCGCCAGACGGCCATGCCGCCGATCGCCACGCGCGGGGCGTCAGAGCCGCGCAGACGCGACGCCGGCAGGCACCCTGGAGTCGTTAATCCAATCCTGCCGTTCCGATGCTACCGGTGCCCGGCAAGGAGACCATGATGAAGTTCGTCGAGCTCAAATCTCGCGGTGGCGACTACAAAGTCGTTGCCGCCAATGTCGCCTATCTGCGTACGGATGAGAACGGTCAGACGAAGGTCGGACTGGTCGGCGGCGACTCGATCCTCGTCGTCGGCACCGTGGACGACATTGCCGCGCAAATGCAGGCGGGGTAGCGCCCGGTCGCTAGATGCCCGGCGAAGGCCTGCGGAGCCTGACGGTGGCGTCGGCCGCCGATGTGCCGGCGGTGCCCGAGCCGGCCACCTGGGCGCTGATGGTCGCGGGCTGCGGGACGACCGGCTACCTGATGCGCCGCCGTCGGCGGACCAGCATCACCTTCACCTTCACCTTCACCTGAAGCTTCTCGCCGGACTGACGACGCCGCCGGTCGGAGGGCCGGCGGCGGTTCCGTGTTCGGGGTCGGCGCGGCCCCGCCGCTACTCCACTTGCCCCGTGTGGAAAGCGCCCTAGGCGCTGCCGCCGGCCGGGAGGTCGTGGCCGGACCCCGCCAGCCCGGCCAGCGCATAGGACAATTGCTGTCGCGCGACGGCTTTCAGCGTGGCGATCAGGGTGTCGTCCAGCGCGGGGCGGTCGAGCATGTCCATCACCTTGGTCTGGTTGAAGTGGAAGATCATCGACAGGCCCATCAGCGACAAGGCGTGGAGTTCGAGGTCGATCCGTCGCATCGGCGCGGCGGCGACGCGCTCGACCACCTTCTGGAAAGTCTGGAACAGCGGCGTGCCGATGCGGTCCTTCATGAACGCCTCGGACGTGTTCTCGCCATTCTCCGCGTCTTCCCAGGCCAGCAGCCGGCGGATCGCCTGGCCCTCGCGATCGGCGAAGAACGAATCGATCAGGCTGTTCTGCACCTCGCCCAGTGATGCGACGAGGCCGTCGAGCGACGCCCCGGCGTCGACGCTCGCCTGGCAGGCGAGCACCGCAGGGCTGATCCGGCGCCAGACGCCATCGGTCAGCCGGTCGATGCAGGCGTTGTAGAGGCCGAGCTTGCCACCGAAATAATAATGGATCGCGGGCGTATTGACCTTCGCGCAGGCCGCGATGTCGCGGGTCGACGTGCCCGCGAACCCCTGCCGCCCGAAGATGTCGATCGCGACGTCGATGATCCGCTGCTTGGTCTCCTCGCCGCGCGGATAGCGGCCGGTCGCGGTACGCGGCTTGCAGAGCATCATCCCTCCTCACTTCCTCTTTCGTCCGACATAGAAAACTATGCCACTTGACACAAGTATGTCGATTGGCATATTTATATCGCTCGATATATTTGCCGCCAGACCGGCATGATCCGACAATGGTGGTTCCGCTATGCCAACTCGACCGCTGCGCACGCTCGTCCTCACCGCCGCGCTGGCGCTCGCCGCGTGCGGCAAGGCGCCGCCGCCCGCGCCGCCGCCCCCGGCGGTGGGCTTCATCGTCGTCAAGACCGAGCCGGTGACGCTGACGACCGAATTGCCGGGCCGTATCTCGGCGCTCGAGACGTCGGACGTGCGGCCGCAGGTGGCGGGCGTGGTCCGCGAGCGGCTCTTCGAGGAAGGGTCGATCGTCCGTGCGGGGCAGGTACTGTATGTGATCGACGATGCCGCCTATCGCGCCACCGCGCTCAACGCGCAGGGGCAATTGGCTAGCGCGCAGGCGACGATCCGCTCGACCGCGCTGCAATCGGATCGCTATCGCCAACTCGCCGCCGCCAACGCGATCAGCAAGCAGGATGCCGACAATGCCGCGGCTTCCGCGGGGCAGGCGCGCGCGCAGGTCGTGGCGGCGCGCGGTTCGCTGCGCAGCGCCGAGGTCAATCTCGGCTTCACGCGCGTCCGCGCGCCGATCAGCGGGCGGATCGGGCGGTCGCTGGTAACGCCGGGCGCGCTGGTCGCGACCGGCCAGGCCGATCCGCTGGCGACGATCCAGCGGCTCGACACGGTCTATGTCGACGTATCGCAATCCGCGGCGCAGCTGCTCGACCTGAAGGAGGCGCTCGCGGGCGGCGGCGTCAGCCGACAGGGCCCCGACAGCGCCCGCGTCCAGCTTCTGCTGCCCAACGGCAAGATCTATCCGATCGAGGGCAAGCTCCAGTTCGCCGACGTCACGGTCGACCAGACCACCGGCTCGGTGACGCTGCGCGCCACCTTCCCCAACCCCGGCGGAATGTTGCTGCCCGGCCTGTTCGTCCGCGCGCGCATCGTCGAGGGCGTCCAGGCGCAGGGCCTGCTGGTGCCGCAGGCCGGCGTCTCGCGCAACGAGCGCGGTCAGGCGACGGCGCTGGTGCTCGGACCCGGCGACAGCGTCCAGCTGCGCATCGTCACCACGCGCCAGACGGTTGGCGACAAATGGCTGGTCACCGGCGGGCTGAAGGCGGGTGACCGGCTGGTCGTCGAGGGGCTGGTCGGCGTCATGCCCGGCATGAAGGTGACGGCGCACCCCGCCGGCGCCGCACCACCCAGGCCGGCCGCGGCGGGGCAGGGGCCGCGCTGATGTCGCGCTATTTCATCGATCGCCCGATCTTCGCCTGGGTGGTCGCGATCGTGATGATGCTGGCCGGCGGGCTGGCGATCCGCGCGATGCCGATCGCGCAATTTCCCAACATCGCGCCCCCCTCCATCTCGGTGACGGCGGTCTATCCCGGCGCCGACGCGCAGACGCTGGAGAACACGACGACTCAGGTCATCGAGCAGCAGCTCAAGGGCATCGACCATCTGAGCTATTTCTCCTCGACCAGCGATTCCTCGGGCACCGCGACGGTCACGCTGACCTTCGCGCAAGGCACCGATCCCGACACCGCGCAGGTCCAGGTCCAGAACAAGGTCCAGGCGGCGACCGCGCTGCTGCCCCAGGCCGTCCAGCTCCAGGGCCTGCGCGTCGCCAAGTCGGTCAAGAACTTCGCGCTGGTGATCGCGGTCTATTCCGCCGACGGCAGCCACGATCAGGACGATATCGGCGATCTGGTCGCGGCGCGGATCCAGGATCCGCTCAGCCGCGTCACCGGCGTCGGCGACACCCAATTGTTCGGCTCGCAATATGCGATGCGGGTGTGGATCGACCCCTACAAGATGCAGGGGCTGAAGGTCACCACGGGCGACATCCGCGCCGCGATCGTCGCGCAGAACGCGCAGGTCTCGGCCGGGCAGATCGGCGGCCTGCCGACCGTCGCGGGCCAGGCGATCAACGCCGTCGTCACCGCGCAGTCGCGGCTCCAGACCGCCGAGCAGTTCCGCGCGGTCGTGCTCCGCGCCAATCCCGACGGGTCGAACGTGACGCTGGGCGATGTCGCGCGCGTCGAGATCGGCGCCGAGACGGCGAGCTCGATCTCGCGCTACGATGGCCATCCCGCGAGCGGCATAGCGGTCAAGCTCGCCCCCGGCGCCAACGCGCTGGCGACGGTGCGCGACGTCAAGGCCGAGATCGCGCGGCTGACGAAGAGCTTCCCGCCCGACGTCCGCGTCGCTTATCCCTTCGACAGCACGCCCTTCGTCAGCCTGTCGATCCACGAGGTCGTGCAGACGCTGATCGAGGCGGTGGTCCTCGTCTTCCTCGTCATGCTGCTGTTCCTCCAGAGCTGGCGGGCGACGCTGATCCCGACGATCGCGGTGCCGGTGGTGCTGCTCGGGACCTTCGCCATCCTGTTCGCGCTCGGCTTCACGATCAACACGCTGACGCTGTTCGGCACCGTGCTGGCGATCGGGCTGCTCGTCGACGACGCGATCGTCGTCGTCGAGAATGTCGAGCGGCTGATGGACGAAGAGGGGCTGACCCCGCTCCAGGCCGCGCACAAGTCGATGGACGAGGTCAGCGGCGCGCTGATCGGCATCGGCGTGGTGCTGTCGGCGGTGTTCCTGCCGATGGCGTTCTTCGGCGGGTCGGCGGGCGTCATCTATCGCCAGTTCTCGATCACGATCGTCTCGGCGATGGTCCTGTCGGTGCTCGTCGCGCTGACGCTGACCCCGGCGCTGTGCGCGACGTTGCTCAAGCCGCGGGATCAGGAAAAAAAGCGCGACACTGGCTTTTTCGGCTGGTTCAATCGCAAGTTCGACCGGACGCGCGACCGCTATGCCGACGGCGTGCAGGCCGCCAACCGGCGCTGGGGCCGGTCGCTGATCGTCTATGCCCTGATCTTCGCGGGCATGGCGCTGCTGTTCGCGCGGCTGCCCGCCGGCTTCCTGCCCGACGAGGACCAGGGCGTCATGTTCGCGCAGGTGGTGATGCCGGCCGGCTCGACCGCGGCCCAGACCGAGGCGGCGATGGCGATCGCGCGCAAGCATTTCATGGTCGACGAAAAGGCCAATGTCGACGGCTTCTTCAGCATCTCCGGCTTCAGCCTGGGGGGCATCGGCCAGAATGTCGGCACGGCCTTCATGCGGCTCAAGCCCTGGGACGACCGCGACGGCGCGGATAACAATGCGCAGTCCATCGCCAATCGCGCGATCAGGAGCCTGGCGCAGGCGGTGCCGCAGGCCAAGGTCATCGCGTTCGCGCCGCCGGCGGTGCTCGAACTGGGCAATGCCACCGGCTTCGATTTCGAGCTGAAGGATCTGGGCGGCCACGACCACGCCGCGCTGACCGCCGCGCGTAACCAGTTGTTCGGCATGGCGATGAAGGACCAGCGCGTCGCGCAGGTCCGGCCCAACGGGCTGGAGGACGCACCGCAGCTCAAGATCGATCTCGACCTGCCGCGCGCGACCGCGCTCGGCCTCGCGCCCGCCGACATCAGCGACACGCTGAGCACCGCGCTCGGCGGCGCCTATATCAACGACTTCATCGATCGCGGCCGCGTCAAGAAGGTGTTCGTCCAGGCCGACGCGCCGTTCCGGACCCGTCCGGAGGACGTCGAGGCGCTGTTCGTGCGCGGACCGACCAATGTCATGACGCCGGTCTCCGCCTTCGCCGCGACGAACTGGACGATGGGGCCGATGCGGCTGGAGCGCTACAACGGCTCGCCGGCGATGGAGCTGCAGGGCATGGCGGGGCCGGGCAAGAGCAGCGGCGACGCGATCAAGGCGATGGCCGAGCTCGCGACCAAGCTGCCGCCCGGCTTCGGCTATGAATGGACGGGCCTGTCCTATGAGCAGCAGGCGTCGGCCGGGCAGGCGTTGCCGCTCTATGGACTGTCGCTGCTCATCGTGTTCCTCTGCCTCGCCGCGCTGTACGAGAGCTGGTCGGTCCCGATCGCGGTCGTCCTCGTCGTGCCGCTCGGCGTCATCGGCGCAGTGATCGCGGCGACGCTGACCGGGCTCGACAACGACATCTACTTCCAGGTCGGGCTGATCACCACCGTCGGTCTCGCCTCGAAGAACGCGATCCTGATCGTCGAGTTCGCCGAGGAACGGGTCGCCGGCGGCATGGACGTCGCCAAGGCGGCGTTCGAGGCGGCGACGCTGCGGCTGCGCCCGATCCTGATGACCAGCCTCGCGTTCGTGTTCGGCGTCCTGCCGCTCGCGATCTCGAGCGGCGCGGGCTCGGGCGGCCGCCATGCCATCGGGCGCAGCGTGATCGGCGGAATGTTGTCGGGCACCATCCTCGCGATCTTCTTCGTGCCGGTGTTCTTCGTGCTCGTGAAGACGCTGTTCAAGCAGCACGGTGTGCCGCGATCGGCGGACGACCAGCCCCGGGACACCGCCGCGCCCGGCACGCCACAGGAGGCATGACATGCGCCATTCGGCCCTGACCCTCGGCCTCACCGCCGCGCTCGCGCTCGGCGGCTGCGACCTCGCGCCGCATTATGTGCGGCCTGCGCTGCCGGTGCCGCCGACCCTGCCGGTCGGCGCGGCCGACCCGGGCGCGGTCGCGCCTGCCGACGTCGCGTGGCGCGATTTCTTCACGGACGCGCGGCTGCGAACGCTGATCGAGCTGTCGCTCGTCAACAATCGCGACCTGCGTATCGCGGTGGCGAACGTCGCGCAGGCGCGGGCGCAGTTCGGCGCGCGCCGGGCGGACCTGTTCCCGACGCTGAACGGCACCGGCGACGCGACCTTCCAGAAATCATCGCAAGGCTCGTTCGCGTCGTTCGGCGGCGGCGCGGGCGCGGCGATCCCACGCCGCATCGACACCTATTCGGCCGGCATCGGCATCTCCGCCTGGGAAATCGACCTGTTCGGCCGGCTGCGCAACCAGAGCAAGGAAGCGTTCGAGACCTATCTGGCGAGCGAGGAGGCGCGCAACGCCGCGCAGGTGCTGCTCATCAGCGAGGTCGCCACCGCTTACGTGACGCTCGCGGCCGATCGGGACGCGCTCGCCATCGCGACGACGACCGTGAAGAGCAACGCGGCGACGCTCGATCTCGCCCGCACCCGCTTCCGGATCGGTGTCGCCAGCGAGATCGACGTGCGCCAGGCGCAGACCAGTTACGACAGCGCGCGCGCCGACGCGGCCCGGCGCACGGCGCTGGTGACGCAGGACGGCAACGCGCTCCAGCTTCTCGTCGGCGCGGCGCCGCCGGCCGACCTGCTCCCCGCCAGCCTGCCCGCGACCGGCGCGACGATCGCCGCGCTGCCGGTCGGCCTGTCGTCGGACGTGCTGCTGCGCCGGCCCGACATCGCCGAGGCCGAGCACCGGCTGCGCGCCGCCAACGCCGACATCGGCGCGGCGCGGGCGGCCTTCTTTCCCACGATCAGCCTGACTGCTGTGCTCGGCACGCTCAGCACCGCGCTGTCGGGGCTGTTCGCGGGCGGCAACGGCAATTGGACGGTCGAGCCGCAGGCGAGCGTGCCGCTGTTCGACTTCGGCAGGAACAAGGCCAACCTGCGCTATTCGCGGGCGTCGCGCGACGTCGCGGTCGCGCAATATGAAAAGGCGATCCAGACCGGCTTCCGCGAGGTCGCCGACGCGCTGGCGCAGCGCGGGACGATCGGCGAGCAACTGGCGGCGCAGACCTCGCAGGCGGAGGGCGCGGCGGCGACGCTGCGGCTGTCCGACCTGCGCTATCGCGCCGGCGTCGACCCGTTCCTGAACGTCCTCGACGCGCAGCGCACGCTCTACGCCGCGCAGCAGTCGCTCGTCACGACGCGGTTGACCGAGCAGGCGAACATGGTCGAGCTCTACCGCTCACTCGGCGGCGGGCTGAAGTAGCGCCGCGTCACATCCATCGGAGGAAGGCCCATGCAACACGAACCGGACATCCTATGCTATCACGGCCGCCGCTCGGTCGACGAGCTGGTCGGCGCGCTGAAGGCCGGGAACGTCGCCGCCGCGATGGTCCACAAGGAGCTGTCTCTCCTCCACTCGATCGCTTCGTGTCTATGATGACCGCCGCCGCCGCCGGCGTCCACAACCGGCCGACTACCCCGCCGGGCCCCGCCAACCATGACGGCGTCAGGTGACGCGCCGTACCTTCTCGCTTGCAGGGGGAGGGAAACGGATGGCCTTGCGAGCCAAAGGCTATTGCAGCGCCAGCCGCGACAGCGCCGCGTTGGCGACCGCCGCCGCGCCCACGCCCGTCGCCGCCCCGACGCGGCGCGCCAGCGCATGGCCGATCTTCCAGCGCGAGGCGAAGCGCAGCGTGAAGTCGATGTCGTAGAAGGCGGCGACCGCGCTGCTCTGGTCCATGTCCATCACCGGGCAATAAGCGTGGACCGTCAGCTCCTTGCGCGTGTTGCAGCGTTCGATCACCACCTGGGTGATCAGATGCCGCCACGCGCCATGCCCGCGCTCGTGAACCAGCCCCGGCAGCGTCGCCAGCTCGGCCGCGCCGCGCAACCGCTCGCCGTCGGCGCATTCGAACACCCCGTCGGTGGTGAACAGGTCGGCCCAGCAATGCCCACGATCGTGATCGAGGAAATGCGAGAAGTGGCTCAGCAGCTCCTGCACGTCGAGCCGCGTCTGGATATCGATCGTCGAGATACAGGTCATCACACTCTCCCGCCGCTTGCACGGCACCGCCGGCGATTGGCTCGCCTGACTTGGGCAAGAGTGTCTCACGCCTGACCGGAGGGTGCAAGCCATACGCCCCCCCGCCAGCACCCGCGCCACCGCCGGCTTCATCTGCACGCCCCGGATGCCCGCTCCTGGCCTCGATCGCGCGGCCCGCGTCGTCGCGGCAGACCGCGCCGGCGACCAGCCCGTCCGTCGGCTGATAGCGCTAGCGTCGCCGCCGTCGAGAAGGGGTTTGGCGATCAGTGCTGCCGGAGAAATGGCGGGTTTTTCCAAGACGGTGGATGAGACAGGCACTACCCTGCCAAAGCGGCATCCGGTCGTCGAAGGAGGAAGGAATGCGGTGGAAAACCGGACGCGCAGTCTTGGCGGCGTTGTTGACGGCCGCCTGCACGAGCCAGGCTGAAGCGGCGAACCCGCTGTTGGGAAAGTGGAAGGTGGAGGCGCGCGGCCCGACCGACCGTTCCGGCCGGGACGGGTGCGCTGACTTTCCCGAGATCGATTTCGATGCGACCACGCAGACCGTTTACCGAGCAGCAGATAAGTACAGCCCCTCCAGCGAGATGACGACGCGGGTGATCTATTTCGTTCGGGGCAACAATGTTTTCGCTTCATCGACGCCAGGCTTCGCAGGAGCGCCGATGTACACGATGCTGGGCGCAAACGAGATGAAGGAGAACGATTCCCTCGGCTGCCATTACGCAAGGATGTAGGTGAGGGTAGGGCAAGGCCACGCCGGGCAGTCCGCGTACGAACAAGCGTCTGATGGGATTGGAGCTGAACGAGTGTCCGCTCCCCGGAAGCCGCCGCGCGCCGCTGAATGACCGGGTTGGGGCGATAGCCGCCCCCCGCGCCGATCTCGCCGTTAGCGAAAAACCGCTGTCCTACATGCCGATGGATGGTCATCGGTCGACGCCATGTCGCATCGGTCGTCGCATCGTCGCCTACGTCTCGCTGCCGTCGAGCGGATCAGGGGGCGTCGCGCGCGCACGCGAGAGGGCGCGACTTTCGTGACTTTTGGCGCAAGCCGGGCGTCTCAACTTTCTCAACTTGTCACCCGCGCAACCGTCCCCGGCGCCACCCGCTCAGCAACCGGGCAACCACGGTGCTCACCTGGGCGTTTCGTCTCGTCGCAGACGTGATAGGGGACAGGCATGGCCGAGGAAACGCATGTGCTCGACGCGCCCCCGCCCGGCGCCGCGTCCGACTGGACGATCCCGCAGGGCTGGGCGGACTATACCGCGCAGGAGCACGCGACCTGGGATACGCTATTCGCGCGCCAGACACGGCTGCTGCCGGGCCGCGCGTCGGACGCCTATCTGAAGGGCCTCGCCGCGCTGCGCCTGTCCGAGGGCGGCATTCCCGATTTCGAGGAGCTGTCGGACCGGCTGGCAAAGCTGACCGGCTGGCGCGTCGTCGCGGTACCGGGGCTGGTGCCCGACGAGGTGTTCTTCGATCATATGGCGAACCGCCGCTTCGTCGCGGGCAATTTCATCCGTCGCCCGGACCAGCTCGACTATCTGCAGGAACCCGACGTCTTCCACGACGTCTTCGGCCATGTGCCGATGCTCGCCGACCCGGTGTTCGCCGATTATCTGGAGGCGTATGGCAAGGGCGGCCAGCGCGCGATGCAGCACGACGCGCTCAAGTATCTGGGCCGGCTGTACTGGTACACGGTCGAGTTCGGGCTGATAGCCGAGCCGGAAGGCTTGCGCATCTACGGCAGCGGCATCGTGTCGAGCGCGGCGGAAAGCAGGTTCGCGCTCGACGATTCGTCGCCCAACCGCCTCGGCTTCGATCTGGCGCGGGTGATGCGGACCGAATACCGGATAGACGACTTCCAGCAGAATTATTTCGTCATCCCCAGCTTCGACACGCTGCTCCGCGCGACGGTCGAGACCGACTTCGCCCCGCTGTACGAGGCGCTGAAGGCGCAGCCCGACATCCCGGTCGCGGAAATATTGCCGGAGGACGACGTGATGACGCGCGGCACCCAGGGATATGCGCGGCAGCGGAGCAGGGGCGCGTGAGCGGGCTGCGCAAGTTCGCTATCGCCTTCGGCTTCGTGACGATGCTGGCGGTGTCGCTGCCGGCGAAGAATGTCCTGACGCCGGGTCCCAAACCGACGACGGTCGATCCCGGCCGCGTGCCCTTCGCTTTCGCCACGCCGCCTGTGATCCGACCGACCTTCGCCCGTGACGAGCCGTTCCTCGAAGGCGATCTGGCGTACGGCTACACCGGGCGCGTCGTCACGCCGATCCAACGCGGCGGCGACGTCGTCGCCCCGGCCGGCAGTCCCGCTTACGGCGTGCCGATGCGGGTACGCGACCGCGACAATACCGCGCAGACCCCCGATCAGCCGATTTTCCGGGGCGAAAAGTGGGCGAGCGAGGCCGGGCCGGCCGAGCTTGTCTGGTGCGCGGCCACCCGCAAGCCGGGCTCGCCGAGGGTCGGCACCGTGTGCCTGTTCGATGAGGGGCTGACCTTCGGCGGAAATGACGCGCTGATGACGACGGCGAGCTATATCCTCGACCGCGACCGCTACGGCGGTGGCGAGATCGGCCCCGGCACGTTCGATCTCGGCGCGCCGGTGAGGGTGCGCTATTTCGTTCAGAGCCTTGGCAAGATCGCGCGGATCAAGGCACAGATCTGGGTCGGCGATGTGATGGCCAACCAGTGGGGCTATGTCTTTGGCGACATCGGCCGCGGCAGCCAGCCGGCCGAACGCCTGTTCGCGGTTGGCGGCGGGGTGATCGGCATCAGCGCCGATCCTGTCGCGAAGGACCGTTATACGCTCCGGATCATCGAGCCGTTGACCCCCGGCGGGGGCGCGCCACTGACCGAGAAACGTAACGACTCGCGCGCCAGATAGCGAAAGGCTCAGCCGTCGCTGCGCCACGCGTGTCGATCGCCCACGCTATAGGCTGCGCCACCGGCACCACCTTCCGCCACCAGCAGCAACACCGTCCAATCCCCCCGCACCAGCCGTCGCCGCTCCCCGCACCCCTGCGCCGCATAAGCCGCGACCACCGCCTCGGCCTGCGTCGACAGCAACCCCGCGAGCAGCACCCGCCCGCCCGGGCTGGCGATGGCCGCGATCTCCCCCGCCATCGCGATCAATGGCCCCGCCAGGATGTTGGCGATCACCAGATCGTACGGTGCGCCGTCCGCGATCGCCGTATCCTGCGCCCCGTCCGCCACGACCAGCGTCACCGCCTCGATGCCGTTGACCGCCATGTTCTCGGCGGTGACGTCGATCGCCACCGCATCGATGTCGGTCGCCGTCACCCGCGCTTCGGGCCACAGCGCCCGCGCCGCGAAGGCGAGGAGGCCGGTGCCCGTGCCCAGATCGATGACGTCCGCGAACCGCTCGTCCGCCAGCGCGTCGAGCACGGCCAGGCAGCCGGCGGTGGTATGGTGATGCCCCGTCCCGAACGCCTGCGCCGCCTCGATGCGCAACGCCGTCGTCCCCGCCGGCACCGCGTCGGCGTAAGCAGCGGTGTGGACGAAGAACCGGCCCGCCCGGATCGGCGCCAGCCCCGCCTGGCTCAGCGTCACCCAATCCTGCGCGGGCAGCGGGGCAGGGGCCACGTCGCCGCCGCCGGCGACCAGCGCCCGCACCGCCGCCAGCGTCTGCGCATCGGGCTCGCCGTCGAAATAGGCGTCGAGCCGCCATTGGCCTTCGGCCTCGTCCTCCTCGGTCGTGACCAGCACCGCGCCGTCGATCTCCGCCGCTGCGATCGCTTCCGCCTCAACCTTGGCGCAGGGCAGGCTGAGCTTCCAGCTTTCTTGATTGGTCGCGCCGCCGGCCGTGGAAGGGGATCCCCCTTCCACTGGCGGTCGCTCAGCGGACATAGGAGGCCCCGTTCACGTCGAGCACCGCCCCCGTCATCGACGCCGGCGCGTCGAGCGCGAGGAAGCGGACCACCTCCGCCACCTCGGCGGGTTCGGCGACGCGGCCGAGCGGGATGTCGGCGAGCAACCTGTCGCCGCCCCGGCTCGCCAGATAGTCCTCCGCCATGCCCGTCATCGTGAAGCCCGGACACACCGCAAAGGCGAGGATGCCGTCGGCGGCGTACCCCCGCGCGATCGTCTTGGTCATCGCCACCATCCCCGCCTTGGACGCCGCATAATGCCAATGCTGGGGGGAGTCGCCGCGATACGCCGCCCGGCTGGCGACGTTGACCAGCCGCCCGCCGCCGGTCTGCCGCCAGTGCCGCACCGCCAGCCGGCTGAGTTCGGCGGTGGCGGTCAGGTTGATCCGCATTGTCCGCTCCCAGCCCGCGACCCATGCGGCGTCCTCACCGTCGAGCGGGTTCGCCTCGAACACTCCGGCATTGTTGACCAGCACGTCGATCCGCCCGCCCGCCGCGTCCAGCGCCCGCGCCCAGAGCCCGGTCGCCGCGCCCCGCTCGGCGAGGTCGGCGGCGATACCGCTATGCGTCCCATGCCCGATCACGGTCGCGCCGGCGGCGGCCAGCGCCGCCGCGCACGCCGCCCCGATGCCGCGCGACGAGCCGGTGAGAAGGATAGTGGTCATGCCGAAAGCGCTTAGCCTCGGCTCGACCGTCAGGCTACCTTTGCCAGGAACCCGTCCGCGGCGCTCTTCAGCCCGCCCAATTGATCGTCGACCTCGCCGAAGCCTTGTCCGAGGCGGTCGATCTCGCTGGCGACGCTTTCGGTGTCCTC
>NZ_CAXTHV010000016.1:0-78522 GCF_964244265.1 uncultured Sphingomonas sp. | reverse complement strand
ACTTGTCCTTGAGCTCGATCTCCTTGGCGACGGTGACGCCGTCCTTGGTGATGCGGGGCGCACCGAAGCTCTTCTCGATCACGACGTTGCGGCCCTTCGGTCCCAGCGTGACCTTTACCGCGTCGGCGAGGATATCGACGCCGCGCAGGATGCGCTCGCGCGCGTCGCGGCTGAATTTAACGTCTTTAGCTGCCATGGTGGCTTGTCCTCAAATTTGGGCAAACTTTGTTAAGTTCGCGCATATGGGTAGGAAAAATTCGGGTGAAGTCAGCCAACGATCCCCAGGATGTCGGATTCCTTCATGATCAGCAGGTCTTCGCCATTGACCTTGACCTCGGTGCCCGACCATTTGCCGAACAGGATACGGTCGCCGGCCTTGACGTCGAGCGGGGTGATCTTGCCTTCTTCGGACTTGAGGCCCGTGCCGGCGGCGACTACCTCGCCCTCCTGGGGCTTTTCCTTGGCGGTATCGGGGATGATGATCCCCCCGGCCGTCTTCTCTTCCGCCTCGACACGGCGGACGAGGACACGGTCGTGCAACGGACGAAAATTCATGTGCACTGTCCCTTTTCAAAGGTGATGAATTGCCTTGGCACTCGAAATGTACGAGTGCCAGCGATGCGCATATGAGCGCGGGGTCGGGGTTCGTCAACCGCCACGGCTGCTACCTGAGGACAATCCGTGGTGAAAGTCGGAGGAATCGGATGCTGACCGGAATATCACTCGGCCTATGGCTGGCGATGGCGATGGCGATGGCGGACGGTACGCCGATCGGCCGCATGCTCCACCGCATACTGGTCGCCTGGCCTGCCGGGCGGCTGTCGCGGATCAACCGGGGGCAGATGCTGCTGGCGATCCTGTTGTTGACGGCGACCGCGGGGATCGTCTGGCTGCTCGAGGATGACGGGCGGATGCTGGTGATCATGGGCTGGCCCGAGGTGATGGGGATGGCGGCAGCGATCGACCTGTCCGCCCTGCTCGACCTGACATTGGTCGCGCTGGTCGCGGCAAGCACAATACGGGTCCGCGCGGTCACCGCGTGGATCGCCGCCCGGACGCGGCCGATCCGCCGCGCCCCGCGTCGCCGCCGCGCCCGCCGCGCGGCGTCGCCGCCAGTCAACGATGACGACGAGCAATACCCGGTGCCGTTCGCCGCCTGACGCCCTCACGCACGAGCATTGTGTGACCTTTAGTGACTTTACCCGGCAGGACTCCTAAAGGGGGGAGCGCGACATGACGATTTCCCCCCGCCGTACCTTTGCGATCATCAGCCACCCCGATGCCGGCAAGACCACGCTGACCGAAAAGCTGCTTTATTTCGGCGGCGCGATCCATTTGGCGGGAGAGGTCAAGGCGCGCGGGGCAAACCGCCGCGCGCGGTCGGACTGGATGAAGATCGAGCAGCAGCGCGGCATTTCGGTGACCTCGTCGGTGATGACGTTCGAGCGCGAAGGCGTGACCTTCAACCTGCTCGACACGCCCGGGCATGAGGATTTCAGCGAGGATACCTATCGCACGCTGACCGCGGTCGATTCAGCGGTGATGGTGATCGACGCGGCGCGCGGCATCGAGGCGCAGACGAGGAAGCTGTTCGAGGTCTGCCGGCTGCGCTCGGTGCCGATCATCACCTTCATCAACAAGGTCGACCGCGAGGGGCGCGGCGCGTTCGACCTGCTCGACGAGATCGCCGAAACGCTCGCGCTCGACGTCTGCCCGATGAGCTGGCCGGTGGGGATGGGCGGCACCTTCCAGGGCGTGCTCGACCTGGCGAGCAACCAGGTCAGCCGGCCCGAGGGCGACAGCCGGGCGTTCCTCGGCAAGGTCGACATCGACCCCGTCCTGCCCGACGACGTCGCCGAGGAGGTCGAGCTGGCCCAGGCTGGCTATGCCGCGTTCGACGGCGACGCCTATCGCGCGGGCGACCTGACGCCGGTCTATTTCGGGTCGGCGCTCAAGGATTTCGGCGTGGCCGAGCTGATCGCCGCGCTCGCCGATTACGCCCCGAGCCCCCGTCCCCAGCCGGCCGAGCCCGCCCCGGTATCGCCCGACGCGCCGCAAGTCACCGGCTTCGTGTTCAAGGTCCAAGCGAACATGGACCCGCAGCACCGCGACCGTATCGCGTTCATGCGGCTGTGTTCGGGAACGTTCAGGCGCGGCATGAAGCTGACGCCGTCGGGCAGCGGCAAGCCGATCGCGATCCACTCGCCGATCCTGTTCTTCGCGCGCGACCGCGAGGTCGCCGACGAGGCGTTTCCGGGCGACATCATCGGCATCCCCAATCACGGCACGCTGCGGGTCGGCGATACGCTGTCCGAACATGCCGACGTCCGTTTCACCGGCCTGCCCAATTTCGCGCCCGAAATCCTGCGCCGCGTCCAGCTCAAGGACCCGACCAAGACCAAGCAGTTGCGCAAGGCGCTCGACGACATGGCCGAGGAGGGCGTGACCCAGGTCTTCTATCCCGAGATCGGCGCGAACTGGATCGTAGGGGTCGTCGGGCAATTGCAGCTGGAGGTGCTGATCAGCCGGCTGGAGGCGGAGTACAAGGTTGCCGCCGGGCTGGAAACGGCGCCGTTCGACACCGCGCGCTGGATCTCATCCGACGATCCAGCCGACCTCAAGGCCTTTGCCGACCTCAACCGCTCGGCGATGGCCAGGGACCGCGACGGCAACCCGGTCTACCTGGCAAAGACCGCCTGGGATGTCGGCTATGTCGCGGACCGCTATCCCAAGGTAAAATTCGCCGCGACGCGCGAACGGTGACCAGGGCACTCACGCGGTTGCGGCTTCGTCCACCCAGTCGCGGCGCAGCGGCCCGATCGCCAGCCATGCCAGCACTACCGCCCCGGCATAGAGGCCGACCGCCGCGATCGCTGCATAGCGCAACGCCTGGTCGCCCAGCAGCGGCGCCAGATGGTCCGCCAGCGCACCCATCACCCACGACCCCAGCCCGAGCCCGATCAGATTGTTGATCAACAGGAAGCTGGCCGAGGCGGTCGCGCGCATCGGCGATGGCACCAGATGCTGGATGGCGGTCGTCACCGGTCCCAGCCACAACAGGCTGAGCGCATTGGGCAGCAGCAGCAGCAGCCACGCCGCGACCGGAGAGTCGACCCACAATCCCGCCGCCAGCAAGGGCATCGACACCAGCCATGCCAGCGCGGGGACCCGCGCATAGGCGCCGCGATCCGCCCGGCCCAGCCGATCGGCCAGCACGCCGCCCGCGAACACCCCGCTGGTCCCCCCGACCAGCAACAAAGAGCCGACGAAGTAGGAGGTGGCGGCAAGATCGAGATGATGAGCGAGCTTCACCACCGACGGCAGCCAGAACGCGATGCCATAGCCCGCCATGCTGCTCATCGACGCGGCGAGCGACAGCAGCCAGAAGCTGGGCTTTCGCGCCAGGATCGCGAACACCGCGCCGATTGGTGACCGAACGGGTCCCGGCACGCGCCGCACCGGATCCTTGACGATCAGGCAAAAGATCGGCGCCACCGCCATGCCGGCCAGGCCGACCACGATGAATGCCGCCCGCCAGTCGACGTGCGTGGCAAGATAGGCGCCCAGCAACGTCCCCGCCGCCAGCCCGATCGGTATCCCCAATGCATAGATGGCGAGCGCGCGCGCGCGGCGATCCGGCGGAAAATAGTCGGCGATCAGCGCATGCGACGGCGCCACGCCGCCCGCTTCGCCGACGCCGACGCCAAGCCGGAACGCGAACAGCTGGCCAAAGCCCGTGGCGGTGCCGCACAGAGCGGTAAAGCCGCTCCACACCGCCAGGCTGGCGGTGATCACCCAGGCGCGGCTGGTGCGATCCGCGATCAGCGCCAGCGGCACGCCCAATGTCGAATAAAGCAGGGCAAAGGCGGTCCCGCCGAGCAGGCCGAGTTGGGTATTGCTGAGATGCAGGTCGAGCTTGATCGCCGGCGCCAGGATGCCGAGGATCTGCCGGTCGAGGAAGTTGAAGCTGTAGACCAGCAGCAGCATCGCCAGCACCAGCCCGCGATAGCCGCTCCATGTCGTCGCCATCGCGTCGTCTCCCCGGTGCGAAAGTCCAGTGCGTCAGCGGTCCTGCGCGAGCGCCCTGGCGAGCGTGTCCCGGATCGCCACCAATTGCCCGAGATTGATCGCGGCGGGCGCGGCGTCGGCGGCCGCCGGCGCCGGTTCGGGCTGCTCCGCGGCGAGCAGCTTCTGGACGCCGCGGATGGTATAGCCTTGCTGATTGAGCAGGATGTCGATCCGCCGCACCAAAGCGACGTCGCCGGGCCGATAATAGCGCCGGTTACCGGCGCGCTGCAGCGGGCGGAGCTGGGCAAAGCGCGATTCCCAGTACCGCAGGATGTGCTGGGGCAGGCCCGTGTCGCGCGACACTTCGCCGATCGTGCGATATGCGCCCGCCGCCTTGTCGGGCATGGTCATGCCGCCGCTCAGCCGCCGCCGACGATGCGTTCGCGCATCATCTGGCTGGCGCGGAACGTCAGCACCCGGCGCGGCGCGATCGGCACTTCCACGCCGGTCTTCGGATTGCGCCCGACGCGTTCGCCCTTGTCACGTAGCACGAAGGTGCCGAAGCCGGAGATCTTGACGTTCTCGCCGGTCGACAGGGCCTCGCAGATGTGATGGAGGATTTCCTCGACCAGCTTGGACGAATCCGCACGCGACAAACCGACCTCGCGCTGGATCGCGTCAGCCAGGTCGGCGCGCGTCAATGTTCCTGCATTCCCCATCCCCGCCTGTCCCCTTCTTGGCCCCGCTACCTGCTAACATAATGATGGGAAGCAGTAAAAGGGGCTGATTACGTATACGTTACGTTATGTACGGACGACCGCCGCACCCCAGGTGAAGCCGCCGCCCATTGCCTCCAGCACGATAAGCTGGCCGGGCATTATGCGCTGGTCGCGGATCGCGACGTCCAGCGCGAGCGGAACCGAGGCGGCGGAGGTGTTGGCATGCTGGTCGACCGTCACGATGACCTTTTCGGCCGGAAGCCCCAGCTTGCGCGCCGTCGCATCGAGGATGCGCTTGTTGGCCTGGTGCGGCACGACCCAGTCGATATCGGCCGAGGTCAGGCCCGCAATCACCAGCGTCTCCTCCAATACGGCCGCCAGGTTGGTCACCGCATGGCGGAAAACCTCGCCGCCCTTCATCCTCAAGAGCCCGACCGTCCCGGTGGTCGACGGGCCGCCATCGACATAGAGCAACTGGTTGTGGCGGCCGTCGGCGTGGAGCTTGATCGCGATAATGCCGGGGCCTTCTTCACCGCTATCCCGCGCCTCGATCACGATCGCGCCGGCGCCGTCGCCGAACAGGACGCAGGTCGTGCGATCCTGCCAGTCGAGGATGCGGCTGAACGTTTCCGCGCCGATCACCAGCGCGCGGGCATGCGCGCCGGTGCGGATCATGCTGTCGGCGACCTGCAGCGCATAGAGGAAGCCCGAGCACACCGCGGCGACGTCGAACGCCACGCAATCGTCAATTCCTAGCAACGCCTGGACCTTGGTCGCGGTCGCCGGAAAGGTCTGGTCGGGGGTGGCGGTGGCGAGCACGATCAGGTCGATCTCGCCCGCCGCGCATCCCGCCGCCGCCAGTGCCCGGCGCGCGGCATCGGCGGCCAGCGTCCCGGTCGTCTCGTCAGGGCCGGCCAAGTGGCGAAAGCGGATGCCGGTGCGCTCGACGATCCAGTCGTCGCTGGTGTCGACGGTCTCGGCCAGTTCGGCATTGGACACCCGCCGGACGGGCAGCGCCGATCCGGTGCCGGTGATCACCGATCGGATCATGCCACCTCGTCCGCCGGCACATGGGCCTCGAAATGACGCAGATCGTCCATGATCCGGCGGGTCAGGTCGTCGCGGACCATCTTGACGGCAACGGCGATCGCATTGGCGACGCCGGCCTCGTTGGCGCTGCCATGGCTCTTCACCACCAAACCGTTGAGGCCCAGGAAGACCGCGCCATTGTGATTGTTGGGATCGAGGTGATGGCGCAGCAATTCGGTCGCCGGCCGCGATATCAGGAAACCGATCTTCGACCGCGCGGAACTGGAAAAGGCGCGCCGCAGCAGGTCGGCGACGAACCGCGCGGTCCCTTCGGCGGTCTTGAGCGCGATATTACCCGAAAAGCCGTCGCAGACGATCACGTCGACATGGCCGCGCGACAGCTTGTCGCCCTCGACAAAGCCGACAAAGCTCATCGGCAGGTGGGTCGCTTCCTTCAGCGCCTGGGCGGCATCGCGGATCTCGCCGGTGCCCTTCATGTCCTCGGTGCCGATATTGAGCAAGGCGACGCGCGGCGACGCCAGTTCGAGCGTGGTGCGCGCATAGGCCGCGCCCATCACCGCGAACTGGATCAGGTTGCGGCTGTCGCATTCGGTATTGGCGCCCAGATCGAGCACTACCGTGTCGTTGTCGCCCAGCGTCGGCATCAGCCCGGCAAGCGCCGGCCGGTCGATTCCCGGCATCGTACGCAGGCTGAGCTTGGCCATCGCCATCAACGCGCCCGTATTGCCCGACGAAACGGCGGCGGCCGCGCGGCCCTGCTTCACCAGATCGATCGCCAGCCCCATCGATGTGGTCTTGGCGCGGCGCAGCGCCTGGCTAGGCCTGTCGTCGCCCGAGATCACGTCGGGCGCGTGGACCACGTCGGAGGTTGCCGACAGGCTGGCATGCGCCTTCAGCCCGGCGCGGATCGCCGCCTCGTCGCCGACCAGCAGGAAGCGGATGCCGTCGAACCGCCGCCCCGCCTGGGCAACGCCCGCCAACATCACCGCCAGCCCTTCGTCACCGCCCATCGCATCGACGGCGATCCAGGAACTGTCGGTCACCTGGCGATCCCCCTCGGGTGTCGGTCAGCCTTCGACCGAAACGATCTCGCGGCCGTTATAATAGCCGCACGCGTTGCACAGATTGTGCGGCCGTTTCAGCTCGCCGCAATTCGGGCATTCCTGAAAGGATTCGACCGAAAGCGAATCATGCGCCCGGCGCATGCCGCGGCGGGAGGGCGAAGTCTTTCTCTTGGGAACGGCCATTGCGGCGAAAACCTTTATCGTCTGCTATCTTGTCGGCGCGACTAGGCCCGGCGCACGCCCCGCGCAACCGCCGATGCGGCCGCGGCAGGGCCGAAAGCGGCGGGATGCATCGCGAAGCGTTGCGCCTATACCGATTTGCCGCGCGGTTGCAACCCGGACGCGCCGGTGCGAAGCCGGATGATCGAAGCACCCACGAGGCCTGACCACGGCTATGACAATAGGCGGTCGGCGACAAACGGATTGGTCGCGCGTTCCTGCCCGAAGGTGCTCGGCTCGCCATGTCCGGGAAGAAAGATCGTGTCGTCGCCCATCGGCCACAACCGGGTGACGATCGATTCGATCAGCGTGGCAGGGTCGCTCAGCGGAAAGTCGGTGCGACCGACGGATCCCTGGAACAGCACATCGCCGACGATCGCCAGCGTCGAGGGCGGATGGTGGAACACGACGTGCCCCGGCGTGTGCCCGGGGGTGAAGTGCACGGCCAGATCGAGGTCGCCGACCGTCACATGGTCGCCCTGATCGAGCCAGCGGTCGGGCTCGAACGGCTCGCCGCGCAACCCCCATTGCCTGCCGTCTTCCCCCAGCCGGGCGATCCAGAACCGATCCGCCTCGTGCGGGCCCTCGATCGGCACGCCCAGCTCGCGCGCCAGGATGCCGGCTTCGCCGCAATGGTCGATATGGCCATGGGTAAGCAGGATCTTCTCGATCGTGACGCCGTGCCGGGCCATCGCCGCGCGAAGACGGGGCAGGTCGCCGCCCGGATCGACGAACGCACCGCGCATCGTCGCCGTGCACCATAGCAGCGTGCAATTCTGCTGGAGCGGCGTGACGGGGATGATCGCCGCGCGGAGCGACGGAGCAGGAGCATCGGCCATGTTTCCGACGTAGGATGCAGGCAGCGGGGCGGCAAGCGGGGGCTTGCCCTACTGCCTGCCGCGCGGGCATCTGGGCGCGTGATCACGCTCGATGCGCCTTTCGTGCTGCTCGACGATGCGCGGGAAACCGGCGCGGCGCCGGCGCGATTGTACCGGCGGCCGGTGGACACGATCAGCTGTCACGACCCGAGCGAGGTCGAGGCGGCGCTCGACCGGCTCCGCGTGGCGATCCGCGACGGTCTCCAGGCGGCCGGCTATCTCACCTTCGAGGCGGGCAATGCCCTGGCGCCGCGGGCCGTGGGGGACAAGAACCCGACGGGCGCGCTGCTGTGGTTTGGGCTGTTCGAGGATCATAAGCGGATCGCGCCGGAGGACCTGCCCGGCCGCCTGCCCGACCCCGCCGGCGCCTGGTCATGGCCGCCCGCCGCCATCATCGAGCGCACCGACTATGATGCGGCGTTTGCCCAGGTGATCGAGCTGATCCGCGCCGGTGACATCTATCAGGCCAATCTGACCTTTCGCCTGACCCTGCCGTTCCTGGGCGATCCGCTGTCGCTTTATGCGCGGCTGCGCGAACGGTCGCGCGCCGGCTGGAGCGCGGTGGTGCATGACGGGCACGACACCATCCTGTCCTGCTCGCCCGAGCTGTTTTTCGCGATCGATGGCGGGCGCATCACGACGCGGCCGATGAAGGGCACCGCGCGGCGGGGCGAGACACCGGTCGAGGATGCGCGGGCGGCCGGGCGGCTGGCGGGCGATGCCAAGGAGCGCGCCGAGAACCTGATGATCGTCGACCTGATGCGCAACGACCTGGCTCAGGTGGCGCGACCGGGCAGCGTGGCCGTCCCCGAACTGTACCGGGTGGAGAGCTATCCGACGGTGCATCAGATGGTGTCGACCATCACCGCCGACTTGGCCGAGGGCCGCGACGCCGTCGACGTGCTGCGCGCCTTGTTTCCCTGCGGATCGATCACCGGCGCGCCGAAGCAGCGCGCGCGCGAGATTATCGCCCAGGTCGAGCCGTCTCCACGCGGCATCTATACCGGCGCGATCGGGCGGATCGACCAGGCCGGCGCGATGTTCAACGTCGCGATCCGCACGCTGGTGATCCAGGGGGGCGATGAACATGCGACGATGGGCGTCGGCGGCGGCATCGTCGCCGATTCGACCGCCGACGCGGAATTTGACGAGGCGCTGGCCAAGGCCGCCTTCGCCGATCCGCCGGCGCGCGGCTTCGACCTGATCGAGACGATGGCGTTCGAACCGCTGGACGGCATTGCGCTGCTCCACCATCATCTCGCGCGGATGAGGGCTAGCGCGAAGGCACTGGGGTTCGCGTTCGACCGGCATGACGCGCGCAACGAGTTGCAGGCGGCGACCTTCCGCCTGCGTGAGCCGGCCCGGCTGCGGCTGGTGCTCGCGCGATCGGGGGCGGTCGCGATCGAGGTGTCGCCGATGCCGCCCCCGATGACATCCGCGATGGCGGTGGCGGTGGTCGCGCTGCCCGTCGCACGCGCCGATATCCGCCTGCGCCACAAGACCAGCGACCGGCATTTCTATGACGAGGCCCGCGCGAGGGCGGGCACGGCGGAGGTGCTGTTCGAGGCCGACGGTCAGCTGACCGAAGGAAGCTTCACCTCGCTGTTCGTCGAGCGTGACGGACGATTGCTCACGCCACCGCTCGCCGCGGGCCTGCTTCCCGGCGTGCTCCGCGCCGCGCTGATCGAACGAGGCCGAGCCGTCGAGGCGCCCCTGACGCGCCTTGACCTTACCGGCGGTTTCCTGCTCGGCAATGCGTTGCGCGGGTTGATGCCGGCGCAGCTGGCGGTTGCCGAGCCGGCGGTGCGCTGACTATAGCGCACGACCGAAGGGACCATCATGCACGCCTCCGCCGCGCTCAACCGGATCAAGCCGTCGGCCACGCTGGCGATCACCACCCGCGTCCAGGAGATGCAGCGCGCCGGGGTCGACGTGATCGGGCTGGGCGCCGGCGAACCCGATTTCGACACCCCCGACTTCATCAAGGAAGCCGGGATCAAGGCGATCCGCGACGGCCGAACCAAATACACCAATGTTGACGGCACCCCCGAGCTGAAGGAAGCCGTCCGGCTGAAGTTCCGGCGTGACAATGCGCTGGACTATGCGCTCGACCAGATCACGATCAATGCGGGCGGCAAGCACACGCTGTTCAATGCGATGGCCGCGACGCTCGATCCGGGCGACGAGGTGATCGTGCCCGCGCCCTATTGGGTCAGCTATCCGGACGTCGTCCTGTACGCCGGCGGAACGCCGGTGTTCGTCAGGGCCGGCGCGGACCAGGGATACAAGCTGAAGCCCGATCAGCTGGAGGCGGCGATCACGCCTAGGACCAGGTGGCTGATCCTCAATTCGCCCTCCAACCCGACCGGCGCCGCTTATGGCGAGGCCGAATTGAAGGCGCTGGGGGCGGTGCTGGAGCGATATCCGCACGTTTGGATATTTGCCGACGACATGTACGAGCATATCGTGTTCGACGACTTCCATTTCACCACAATCGCCCAGGTCTGCCCGTCGCTCCACGATCGCACGCTGACCGCCAACGGCTGTTCCAAGGCCTATGCGATGACCGGCTGGCGGATCGGCTTTGCCGGCGGCGCGCGCTGGCTGATCAAGGCGATGGCAAAGCTGCAATCGCAATCCACCAGCAACCCCTGCTCGATCGCCCAGGCCGCCGGCGTCGTGGCATTGACCGCCGACCAGGCGTTCCTGAAGGACCATGCCGCCTTGTTCCAGCGCCGCCGCGACCTGGTCGTGTCGATGCTCAACCAGGCGACCGGCATCACCTGTCCCCGGCCGGAGGGCGCGTTCTACGTCTATCCCGAATTCTCCGCGCTGATCGGCAAGACCACGCCGGGCGGAAAGACGATCGCGACCGACGAGGATTTCATCGCCTATCTGCTCGACGATGCCAGGGTAGCGGCGGTACAGGGCGCGGCGTTCGGCCTGTCGCCGGCGATGCGAATCAGCTACGCGACCGCCGACGATCTGCTGCGCACGGCATGCGAGCGCATCCAGACCGCCTGCGGCGCGCTGCGCTGATCGGCCTCACCCTGCTGACGCTGCATCCGGCGGGTGCCGCGCCGATGCACGCGACCGCGCCCATCGCGCACGTACAGCACTGACCCGGCTTGGTTGCGCTCTCCGCGCGCCCTATATCCACGACATGATGAAACTCACCCTCCCCCTGCTCGCCGCCGCCGCCCTTGGCCTGGTGCTGGTCGGCAGCACGGCCAGCGCCGAGCGCGCGGTGCCGATCCCCGTTCCCGCCAAGGACGTTCCCGCCGCCGCCAGGCCCAGCATGGCGATCTTCGCGGGGGGGTGCTTCTGGGGCATGGAGGCGGTGTTCGAGCGCGTGAAGGGCGTGACCGCGGTCACCGCCGGCTATGCCGGGGGCAGCGCCGCAACGGCCACCTATGACCAGGTTTCGACCGAGACCACCGGCCATGCCGAGGCGGTGCGCATCCAGTACGATCCGCGCGTCGTGAGCTACGGCACGCTGCTGCGCGTCTATTTCTCGATCGCGCATGACCCGACCCAGCTCAATCGCCAGGGACCCGATAGCGGCCCCAGCTATCGCTCGGCGATCTTTCCGCTCAGTCCGGCGCAGCGGGCAACTGCCATCGCCTATATCGCGCAGCTATCCGCGGACAAGGCCTATGCGCGCCCGATCGTGACCAGGATCGAAACCGGCAGCTTCTTTGCGGCGGAGGAATATCACCAGCATTTCTTCGATCGCAATCCGGCGCATCCTTATATCGTGATGTGGGACAAGCCCAAGGTCGCCGCGTTCCGCGCGGCCTTCCCCAAGCTGGCCAAATAGCCGCCGGCTACGCGGCCAGCGGAAAGCGCAGCATCCGGTCAGCCAGCGGCACCAGCGCCTCGGCATGCCCGCCGACCGCGCGCACGATCTCCGGGTGATGCGCGTCGAGCCCGCCGGTCAGCGCACCGAAGGCGGGCAGCACCAGCTTGGTCGCGGTCGCCACGAAGCATCGCCGGGCGACCTGCCGGCCCCGTACGCGAATGCGCAGCTTGGGATGGAAATGGCCCGACAATTCCGGCCGCGGATCGGCACGATCGGCCTCGTGCCGCAGGACCAGCCCGTCAACCTCCGCCTGGTCGACGATGTCGCCGCCGCAATGACCGCTCAGCCGCCGGTCGTGGTTGCCGGCGATCCACACCCAGCGATGCGCCGCCGTCAATACGCGCAACCGCGCCTGCTCGGCGGCCGGCAGCCGCTCGCATCCTTGCGCATCGTGGAAGCTGTCGCCCAGGCACCAGACCTCGCGCACCGCGATCGCCCTCAGCAGCGTCTCGATCTCGCCGAGCGTCGCCGCGCTGTCGTAAGGCGGGAGCATCTGGCCGAACCCGGCGAACCAGCTTGCCTTTTCCAGATGCAGGTCGGCCAGGATCAGCGCCCGGCGCGCCGGCCAGTACAGCGCCCCTTGCGGCATCGCGACCATGTCGTGCCCGGCGAACGAAAAGGGAACCATGCCCTGCTATGCCCGGCTTCGGCCCGCCGATCAACGGCTTGCGGCGTTACCGCGAAAAGGCTTGCATGGGACGTGCACAGGCGTAAAGCGCGCCGTCCTTCGCGACAGGCCCATCGACGATGTCTTCCGATCCACCCGGCCCCGATGCCCGGCCGCATCCCGCGACGCTCGCCCTGACGATCGGCGCGATCGGCGTGGTGTTCGGCGACATCGGCACCAGCCCGCTGTACGCGTTTCGCGAGGCACTGGCGCAGACGGCGGCCGACGGCATCGTCGCCGGCGAGATCGTCGGCGTGCTCAGCCTGGCGATCTGGTCGCTGATCCTGGTCGTTACGATCAAATATGTCGTGTTCCTGATGCGCGCCGACAATCAGGGAGAAGGCGGCGTCCTCGCCTTGACCGCGCTGGCGCGGCGCGCGCTCGGCTGGCGGTCGCGCACCGCCTTGGTGCTCGGCGCAGCAGGCGCGGCGCTGTTCTACGGCGACGCGATCATCACCCCGGCGCTGTCGGTGCTGTCGGCGGTCGAAGGCCTGCGGACGATCCCGGGCGCGGCCGGCGCGATCGGCGAGCATACGATCATTACCCTGACCATCGTCATCCTGGTCGGCCTGTTCATCATCCAGTCGCGCGGCACCGCCAGCGTCGCCAGGATGTTCGGGCCGATCTGCATCCTGTGGTTCCTGACCATCGGCGGGCTGGGCCTGTGGCACATCGCCGACGAGCCCGGCATCCTCGCGGCGATCAACCCCGCCTTTGCGCTATACTTCCTGGCAACCCACAGCGTGCCGGGGCTGTTCGTCCTGGGCGCGGTCTTCCTGACGGTGACGGGGGCGGAGGCGCTGACCGCCGACATGGGCCATTTCGGCATCCGGCCGATCCGCGTGGGGTGGTTCTGCCTGGTCTTTCCGGCACTGGCGCTCAACTATTTCGGGCAGGGCGCGTTCGCGCTGGGCCAGCTCGAACTGGCGGCACGGACCGGCACGCCGTTCGCCAATGCCGACTGGTTCTTCCTGATGACCCCGCCCGCCGTGCGCGTGCCGCTGGTCGTGCTGGCGACGCTGGCGACGATCATCGCCAGCCAGGCGGTGATCACCGGGGCGTTCTCGCTGACCCAGCAGGCGGTCCAGCTCGGACTGCTCCCCCGGATGCGCGCGCGCCAGACCTCGGCCGACTTTTCGGGCCAGATCTATCTGCCGTCGATCAACTGGCTGCTGCTGGCCGGGGTGCTCGTGCTGGTCGTGCAGTTCCGTACCTCGTCGGCGATGGCCGCCGCCTACGGCATCGCCGTCACCGGCACGATGGTGGTCACCACCTGCCTGGCCTATATCGTCGTGCGGCATCACTGGAACTGGGGGCGCGCGGCGTCGATCGCGATCATCGCGCCGTTCCTGGCGCTCGACCTGGTGTTCTTCGGCGCGAACATCCTGCGCGTGGTCGAGGGCGGCTGGGTGCCGCTGGTGGTGGCGGCGATGATCGGCCTCCTGATCGCGACATGGGTGCGCGGGCGCGGCATCGTCAAGGCGTTCGAGCGGCGGCAGAGCGTGCCGCTGGCCGATCTGGCCGCAGCGCTGGCGCGGCGTCCGCCCGAACGTGTCGAGGGCACGGCGATCTTCCTGACCGCCAATCCCGACGCGGCACCGGGCGCGCTGCTCCACAACCTGAAGCACAACAAGGTGCTCCACGCGGCCAACCTGATCGTATCGATCCGCACCACCGACCATCCGGTGGTGGCCGACGAGCAGCGCGTGCGCGTCACCCGGATCGACGACAATTTCACCAGCGTGATCCTGCGCTACGGCTTCATGGAATCCCCCGACGTGCCGCGCGACCTGGCGACCGCCGCCGGGCGCGGCGAGCTTGCCATGACACCGATGCGCGCCTCCTATTTCATCGGCCGCAATACCTTGAAGCCCGATGCCGAAATCGGCATGCCGTTATGGCAGGATCGCATCTTCATGTTCCTGCAGCGCAATGCCAGCGACCCCACCGACTTCCTGCGCATTCCCCCGGGCAAGGTGCTCGAACTCGGCGAACAGGTCACCGTCTGATACCCATTCCCTGAGGAACCACGATCAATGCTGACGATCCTTGCCCTGATGCTCGCCTCGCCTGCTGTCGACATGACGGCGGAGGATGCCGATTCGCGATGTCTCGCGGCGTTCGCGCTCGTCGCGGCCCGCAAGCCCGATGCCGGCAGCGCCGATCCCAACGCCGCCAAGGCGATCGAGGCGGGCAAGATCGGCGCGATCTACTTCACCGGCAAGCTACTCGGCCGAAACCCGCAAATCGACCTCGAAGCGGCGATGCGGCGCGTCATGCCTGCGCTGACTCCCGTGCTGACCGACGAAACCAGGCGCTGCGCGGTCGACCTGCAGAATGCGGGATTGAAACTGGTCTCCGTCGGCAACGCCTTGCAGAAATAGCGTCCGGCGCCCTCTCGTCGGCGGCCGCGAATCAGGCATTGAGCTGGCCCAGCGGCATCAGCTGCGACGCGGCGCGACGGATCTGCGCCTTGTCGCCGCGCTTCAGGATGGCGGCCATGCGCTGCGCGTTGCGCTGCATCAGCCGGTCGAGCATCGTCGGGGTGGCACCGCACGCGCCCGCCTCGATCAGCTGCGCGGCGCGCGGATCGCCGCCGTCAAGCTGGAGCCTGAGCAGGCCGGCGATGGCGGAAAAGGCCGCCCGCCCGCCGCCCAGGCGGACCGCGGCGTCGAGCGCCTCCAATCCGGTCGACTTGCGCGCGCCCAGCGCGCCCCGCGCGATCAGTCCGCCCAGCGCCACGACGCTGCTGACGTGCCAGCCGCCCAGCGCGACCTGCGCCTCCGGATCGCGGGGGTTGCTGGCCACCAAGGCCTCGAACATCGATCGCGCGGCGATCGCATCGGCGCGGTTGTTGGCCAGCTTGGCGCGATAGCTGGTGGCCATGGCATTGACCATCCGCGCCTCACGGTCACCCGGCGCGCGCTGGAGCGTCGCGCGCGTATCAGCCTCGATCTGGCCGATCGCCACCAGCGCCTGGGTCCGGTCCTGCGGGTAGAACGCCACCTGCACCAGGTTTTCGCGTGGCGTGGTCGCCCCGAGGGGGGTGGCGACGACGACGATGGCAAACGCGGCGACGATCCGATGGAGCATGGCAATTCCCTGAGATCGTGTGGCTTCAGGCAGCCATTGCTACCGACCGCATCCTAAACGGATCGTAAAATTCACCAAGGATCCAGATCGTCCAAAGACCGTGCGATGAAATGGTCACGCAGTACGACGCGCCGAACGATCGGCCAAAGTTGGCCGGCGCCGCAAGTGGAACTGGTCTAATCGTCCTCGTCCTCATAGCCGACCAGCGCCAGCGCGCGCGCCTTGATCTGGCGGGTCATGCACCAATGGATCAGCGCGTCCTCGCGACCATGGGTGACCCACACTTCCTTCGGCGCGATCTGGAGCAATGTCTCGGTCAGTTCATCCCAGTCGGCATGGTCGGACAGGATGATCGGCAGTTCGACCAGCTTCTGCCGCGCGCGCTGGCGCACCCGCATCCAGCCCGACGCCATCGCCGTGATCGGGTCGGGCAGGCGGCGCGACCAGCGGTCGTTGAGCGCCGACGGCGGACACATCACGATGCGGCCCTGGAGCTCGGCCTTGGCCACGCCGGTCGCGGGACGCAGCTCGCCGAGGTCGACGCCGAGCTCGACATAGAGGTCGCACAATCGCTGGAGCGCGCCGTGAATGTAGACGGGATCGTCATATCCCATGTCGCGCAGTTCGCGGATCACCCGCTGCGCCTTGCCCAGCGCATACGCGCCGACCAGGATGCAGCGATCGGGATTGGCGCGCAGCGCGGCCAACAGCTTGTCGATCTCGTCATGCGGGTCGGGGTGGCGAAATACCGGCAGGCCGAACGTCGCCTCGGTGACGAAGATATCGCACGCCACGGCCTCGAATGCCGCGCAGGTCGGGTCGGCGCGGCGCTTGTAATCGCCCGACACGACGATCGTCTCGCCGCGATGGCGCAACACCACCTGCGCCGAGCCCAGCACATGGCCCGCCGGGACGAAGGTCACCGCGACATCGCCCATGTCCCACGGCGCGCGATAGGGCACGGCGTTCCCCGCCTGCGGCCCATAACGCGTCGCCATGATCGCCAGCGTCTCCGCGGTCGCCCATACTGCACCATGCCCCCCGCGCGCATGATCGGCATGGCCGTGCGTGATGAGCGCGCGCGGACTGGGCTGCGACGGGTCGATCCACGCATCGGCCGGCGTCACGTAGATGCCGTGGGGATGCGGCTCGATCCAGTCGCCAAGGCGGGACATGATGCTATTACGCGCGAGCGGGCCGAATCGGTCAATGCGGGGGTAAAGCGGATGGGCAGTTCGAATTCGGGCATCGGCGGCATCGTGGCGGTCTTTGCGCTGCTGGTAATCGCGGCGGTCGTCTTCTTCGTCGTTCGGCGCCGGCCCGGGGCCGGTCCGCCGCCCCCGCCTGATGAAAAGCCTTTCCTGTAGGACGGCGCATCGCGACGGTCCGGCCGCCACCCCATATGGATGCCGTGCCGACGCTGCCCCGACCGCTTGTGGACTGGTTTGCCGGACGTGGCTGGGCGCCGCGTCGGCACCAGCTCGACATGCTCGACGCCGCACGCGCCGGGCGGCACGCGATGCTGGTCGCGGCGACCGGCGCGGGCAAGACGCTGGCGGGGTTCCTGCCGACGCTTGCCGAGCTGATCGAGACCCCCGGAGAGGGCCTCCACACGCTCTACGTCTCGCCGCTGAAGGCGCTGGCGGTCGATGTCCAGCGCAACCTCCTGACCCCGATCGCGCAGATGGACCTGGCGATCCGGGTCGAGACGCGCACCGGCGACACGCCGAGCGACCGCAAGGCGCGCCAGCGCGCCCGCCCCCCGGACATCCTCCTGACCACCCCCGAATCGCTGTCGCTGCTGCTAAGCTATCCCGACAGCGGGCTGATGTTCGCCGGGCTGAAGCGCGTGGTAGTCGACGAGGTCCATGCCTTTGCCACCGGCAAGCGCGGCGACCTCCTGTCGCTGTGTCTCGCGCGGTTGCAGCTGCTGGCGCCCGCCATGCGCCGGGTCGCCCTGTCGGCGACGGTCGCCGATCCCGATGCCTATCGCGCATGGCTTGCCCCCGATGGCGACATCGATGCGGTCGAGCTGGTCGAGGGCGAGCCCGGCGCTCCGCCCGATATCACCATCCTGCTGCCGCAGGGCCGCGTGCCGTGGTCGGGCCATTCGGGGCGCTATGCCGCCGAACAGGTGATGGCCGAGATCGAGCGGCACCGCACGACGATCGTATTCTGCAACACCCGCAGTCTGGCCGAACTGATCTTCCAGGACTTGTGGAAGGCCAATGCGACGTCGCTGCCGATCGGCATCCACCACGGATCGCTCAGCCGCGAGGCACGGCGCAAGGTGGAAGGCGCGATGGCCGACGGCAAGCTGCGCGCGCTGGTCGCGACCGCCAGCCTCGATCTCGGGGTCGATTGGGGCGACGTGGATTGCGTCGTCCAGATGGGCGCGCCCAAGGGATCGTCGCGGCTGCTCCAGCGGATCGGGCGCGCCAACCACCGGCTCGACGAATCGTCGGAGGCGATCGTCGTGCCGGGCAACCGTTTCGAATATCTCGAGGCGCGCGCGGCGCTCGACGCGGTCGAAGCAGGCGCGCTCGACGCCGATCCGTTCCGCCCCGGCAGCCTCGACGTGCTCGCCCAGCACGTCATGGCCTGCGCTTGTGCCGCGCCGTTCCACAGCGCCGACCTGCTCGACGAGGTGCAAGGCGCCCTGCCCTATTCGGCGCTGGATGCCGCGACGTTCGAGCGCGTGCTCGGCTTCATCCGCGACGGCGGTTATGCGCTGAAGGCGTATGATCGGTTCCGGCGGCTGACCGAGGAAGAGGGAGTGTGGCGCGTCAGCCATCCGCGCTTCGTCCAGCAGCACCGGCTGAACGCCGGGATCATCGTCGAGGCGACGATGCTCAACGTCCGGTTCAAGAACGGCAGGTCGCTCGGCAAGGTCGAGGAGGGCTTTGCCGCCACGCTGTCGGCGGGCGACACCTTCTTCTTTGCCGGGATGAGCGTCGAGATGATCGCCATCGACACCGAGGACCTGATCGTCCGCGCCACCGCGCGGCCCGCGCGCATCCCGACCTATGGCGGCGCGCGGATGCCGCTGTCGACCAACCTGGCGGACCGGGTCCGCGACTTTCTGGCGAGTCCGGGAGAATGGGCGCGATTTCCCGACGATGTCCGCGAATGGCTGGAGGTGCAGGCGCAGCGATCGGTGCTGCCCGCGCCGGGGCAGCTGCTGGTCGAGACGTTCCCGCTCGACGGGCGCCAGTACATGGTCGCCTACAGCTTCGAGGGGTGGAACGCCCACCAGTCGCTCGGCATGCTGCTCACGCGGCGAATGGAGACGATTGGGATGAAGCCGCTGGGCTTCGTCTCGAACGATTATGCCATCGCCTGCTATTCGATCGATCGCGTCGCCGATCCCCGTCCGCTCTTCTCGCGCGACATCCTGGAGCATGAATTCGTCGACTGGGTGCAGCAATCGCATCTGCTCAAACGCGCGTTCCGCGAGGTCGCGGTGATCGGCGGGCTGGTCGAGCGCCAGCACCCCGGCAAGCGCAAGACCGGCAAGCAGGTCACCTTCTCGACCGACCTGATCTACGACGTGTTGCGCAAATACGAGCCGGGCCACCTGCTGCTCCAGGCAGCCTGGGACGATGCGCGGGCGCGGATGACCGATGTCGGGCGGCTCGCCGACCTGCTCGACCGCGCCGCCGACACGATGGTCCATGTCGACCTGCCGCGCGTGTCGCCGCTCGCCGTGCCCGTGCTGACGCTGATCGGGCGCGAGCGCGTGGCGACCGGCCTGGCCGACGACGCGCTGCTGGCGGAAGCGGAAATGCTGGCGCACGAGGCGATGCGGCTGGATTAGATGCTGTTTTCAGCCCTGCTGAAGCAGGTGCGATACCGGCCGCATCGAAGCTCGGCTTCCCGCGAGTTTCCAGGGATTCTTGGCGCTTGTTGAAGGCCGGTGGCGGGCGTATCGTTCGGCGATGCGCAAGGTAATGGCCTCGCTGCCCCTGTTAGCTCTTGCCGCCGCCTCGCCGGTTACCGGCCAGACCACGACCGTGCCGCCCCCGGTCGCCGGTCCCGCCGCGGCCGACGATAAGCTGGACATTGCCGAGGCCGACCGGCGGATGACCGTTCCGGTTTCGATCGGCACCGCCGGGCCGTTTCAGTTCGTCATCGATACCGGTGCCGAGCGCACGGTCGTCTCGCGCGAACTTGCCGGGTCGCTCGGGCTGATGCCGGGGCGCACGGTGCGCGTGACGACGATGGCCGGCACCAGCAGGATCGACACCGTGCTGTTACCGCTGCTGAAGGTCAGCCGGATCGCGCCCGAGATGATCGAGGCGCCGGCGGTGGAGGCGCGAAATCTCGGCGCGCCGGGAATGCTCGGGCTGGATGCGCTGAAGGGGCATGCGGTCGCGATCGACTTCGACGCCAACGTGATGACGCTCAGGCCGTCGTCGAAGCGCGAGCTGCCGGTGGGCCTCGACGACATCGTGGTGCGCGCAAAGAACCTTTACGGCCAGCTGATCGTCACCAACGCGCGCTATCGCGGCCGGCGGATCTCGGTGATCATCGACACCGGATCGCCGGTCACCGTCGGCAATTCCGCTTTATTGGCGGCGATCCGCAAGCCGAAGGCGCTCGGACGCATCAATTTGCTGTCGGTTACCGGGGAGTGGCTCGGCGCCGATTACACGAATGTCGATTCGATGGAAATCGGCGGCATCGGCTTTCAGAACATCCCCGTCGCCTTTGCCGACGCGCTGCCGTTCCGCCGTTTCGGTCTGGGCAACAGCCCGGCGCTGCTGCTCGGCATGGATACGCTGCGGCTGTTCCGCCGGGTGTCGGTCGACTTCGCCAATCGCGAGGTCCGCTTCACCCTGCCGCGCAACGTCGGCGTGCGCTTTCCCGACCAGCGGCCCTGACGCCAGGCATTGCCAATGGCGACAATCCACGCTGTAAGGCAAAGCATGCGGATAAGGACCTGGCCGGTCCCAAGGTGACGGTGATCACCAACCAGCCGATCCGCCCGACCGGCATCCCGCGCTCGACGCCAGGATCACCGGCCCGATGAAGACGGTCGCGGCGAGATATTTCCCCGGCGTACCGCTGCTCCCGGCGATGTCGACCGGCGCCACCGACGGCATCTTCCTTGAGGCGATCGGCATCCCGGTCTACGGCACTCCCGGCTTCTTCCGCGACCCCGACAGCAACGGCATCCACGGCCTGAACGAACGGATCAAGGTCGACTCGCTGTATACCGGGCGCGATTACCTGTTCGACCTGGTCAAGGAATATGCCGGGTAGCGGCAGGCACCGTTCGCCCCCGCCCCTCTTCTCACCCCGCCCCCTCCAGCGTCTTTTGCCGGCGGCGTTGGACCGAGCTGCCGATGCCGAGCGACTCGCGATATTTGGCGACGGTGCGCCGGGCGATGTCGAAGCCCTTGGCGTTGAGCAGGTCGACCAGAGTGTCGTCGCTCAGGATCGCTTTGGCATCCTCGGCCTGGATCAGCGTGCGGAGCGCCGCCTTGACCGCCTGCGCCGACACCGCGTCACCGCCGTCGGCCGCCTGGATCGCCGAGGTAAAGAAATATTTGAGCTCGAACAAGCCACGCGCGCAGCTCAGATATTTGTTGCTGGTGACCCGGCTGACGGTCGATTCGTGCATCTCGATCGCGTCCGCCACCTGGCGCAGGGTCATGGGCTTCAGATGGGCGACGCCATGGAGGAAGAACGCCTCCTGCTGGCGCACGATCTCGCCCGCGACCTTGATGATCGTCCGCTGGCGCTGGTCGAGCGCCTTGACCAGCCAGTTGGCGCTGGCCAGCATGTCCGATAGCCATGCCTTCGACGCCTTGTCCCGGGAACCGCTGGTCAGCTCGACATAATAAGACCGGTTGACGAGCAGGCGGGGAAGCGTCGCGGCATTGATCTCGATCGCCCAGCCGTCCTTGCGCCGCGCAATGTACAAATCGGGCACCACCGCCTGCATCGCCTCGCCGCCGAAACGGCAGCCGGGCTTGGGATCGTAGTTGCGCAGTTCGCGGATCATGTCCGCCAGGTCCTCGTCGTCGACCTGGCAGATCCGCTTCAGCCGCGCCATATCGCCCCGCGCCACCAGGTCGAGGTGATCGATCAGCCGTGCCATGCACGGATCATAGCGGTCGGCCTCACGCGCCTGAAGCGCCAGGCATTCGGCCAGGTCGCGTGCGCCGACTCCTGTCGGGTCGAATGTCTGTATCACCTCCAGCACCGCCTCGACCCGGTCGAGCGGCACCCCGAGCCGGGTCGCGACGTCGAGCAGCGGCGCTGCGAGATACCCGGCCTCGTCGATCAGGTCGATCAGGTGGCGGGCGACGAACAGATCATGGCCCTTCAGCACCGCGCCGGCCTGATTGAGCAGATGATCGGCGAGCCCCAGCGACGTGTCGGCGAAGGCGTCGAGGTCGGGGCTGTCCCCGCTCATCGCGCCGCCCGCCGCCCCGGCCATGCCCAGAGACCCGTCCATTCCCACCTGGTCGGCGGCGCTGTCGTGGTGGAAGCTTTCGGCGGCGAAATCGACGTCGAGCGCGGCCTCGCCGCCGCTGTCGCCCATTAGCAGGCTGTCGGTGCCGGCGGGCTCGTCGGTCGCCGAGGCGGCGGCGGGCGGCTCGCGCTCGCCGATCGGGCCGTCATCGTCGCTACCGCCGATGCTGTCGAGCAGGGGGTTGCGCTCGATCTCCTCGGCGATGAAGGTTTCCACCTCCAGATTGGACAACGCAAGCAGGCGGATCGCCTGCTGCAGCTGGGGCGTCATCACCAGCGATTGCGACTGACGCAGATCGAGGCGCGGGGCAAGGCTCATGGATGTGTTCTCACAACCGTTCGCCCGGACGGAAAGAGGCTATCGCCCATTCTACAGCGTAAAGCTTTCGCCGAGGTACAGCCGGCGGACATTGGCGTCGGCGACCAGTTCCTCGGGCGAGCCGGTGAACAGCACGCGGCCGTCATAGATGATATAGCCGCGATCGACGATCTCCAGCGTCTCGCGGACATTGTGGTCGGTGATCAGCACGCCGATGCCGCGCGACTTGAGCTGGACGATCAGGTCGCGGATGTCGGCGATCGACAGCGGGTCGATGCCCGCGAACGGCTCGTCGAGCAGCATGATCGAGGGGTCCGCGGCCAGCGCGCGGGCGATCTCCGCGCGGCGCCGCTCGCCACCCGACAGCGCCATCGCCGGCGCGTCGCGCAGCCGGGTCAGCCCGAAATCGTCGAGCAGGGTGTCGAGCTTGCGCGCCCTGGCCGCCGCGTCGGGCTCGGCGAGTTCGAGCACCGCGGAAATGTTCTTCTCGACCGACAAGCCGCGAAAGATCGACGTTTCCTGGGGTAGATAGCCGAGCCCCAGGATCGCGCGGCGATACATGGGCAACCCGGTAATGTCGTCGCCGTCGAGCATGATGCGGCCCGCATCGGGCTTGACCAGACCCATCACCGAATAAAAGCAGGTCGTCTTGCCCGCGCCGTTGGGCCCGAGCAGCCCGATCACCTCGCCCGGTCCGACCGATACCGACACGTCCGTCAGCACCGCGCGCTTGTCGTATGACTTGGCGATCGACACGACCGACAGCCCCTTCGACACGGGGGTCTCGGCGATCGGTTCGATCGCGTCCAGGGTCGTGACGTCGTCCATTTCCGCGCTCCGTGAATGCCTGCGGCTTGGTTACCGGATGGTTGCCGTCGCGGTCTGGCAGGCTTTGTGCATGACGCGCCGTGACTCATGCCGCGCCGGGGCCGTCAAGGGAAGCCGTCCTGCGCCGATAACGGGCCGAATCCGCCAGTCAGTTGCGCTTGGGCACCGAGAAGCGGCCGGTCACGCGCCCGCCCGGCGCGGTATTCACCGTCCCTGGCGTTCCGCTCGACACCCCCGAACCGTCGATATTGGCCTTGCCCGTGTCGAGGTTGATCGTGAGCCTGCTGCCGCTGACCTTGTTGCCGCCCTGGTTCAGGGTGACGCCGCCCAACATGACGATCACGCGGCGGTTGATGTCGTATACGCCATAGGAAGCGCTGGCGACCTGGTCGGGACGCGTCACCGTCACCCCGCCCGACGCGTCGAGCCGCGAGACCTGGGGCGATCCGTCGACCACCCTGCCGGTGTAGGACACCGTCATCCGCGCCGCGGTCAGCGTCATCTCGGCCTGCTTGACCGATACGTTACCCGACAGGATCGCGCGATTGGCCTTGTCCTGCAGCTCGATATGATCGGCGGCGAAGTCGATCGGCGCCGCCGAATTGTGCGAGGTGGCAGCGACGGCGGCCCCGGCGCAAGCGGCCAAAGCGGGGAGCAGGAAAAAGGAAATGCGCATCGCGGCTATTTCGCGCGTCGCGGCACGATCCGCAAGCGGGCGCGGCCATCCAGCCGCACGATCCGGTTTTCCAGGTCGGCGGTCATCTGATCGGCGGTGAACGTTCCCTGCGGCACGGTGCCGGAAACCGCGCCGCCGCTCTGCATCTGGCGGGACTTGAGGTCGACCGTCGCGTCGCTGGTCTCGAGCAGATAGCCGCCGGGCCCGTTGAACGTGACCGCCCCCGGCACGTTCAGGCTCTGCTTGTTCATGTCGTATCGCCCCCTGGGCGCGGCAAAGCTGGCCGGACCGTCGGCCAGGTTGATCCGTGCGGCAAGCCTGTCGATCTCGACCACCGGATCGGCCGAACTCTTCTGCACCGCCGATCCGGCCTGGAGCTCGAACGGGCGTCCCCTGCCGTCCTCGCCACGATAGGTGGCGGCCTGCAGCCGCAGCCGCTCCTTGGCGACCTCGACCTTGTTCTTGTCGAGCACGAAGCTGACATCGCCGCCGCCGGTCAGCGGCAGCAGCACCATCGTCGCCGCGATCGCCCCGACCATCGACGGCAGCGCTATCCGGGCCAGCACGACCATGCGGTCATGGCTGCCGCCGGGCGCCGCCCATAGCTGGCGCCGGGACCGGACGCGGCGGGCGACGTCAGACATGCGCTTTCCTGATGGAAGAACGGCACCAGCCCGCTCCCCCACCCGACCGCCCAATGCATATCCTGAATGAGTGGTCGGGTGGGGGAGCGGGCCGGCGCCGCGAGTGCATGGCGTCAGACATGCGCGAAGATATCCACCTCCGGCCAGCCGGCGAGATCGAGCTCCGCGCGCCATGGCAGGAAATCGAAACACGCCTTGGCCAGTTCGGCCCGGCCCTCGCGCGCCAGCCGGCGATCGAGCTCCTCGCGCAGCGCATGAAGGAAGCGGACGTCGGAGGCGGCATAGTCCTTCTGCGCGTCGGACAGAGCGGGGCTGCCCCAATCGGACGATTGCTGCTGTTTCGAAATGTCGATGCCGAGCAGTTCGCGGACAAGTTCCTTCAGCCCGTGGCGGTCGGTATAGGTGCGGATCAGCCGCGAGGCGATCTTGGTGCAATAGACCGGCGCGGCGGTCACGCCCAGATACTGGCGGATCGCGGCGAGATCGAAACGGGCGAAATGATACAGCTTCTCGCGGCCGGGATCGCCGAGCACGGCCTTCAGATTGGGCGCGGCATAGTCGCTGCCAGCCGCGAATCGCACCAGATGCTCGTCGGGCCCGCCATCGGACAATTGCACCAGGCACAGCCGGTCGCGCGGCGTGATCAGCCCCATCGTCTCGGTATCGATGGCGATCGGCGCGCCCGGCGCGAACAACCCGGCGGGTATGTCTTCCTGGTGGAGGTGGACGGTCATCGACCCCGCCTAGACGCGAACGCGCGCCCGCTCAATGGCAGGAGTCGGTATGGAGTCAGCGGCCCGGCGACCCGGCGCGGCGCGCGCCGGCGCGGCGGCTGACGATGTTGAGCACCTCGACCACCGCCGAAAACGCCATCGCGGTATAGACATAGCCCTTGGGCACATGGACCCCGAAACCGTCGGCGACCAGCACCAGCCCGATCATCAGCAGGAAGCCGAGGGCCAGCATCACCACGCTGGGATTCTTCTCGATGAAACGGGCAAGCGGCCCCGACGCGAGCAGCATCAGGCCGACCGCGGTGACCACGGCGACGATCATGATCGGCAGCTCGTCGGTCATGCCGACCGCGGTCAGGATCGAATCGATCGAAAATACCAGGTCGAGCGCCAGGATCTGGACGATGGCGGCGGCAAAGCCGAGCGACCGCGCGCCTTTTTCGTCGGGGATTGCTCCCGCGCCATGGGCATCGACGCTGTGGTGGATCTCGGCCGTGGCCTTGTAGAGCAGAAACAATCCACCGGCGATCAGGATCAGGTCGCGGATCGAAAAGGCGGTCTCAAAACTGGGTTCACCATGCGGCCCCCGTGCGCCTGTCAGCCCCAGATCCAGGACCGGCGCGGTCATGCCGACGATCCAGGCAATGGTCGACAGCAGCACCAGCCGGAGGACCAGCGCCAGCGCCAGCCCGATCCGGCGGGTGCGAGCGCGCTGCGCCTCGGGCAGCTTGTTCGACAGGATCGAGATGAACACGAGATTGTCGATCCCGAGCACCACCTCCATGACGATCAACGTGATGAGGGCGGCCCATGCAGCCGGATCGGTGAGAAGCGATAGGGCCGGCATACCCGATCGCTGTGCCCTGCCCGGTCGCCGCGCGCAAGGTCGCGAGTTAGCGTCGTGACCGCGGCGACGAATTTGTTCGCGAGTGGGCGAATTTTGGGCTAAGAGAGGGTGCGGCGCTTTTGTCTGGCGCCCGAAGGCCTGCGCCCGTCGTCCGGTGTCATGGTTCTTGGATGTGTGTTGGACGAACCGGGAAGACGAACAGGGCATGAGTTTCGATAAAGGACGCCGTGGCGATCGTGGCGGTCGCGGCAGGGACAAGCGCGACGGTTTCGGCGGTGACGAATTCGGCGGTGGCGGTTTTGGCGGCGGTGACTTCGGTGGCGGCGGCTTTGGCGGTGGCGATCGCTTTGGCGGCGGTGGCGGAGGCGGCTATGGCGGCGGCGGCGGATATCGCGGCGGTGGTGGCGGCTTTGGCGGCGGCAGCAGCGGCGGCGGTTTTCGCGGTGGCGGTGGTGGCGGCTTCAGTGGTGGTGGCGGCGGCGGTCGCGGCATGCCCCCCCAGGTCGTCGGCGAAGGCACCGGCGTCGTAAAATTCTTCAATGCGCAGAAGGGCTTCGGCTTCGTTGTGCGCGATGACGGCGGGGAGGACGTGTTCGTCCATATCAGCGCGGTCGAGCAAGCGGGGCTGACCGGCCTTGCCGAGGGGCAGCCGCTGGGCTTCACCCTGGTCGACCGTGGCGGGCGCATTTCGGCGACCGACCTGAAGATTGACGGCGAACCTCTGCCGGTTACCGACCGCGCTCCGCCGCGTGATCGCGACGCCGGTCCGGGAGCGCCACGCACTGGCGGCGCCCCCGGCGCCGGCGGCGCGCCGCAGCGTCAGCTGACCGGCGAAAAGGCTACCGGCACCGTCAAGTTCTTCAATTCGATGAAGGGCTTCGGCTTCATCCAGCGCGATGACGGCCAGCCCGATGCCTTCGTCCACATCTCCGCGGTCGAACGCGCGGGCATGACCAACCTCAACGAAGGCGACCGACTCGAGTTCGAACTTGAGGTCGATCGCCGTGGCAAATATGCCGCAGTAAACCTCTCGGCGATCTGACGGGCGCCTGACAGGCAGCTGAACGGGGCTCGGCACGATGGTGCCGGGCCCTTTTCATTGGGGCCACTATCAATTCCGAAGAAGATCGCGGCACGATCAGGATTGGTGAAAAGCCGGCAGGCGGCTTTGGGAATTGAAATGTGAAAGCTGCCCTTTATCGACTGGTCAATAGCCGCCGCCTGGAGCGCCGCGCGTCCGGATCAGTTGATCGGAACGGATCCGACCCGATCATGCCTGCCCCGCCGGCCGCGGGCAAGCTCAAGGTGGTTGGCGCCTATACGAATTGTCGACCGGTCACGTCGACTTCTTCGATCGCGGTTGAAGCAAGCCCGGTCCGGCCGTCCCGCCGAGCAGCGCACCCAGGCATCGTCCATCATCGGTTCGTGACGGCGCCGGAGCAGCTTTCGATGATGGCCATGTTCGACGATAAGGGGCGACATGTCCGCAACCGCTCGCCAGCGGCCATGCCACAAGCCCGGTTCTCGCGCCGCGTCTATAGCTGATGCCCCGTCCGATCGCGCTTGGTGGCCAGGTAGCGCGCATTGTGCGGGTTGGCCGGCAATGAGATCGGCACGCGCTCGGCAACGCTAACCCCCGCGGCTTCCAGCACGCGGATCTTTTCGGGGTTGTTGGTCATCAGCCGGATGGTGCGCTGTCCCAGCAGGTCGAGCATCCGCGCCGCCACGCGGAAATCGCGCGCGTCGACCGCAAAGCCCAGCCGGATATTGGCGTCGACCGTGTCGAACCCCTGATCCTGCAAGGCATAGGCGCGCATCTTGTTGATCAGCCCGATGCCGCGCCCCTCCTGCCGCAGATAGAGCAGGATGCCCCAGCCAATATCTTCCATCGCGGCGATCGCGGCGTGCAATTGCGGCCCGCAATCGCATTTCAGGCTGCCGAACACGTCTCCTGTGAGGCACTCGCTGTGCAGCCGGACCAGCGGCGGCCGGCCATCGGGCTTGCCGACGATCAGCGCGACGTGCTCGCCCGGCGAATCGGGGCCGCGAAAGGCGACGATCTCGGCGCCCGGCGCCTGCGCCACCGGCAACCGCGCGCGCGCCGCGACGACCAGGGTGATCGGATCGCCGAAAGCGGCGATCGCCGCCGGTGTCACCGCCTCGCCCTCGGCGGCGCCGACGAAGAAGGCGGGCAGGATGCCGGCCGGCCGCACCAGCATCAGCGCCGCGGTCATCGCCTCCACCGCGCCCGGCTCGATGGCGCGAAACGGGCCCTTGAGCGGCGTCGCGAGATCGAGCTGGGGATCGGCGAGCGCGACCACGGCATCGAGATCGAGCCAGGGTGCGCGCTCGACCAGCACCGGCGCATCCGGCTGGGCGGCGGCACGCTGGTTGACCAGCTTCAGCGTTGCCGCGCGCCCCGCGGACAGCAGCACCGGCGCATCGCCGGCGGGATCGAAGCGATCGAGCCCCGCGCGATCGGCAGTCTCTACCGCCAGCAGGCCGATCGTGCCGTCCGGCCCCGCGATCGTGATCGGCCAGCCCCGGCGCATCGCATCGATCGCGCGGGCGACGGGGCGCACGTCCGGCGTCTCGTCGGTCACGGCGTCAGGCCAGTCACGGCATCAATCCGGTCACAGGGCGAACTCGGTCATGATCGGCACATGGTCGGACGGTTTCAGCCAGCTGCGGCACTCCTCGTACACGCGGTGCGCGACGGCGCGCGCGGCGACGTCGGCGGTCGCCCACATATGATCGAGCCGCCGGCCGCGATCATTGACCGTCCAGTCGGGCGAGCGATAGCTCCACCACGTGTGCAGCCGCGCCGGCGCCGGGAAGAAATGCCGGCCCAGATCGACCCATGAATTGGACCGGCGCAGGCGATCGAGCGCGGCGATCTCGACCGCGGTGTGGCTGACCACGTTGATCAACTGGCGGTGGCTCCAGACGTCGCAATCGAGCGGGGCGACGTTGAAGTCGCCGGTCAGGATCGTCGGGCACTCCAGTCCCTCGGACCAGCGCGCCATGCGATCGAGAAAATCGAGCTTCTGGGCGAATTTCGGGTTGGCGTCGCGATCTGGCACGTCGCCGCCGGCGGGGACATAGACATTCTCCAGCCTGATGCCCCCCGCCAGCCGCACGCCGACGTGCCGTGCCTCGCGGTTCGCCTGCCAGTCCAGTCGGTCATCCTCGACCAGCGGCACGCGGCTGACGATCGCGACGCCATGGTGCATCCGCTGGCCGTGAAGGATGATCGTGTCATAACCCAAGGCGCGGAACGCAGCCTCGGGGAAGTCGCCGTCGATCACCTTGGTCTCCTGAAGGCACAGGATGTCGGGCGCCGCGTCACGCAGGAACCGTGTGACGATGTCGAGGCGAAAGCGCACCGAATTGATGTTCCAGGAAACGATCTTCAGCGTGGTCATCGGGCGGTGATGTAGGCGAGGCCGGTGCTCCGCACCAGCCCGTGGAATCTGGTCCCGCCATGCGGTATACACGCGGCATGGTCGCTCCCGGCCAAGGAAAGGCCCCTGTTCCGGGGGCATGGAACAGGGGCCGACCTGGCGTTCGTCACGCAGGCGGGAAACGAGCCCGTTCGGGCAACAGGGGGGAAATCCCGAACCGCCCCGCATCCGCGCGCTCCCTCTAGGGCGATCAACATTGCCTCAATATGAACGATCTATCCGGGTCGCCGGGATCTTACCCGCGGATCGTTCCAGCGGAAAACGCCATCGGATACCGGCAGGTTGAAACGCTGCTTGCTGAGGCGAATGGTCGTCCGGTTGTTCTGTGCATCCAGCGCCACCCACCCCTTCAGCATCAACCCCCCGGGCGCCCCCGCATCACGCGCGAAGATCAGCGTGGTGCGGCCATATTCGGGATGCCTGGCATCATTGGCCTCGATCGACAGGATCGTGTCGTCGGCGCTGGGCACGACGCGCGCGACACCGCCGATATCGCGATCGGGATCGAGCAGGATGCTGAGCGGGCTGCCGCCGATCGGCCAGCGCTGAACCTGTTTCACCGAATAATCGACGAACGTCAGCGCCTTGCCGTCGCCGACGATCAGGATCGGCACGCCTTTCTCATATTGAAAACGGATTTTTCCCGGGCGCTTGAGCGTCAGCGTACCGGTCAGCATCCGGCCGTTGCGATCGGTCTGCACGAAATCCGCGGTCATCGTCGCCACCGCCTTCAGGTGCTGCTGCACGCGCGCCAAATCACCGACGGGCGCGAGCGCGCCGGCGAGAACGAGCGGCGCGATCACCAATGCGGACACGCGGTAGATCACGAACTTCTCTCCGATGATGCGTAACCTGCATAGACAGGCTGCGTGAACGGCATTTTAACCTGGCACAAGGCGAGCGGTCCCCGAGCGGCCGATCGTCAAATCATCCATGGCGTCCGCCTTATTTCGGGTTGCCGTCGGTATCGCGCAGCACGTCGCGTCTGCCGACATGGTCGGGGCGGCCGACGATGCCGTCCTTTTCCATCCGCTCGACCAGCCGCGCGGCCGAATTATAGCCGATCCGCATCTGCCGCTGGAGCCAGCTGGTCGACGCCTTCTGGCTTTCCACCACGAACTGGATGGCGTTGCGGTATTGCTGGTCCTCGGCCGAATCCTCGCCGATCGGCGCGCCGTCGAACACGAAGCCGTCCTCGGGCTCCTCGGTGACCGAGCTAACGTAATCGGGCACCCCTTGGGCGCGCCAATGGTCCGCCACGGCGCGCACCTCGTCGTCGCTGACGAAGGGGCCGTGAACGCGAACGATGCCCTTACCGCCCGGCATGTAGAGCATGTCGCCCTTGCCCAGCAGCTGTTCGGCGCCCTGTTCGCCCAGGATCGTGCGCGAATCGATCTTGCTGGTGACATGGAAACTGATCCGCGTCGGCAAATTGGCCTTGATGACCCCGGTGATGACATCGACCGAGGGGCGCTGCGTCGCCATGATCAGATGGATGCCCGCCGCCCTCGCCTTTTGCGCGAGCCGCTGGATCAGGAACTCGACCTCCTTGCCCGCGGTCATCATCAGGTCGGCGAGTTCGTCGACGATCACGACGATCTGCGGCAGCACCTGGTAATCGAGCTGCTCTTCCTCATAGACCGGGCGGCCTTCCTCATAGCCGATCTGGACCTTGCGGCCGAGCGGCTGTCCCTTGGCGCGCGCCGCGCGGACCTTGTCGTTGAAGCTTGCAAGGCCACGCACGCCGACCGACGACATCTGGCGGTATCGGTCCTCCATCTGCTCGACCGCCCATTTTAGGGCACGGACCGCCTTGGCCGGATCGGTCACCACCGGCGACAGCAGATGGGGGATGTCGTCATACATGCTCAGTTCGAGCATCTTCGGATCGATCATGATCATCCGGCACTGGCTGGGGTTCAGCCGGTACAGGAGCGACAGGATCATGCAGTTGAGGCCGACCGACTTGCCCGAACCCGTCGTGCCCGCCACGAGCAGGTGGGGCATCGGCGCCAGGTCGGCGATGACGGCATCGCCGGCGATGTTCTTGCCCAGGATCAGCGGCAGCGACGACGTCTGGTCCTCGAACGCCTCGCTCGCGATCAGCTCGTGGAGCGACACCATCTCGCGATGGAGGTTGGGCAATTCGATGCCGATCACCGTCCGCCCCGGGATCGTCGCGACCCGCGCCGAAATCGCCGACATGTTGCGCGCGATGTCGTCGGCCAGCTGGATCACCCGGCTCGCCTTGATCCCGGCGGCGGGTTCCAGCTCGTACATCGTGACGACCGGCCCCGGGCGCACCTCGACGATACGGCCCTTGACGTGGAAGTCGTCGAGCACGGTCTCCAGCAGGCGCGCATTGCGTTCCAGCGCGGCCTTGTCGATCGCGGTATCCAGTGGGGGCGGAGGCGGCTTGAGCAGGTCGATGCCCGGCAGCGGATAGGTGTCGCGCAGGTCGAGGTTCGCCTGCCGCGCGCGCGGCCTGGGCTGGGCCGGCGCGGCCTGGCGATCGGCGATCACCGGGCCGGGGCCGGGATTACGCGGGGCCAGCGTGCGCGGGGTCGAGATCATCGGCTGAGCGGCGATCCGCAATTGGCCGCTCGTCCGGCCATCGGCGATGCGCGGCTTGCGGCGCGGCAGATCGGGCAGCCCGATGTCGAGCGCGAACGCCCACAATGCCGCCCCCCCCAGCCCGGCGACAGCCGCGGCCACGCGGCTGATCCACAGGGTCGCGACCGGCTCGCCGATCAGCGCGATCGCCGACCGCAGCGCGCCGGCGATGCCCAGCCCGGCGATCCCGCCCCATCCCGCGGGCCAGGTCGGCCAGGCCGCGCCGGACAGGAAGGCAAGCGCGGTCGCCATCAGCGCGATGCCGATCGTCGTGTCCCGCAGGATCCGCGCCCAGCCGCCGACCGGCTCGTCGCGCCACAGTCGCACCGCGACCACTCCCCCGACCGGCAGCATCAACACCGCCAGCGGCCCGAACAGGGTGAATGCCAGGTCGGCGACCAGTGCCCCCGGCGTCCCCAGCAGGTTGCGCGCCGGGCCGCCCGCCGCCGTGCTGAGCGACGGATCGCCCGAATGATAGGTGACCAGCGCCAGCGCCGCCAGCAGGGTCACCATGCCGATCGACAGCGCGCCGATCAGCGCGCCGCTGCGCACCGCGCCGGCCTTCATCGTCTCGCGCCAGAGCGGCGGCTGCGCGCGGCTCGCCATGTGACCTGTCCCCGAATGTTCGCGATAAAGTCGCGCCGACGAGTCTCGCTCGCCGCGAGTCCGGCGTCAAGCCGTCGTTCGCCCGCGCCAAACGGAACGATGGATCCTCTCGTTAAAAATGTTTAGGGATTGTTTGAAGACGTGCTGAGGGCACGTTTTGCGGTGCCGGCCCGCTCCCCCACCCGACTTCCCATAGCATATCCTGATTGGGAGGCCGGGTAGGAGAGCGGGCCGGCACCGTACCAAAACTCGCCCTTTCGCGAGTTTCCAAACGGACTCTTAGGGCAAACCATGGACAAGGCGGACGTCATCATCATCGGCGCCGGGCTGGTCGGCAGCGCGCTGGCGGTGGCGCTGGACGCGCATGGGCTGAGCGCGATCGTCGTCGATACCGCCGATCCAAACGTGGTGCTGGCCGCCGGGTTCGATGGCCGCGCCTCGGCGATCGCGGGGGCGCCGATGCGCATGCTCGACGCAATCGGCGTGGGGCGGCAGCTGGCCGGACAGGGCTGCCCGATCCGCGGCATCCGGGTCAGCGACGGGCTGGAACCCGGCGCGCTCGATTTCACGCCGCCGGACGGCGAAGATGCGTTGGGCACGATGGTCGAGAACCGCGTGCTGCGCGCCGCCCTGCTCGCCGCCGCGCGGAACGCGGCGCGCGTCGACCTGCGCTTTCGCACCCGCGTGACCTCGGTCGAGCGCGATGCCGCCGGAGTGCGGGCGACGCTGGACGACGGATCGACGGTCGCCGCGCCATTGCTGATCGGCGCCGAGGGGCGGGATTCGCCGACTCGCGAGACCGCCGGGCTGAAGGTCGCGCGCTGGACCTACGACCACGCCGCAATGGTCACCTCGATCGGCCACGAGCACGCTCACGACAACATCGCCTACGAGATCTTCTACCCTGCCGGCCCGTTCGCGATCCTGCCGCTCAACGACGACGAGCGCGGGCATCGTTCGGCGATCGTATGGTCGGTCAGGCGCGACCAGGCGCCGGGCCTGATGAAGCTCGGGGAGCGCGGCTATCTGGCGGAGATCGACCGGGCGATCGGCGGGTTCCTGGGCGAGCTTGCCTGGCTCGGGCCGCGATCGAGCTATCCGCTGGGCTTCCACCATGCCGCGACGATCACCGCCCCGCGGCTGGCGCTGGTCGGCGACGCCGCGCACGGCATCCACCCGATTGCCGGACAGGGCGTCAATGTCGGCTTCCGCGACGTCGCCGCGCTGGTCGAAGTGCTGGTCGAAGGCAAGCGCCTGGGCATGGACCTGGGCGATGCCGCGCTGCTCAAGCGCTATGACCGCTGGCGCAGCCTCGATACGTTCATGGTCGCGGCGGCAACCGACGGGCTGACGCGGCTGTTCGGCGTGCCCGGGCGCACCACGAGTGCCGTCCGCCGGCTCGGCCTGTCGGCGGTACAGCGCGCGCCGATGGTCAAGGACCGCTTCATCAGCGAGGCGCGCGGCGAAGCGGGCGCGACGCCCCGGTTGCTGCAGGGGCTGGCGATATAAGCGAACGCACGGCTATGGATGCGCCATGACCGAACTCACCGTCGCCGCGCTCCAGCTGGCCTTTTCGACCGACACCGCGGCCAACATCGCGCGGGTCGGCGACGCGGTGTGCGACGCGGCCGGGCGCGGCGCGCGTGTGATCCTGCCGCCCGAATTGTTCGAGGGCGAATATTTCTGCCGCGTCGAGGATGAGGGGCTGTTCGCCGCCGCGCGCCCGGCCGCCGAACATCCGGCCGTGCTGGCTATGCAGCGCCTCGCCGCCGAGCTCGAGGTGTGGATCCCGACCAGCTTCTTCGAGGCCGACGGGCCGCATCACTATAACAGCCTGGCGATGATCGGCCCCGACGGCCGGGTGATGGGCGTCTATCGCAAGAGCCACATTCCAGATGGCCCGGGCTATGAGGAGAAATTCTATTTCCGCCCCGGCAATACCGGCTTCAAGGTGTGGGACGGCCCCGACCGCACCACGCTGGGCGTTGGCGTGTGCTGGGACCAATGGTATCCGGAAGTCGCGCGCGCGATGATGCTGATGGGGGCAGACGTGCTGTTCTACCCGACCGCGATCGGCAGCGAGCCGCATGACACCAGCCTCGATACCGCGCGGCTGTGGCGCCGTGCGATGGTCGGCCACGCCGTGTCGAATGTCGTGCCGGTGGTCGCCGCCAATCGCGTCGGCACCGAAGGCCTTGAAGATGGAATGGGCCAGACCTTCTACGGCACCAGCTTCATCACCGACGAACGCGGTGACATCCTCGCCGAACTCGACCGCGAGGAGGAAGGCGTCATCACCGCCACGCTCGACCTCGACCGCGTGAAACGCCACCGCGCCGCCTTCGGCTTTTTTCGCGATCGCCGGCCCGATCTGTACGGGCGGCTGGTGGAGGATATCTGAATGGAAGTAGAAGTCAGCGCGGAAGCCAAGGACAAACGGCTCAACCGGCTGGTCGCGATCACTGTGGTCATCCTCTCGGTCTTCACCGGTGTGTGCAACATCAAGGACGGCAATATCGTCCAGGCCATGGCGCAGGCGAAGGCCGATTCGGTCGATCGCTGGGCCGAATATCAAGCGACCAAGACCAAGCAGCATATCGCCGAGACTGCGCGCGGCGAGATCGCCACGCTGGCAGGCCCGACGAACGGCGCCGCGGCGGCGGCGACGCGTGCCCTCGACGTCGATATCGCCAGATACCGCGCCAAGGCGCCCGGGCTGGCCGGCGAGGCGCAGGGTTTCGCCGACCGCTATGACGCGCTCAACGTCCATGACGACCAGTTCGATGCGAGCGAAGCGCTGGTCTCGACCGCGATCTCGATGGCGGCGGTGTCGGCGCTGGTCGAAAGCTTCTGGCTACTGATCGCGGCGTGGGCGTTCGGCGCGATGGGGCTGTTCATGGGTATCTGCGGCTTTGCCGGCTTCGCCTTTCATCCCGACGTGCTGAGCAGCTTCCTGGGCTGAAGCGGATGGTGGCCGCTTGGACTCATCGTAGGTGACAGGCTACCGCCGCCGCCGCCTCGTTCCCTCCAGGTAGAAATCGCGCAAATTGTCCAGCGCCGCGCCGAACGCCCAGGGGGCATAGATGACGACGAGGCCCGCCGTGACCAGCCATGCCGTCCGCATCGGAAAATCGACGAAATGGCGAAGCAGCATCAGCGGCAGGAACACGAGGAGGCCGCCGGCCAGCGCGGTCAGCAGGACGCTGCTGACGAGCAGCACGAAGCCGGTCTTCCACGTGCGAATCGCTTCCCGTACCACGCGCGCCCTCCCCGATCGGGCGGGTCTATCGCCGATTGGCGACACCACGCCAATTCCTGTTTTGGGGAAACGATCAGGGCGCTCGGGCAGGAGAGTGCGGTACGCCTTGGTTCAGCTTTGCTGAACCACATCCTGAGGGCGCCCCATCATGTCCATGACCTACGTCATCGCGCTGGGCTCTAATCGCCGCAGCCGTCACGGTGCCCCGGCCGCCGCCATCCGCGCCGCGCTGGCCGTGATCGGCGATGTCGTCGCCCTATCGCCGGCAATCACCACCGCCCCGATCGGCCCGGCACGCCGCCGCTTCGCCAACGCCATCGCGGTGATCGCCACCGACGAGACCCCGCCCGTCTTGCTCGCGCGGCTCAAGGCGATCGAAACGCGATTCGGACGGCGGCCCGGCGCGCGCTGGCACGACCGGGTTATCGATCTGGACATCATCCTGTGGGATGGCGGGACCTGGGCCGACGATCGGTTGACGATACCGCATCCCGCATTCCGCCAGCGTCGCTTCGTGCTCGATCCACTGGCGCACCTAATGCCCAACCGGCGCGATCCGGTGACCGGGCGGACGATGCGTCAGCTCGCGGCGCGGTTGACCCGGCGGCGGCCCGACCCTAGGGCGCGAGCCGCCGGTGCGGGTCCGTAGCTCAGTCGGTAGAGCAAGCGACTTTTAATCGAGAGGTCCCGGGTTCGAGCCCCGGCGGACCCACCAGGCATTGCGCGCGCTGCCGGCGACGCCTGCTCCTGCTCAAATGGAGGTGGCTTTCCGTCTGAGCGTCGCCGCGTCGAGATCGGCGCCGAGGCCCGGTCGGTTCGCCAGCGTCAGGGCTCCGTTGGTCACCTGCTCGGGCGGATCGACGACCTCGGCGCGCCATGGCACCTCGCCATAAGCGTGCTCCAGGATCGTGAAGTTAGGCAGGGTCGCGGCGACATGCCCGGCGGCCAAATTGCCGATCGGGCTGGCGGGGCCGTGCGGCGCGACGTCGAACCCGGCGCCCTCGCCAAGCGCGGCGATCTTGCGCAGCTCCAGCATCCCGCCGCACTGCTTCACGTCGGGCATCAGCACGTCGACGGCGCCGGCGGTGACATAGGGATAGAAGCCGGCGACGCCCTGGATCGATTCGCCGCCTGCGGTGGGCATCGCTGCCGCCCGGTTGATGGCGGCAAGAGCGATAGGCGGATCGGCGGGGGTGACCTCTTCCAGCCAGAACAGGTCGAGCGGCTGGAGCCGGCTGGCGAGCGCCAGCCCCTCATCGGGACGCAGGCGGCTGTGGACGTCGATGAGCAGGTCGTGCCCCGCGCCGATCGCGGTGCGCACGGCGGTGGCGCAGGCGACGCCGTCGTCGATCAGCGCCCGGCGTCGGAGCGGATCGGCGAGATCGAACGGCAGCGCGTCGAACGGGGCGAGCTTCACCGCGGTGAAGCCGTCCGCCACCGCACGCCGCGCCATGGCGGCAAAGCCCACCGGCGTGCGCGGATCGGTCGAGCGGTTGATGTTGGCATAGAGCCGCAGCCGCTCGTGGAGCCGGCCGCCGAACAGGTCGTAGACCGGCACGCCCAGCGCCTTGCCCTGGAGATCCCACAATGCCTGTTCGAGGGCGCTGGCGGCGGTGAGGAGCGGCGGATCGGCACGACGCCCGAGGCTCTGCAACGTCGTCTGGCGGAGCCAGGTGACGTCGAAGACGCTGCGGCCGCGCAGCCGATCGAACAGCTGCCTTAGCCAGCGCAGCGTCGCCGTATCGTCGCCGCCGTGCGACGCGTCGCCGATACCGGTCAGGCCGTTGGCGGTGCGCAGCCGCAGCAGCAGCCAATCGCCTCGGCGGTTGACCGGGAGGCGGTACAGCTCAATGCCGTCGATCGTGAGCCGCGCGTTACGCGGCACCGCCGCGGCCGCGACGGGTAGCAGCGGTGCCAAGGCCGCGGCGCGGATCAGGTCGCGGCGCCGCACGTCAGCCCCGCGCGATCGTCTGGCGGGCGAACGGCTGCAGCGTCGCGATTGCCGCGACCGGATCGGGATCGCGCCAGCGGAACGACTGGAGCTCGACGCGGTCGGGAAAGACGTCGACGATGCTGAAGCCGTTGCGCTCCTCGATCTTCTGGTCGTCGCGCGCTTCAAGCACCCTGGGGTGCCAGGGGAAGACGCCCCGCGCCGCGCTGGGGAAGCCGGGCGTGCTGGTGCCGATCGTGCCGGGCAGGATCGAGTGGATCGGATTGGCGCTGAGATCGAGGTCGCCGCTGCGGGTGATCGTCGTGCTGGCGCTCGCGTGCAGGTCGCCCGAAATGCTGATCGCGGCGCGGTCGCGCTGCGCGGTGAGCGCGGCGGCGATGCGCTGGTGCTGGTCGAACCAGCCGGCCTGCCAATAGCCCTTGTCGTTGGGGAAGGTGCTCGCGTCGGAAGGCTGATCGGCATACCATTCGCCGAGCTTGCCCGCCGTCCACCCGAACGGGTTGGAGGGGACGTGGATGTATTGGTGGGCGGTGGCGGCTTTCAGCCGGTCGATCAGATAAACTTCGGCGGCGGGGAAGAGCACGCCGGCCCTGGGCCCGGTCGACCAGCCGCGGCGGCAATCATAAGTGGTCATCTCCAGGAGCTTGCCGATGCGGATCGTCTCGACGGTGCCGGATCGATACGGATCGCCCAGATCGGGACGGCCGAGCGCGAACGGATAGGCTATCGCCTGCGTGCGCTGCTGGAGCCCGAAGACGAAGGGCCGGGGCGGGAACGTATAGCCCCATGGCCCGGCATTGTCGTTCTCGAAGTAATCGTGGTCGTCGGTCACGAAGACCAGGGGAACCGATGCGAAGCGATCCTCATAGATCGAGGCGATCTGGCGCCCGATGACGGTGTTGAGCGAACGGCGGTTGGTAGCCGAATCGAACGCCTGGTCCTCGTCGATCCAGGCGATGCGATGATATTGCTCGGCGGTCTTGGCGCGGACGGCGGGATCGCGGCGGTATTTGAGCGCGGTCCACAGGTCCCAATAGACATGGTCGCCATTGGCGACGGCGAGATCGGGGGCAAAGCTGAGCGCGCGATCGAACAAGGCGCGGCGCGTGGCGACGGAGAGGTAGCCATAGGGGCCCGCCGCCTCATCACCGCCCGCGCAGGTGAAGAACAGGATACGGAAGCGTTGGGGCAGCGAACCGGGCGGCGGCAGCGTCCGCAGCGTCCAGGGCGCGCGCAGCGTCTTGCCCGCGGCGTCGGCGAGCGCCAGGCGATATATGGTGCCGCCGCGCAATCCGGGCTGCACATAGCCCCAGGCATAGCCGTCGGCATCCATCCGCCGCGGCTTGACCGGGCGGCCGCCGATCGTGAGCAATGGCGCGGCGGTGGCGGGCTGATCGAGCAGCACCTTGATCGCGAGGGTGTCGTGACTGGCGGAAGGGAGCAGCGCGCGGACCGGGTTGGCCGGATAACCCCAGGCGACCCCGCCACCGAGGACGCCGCCAAGCCCCAGGGTGGTCGCGCCAGCGAGGATGTGGCGGCGGGTATAGCGCATGGATCGTCCTCCCGCGGGCGTCAGAAGTTAAGGCGCAATGTTGCGCCGATCTGCCGCGGATCGCCGATATTGCCGGTGATGAGGCCGGTGTTGGCGGCGCCCAGCGCGGTGAAATAGCGCTGGTCGGTGAGGTTACGCGCCCAGACCGACAGATCGTATCGACCATCAGCGAGGCGCAGGCCGAAGCGGGCGTTGAGCACGCCGTAGCCGGGGATCCGCGTATATTGCGAATTGCTGTCGCTGGTGTCGTTCGAGGAGCGGTGATTGAAATCGAGCCGCGCGTAGAGTTCGTCATCGCCGCCGATGACCCGCACCGGCTGCGCAATGTCGGCGGACAGGCTGTAGATGAACTTGGGCGCATTGGCTAGCTGGACGCCGCTCAGATCCTGGATGATGCTGATGTTGCGGCGGTCGGGCGCGTTCTGGGCGTTGGTATATCCCTGATAGACCGCGTCGTTATACGAGGCCGAGGCGGTGAGGCGGACGAGACGGGTCGGCGCGAATACGAGATCGGCCTCGAAACCGCGCGAGCGTACGCCGGGGATGTTCGAGATATAGCGGATCGACGAGGTCGTGTTGCCGATGAACTCGGTGATCGCCGACTGGTAGTTCTTCACGTCGGTCCAGTAGAGCGCGAAGTTCGCGGTGATGCGGCGATCGAGGAACTGGCTCTTGAGGCCGACCTCATAGGCGTTGACCGTTTCGGGATCGACCACCGGGGACACGCCGTTGGGAAGCTGGCCGAGGCTCAACCCGCCCGACTTGCTGCCGCGCGCGTAGCTCGCATAGGCCAGGATGTCCGGCGCGAGCTTGTAGGCGAGGCTGACCTGACCGGTCAGCGCATCGTCCTTGAGCCCGGTCTTGTAGTAGATCACGGGATAGATCGCATCGCGCAACCCTTGCGCGATCGCGCGGTCGGCGGCGCTCAGCACCGACAGGTCGTTGCCCGATACGGTGCGCTGGTCGAAGATGCCGGTCTTGTCCTCATGGGTGAAGCGCAGGCCGGCGGTCAGGCTCAGGGCGCTGGTGACGTGCCAGGTCGCCTGGCCGAAGGCCGCATAGCTCTTGGTGCGCGGCTCGATGATGGAATCCGATTCGAAGCCGTCATAAGCGTAGTTGGCGAGCGCGCGATTGACCGTGGGGCTGTTCCACACGGCATAGTCCTTGCCGGTCTTGTACTGCCCAAGGCCCTTGACGACCTGCCAGAAGTAATAGAGCCCGGCCACGTAATCGACCGTGTTGGTGCCGTTGGAGGAAAGGCGCAGCTCCTGGCTGAACTGGCGCTGCAAATTGGTGGTGCCGCCCGCGCGGTTGATGTCCAGCGAGGTGTTGTCCTGGTCGTTGAGCGGATACCAGTCCCACCAGCGATAGGCGGTGACCGAGGTGAGGGTGACGCCGCCGAGATCCCAGTCGAGCTTACCCGAGACGCCATAGCCCTCCATGTTCGCCTGGATCGCGGCGTCGGCATCGACCAGCCGGGCGAACGGATCGGCGACATTGTAGGGGACCGCATAGCCGGCGCGCGCGGCACGATCGAGGAAGTTGTTGGTGAGCGGGGCGCCGTTGGCATAGGTCGTGAAGACGCCGACCGTGCTCGCCAGGCGCGAATAGGCGGTCTGTTTCGAATAGTCGCCGATCAGCCGGATCGTCACGGCCGACGACGGCGTCACCAGCACCTGCCCGCGCACGGTCCAGTTCGAGTAATCGTTGATCCGGCGCTTCGTCGCAATGTTGTAGAGCCAGCCGTCATTGTGGGTGTCGGAAACGGTTAGGCGCGCGGCGACCTTGTCGTCGATGATCGGGCCGGTAACACTGGCGCGCAACTGGTAATAACCGCGCTCGCCGCCGCTCGCCTCGGCGCGCAATTCGGGGGTGAAGCTCGGCAGGCGGGTGGTGATGTTGATCGCGCCGGCGGTCGTGTTCTTGCCGAACAGCGTGCCCTGCGGGCCGCGCAGCACCTCGACGCGGTCGAGGTCGATCAGGTCGAACTGCGAGGCGCCGATGCGGCCGTAATAGACATCGTCGACGTAGAAGCCGACGCCGATTTCCAGCCCGTCATTCTGGTTGGCGTTGGAGCCCAGGCCGCGGATGTTGACGAAGGTGTTGCGCGCGTTGTTGTTGCGGATGACGAGGCTGGGCGTCAGGTCCGCGATCTGGACCAGGTTGGTGTAGCCGGTGCGGTCGATCGTCTCGCCGCCGACGACGCTGAGCGCGATCGGCACGTCCTGCGCGCGCTCGGTGCGGCGGCGGGCGGTGACGATGATGTCGCCGGGATTCCGTTCGATGTCCGCGGTCGTCTGCGGCTCGGTGTCTGCCGTCGTTGCGCCGCCCGATGGCGCGGCGGCATCGGCCGGCGCGGTCTGGGCGTGCGCGGGGGCGCTGAAGGCGAGGAGCGCGCCGCCGGTGAGCAGGAGCGTGCGTTGAGGTGTCTTGAACATGGTCATCCCCGTTGTGCGGACGCACGGGCCCGTTTCCGGACGCGCCGCGCGCCGGGGTGCGCCCGCTGATATTCGGCTCGCCCAGCATCATCCCCTACTTGCTCAGTAGGAATTGCATAAAAACTTTATGGCGGGCAATTTAGTCTTCTATTCCCACCATTATGGTTGGATATCTAATAGCGATCAATCCAGCTGCCGCGGCGGCCCGGCGAAGCAGAGCCGGTCACAGGGGGAGAACGCAGATGTACGATCGTCGTGGCGTGCTGCGGGGAACGGCGGCCCTCGGGCTCGGCAGCATGTACCTGGGCGGGGTCGCCTGGTCGCAGGATCGCTCGCCGGTGCGGATGATCCTCCCTTCGGCGACGCACGACACGCTGGCGATCAAGGTGCTGCTCGATACGCCCCCGGCCACGGCGCCGCGGCTGACTATCGACGAGCGCGAGGTCAGGGCGCAGAGGCTCGACCAGGATGGCTATGCCTGGGGCTTCGTCCAATCCGGGCTGGCGGCGGGCCGGCGCTACCAATTGGCGTTGAGCGGGGAAAATGGCGTGTCCCTACGGGCGCCATGGTCGCTGGCGACCCTGCCGCCGCTCGATGCGACGCCCGACCATTTCCGTGTGCTGATCTTTACGTGCGCCGGGGGCGACGAGGCGGCGGGGCCGGACGGATACCTGCCGCTGGCGGCGCGCCACGCGCTGTTCGACCGCGGCCTCTCTTTCCAGCCCGACCTCGCGATCGCCAATGGCGACCACACTTATTGGGACCAGTGGACCGGACTGAAATATGTCGGCAGCGCGGAAAAGCATGCGCGCACCGCCGAGCTGTACCACCGCATCGCCTGGCTCGACGAGGACCAGAGGTTCGATTCGGCGCAGAACCGCCGATCGCTGCGGACCGTGATCGCACGGCAGATCGCGGCGCTGTACGAGGACCGCTTCGCCTCGACGCCGATGCTGTTCATCAGCGACGACCACGATTATTTCGAGAACGACAATGCCGGGCCGTGGGGCTATTCCTTCCCGCCGCGGCCGTTCACGCTGGGCCTGTGGCAGCGCACCGCGGCGATGGCGCATCCCTATGCGCTCGGGCTGCCCAGGCTGCCGCGCTACCATGCCGAGACGGTCGAGACGCTGCGCATCGGCAAGCTGCTGGAGATCGCGACCTATGATTGCCGCCGCGCCTGGTCGACGGGGCATGGCGGGGTGCTGTTCCCCGATGTCGAGGCGTTCCTGGTCGATCGGCTCAAGCGATCCGACGCGCTCCACTATATCCATGCGCCCTCGAATCCGATGGGCTGGTCGAAGGGCGCGCTTGGCGAATGGTATGCCGACGGGCCGCCGGGGGCGACGCCCCAGGGCAACGACAAGGGCTATTGGCCGGTCGGCTGGTTCGAGCAGCACCAGCGACTGGTGAAGGCGCTGACCGGCCAGCGCGGGCGCGCCGCGGTTAGCATCTCGGGGGACTTCCACATGTCGGGGGCGAAGGCGGTCACCCGCAGCGGCGACCTGGACCTGTCCGCCAGCCCGCTCCACACGATCGTGCCGGGCACGATCAGTACCGGCAAGACGGGCTTCCCCAGCAGCGCGCGTGGCGCCTTTCCCTTCACGCCCAAGGCACTGGAGGCGCGCGACCTCGCCGCAACGCAGGAGCGCAACGGCTTCACGATCGTCGACGTGACGCCGTCTGCGATCGACGTGAAGCTCTTCCAGTGGCGCCCGCCCGAGCCGGTGGAGGCGATCGCGTCGCTCCAGCCGGCGGCCAGCTTCGTGATCCCGCGCCCGGCCTAACCGGCGCGTTCCGCCAGCCGGCGTTCCCACGCGAGCGCATCGGCGACGATGCGGTCGAGATCGTCATGTTGCGGCCGCCACGGCAGGACGTCGAGGATCCGGCGATTGTCGGACACCAGTTCGGCTGGGTCGCCCGCGCGGCGGCCCTCGATCCCGCGGGCGATCGTCACCCCGGTCACGCGGTCGACGGCATCGAGCACCTCAAGCACCGAATAGCCGTGGCCATAGCCGCAATTCATCGTGTGGCTCGCCGCCGGATCGGCGATAAGCAGGTCGAGCGCGTGGACATGCGCCGCCGCCAGATCGCTGACATGGATGTAATCGCGCACGCCGGTGCCGTCGGCGGTGGGAAAATCGGTGCCGAACACGGCGACATGACCGCGCCGGCCCGTCGCCACCTCGACGGCGACCTTGATCAGGTGGGTGGCACCGGCGGTCGACTGGCCGCTGCGCCCCGCCGGATCGGCGCCGGCGACATTGAAATAGCGCAATGTGCAGTAATTGAGCGGATGCGCCGCTGCGACATCGGCCAGCATCGCCTCGGTCATCAGCTTTGACATGCCATAGGGATTGATCGGCGCCCGGGGATCGTCCTCGGCGACCGGTATGCGCGCGGGCGTGCCGTACGTCGCGGCGGTCGAGCTGAAGATGAAATGCCTGACCCCGGCCGCGATGACGCTCTCGATCAGCGACCGGCTGGCGGCGGTGTTGTTGCGGTAATATTTGAGCGGGTCGGCGACCGATTCGGGGACGACGACCGAACCGGCAAAGTGCATCACCGCGACCACCGCATGATCGGCGATCGCCGCGCGCACCGCATCCTCGTCCTCGATCGCGGCCTCGACGAAGCTGGCGCGCGGGTCGACCGCCCAGCGGAAGCCGGTGACCAGATTGTCGACGACGACGACGTCCCAGCCGGAATCGAGCAGCGCCAGCACCGCATGGCTGCCGATATAGCCGGCGCCCCCCGTCACCAAGACCGAGCCTTTACTCATCCACGCTACCCTCGATTGTGCGTTCGGCCGTCCCTATGTGCGAAACAGATTGAAAAGGAATGACGGGATGGCGATCGACTATGCCACGCTGGCCGGCGGCTGCTTCTGGTGCACCGAGGCCGTCTACAAGGATGTGATCGGCGTCGAAAGCGTCGAAAGCGGCTATATCGGCGGGACCGTGCCCGACCCGACCTACAAGCAGGTGTGCGGCGGCGGCACCGGCCATGCCGAGGCGATCCGCGTCGGGTTCGATCCGGCCGCGATCAGCTATGGCGAGCTGCTCGACATCTTCTTTGCGACGCATGACCCGACGACGCTCAACCGCCAGGGCAACGACGTCGGCACGCAATATCGCTCGGCGATCTTTCCTGCGTCGTCCGACCAGGGCGACGAGGCGCGCGCGGCGATCGAGCGTGCCGGAGCCGACTGGCCGAACCCGATCGTAACGACGATCGAGCCGATGGCGACCTGGTATCCGGCCGAGGATTACCACCAGGATTATTGGGAGGGCGAGGGCCGGCGCAATCCCTATTGCCAGGCGGTGATCCCGCCCAAGCTGAAGAAACTGCGCAAAAGCTTTGCCGCGCGGTCCAGGGCGGAAGGAGCGATGGGGTAGGCTGCCGCCCCCTCACCCCCGATGCGCGGCGCGCCGCAGGCGGTCGTTGATCGCCTCGCCGATGTCGCGGTCGGGCACCGGCGCAACCGCGATCCTCGACCGGTCCGAGGCATCGGCGCGGTGGAGCTCGTCGAACAGCCGCGCCGCCGCCTCGATCAGGTCGCCGCTCGCCGACAGCGTCGCGTCCCCGCCAGCCGCGCCGAACCCGATATACCATTCGTCCGCGGCGGGCCGCCGGGCATCGATGCGCAGGGGCTTATGCGGGGCATAATGGCTGGCGAGCTGCCCCGGCGCCTCGATCGTCCCCGGCGCGGCGTCGCCGCGATCGAACTGCGCCGGCGCCCCCTCGTCCAGCACGCCTGCAACCTGCCGCGCGGTGATCGGCCCGTGGCGCAGGATGCGGGTCGTCCCGAACGTCGCGCGCACGATCGTCGATTCGATCCCCTGCGCGGTCGGCCCGTCATCGATGATGAGCGCGATCCGGCCGCCCAGGCTTGCCGCGACATGCGCCGCGCGCGTCGGGCTGATCGATCCGCTGGCATTGGCCGACGGCGCCGCCAGCGGACGACCGCAGGCGGCGAGCAAGGCGCGCATCGCGCGATGCGCCGGCACGCGGATCGCCATCGTCTCCAGCCCCGCCGTCACCAGCGAGGCGATCCCCGCCGACCGACTGAGCGGCAGCACCAGCGTCAGCGGCCCGGGCCAGAACGCCTCGGCCAGCGCCCGCGCGCGCGCATCGAGCACCGCCAGTTCCTCGGCGGCCGCCAGGTCGAGGACATGGACGATCAGCGGGTTGAAGCTGGGCCGCCCCTTGACTGCATAGATGCCCGCGACCGCGGCGGCGTCGGTGGCGTCGGCGGCCAGGCCGTACACCGTCTCGGTCGGGATCGCGACGCAGCCGCCCGCCGCGATCACCCGCGCGGCATCGGTGATCGCGGCATTGTCATAGGGCAGGATGCGCGGCGGGAGGATGGCCATCGCCCGGCATTACGACATCGGCATCGGCGGCGGGAGAGTCCGCGCCGGCGGGCCAGGCGTCACGCGCGCTGGCGCTGGATCAACTCGGCCATGTCCAGCCCGAGCAAGTCGATATGCTCGACGATATGCGGCCATTGGTCGTTGAGGAAGCGATCACGCTCGGCGACGCGCAGCCGTTCGTTGGCGCCGGGCAGGACGAACATGCCGACCCCGCGCCGCACTTCGACATAACCGTCGTCCTGGAATCCCTGATAAGCCTTGGCGACGGTCAGCGGGTTGGCGCCATGTTCGGCGGCCAGCGCGCGGACTGACGGCAATTGGTCGCCGGCACGAAATTCTCCGCGCAGGATCGCCGCCGCGATCGTGCCGCGCAGCCGGATATAGACCGGGCTGTCGTCGTTGCTGAGTGCCATGGTGCCTTAATACACCGATCTACGCCTACGTCCAGTCGGCTAGCCACGCCAGACGGTCGCGATCCGGGACAGATCGGGGCGCGGGCGTTCCTCCAGCGGGCGCGACGGCGTGCCGATGAACATGAAGCCCGCAATCCGTTCGGGCGCCGCCCCGAACGCGTCGCGCACCGCGTCCGAATAGGCCGGCCAGCCGGTCAGCCAGCCGCCGGCAAAGCCCGAGGCGTGGGCCGCGTGGAGCAGGTTCATGCACGCCGCGCCCGCCGCCAGTTCCTGCTCCCATGGCGGGATGTGGCTTTCGGTCCTGGGCGAGAACAAGGCCACGACCAGGACCGGCGCCTGATGCGCGAACTGGTCGAGCGCCTCGATCTCCTGGCGACCCGCCTGGGGGCGTTCGGCACGATAGGCCGTGGTGATCAGGTCGGACAATGACGTCCGCCGGTCCTCGGGCACCACCACGAACCGCCACGGCGCGAGCTTGCCATGATCGGGTGTCCGTGCGGCGATCGTCAGGATCCGGTCGAGTTGCGCCATATCGGGGCCCGGCGCCACCAGGTCGCGCGGCTTGCCCGAGCGGCGGGTGGCGAGCAGGCTGAGCGGGCTGGTGGTGTCGTTGAACATGGCGGACATTTAGGGTCGCGCCGGCCGCGCGACAACGCGTGTTTGCCAAGCCGCGATTCGCCGTTACGTTGCCGCGAACAGCATTCCGGCGCGGTCGGACATATCGAAAAGGGTCGCGGCATGGGGTTCAAGAGCATTGCGCTGTGGAACGAGGGCGACTGGATCGGCGCGATCGGCGCGGTGTTCCTGTTCGCGGTGCTGGCGTTCGGCTTCTCGCTGAGTTCGCGCCAGTCGGCCGAAGTGGTCGGCCATCCCAAGGGCCTGTTCGTCCTGTTCTATGCCGAAATGTGGGAACGTTTTTCCTATTACGGCATGCGCGCGCTGCTGATCCTGTATCTCACCAAATTCTGGCTGTTCGGCGACGGCAAGGCGAACCTGATCTACGGCGCCTATACCGCGCTCGTCTACATCACGCCCGTGCTCGGCGGGTATCTGGCGGACCGCTATCTGGGACAGCGCAAGGCGGTGTTCTATGGCGGCGTGCTGCTCGCGGCCGGGCACGGCTTCATGGCGTATGAAGGAATGCACGGCATCGCCGACGCGGCCACCAAGCAGGCCGACCCGGCGATCAACGTGTTCTGGCTGGCGCTGGCGCTGATCATCGTCGGCGCGGGGTTCCTCAAGGCCAACATATCGGTGATGGTCGGCCAGCTCTACCGCCTGACCGACGTACGCCGCGACGGCGCCTACACGATATTCTACATGGGCGTGAATACCGGCGCCGCGCTCGGCACGATCCTGGTCGGCTATCTGGGGGAGACGATCGGCTGGTCCTATGGCTTCGGGCTGGCCGGCATCGGCATGGTCGCGGGCCTGATCATCTTCGTCCTCGGCAAGCCCGCCTTGCAGGGGCGCGGCGAGCCGCCGGTGCCGCTGGCGCGCAGCCGCGAATACATGCTCTACGCCGTCGGCCTGGCCGCGGTCGTGATCATCTGGCTGCTGATCCAATATCAGGGCGTGATCCAGAATCTGCTGGTCGCCGCCGGGCTCGCGATGCTGGCCTATACGCTTTACGAAGCGTTCAAGCTGCCCAAGGAACCGCGCGAACGGATGTTCGCGATCCTGTTCCTGATCGCGCTCAACCCGGTGTTCTGGGGCCTGTTCGAACAGGCCGGCGGGTCGCTCAGCCTCTATACCGATAAGTTCGTCGATCGCGGCGGCGTGCCGACCAGCCTGTTCCAGTCGATCAACCCGATCTACATCGTGCTGCTCGGCCCCGTCTTCGCCTGGCTGTGGACCACGCTCGGCAGGAAGGGACTGGAGCCATCGACACCGGCCAAGTTCGCCTATGCGCTGGCGCTGGTCGGCGCAGGCTTTCTGGTGTTCGTGCTCGGCGCGAACGGCGCGGGCGTGGGGGCGGCGACGCCGGTGCTGTTCGTGTTCCTGCTCTACCTGCTCCACACGATGGCGGAATTGTGCCTGTCCCCGGTCGGCCTGTCGGCGATGAACCGGCTGACCCCGATCCATCTCGCCAGCTTCATCATGGGCGCCTGGTTCTACATGACCGCGGTCGGCAATTTCGTCGCCGGCAAGATCGGCGAGGCAACCGGCGGCGAGAGCGGCGAGATGACCCAGGCAGGCACGCTCCACATCTATTGGTGGATCGGCGTCATCACCATCGGCATCGGCGTGGTCGTATTGGCGCTGTCACCGATCGTGAAGCGCTGGATGCACCTGGAAACGCTGGCCGATCGCGACGAACTGGCGGGACAGGCCCAACTCGGCGAGCCGGCGGCGGCAGGGATGAAGGTGGCGGGCGAGACGGTCTGAGGGCGGCATGGTGGGGCGAGCCCTTCCCGACATCGCTTTTAGGACGGACAATGCGGGGGTGTGATGGTAACGAATATAGTCGACGTTACGCCAGTCTGGCCGGCAGTTTGGGGCACTGTCGCTGACATGGTCGTGGCTGTCGCGGCGGCCATAGGAGTAGTTTTCGGCCTGTTACAACTCGGTCGAATTGCGCAGGAGAACGCCAATCAGGGGAACATCGCGCGTGCCGAACTTATGTTGGAAATTGACGAGCGTTTCGAAGGCAGCGAGATGCGCCATTCGCGCTTAGCTATTCGGACACTCCGTAATCATTGCGAGAAGAAGGCACGTACGGTGTTACGTGCTGGTGCCAACGACGAAGAAGTGATGGAGCGTTCGGCCACACTTTTTCAGAGGAAGTTTCAGGGCTCTACCAAAGATTCAAGACAGCCGATCATCTTAAGACAGACGGTGAGTTGGTCGACGAGCCGGCCGATCGTGACGGGCCGCACTATTTTACCCTAATGCGCCTTCCATATTGGGTGGAAACGGTTGGTCAACTCACACGGCGTGGTCTGTTGCCGCTTGAAGACGTTCTTGATCTATACGACGCTGCGGTTATCGGCATCATGCGCTGCTTCAAGCAACACATTGCTGATCGTTCCAATGACGGACCTCAACGTAACGATCGCTTCCTTGAAAATGCACTTTGGTTGCTCGATGCTGCCGAACAGCGGGAAAGAACCAATGCCGAACGGATGAGGCGCCTCCGGGCGCCAAATCACTCGGGATTGTTCTAGACGCCTTCCTTGTTACGCATACCAGCCTCCTTCGGGTCGCTATATGTGGCAATGAAGCGCGTGGATGTGAAGTGCTAATGCATCCCACGTAAGCAAATCGTGCACTAGATGTGACGAACCGCTCGGCCTCGCCGGCCTCAGCCCGGCAGCGCCTCGACCATCTGGTCGGTCTCGCCGTCCTGGTCCCCGGCGACGCCGCGCGCGGCGATCGTCGCGGTGACCGCGACGTCCATCGTCACGTTGCCCAGCGTCCGGAACAGATCGGGCACCGTCTCCACCGCGACCAGCAGCCCCAGCGCCTCGACCGGCACGCCCATCGCGATCGCCACCGGCGCCACCGACGCAAAGAAGCTGATCGTGCCGGGAAGGCTCACCGACCCCATCGTGGTGATTGCCGCCACCGCGACCCCGATCGCCAGCTGGCCCGCGCCGATCGGCGTGCCGGTCAGGTGCGCGACGTAGAGCGCGACCGCCAGGTTCATCCCCGGGCTGGTCGCGCGAAACACCGCGACCGCGATCGGCAGGACGATGCCCGATATGCTCGCCGGCGCGCCCAGCGCCTCGCTCGACCGCAGCATCGCCGGCAGCGTGGCGAGCGACGACGAGGTGCTGATCGCCACCACCTGACTGGGCAGCACGGCGCGCGCGAACCGCCCGATGCCGGCCCGCGCGCCGATCGCCGCCAGCGGATAGGCCGACAGCAGCACCAGGATACCCATTGCCGAAACGATCGCGATGTAATGCGCCAGGGCGCCGAACGCCGCGGCGCCCGTCGCCATGCCCACGCCCAGCGCCAGGCAGAACACGCCGACCGGCGCCAGCACCAGCACCCAGCCGATGATCACCACCATCGCGTCGGCGATCGCCTGGAAGAAGTCGATCAGCAGCCGGCGCGGCGCCGGCGCCAGCCGGGTGATCGCAAAGGCGAACACCAGCGCGAAGATCGTCAGCGACAGGAAGGCGTCGCCGGCCGCCGCCGCGACGATATTGGTCGGCACGATCGCATCGAAGAACTGGCCCAGCCCCGGTACTTTGCCTGTCGTCTTTGCCGTCGACAAGGACGCGCGCAGCGCCGCGCCCCAGCCGGCGGGCAGCGGAAAGGCGCGCAACAGCAACGGCGTCACCACCGCCGAGACAATCGTGTTGACCCACAGGATGGCGACGAACGCAGCCAGCGCGCGCGCCGCGATCCGGCCGGCGCGCGCCGCCTCGGCCGACGCGGCGATGCCGATCACCAGCAGGGCGACGACCAGCGGCACGATCACCATCTGCAACCCGTGCAGCCATGCCGACGCGATCGGCCTGGTAAAGGCGAGCGCCCACGCCCCGGCATCGGGCGCGCCGTTGGCCAGGCCGATGCCGATGCCCAGCCCCGCAATCAGCGCGATCAGGATCCTCAATGCTTGCGACATGCTCGCCCTTCCCCCGCCGGCGCGCTATCAGGCGCCCCACCGGGAAGACAGCGGACGGGACGCAGGCGAGGATGGCAAGGAAATATTTCGGCACCGACGGTATTCGCGGGCTGACCAACATCGCGCCGATGACTGCGGACATGGCGATGAAGGTCGGCATGGCGGCCGGGGCGCATTTCATGCGCGGCGACCACAAGCACCGGGTGGTGATCGGCAAGGATACGCGGCTGTCGGGCTATATGCTCGAATCGGCGCTGCAGGCCGGGTTCACCAGCGTCGGCATGGACGTGACGCTGGTCGGGCCGATGCCGACCCCGGCGATCGGCATGCTGACGCATTCGATGCGCGCCGATCTGGGGGTGATGATCTCCGCCAGCCACAACCCGTTCGCCGACAATGGCATCAAGCTGTTCGGGCCCGACGGCTACAAGCTGTCCGATGCCGACGAACTGGCGATCGAGGCGCTGATCGATGGCGAGCCCGCGCTGGCGGCGGCGCCGGAAATCGGCCGCGCGCGCCGCGTCGAGGATGCGCGGGGCCGCTACATCCACTTCGCCAAGGCGACCTTTCCGGAGGACCTGACGCTCGACGGCCTCAGGATCGTCGTCGATTGCGCCAACGGTGCCGCGTATCAGGTCGCGCCCTCGGCATTGTGGGAATTGGGCGCGGATGTCATCGCGATCGGCGTCACCCCCGACGGCAAGAACATCAACGACCAGGTCGGATCAACCGCCCCGCAAATTTTGTGCGAGACGGTCGTTGCCAGCGGGGCGCAGATCGGCATCGCGCTGGACGGCGATGCCGACCGGCTGATCGTGGCCGACGAGAATGGCCGGGTGATCGATGGCGACCAGCTGATGGCGGTGATCGCCAGCGGCTGGGCGCGCGCCGGACGGCTGGCGCAGGGCGGACTGGTCGCGACGGTGATGTCGAACCTGGGGCTCGAACGCCATCTATCGGCGCAGGGCATCCGGCTGATCCGCACCGCGGTCGGCGATCGCTATGTGCTGGAGGCGATGCGGGCGCAGGGGTTCAACGTCGGCGGCGAGCAATCGGGGCACATCATCCTGACCGATTACGCGACGACCGGCGACGGGCTGGTCGCGGCCTTGCAGATCCTTGCCGAACTGGTGCGATCGGGCCAGCCGGCGAGCGAGCTGCTGCACCGCTTCCATCCCTTGCCCCAACTCCTCAGGAACGTCCGGTTCAACGGTGGCAAGCCGCTCGACGACGCGACGGTCAGGGCGGTAATCGCCGATGCCCAGGGCGAACTGACCGGCAGGGGCCGGCTGGTGATCCGCCCCTCGGGCACCGAACCGGTGATCCGCGTGATGGCCGAAGGCGAGGATGCCGGCCAGGTCCAGGCGGTGGTCGACCGCATCTGCGACGCGGTAAAGGCGGCGGCGCCATGATCCCGCGCGTCCTCGTCATCGCCGGCTCGGATTCGGGGGGTGGCGCGGGTATCCAGGCGGACATCAAGACCGTCACGATGCTCGGCGGGCACGCGATCACCGCGATCACCGCGATCACCGCGCAGAACACGCGCGGCGTGCAGTCGGTGATGCCGGTCCCGGCCGAGATGGTGCTGGCGCAGATGCGATCGGTGCTTGACGATATCGGCGTCGATGCGGTCAAGATCGGGATGTTGGGGTCGGCGGAGACGGCGCATGCCGTGGCGGACGTGTTGGACGAGATCGAGGCGCCGATGGTATTCGATCCGGTGATGGTCGCGACCAGCGGCGACATGCTGGCCGATGCCGCAACGATCGCGGCGTTCGGGCGGCTTATGGGAATTGCCACGCTGACCACCCCCAATCTCCCGGAGTTCGAAGCGCTCGAACGCCTTCACCTCCTTGCCCGGGACCAGGGGCGCCTCCTGCTCTTGAAAGGGGGTCATTCCAAGGGCGCAACCATCACCGATCGCCTGATCGGACCCCGTGGGGAAATCGCCATCTGGACCAACCCCCGCATCGACACGCGCCACGCCCACGGCACCGGCTGCACGCTGGCGAGCGCGATCGCGACCGGGCTGGGCAGTGGCCTGCCCCTGGTCGACGCGGTGAGTCGAGCCATCGCATTCGTTCGCGCAGCGCTTGCCAACGCACCCGCGCTCGGGGCAGGCCACGGACCGATGGGCCACGCACTCGGCACGATTCCCTTTGACCTGGTGCGCAATGCCTAGCCCCCGGCCGTCGCTGCGCCACGAAAAGCTCTGCCTTGCCCCGGTCGCCGGCGTCGACGAGGCGGGACGCGGGCCGCTCGCCGGGCCGGTGGTCGCCGCCGCCGTCATCCTGCCGGCCAAGGGCATCCCGCGCGGCATCGAAGATTCGAAGAAGCTGCCGGCGACCGAACGCGCCCGGCTGTGCGCGCGGCTTCACGGTTGCGCGGCGGTGGGGATCGGCATCGTCGAGGCGCCGGAGATCGACACGCTCAACATCTATTGGGCAACGATGAAGGCGATGACATTAGCGGTCGAGGCGCTGATCGAGCGCGAAGCCGCCCCGGCGCATATCCTGGTCGACGGCAACCGGCTGCCGCGCTGGACCCATTGCGCGACCGCGATCGTCGGCGGCGACGCAATCAGCCTGTCGATCGCCGCCGCCTCGATCGTCGCCAAGCATACCCGCGACGCGATCATGATCGCGCATGCCGATACCTATCCGCATTATGGCTGGCATTCCAACAAGGGCTATGGTGCCCCCGGTCACTTGCGCGCCCTGCGCGAACATGGCCCCTCCCCGCTTCATCGCCGGTCGTTCGCGCCGGTGGCGCAAACGGTTCTGCCGCTCTGAGTCTTTTTCGCCACACACCAGTAATGGGCCTGTCGATCGGCCAGGACCCAATAGCTTGTCCATGTGGCAAAATGTCCGTTAAGTTAACGATTCCGTAACCGTGCTCGTTAACTAAACTCCGCTTGACCGCAGTCCGCACGGCCGGTTTTCGTGCGCGCGCATTCGGGGGAGTGAACGATGGGGGTGGTCGATAAGGTGGCGCGCGCCGGAACGGTCGAGGCCATGGCCGCCTTCCCGCTGCCGCTCGACCGGATCATCATGGGCGATTGCATCGCCGCGATGCGCGCCCTGCCCGCGAAGTCGGTCGACCTGATCTTCGCCGATCCGCCCTACAACCTCCAACTCGGCGGCGAACTGTCGCGCCCCGACGGCAGCCATGTCGATGCGGTCACCGATGCCTGGGACAAGTTCGATTCGCTCATCACCTATGATCGCTTCACCCGCGCCTGGCTGGCCGAGGCGCGGCGCGTGTTGAAGGACAATGGCGCGCTCTGGGTGATCGGCAGCTACCACAATATCTTCAAGGTCGGCTCGGCGATCCAGGACCTGGGCTATTGGATCCTCAACGACATCGTCTGGCGCAAGGCCAATCCGATGCCCAATTTCAAGGGCACGCGCTTCACCAACGCGCACGAGACGCTGATCTGGGCGTCGATGGGCGAAAAGGCGCGCTACACCTTCAATTATCGCAGCATGAAGACGCTGAACGACGAGTTGCAGATGCGCAGCGACTGGGAATTCCCGATTTGCGGCGGGCCGGAGCGGCTCAAGAAGAACGGCGTCAAGGTCCACCCGACCCAAAAGCCCGAGGCGCTGATCTACCGCATCCTGCTCGCCTGCACCAAGCCTGGCGACATCGTGCTCGATCCGTTCTTCGGCACCGGCACGACCGGCGCCGTGGCGAAACGGCTCGGCCGCCACTGGATCGGGATTGAGCGCGAACCCGGCTATATCGCAGCGGCCGAGGAACGGATCGCCGCCGCACTGCCGCTGGACGAATCGGCGCTGACGACGATGCAGAGCCCCAAGGCCGCCCCGCGAGTCGCCTTCGGCACGCTGGTCGAGAACGGCCTGCTCACCCCCGGCACGGTGCTGAGCGATACCAAGCGGCGCTGGTCGGCGACAGTAGGCGCCGACGGATCGCTTAAAAGCGCGTGCGGTTCGGTCGGCTCGATTCACAAGCTCGGCGCGACGCTGCAGGGGCAACCGGCATGCAACGGCTGGAGCTTCTGGCATTATGAGGCGGCGGACGGGCTCAAGCCGATCGACGCGCTGCGCCAGACCTATCTGCTGGCGACGCAGCCGTAATCCTCCCCGTTTACGGGGAGGATTTGCTAGGACCAACCAATGTCCCTCCACCTTCGTCCCGTCCAGCTCGTCGACACTGCCGTGGGCCGTGACGGCGAGGTGGCGCGGATCGCCGGCGGGATGCAGTGGTTCGCCGCCTATGAGGTGATCGAGGACGGAGCGAAGCGCACGATTGCCGTTGCCGACTTTGCAACGACGCTGGGCGCGAACGACGAACGCGCCGCACGCCTCCATGCCGCGATCACCGCTCCGCGCCCGCCGCTAATGCTGGGCGAGCGCACCCTGCGTTTCGACCAGCCGCAGGTCGCGGGCATCCTCAACGTCACTCCCGACAGCTTTTCCGATGGCGGCGCCACGGGCGATCCCGTCGCCGCCGGGGTAGCGATGGCGGCAGCGGGCGCGGCGCTGATCGATGTCGGCGGCGAATCGACCCGTCCGGGTGCCGCTCTGGTCTGGGAAGGCGACGAGGTGAAGCGGGTCGAGCCGGTCGTGCGCGGGCTGGCGGGCGCCGGCACCCTGGTCTCGATCGACACCCGCAAGGCGGCGGTGATGGCGGCGGCGCTGGCGGCCGGCGCGGCGATCGTCAACGATGTCGCCGCGTTGCTGTGGGACGATTGCGCGCTTGAGGTCGTGGCGAGCGCCCGATGCCCGGTGATCCTGATGCACTCGCCCGATCCGGCCAGGGGGCCGCATGGCGACGGACGCTATGGCAACGTGCTGGCCGACGTGTTCGACTGGCTGGAGGCCCGCGTCGCGGCGGTCGTCACGGGCGGAGTCGATCGGTCGCGGATCATCGTCGATCCCGGCATCGGTTTCGGCAAGACCCTGGCCGACAATCTCGCGCTGCTCAACGGCCTGGCATTGTTCCATGGTCTCGGCTGTCCGGTGATGCTCGGTGCCAGCCGCAAGCGGATGATCGGTGCGCTGTCGAACGAAGCGCCCGCCGACCGGCGGCTCGGCGGCTCGATCGCGCTGGCGCTGAAGGGTGCGGAGGCCGGCGTCCAGCTGCTCCGCGTCCACGACGTAGCGGAGACGGTGCAGGCGCTGAAGGTCTGGCGCGGCCTGCGCGATCAGGCGCTGGTGGGGCGATGAATTGGGTCTGCCTTCGCCGAGAACCACAGGTCGAAGCTACCGTCGAGAACATCAACCTCAGCGCGACTATCAACCTTGCAATGTAGGATTCTTGCCGGCAGCGTCGGCTGGTTCTTTGTCATCGACAGCACCTACTTCCAGACTGCCATGCCGACGGCTACCGGCCGGCGCGCTCTGTTTATCCGGCTGGCCGATTGCGGGGCTGGCCTTTGGGCCATTGCCGCCGGATGGCGGGCGGCATGGCCCGACCCCGTGAACTTTCGTGAACTTTGGACCTCTCTGCAGGCTCGGATCGACCGCCGATCGCCACCGGAACAGGCCGGCAACGGCCCCGGTCGCACCTGACCGTCACGCTGCGTTGTCGATCCCCAGTTCGCCGAGCTTGCGGTAGAGCGTCGATCGCCCGATCCCCAGCCGTCGCGCGACCTCCGTCATGCGGCCGCGATAATGGCCGATGGCGAGGCGGATGACATCGGCTTCGATCTCTTCCAGCGGGCGCAAATTGCCGTCGGGACGAAACAGCGTGACCCCGCCGCTGGTCGCCATCTGACCGCCCGGCGTGGGCGCGCGCGGCGTACCGAGCGCGGCGATCTGCGGAAAGTCGGCGCGGGTCAGCGCATCGCCTTCGCAGAGCACGGCGGCACGGAACAAGGCGTTCTGCAACTGGCGGACATTGCCCGGCCAATTGTACCGCCCGAGCAGCGCGAGCGCGTCATCGGTGATGCCGAGCGGCCGCAGCCCCGGCTGGTCGGCGATCCGCGCGAGCAGATGGCGGGCGAGCGCCGGGATGTCGCCGGTACGCTCGCGCAACGGCGGGATCGTCACGGGGACGACGTTCAGCCGGTAATAGAGGTCCTCGCGGAACCGGCCGCCCTCGACCTCCTCGATCAGCCGCTTGTTGGTGGCGGCGATCACCCGCACGTCGACCTCGCGCATGTGGCGTGCGCCGATCGGGTGGACCTCGCCCGATTGCAGCACCCGCAACAGCTTGACCTGCGCATCGAGCGGCATCTCGCCGATTTCATCCAGGAAGATGGTGCCGCCGTCGGCGTCCTGGAAACGGCCGATCTTGCGTTCGAACGCGCCGGTGAAGGCGCCCTTTTCGTGCCCGAACAATTCACTTTCGACCAGATTGGCGGGAATGGCGCCGCAATTGATCGCGACCATCGGCGTCTTGCCGCGTGGCGAAGCGGCGTGGATCGCCTCCGCCACCACTTCCTTGCCGACGCCGCTCTCCCCCTCGATCAGCACGGGGACGCGCGCCCGCGCCGCCTTGGCCGCGATCGCCAGCGCCGCACGAAAATCGGGCGCGGCGCCGACGATCTCGTCGAACCCGAGCAAGGCGGGGATCTTCTCGGTCAGCGGGCGCAACTCGCCCGCCGCCATCCCGGCCACCGCCGCCTCCAGCGCGCACACCAGCCGTTCGGGGGCGAGCGGCTTGACCAGGAAATCGGTCGCCCCCGCGCGCATCGCCGCGACGGCCTGCGCGACCGATCCATTGGCGGTCAGCATCAGGATCGGCAGTTGCGGCCGGCGCAGGCGCAATTCGGTGACCAGCCGTTCCGCGTCGGCGTCCGGTCCCCAGCTGTCGAGCACTATGGCGTCGAGCTGCATGCCGTCCTGCGTGCCCAACGTCGCGACCGCGGTCTCGGCATCCGGTGCGTACACCGACCGCCAGCCACGCCGCCCCGCGATCGCCGATACCAGTCGGCGCTGCGCGGGTTCCTCGTCGATCAACATCAGGAGGCGCTGTCCGTTGCGCGTCATCCCGCCCCTCTTCGTCCCAAGTCCAGACAGTAACCATAGCGCCCGACCGTAAAGGGGGACTTAAGCCCGGAATGAACCAATCGCGGCCCGGGGGTTGAGGCGATCGAGGCCGCGGTCTAATGCTGGGTCATCAGGCTGAACGACGGGGTGGACATGGCCGACGACACCGACATCAAGACACACGAAGCGACGTATCATTCCATCCTGGGGCTGATGAAATACGGCGCGGGGGCGTGCTTCGTGATCGCGATGATCGTGGTCTTCTTCATCTCGGGCAAATAGCGCCGCCGCGTGAAGATCGCCGTCCTGAAGGAAACCGCGCCCGGCGAACATCGTGTCGCCGCGACGCCCGAGACCGTCAAGAAATTCGCCGCGCTAGGCGCCGCGATTGCGGTTGAGGCGGGCGCCGGCGCCGGCGCCAACGTCACCGACGCCGCCTTTGCCGATGCCGGCGCCGCGGTGGGCGACAGGGCCACGACACTGGCCGGCGCCGACATCGTGCTGGGCGTGCAGGGTCCCGATCCTGATGGACTGGCCGGGGCCGGGGCCGGGGCGTGGATCGTCGCCGGCCTCAACCCGTTCGGCGAGCGCGCCCGCATCGACGGCTATGCCGCCGCCGGGTTCGAGGCGCTGGCGATGGAGTTCATGCCGCGCATCACCCGCGCGCAGTCGATGGACATCCTGTCGTCGCAGTCGAACTTGGCCGGCTACAAGGCGGTGCTGGACGCCGCGGCCGAATATGGCCGCGCCTTTCCCATGATGATGACCGCCGCCGGCACGATCAGCGCGGCCAAATGCTTCGTGATGGGCGTCGGCGTCGCCGGGCTTCAGGCGATCGCGACGGCACGGCGGTTGGGCGCGCAGGTCTCGGCAACCGACGTGCGGTCGGCGACCAAGGAGCAAATCCTCAGCCTGGGCGCCAAACCGATCTTCGTCGAGAACGTCGCCGGGATCGTGGGCGAGGGATTGGGTGGCTATGCGACCGAAATGAGCGAGGAATATCAGAAGGCGCAGGCCGACTTGGTGTCGTCGCATATCGCCAGGCAGGACATCGTCATCACCACCGCCTTGATCCCCGGCCGCGCCGCGCCCCGGCTGGTCTCGGACGCGCAGATCGCAACGATGAAGCCGGGCAGCGTGATCGTCGACCTCGCGGTCGAATCGGGCGGCAATGTCGAGGGTGCGGTGGCGGGCGACGTGGTCGAGCGGCACGGTGTCAAGATCGTCGGCCATCGCAACGTCGCCGGCCGGCTGGCGGCGGATGCCTCGGCGCTGTTCGCGCGCAACCTCTATAATTTCCTCTCGACCTTCTGGAACAAGGAGGCGGGCCGGCCGGTACTCGACGCGGAGATCGGCGACGCGGTGCGGCTGACGCAAGGCGGCGCGGTAGTGAATGCGCGGTTGCTGGCGTAATCGGCGGGAGCCGACAAGCCCCTCTGGGCGATGCGGGCCAATCCCCGTGACTGGCGCATTGGCGATAGGGCCTGACTGGCTGATGTCATGACCGGCTTCATCGACGACAAGCATAATCCCGGCGTCCGCCTTTGGCGGAAGGGTTGGGCGCGCGCGATCTTTTCCGGCGTCATGGCCGTCTTCATCGGCACGCTTGCGCTGGGCATGACCGGGCTGGCGCTGTGGCTGATGGTGGCGATGAGGGGCGGCGTCGGCATCGGCCTGTTCATGGCTGCGATCGCGGCGTTCCAATGGGCGCTGGTCGCCTATGTCTGGCGCGACAGCCGGGGCAGACGCGGCGGGAGGATTGCGATCTCCGATGCCGAAATCGACCTCGTGCTGCCGGCCAACCGCTCGCTGATCTATCGGCCGCCCGCCTGCCGCGCGCATCTCGCCTGGAGCGAGGTGGCGGGCGTCAGCACCCGGCTCGAAGCCTATGGCGCGCAGGGCATGGCGATGCTGCAACGGCCCTATTGGCTGATGCGGTGGGTGTGGATCACCGGCGCATTGGCCGGCATGGCCGGCTTGGTGATGATCCCGGGCATGGCGTTCGGCTGACCGCTCGACAGCGGGCGTCGAAGCCGCCAATACCGGCGGTAACGGAGAACCGCGATGGACTTTGTAGGGATCCTGTCGATCTTCGTAATGGCCTGTTTCGTCGGCTATTACGTCGTCTGGTCGGTTACGCCGGCGCTGCACACGCCGCTGATGGCGGTGACCAACGCGATCTCGAGCGTGATCATCGTCGGCGCGCTGATCGCCAGCGCGGCGGTCGGGCTGGGCGCGACGGGCGCGACCTCGAAATGGCTGGGGCTGCTGGCGGTGGTGCTGGCCAGCGTCAACATCTTCGGCGGCTTTGCGGTGACCGCGCGGATGCTGGCGATGTACAAGAAGAAGGTGCGCTGAGGATGGAAGGGCTTTCCCGGAATCCCTGGGCTGCCGTTGCCTATCTCGTCGCAGGCATATGCTTCATCCTGGCCTTGCGTGGACTGTCGAGCCCGACCTCAAGCCAGCGTGGCAACCGCTTCGGCATGATCGGCATGACGATCGCGGTGGCGACGACGCTGATCGTGCACGTACCGCGGCTCGACTTGGTGACGATCGACCTCGCAGCGATGGTCGAAATCCTCGCTGCCATCGCCCTGGGTGCCGCGATCGGCATCGTCACCGCGCGGCGGATCGCGATGACCGACATGCCGCAATTGGTGGCGGCATTCCACTCGCTGGTCGGCCTGGCCGCGGTGCTGGTCGCGGGCGCGGCGTTCCTCAATCCGCAGGCGTTCGGCATCGCCGACGAGGCGAGCCGCATCTTCACCCAGAGCCGCGTGGAAATGGGCCTGGGCGTCGCGATCGGCGCGATCACCTTTTCGGGTTCGGTCATCGCCTTCCTCAAGCTCAACGGCAACATGGGCGGCAAGCCGATCATGCTGCCCGGGCGCCACATCATCAACCTCGCCGTGCTGGCCGGCATCCTTGGGCTGATCGCGTATTTCACGCAGGACCAGGCGCCGTGGGTGTTCTGGACGATCACGGGACTTAGCTTCGCGATCGGCTTTTTGCTGATCATCCCGATCGGCGGGGCGGACATGCCGGTCGTGGTGTCGATGCTCAACAGCTATTCGGGCTGGGCCGCAGCGGCGATGGGCTTCACGCTGCACAACACCGCGATGATCATCACCGGCGCCTTGGTCGGATCGTCGGGCGCGATCCTCAGCTACATCATGTGCCGCGCGATGAACCGCAGCTTCATCAGCGTGATCGCCGGCGGGTTCGGCAGCGACAGCGGCGGGGTGGCGGCGGCCGCGACCGACCGGCCCTGGAAACGCGGATCGGCCGAGGACGCTGCGTTCCTGATGAGCCAGGCCGAACAGGTCATCATCGTCCCCGGCTACGGCATGGCGGTGGCGCAGGCGCAGCATGTCCTGCGCGAGATGGCCGACAAGCTGAAGGAAGAGGGCGTCCGGGTGAAATACGCCATCCACCCCGTCGCGGGGCGTATGCCCGGCCATATGAACGTCCTGCTCGCCGAAGCCAACGTGCCGTATGACGAGGTGTTCGAGCTGGAGGACATCAACTCCGAATTCGCGCAGACCGACGTCGCGTTCATCATCGGCGCCAACGATGTGGTCAATCCGGCGGCCAAGACCGACAAGAGCTCGCCGATCTACGGCATGCCGGTATTCGACGTGAACAAGGCCAAGACCGTGCTGTTCATCAAGCGGTCGATGGGCGGCGTCGGCTATGCCGGCGTCGACAACGACGTGTTCTACCAGGACAATACGATGATGCTCCTCGCCGACGCCAAGAAGATGGTCGAGGAAATCGTGAAGTCGCTGGGTTGATCGCATGATCGCGCCGTATGTGGCCGATACCGCTCCGGCAGCGGTGATCGTCGCCGATGGCGACATCGCCACCCTGTCGGGCATCGTGCTGGCGGGGGGCGGGCGCGTCGCGGACACGACGACCTGGGCTGGAGCAGCCGACTTGCTGGACCGAGCGGGGAGCATTCACCTGATCCTCGTCGATACGGTCGGCGCCGCCGAATGCGACATCGCTGACGTCCTGCCCACCATCGATAGGCTGGCGCGCACTACCGGCGCCCGGGTCGTGATGGTCCTGTCGACCGATCAGATCGACCTTGTTTCGGTCAGCCTGTTCGGGCCGCATGTCGACCTGCAATGCGATTCCGCGCCGGCGATCCTGGCTGGCGCCGTGGCGCTGGCGCTGGTCGCGGGCGCCCCTATGTCCCACGACCGTGCGCGCGACGGCGATGTGGAAAGACTGCGGCGCCTCAGCGAGGAAGTGGCGCGGATCGCCGTAATGCTGACGCGGCTGGCCGCCCCGGATTACAGCCCGACTCGCGCCGATGCCGTGTCGGACAGCAAGCGCGGCTATTCTCCCCCGCCGGATCTCTCGGCCCCGCCGGTCGCCGCCGCCGACATACGCCGCGCGATCCGCGCCCGTCGCTTGCGCGACCAGCAATTTCCCGATGGTCTGTTCGAGGATCCGGCCTGGGACATGCTGCTCGATCTATATGCCGCCCAGCTGGAAGGCGCGCAGGTGTCGGTGTCCAGCTTGTGCATCGCCGCGGCGGTGCCACCGACCACGGCCTTGCGCTGGCTCGGGCGGATGACCGAAATGGGCCTGTTCGAGCGCCAGCCGGATCCTGCCGACCGCCGCCGCATCTTCATGGTGCTGAGCGCAACCACGCGCGAGCGGATGCAGCGTTACTTCGCCTTGCTGGCGCAGGCTGGGCTGCCGATCACGTGACGGCTTGCGCCCGAGCACGCGGCGGGCCAAGCATGGCCCGCCGGGCGGTTAGCTCAGTTGGTAGAGCATCTCGTTTACACCGAGAGGGTCGGCGGTTCGAGACCGTCACCGCCCACCAGTTTCACGGCGCGACCGATTTCGGCGGTTCGCTGAAGGCCGTCATTACAGCGTTCTCAGCAGGCGCATCGCGCAGGCGATCCATGGCGGTTCGGCGAGCACCTGTTGCCGTGTCCCCACGCCGAGGGGCAGCAGGTGAAGCTTGCCGCCTTCGCGCCCGATCAGGCGACCGAACGCGAATCGTCCGGCCGATCGTGGCACCAGCACGTCGCGGTTGAGCGCCGCGGCGAATGCGTCGGGAACCAGACGCCGGCACCAAAGCTGGTCACCGGCGCGGTAATCGCCGATGCCGGCGGCCACGATGACCGCGACCAGTTCCGGCGCGACATGCGGAGGCGCGACCGTCGCGGGATGGCGCGGGGCTCGCACGCCATTGCCGTCGATGATCGCCGCCACACCGATGTCCGGGCGCTCGGGTAATTTGACCAAATCACCCGCCCCCACGCCCAAGGCCGCGGCGATGCGGTTGAGCCAGGCGACGGAAACGGTGCGGGCACCGGTTTCCAGCCGGCCGATCGTCTGCGGGGTGGTCGGCGGATCGCATTGCCCGGCGACATCATCAAGCGTGAGGCCCTTGGCGCGGCGAATCTCGCGGATCGCGGTGATCATTGCCTAATCCCTAACCATTCAGGTTATTTCTGTCCTACAAAGGAAGTCATCTGGCAAGACCGAGCTCCAAACAGGAGAAGCCGATGCGCGATCTGACCGAGATGGAAATCCACGCTGACGGCCGCCGCGCCGCGGGATCGGGCGTTCGGCGGCGGAGCGTCACGGTTAACCGCGCCGAATCGGCGCTCGCCTGGCTCGGCGCGCGCGGGCTGCTCGACACGCGTCAGGTCGAAGCGGGCGAGCGGCTGCGCGAAGACTATGAACGCGCGTCGATCGCGCCCAGCGTGACGATGGCGTGGGACCGCGTGCGCGTCGACTGCGGCGGGCGGGGGGAAGGCGATCCCACCACCGCCCAGCTCGCCGCGCGAGATCGCTTCGACGCAGCGATCGCGGCCGTCGGTCGCGGCCTGAACGACATTCTGTGGCGCGTGGTCTGCGCCGGCGAGGGCGTCCCTGCCGCCGAACGCGCGCTGGGCTGGCCGACACGCGCCGGGCGGCTGGTGCTCGCGCTCGCGCTTGATCGGCTGGCGGACCATTACCGCCTGCCGTGAACGCCACGCGGCACAATTTAGCGACAATTGCTCGCTAGGCGCGGCGGGTCGTCCTCGCCTGTGCCGGAGTTCAGATGCGTTTTCCCCTCGTCCCGCTTGCTCTCCTCACCGGTGTCGCGCCGGCCGTGCTCCATGCGCAGAGCGCGTCGCCCCCGCCGGCCGGCCCCGCCGCCCGGCCGCAAGCGGCGCCCGAGGACGAAGGCGACGACATCATCGTCACCGGCACGCGCAACCTGCCCGGGGCGGTGGTCGGCGACATCCCGCCCGAGGAGCAACTGGGGCCCGCCGACATTCGCTCCTACGGCGTCAGTTCGATCGCCGAATTGCTGACGGAGCTGGCGCCGCAGACGCGCAGCGACCGTGGCGGCGGCGGCGCGCCGGTGGTGTTGCTCAACGGCAAGCGCATTTCCGGTTTTTCGGAAATCCGCGATATCCCGACCGAGGCGATCGCGCGGGTCGACATCCTGCCCGAAGAAGTCGCGCTGAAATACGGCTATCGCGCCGACCAGCGGGTGGTGAACATCGTCCTGCGCCGCCGCTTCCACGCGGTCACCGCCGAAGCCACCGCGCGCGTCGCCACCGCCGGCGGCCGGGCGACGCCGCAAGGCGAGCTCGACTTGCTCCAGATCAACCAGCAGGGGCGGTTCAACCTCCACCTTTCCTATCAGACGAGCTCGGCGCTGTTCGAATCCGAACGCGACATCCTCGCCAATCCGACCGCGTTCGATCCCGTCGGGACGATCCTGCCCGGCGCGGCATCGGCCGACGGCCAGGTTGATCCGGCGCTAAGCGCGCTGGTCGGGCGGCCGGTCACCTTTGCCGGCGTACCGGCAACCGCCGCAAGCGGACGCCCGACCTTGGCCAGCTTCGCGCCGACCGCCAACGCTTATAATGGCTTTGACCAGGGCCGGTATCGCACGCTGCTGCCGTCGAGCAGCGACTTCAGCGTCAATGCGGTGCTGGCGCGCACGATATTCGGCAACGTCTCGGCGTCGCTGAACGGTCGCCTGGAATATACCGACAGCGTTTCGGCACAGGGGCTGGCCGGGGTCAGCCTGGTGCTGCCGGCGGGCAATCCCTATTCGCCGTTCACCCGCGCGGTGGTGCTCGATCGCGCGGCCTCGGCGATCAATCCGCTGGAACAGCGCTCCTCGACGCTGACGCTGCATCTCGGCGGCACAATGAATGGCGATATCAGCTCCAAATGGCGCTGGTCGCTGACCGGCAATTACGACCGTACCGAAAGCGAGACGTTCAGCGAACTCGGGCTGGACACCAGCCTGGCACAGGCGCGGCTCAACGCCGGTGACGCGGGGTTCAACCCGTTCGGGCCGATCGACGCGGCCAATTTCGGCGTGCTGCCGGCCAATCGCGGCCAATCCACCGCCAATGTCGGCGGGGTCGACGCGCTGGTCAACGGATCGTTGTTCAAGCTGCCCGCCGGCGACGTCGCGACCGCGATCCGCGTCGGCGGATCGGTCGCGCGTTTCGACAGCCGATCGTTCCGGCTCGGCTTGAACCAGGCCGGCAATGTCGCGCGCGATATCGCCAATGGCCAGGTCAATCTCGACGTGCCGATCGCCAAAAGGTCCGCCGGCGTGCTGCCGTTCCTCGGCAATCTGTCGCTCAACGGCAATTTCGCGGTCGATCACCTGTCCGACTTCGGCACGCTGACGACACGCGGCTATGGCGTGAACTGGGGGCCGGTAGAGGGACTCCAGCTCATTGCCTCGGTCACCGACCAGGATGATGCGCCGAGCGCCAACCAATTGGGCGACCCGGTGATCGCCACCCCCAATGCACGGGTGTTCGATTTCCGGACCGGCCAGACGGTCAGCGTCCTGCGCACCACCGGCGGCAATCCCACGCTGGTTGCCGACAGCCGCCATGTGTTCAAGCTGGGGCTGACCGCCAAGCCGCTCAAGAAGCTCGACCTGACGCTGAGCGCCAATTACGTCGAGTCGACCGTGCGCAACGCAATTGCCGGCTTCCCCGGCACGACCGCGGCGATCGAGACGGCATTCCCCGGGCGTTTCGTGCGCGATGGCGGCGGAAATTTGCTGTCGATCGACGCGCGGTCGGTCAATTTCGAGCGGACCGACCGGTCTGAACTGCGCTGGGGACTCAACTTTTCGGCACGGCTCAAATCGAAGCTGCAGCGCCAGATCGAGGCATTTCGGGCCGGCACCGGGCCCAACCCGTTCGCCGGGCTGCCACTGCCTGGCGGGGGACGCGTCCCCGACGGGCCGCTAAGCAGCCTGAGGGGGGCGTTCGGCGGCGGTGCGAGCGGTCAGGGCGGCGGACGCGGCGCCGGGGGACCGGGCGGCGCCGGGGGAGCGGGCGGCGGCTTCGGCGGCCGTGGCGGCGGCGGCGCGCTAGGCGGCGGGGGCGGACGGCTCAATTTCGCGATCTATCACACCTGGCATTTCACCGATCGCGTGACGATCGCGCCGGGCCTGCCGATCATCGACCGGCTGAACGGCGGCTCGACCGGCGGCGCGGGCCAGCCCCGCCACGAACTGGAGCTTCAGGCGGGTTATTCGAACAACGGCATCGGCGCGCGGCTGAGCGCCAATTGGCAGAGCGGCACGCGCGTCGTCGGTGGCACCGCGCTCGTCCCCCAGACGCTCGATTTCTCCAGCCTGGGAACGCTCAATGCGCGGCTGTTCGCCGATTTGGGCCAGCAGCTCGCGTTCCTAAAGAAGAACCCCTGGGCGCGCGGCATGCGCGTGACGCTGGGCGTCGACAACATCTTCGACACGCGCCAGCGCGTCACCGATGCCGCCGGCAACACGCCGGTCAGCTACCAGCCCGATTACCTCGACCCTTTGGGCCGTACGATACGGGTAAGTGTAAGGAAGCTGTTCTTCTAGGGCCGAGCGAGCACCGGGATAGCCGCGCTGTCCCGGAGACGCACCGGCCCGGACAATCCCACCTTCTTCTCCAGCCACCGCGCCGCCGTCTCCGGACTTGCCTTGTCGGTATCTCGATCGACCATGTAGTTTGCCTCGCGCATCGCCTCGACGCCGATCCGGCCCACCAGCGGGCGCAGCGCCTCGACCAGGCGCTGGTCGCTTGCCATCCGCGGCGACACAGTCAGGATCGCGTCGTAATTGGGGATGGCATGGCGGGGATCGGTCAGCACGACCAGCCGGTCGGCGGCAATCCTCCCGTCCGAGGAAAAGGCCGAGATGACGTCGGCCTGGCCGCCTGACAGCGCGCGGTACATGAAGGTCGGGTTATAAGCGTTGGCGCCAGCGAACCGGATCGGATAAACTCGCCTGATCGCCGCCCATTCGGGGCGTTCGAGGAATTCGAGGTCGGCGCCGAACTTCAGCGTGCCCGCCCGCGCCGCCAGATCGTCCAGGCTGACCAGTCCCAAGGCGCGTGCGCGGTCGGCCCGCATGGCGAAGGCATAGGCGTTTTCGAACCCCAGCCGGCCGATTGTCCGCATCCCCTGCGCGCCCTGCCAGCGGGCGATCGCCGCAAACATCGCATCACGCGGCGGGTTGTCGGTGCGACGCATCTCGTTGGTCCACAGCGTGCCGGTATAATCGACCGCGACGTCGATATCGCCGGCCTTCAGCGCCGCGAACATCACCCCTGATCCCAGCCCGTCGCGATAGACGACATGAAACCCCGCCCTCGCCAGCCGGTGGCCCACGACACGCGCCAGGATATATTGTTCCGAAAAGCCCTTGGCGCCGATTACCACCGTCGGCTGCGTGCCCGGCAGCAATGGCGCCAGCGCGGCGATCACGCCCCCCGCCAGCACTGCCAGCGCCAGCCATACCGGCCCGCGCCGCCGCCGGGCGATGCCGTGTTCGATCACGCCCAGCAGCGCGTCGACCGCCAGTGCCAGCCCCGCCGCGGCGAAGCACCCGGCAAGCACCAGCGCCCAATTCTGCGTCTGCAGCCCGGCGAAGATCATGTCGCCCAGGCTCGGCTGGCCGACCGTCGTCGACAGCGTCGCCGCGCCGATTGTCCATACCGCCGCGGTCCTGATGCCGGCCATCAGCACCGGCGCGACCAGCGGCGCCTCGACCAGCCGCAATTTCTGCGCCGGCGTCATGCCGACGCCGTCGGCGGCCTCGATCACCGCCGGATCGATGCCCATCAGCCCGGTGACGCCGTTGCGCAGGATCGGCAGCAGCGCATACAGCGTCAGCGCGAGCAGCGACGGCAGGAAACCGAGCGCCGGGATGCCGCCCCCGACCAGCGCCGACAGCGACAGCAGCAACGGATAGAACAATGCGAGCAGCGCGAGGCTGGGAATGGTCTGGACCAGGCTGGCCAGCGCCAGCGCGACGCGTCCGACACCCGGCCGCCGCGCCGACCACACCGCCAGCGGCAGGCTGAGCACGATACCGAGCGCCAGCGCGGCGAACGCCAGCAACAAATGCTGCGCGAGGAGATCGGGCACGCGGGACAAGGCTTCGAGGAAGTCGCTCATGGCTCCTTCCCCAGCACCGCCAGCCGCCGCATCTGCGCACGAGGCACCGCCACCAGCGCCTGCGCCGCATCGCCGCCCTCGCCCGCCAGCAGCGCCTGCGGGGTGGTGTCGGCGACGATCCGCCCTGCCGCCATGACCAGCACGCGATCCGCCAGGATCAGCGCCTCGGCCATGTCGTGCGTGACCATGATCGTGGTCAGGCCGAGCCGGTCGTGGAGCGCGTGGATGGCCGTGCCCAATTGGTCGCGCGTCACCGGATCGAGCGCGCCGAACGGCTCGTCCATCAGCATCAGGCCGGGTTCGGTCGCCAGCGCACGCGCGACCCCCACCCGCTGGCGCTGGCCGCCCGAAAGCTCATCAGGCATCCGCATTGCCATCGCCGGTGCCAGGTCGACCAGCGCGAGCAACTGCTCGACCCGCCCGGCCGTGCCCCGGTCACCGCGCAGCTTCAGCCCAATCGCGACATTCTCGGCAACGGTCAAATGCGGGAACAGCCCGACATTCTGGAACACATAGCCGATCCGCCGGCGCAGCCGGTGCCGATCGCCGCGCGTCACGTCCTTACCGCCGATCGCGATCGATCCGGCGTCCGGTTCGATCAGCCGGTTGATCGTCTTGAGCAGCGTCGACTTGCCCGACCCCGAACTCCCAACCAGCGCGACAAAGCTGCCCCCGGCAATCTCCAGCGACACGCCGGCGACCGCGACCACGCCCGTATAGCTCTTGGCAACGCCCGACAGGGTAACCGAGGGTCCGGCGGGATGCGATAAGGCGGGCATCGATGCCGGTGTGCGGGAAGAGCGCAGGGCGTACAAGGCGTACGACGATACGCCGTCAATCCACCAGCGCGTCGATTGCCTCGGCGAGCACAATGTCGCGATGCGACAGGCCGCCCGCGTCATGGGTGGTCAGCAGGATGTCGACCCGGTTCCAGACATTGGTCCATTCGGGGTGGTGGTCGGCCTTTTCGGCGAGCAGGGCGACGCGCGTCATGAAACCGAATGCCTCGACGAAGTCGGCAAAGGTCAGCGTCCGGGTGATCGCGTCGCGCGCCGCGTCATAATCCCATTCGTCCAGCGCATCCAGCGCGCGAGCGCGTTCGTCCTCGTCCAGCTGCTCGACCATCGCCCACACTCCCTTGCTTGCCGCCCGTCGCTGCATCGGCCTATGCCGGGCACCATGAACGGACAAGAGACACATGACGGCCGAAGGCGGGTCGAGTGCTGAGGTTCGACAACGTGGCCTGCATTCGCGGCGGACGGCGCCTGTTCGAGGGCCTGTCCTTTAAGCTCGAACCGGGCGGCGCGGCGCTGGTCAGCGGGCCCAATGGCGTCGGCAAGTCGAGCCTGATCCGGGTGGCCGCCGGGCTGTTGCCGCCCGCTGCCGGGAGGGTAGCGGCAAGCGGCGCGCGTGCGTTGCTGACCGAAGCGACGGCGCTCGACGACGACCTGTCGCTGGCGGATGCCCTTCTGTTCTGGGCACGCCTCGACCGCAGCGACGTGGCGGCGGCGGTGGATGGCGCGCTGACCGCGCTGGCGCTGGGCGAATTGGCCGAAATGCCCGTGCGCCTGTTGTCGACCGGGCAGCGCCGCCGCGCGGCCTTTGCCCGCGTGCTGGCGAGCGGCATGCCGATCTGGCTGCTCGACGAGCCCGCCAACGGCCTCGACGCCGAGGCGGTCGAGCGGCTGGCGACGGCGATGGCGGGCCATCGCGCCGCGGGGGGGATCGTGCTGGTCGCCAGCCACCTGCCGATCGGCTTGCCCGCGGCACGACAGATCGCGCTGGGCAAATGAGTGCGCTGGCAATCCTGATCGTGCGCGACGTGCGGCGCGCCTGGACCGCCGGCGGCGCGTTGTTGCCGGTCGCGTTCTTCCTGCTGGTCGCGATCCTGTTCCCGTTCGCGGTCGGGCCCGACGCGGCATTGCTGGCGCGCGTCGGCGGTGGCGTGCTGTGGGCGGCGGCATTGCTCGCGGCGCTGACCCCGGTCGATCGGCTGGTCCTGCCCGACCTTGCCGGCGGGGTGATCGACCAGCTGGTGACGCGCGGCTGGGCGCCGGCGACGATCGCCTCCGCCAAGCTTGCCGCGCACTGGCTCGCCTTCGCTCCCCCCCTGCTGCTCGCGGCAGTGCCCGCCGCCGCGCTGCTTCGCCTGACCGGGGCGGCGCTGGCGCGGATCGAGCTGGGGTTGCTGATCGGCACGCCGGGGCTTGCCGCGCTGGCGGTGGCGACCGCCGCGCTGACCGCGCGGTTGCGCGGCGCGGGGGCGATTGCCGGGCTTCTGCTGCTGCCGCTGGCGGTGCCGTTGCTGATTTTCGGGGCGGGGTCGTTGGACGGGGGAGCGGGCACGCTCAAGCTGCTGGGCGCGACCAGCCTGCTGTTGGTCGCCGGCGCACCGATCGTTGCCGGCGCCGCTATCCGCTCCGCGCTCGCCTAGTCGCGTTCGGCTCAGCCGTCGTGCATCGCCGGGGCAGCGGCGAATGCGATCAGCCCCTCATCCGCCATCTGCCGCAGCAATATCGCCGCCCCGCATTGATCGGACCTCGCGGTCGCCGACCACGTTCCGTCCGCGACATATTTGCCGCGATCGTAATGGTTGCTGAAGCTCCACAGATAGGGTGACTTCACCGACGGGTGATGCAACCGATAGCCCATGCCGTTATACCGTTCGAGCTGATAGAGCGTGCCGCCGACCGTCCAGTCGCGCCAGGCGTTCAACCCGTGCAGCATCAGCGCGTCGACCGCGCTCTCCTCCCAGCTGAACGGCGGCGCCCCGATCGCTGGCCGCCCCGCCGGCACATGCACGGTGCGCGCGGTCAGCGGGTCGCCATTGTGCAGATGCCGGGCGAAGTCCTGCGACGCCTCCATGTTGTGAATCACCGCGACGACATGCCACGGCATCGCCAGCCGGTCGGCGACCGGAGCATAGCGCGGCCTGTTCGCCGACAGTCGCGCGACCAGCCGCCCGGCCGCCGACCGGCGCGCCGGCGTGATCGCGCAGGTGTCGAACATCGATCGGTATTCGGTGCGCAAGGTATCGGTCAGCTGGATTTTCATGTCTTCCCCCCGGCAATGATGACGGCGAGCTGATCAAATCATTCCCAACAAGTCCAGCAGCTTGACCAAGAGCAGAGCAGCGCCGGGCGCCGCTTCCACTTGCCATTGTAACACCGCGCGCCGCCGCCCTCACTCACTCGTCTTTAGCTTCGGGGAATCGTCAGTCGGTGCGTCGGGTGTGGGAGGCGGTGCAGGCGGTGGCGGCGGTGGCGGCGGCGCGGCCTCGACCGGAGCGGCCACGGCGGCGGGCGCCACGGTCTGGGGCAGAGGCGGCGGCGATGGTGGCGCGACGATCCCGACCGAGGGCGACGGATCGACCGCCGCCGGTGGAGGAATGGGCGGCACCGCCTCGGCCGGCACGGCGACCGGCGGCGCGACAATGACCGGTGGCGGCAGCGGCGCGGGATCGACCGCCGGCCGCGACCCGCGATCCTCCCCTCGGCCCGCACCCTCGCGGCGCCCGCCGCTACCGCCACGCCCCGATGACGGTTCGGGTGGGGTGGCCGCAGGGATATCGACGGAGGGGGGCGACACGGCCGCTGCCGGCGACGCATCCGCGACGGGGGGTGCATCGGCGACGGGGGGTGCATCGGCGACCGGTGGCGCCACGACGACGAGCGGCGCCACTCCCGGTTGCGCTACGGGCGCAATCGGCGCGGTGGCGTCCGGGGAACGCATGCGTCCACCCGCCCTGCCCGCGCCTCCGGTAGAAACGCCGCGCCCACCAGCGCCCGCCGCTGCGGGTGTTACCTGCGGCGCCCGGCCAGCGACCCCGCCGGCCGAAGAGACTATATCGGGTACCGCCGGCGGCAGCAGCGTGCGGCCATCGTCGTCGCGCCGCCGCCGGCGTCCGGACGTGGCGGGGTTCGGCGCGAAACCGGGCCGGCTCTCCTGCCAGTCGCGCCGGGGCGGCGTCACCGCCGCAGCGCCGTTGCGCCGCCAGCGATCAAAGCGGTCGCCCTCGTCGCGTCGCCGGCGGCGTTCCGCGTCGAACCGGGTTTCGCCATCGCGCCCGCGCCGCGCTTGCCAGCCCGGAGTGCGACGGTAATTCGCCCAGCCGGGCCGGCCGCGCCACTGGCCTAACTCGACCAGCAGGTCGGCGACAAACCAGCGATCATCGGCCCATTGGTCGGCGATCAGCGGCCGGCGATTGCTCATCGCGCGGCGCAGCGCAAAGCCGCGATCCGCCAGGAACGCCGCCTGGTCCCCGGCCGTGCCGACATAGCGCCAGTCGACCAATTGGCCGTCGGCGGCGTACAATGCCGCGATCTGCCGCCCCTCCAGCCCATAGCTGTACCCGTCGGCGCTGACGAAGAACGGATAGTCCGCGCCTGGCGCGAAGGCGTAGAAACGATAATGATCGGCATCGGGCTCGCCAATCACCAGGTAATCGCCCGTCAACCGCCACACGAACGCTTCGACCCCGTCGAGGCGGAACGCAAAATCGGGCGGCGACGTGCCGACCGTCATGATCAACGCGTCGGCGTCGTCGACATAGCGATACAGCGAGGGATCCAGTGTCCGTGGCGGTAGCGGCGGCGCGAGGACGACCGGGGCGACCGGGGGCGCGCGCTTGGCGGCCTGCCGCGTATCCCCGGTCTTCTTTGCGGCCTTCTTCATCGATTTTATCGCGGGCTTTTTCGCGACCTTCCTGGCAGTGGCTTTCGTGGTTTTCGCGACCGGCGCCGCCTGCGCGCCGAGCGCCAGAACGCCGCCGAGCATCGCCGCCAGCGCACCAATCGTACTCGCGGTGGCCAGCCTTTCTCCCCATGAACGCTTCACGTCATTCCCTCTCGACAGGATCGTGCCGATCGTGAGGCCGGCGGCCCGAACCGGTGCTTGATCCGTTGTTCATCCTTCGTGCAACCCGTGACGAACCGATATCCCCGGCCGCGACACCATTGCGCCCGCTTGCTATCGTCGACCGCGCGCGTGTTGAACCCCCTTTCCTGTCGTCCCATCTCCTTCCGGCTCTTGCGCCGCTTGCCCGCAACGAACAAATCTGGAACAAACTTCCTTATGTTGACCCACATCTCCGTCCGCGGCGCGCGCGAGCACAACCTCAAGGACGTGAGCGTGGACATTCCGCGCGATACCCTGACCGTCATTACTGGCCTGTCGGGGAGCGGCAAATCCAGCCTCGCCTTTGACACCATCTATGCCGAGGGACAGCGCCGCTACGTCGAGTCTCTCTCGGCCTATGCGCGCCAGTTCCTCGAGCTGATGCAGAAGCCCGATGTCGATCATATCGAGGGCCTCAGCCCCGCCATCTCGATCGAGCAGAAGACCACCAGCCGCAATCCGCGCTCGACCGTGGCGACCGTCACCGAGATCTACGATTACATGCGGCTGCTGTGGGCGCGCGTCGGCATCCCCTATTCGCCGGAGACCGGGCTGCCGATCTCGGCGCAGACCGTCAGCCAGATGGTCGATCGCGTCCTGGCGCTGCCCGAGGGGACGCGGCTGTATCTGCTTGCCCCCGTCGTGCGCGGGCGCAAGGGCGAATATCGCAAGGAGCTCGCCGAATGGCAGAAGGCCGGCTTCACCCGGGTCCGCATCGACGGCACGATCCACGAGATCGACGAGGCCCCCGCGCTCGACAAGAAATACAAGCACGATATCGAGGTGGTGGTCGATCGGCTGGTGGTCGGCGAGGGGATCGGTACGCGCCTCGCGGAGAGCTTCGAGGCCGCGCTCAAGCTGGCCGAGGGGCTGGCATATGTCGATCTGGTGGAGGGCGCGGTGGCGGAGGCGCTCGCCAAATCCGTCACCCCGGCGCAAGCTGGGGTCTCAGGCGATGGCGCGGGACAGGAGCCGCGTGAGACACCAGCTTGCGCTGGGGTGACGGATGGGGGTGCGATGAAGGGCGCAGGCATCCCGCCCAACCGCATCGTCTTCTCCGAAAAATTCGCCTGCCCGGTCTCCGGCTTCACCATCGCCGAGATCGAGCCGCGCCTGTTCAGCTTCAACGCCCCGCAGGGCGCCTGCCCGGCGTGCGACGGGCTCGGCGAGAAGATGCTGTTCGACGAGGAGCTCGTCGTTCCCAACCACGCGCTCAGCCTCAGGAAGGGCGCGGTCGTGCCGTGGGCCAGGTCCAACCCGCCGTCGCCTTATTACATGCAGGTGCTCGGCAGCCTGGCGCGCGAATTCGGCTTCAGCCTCGAAACGCCGTGGGAAGGGTTGCCGCAGGATATCCGCGACGTCATCCTCCACGGCACCAAAGGCAGGCCCGTCACGCTGACCTTCATCGACGGCCGCAAATCCTATGACGTGAAAAAGCCGTTCGAGGGCGTGATCGGCAATCTCAACCGCCGCCTGCTGCAGACCGAGAGCGCGTGGATGCGCGAGGAGCTGTCCAAATATCAGAGCAGCGCCGCCTGCGAGACGTGCCACGGCGCCCGCCTCAAGCCCGAGGCGCTGGCGGTCAAGGTCGGGATGCGCGACATCTCCTCGATCACCCGCCTCTCGGTGGTCGATGCGCTCGCCTGGTTCACCGCGATCCCGGGCGAGCTCGGCGAGCAGCAGAACGCCATCGCCGAGCGCATCCTCAAGGAAATCCTCGAGCGGCTCGGTTTCCTCAACAATGTCGGGCTCGATTATCTCAACCTCGATCGCACCAGCGGCACCCTGTCGGGCGGCGAATCGCAGCGCATCCGCCTCGCCAGCCAGATCGGCAGCGGCCTGTCCGGGGTGCTCTACGTCCTCGACGAGCCCTCGATCGGCCTGCACCAGCGCGACAACGACATGCTGCTCGCCACGCTGCGGCGTCTGCGCGATCTCGGCAACACCGTGCTGGTGGTCGAGCATGACGAGGACGCGATCCGCTCGGCCGATTACGTCATCGACATGGGGCCGGGCGCCGGGGTCCATGGCGGGGAGATCGTCGCGCACGGCACCCTGGACGAGCTGCTCGCCAGCCCCGGCAGCGTTACCGCCGATTATCTCAACGGCACCCGCGAAGTCGCCGTCCCGCCGGTGCGCGGCAAGGGCAACGGCAAGAAGCTCACCGTGCACAACGCCACCGCCAACAATCTGACCGGGATCACCGCCAGCATCCCGCTCGGCACCTTCACCTGCATCACCGGCGTCTCGGGCTCGGGCAAGTCGAGCTTCACGATCGACACGCTCTACGCCGCCGCGGCGCGGTCCTTGAACGGCGCGCGCATCCTCGCCGGCAAGCACGACAAGGTCACGGGCTTACAATATCTCGACAAGGTGATCGACATCGACCAGTCGCCGATCGGCCGCACCCCGCGCAGCAACCCCGCGACCTATACCGGCGCCTTCACCCAGATCCGCGACTGGTTCGCCGGGCTGCCCGAGGCGCAGGCGCGCGGCTACAAGCCCGGGCGGTTCAGCTTCAACGTCAAGGGCGGCCGGTGCGAGGCGTGCCAGGGCGACGGCGTGCTCAAGATCGAGATGCACTTCCTCCCCGACGTCTACGTCACCTGCGACGTCTGCCACGGCGCGCGCTACAACCGCGAGACGCTGGAGGTGAAGTTCAAGGGCCACAGCATCGCCGACGTGCTCGACATGACGGTCGAGGATGCGGCGGAATTCTTCAAGGCCGTCCCCGGCATCCGCGACAAGATGGCGATGCTGGTCGAGGTCGGGCTCGGCTACATCAAGGTCGGCCAGCAGGCGACGACGCTGTCCGGCGGCGAGGCGCAGCGCGTGAAGTTGGCCAAGGAATTGTCCAGGCGGGCGACCGGCCAGACGCTGTACATCCTCGACGAACCCACCACCGGCCTGCATTTCGAGGACGTGCGGAAATTGCTGGAGGTGCTCCACCAGCTGGTCGAGCAGGGGAATACGGTGGTGGTGATCGAACACAATCTCGACGTCATCAAGACCGCGGACTGGGTGCTGGATCTGGGGCCGGAGGGTGGCGTGAAGGGTGGCGAGGTTGTGGCGCAAGGAACGCCGGAGGCGGTGGTGAAGGTGGCCGCGAGCGTTACGGGGCGATATTTGGCGCCGTTATTGTGCCAAGGGCAAAGGCGCGGGGAGATGGCGGCGGCGGAATAACCTAAACGCTCGCCCCCGCCCGCACTGTGCGAATGGTTCAGGAAACGCAGCCTCATCGACCACGAACGGATCGTTGGTAAACAGTACCTGAATATACAACAGCGATATCTCAGATTAATGTATTGATTGGCTGGAACTCAGTAAGACTACTCCGCTGCCTCCACCCAAGCCCCCGCCCCCTCGCGCCGCGAGTTGTGCGCATAAGTCTCCCACCCGATCTCATACTCCTCGGCCTGGTTGCCCCAGCCCGTCCAGCCCTTCCGCTCTCCCCGCGCGAAGAGCTCCAGCCTAGCCGCAGGCGAGCACGCCTCGATCACGTCGTAGAACTCGTCGGGCTTGCGGCTGTGCTCGCGCTTGCGCGTCCCCACCAGATTGACCTGCCGCCGTCCGGGGCTAAGCGTTCGCGCGTTCTTGCCGCGCACTCCGAACAGGCACAGCTCGGTCACATTGCGGAAGTAGAAGCCTACCCCGCGCCCGTCCGATCCGCCGTCCTTGCGCACCTTGTGCCAGACCAAGTTCGACTTATACTCGAAGCCCCACGCCGCCAGCACCTTGAGCCCGTCGGGCAGCATCGCGTTCGGCACCCAGAGGTACAAATGCGCCGGATCGGCCGCCGCGCCCTCCACCGGCAACGCGCAGATCTCGTCGAGGCTCATCGTGCCGTAGCGCGACAGCCGGCGATGCTCGGGCGCCATCTTGCCGGTGCGGTTGGTGAAGCGCCATGGCGGATCGGCCAGGATCGTCGCGAACTTGCGCCCCCGCATTGTCTTGGCGAAATCGAGTGCGGCATCGGTGGTCATGAATTGTCCTCTATGCACTCGGGCCGGATGCCGATCGCCAGTACCGGGCAGCTGCCGTTGCGTCCCGCATTCAGCCGGTACAGCAATTTGCCCATCCATGTCGTCGATGCGCCGTATTTCGCCATCAACCCCATCTCTCGGAACACGCCGTTCAACGCCTCGCTTCGCGTCAATAGCACGCCGACATCGATCACGCCGCACTGGCTGAACGCGCTCATCGCATAGAGATCGCGGTCGAACGTCTGATCCTTGCTGTTCCACTCCAGATCGAACGCCACCCGGCTCTTGACGTAATCCACCTTGTGGCCGTCGAGGAACCGCGCCTTGGTCAGTTCTCGCGACATCCGTGTGCTCACCGCCTTGCCACGGTCGTTCGTAGCGGCCTCCCGCCACAGCAGCTTCACCAGCAGGTCGGCCTGGATCGTCGTCTCGTGCCAGCCATGCGGCCGCAGCAAGGTCGAGAACGCCTTGGGGATTTCTGATTCGTTCCCGCCTGCCTTGGCGATGATCGCCCGCGTCAGCCGGAACCGGCGCAACGCCTCCATCAGCTCGGCGAATTCGACCGGATGCGCTTCGGACAGGATCAACGCCGCGTTACGATAGGAGAATACCTCGTACCGGGCGAGAATTTCGCCGGGCACGTAGCGTGCGACGAACTCCGCAGGATCGCTGGCCTCGTTCGGCGTGCAGGCAACGTCGTTGCCGGCGGAGTCGTCGATTGACAGGGCTTCTTCCTCGGTCACGGGCCGTTGGTGACATCAGAACAAACAAGGGTCAAACGCTAATCCGGCAGGCCCTATCGATCTCGCCCGGGTGAGGGTAATTGGAGCCTTTCCTAGGGCCGAGACTCATATCCACCAAGTGACGATTGCGGCGAGGCTGATGGCGGC
>NZ_CAXTHV010000015.1:12138-80489 GCF_964244265.1 uncultured Sphingomonas sp. | reverse complement strand
GACTGGATGGTGGTCGAGGCCGACGAGAGCGACGGCAGCTTCCTGCGCCTCGACGGGACGATCGCGGTGGTCACCAACATCGATCCCGAGCATCTCGACCATTATCGCAGCTTCGACGCGGTCAAGGATGCGTTCGTCCAGTTCATCGAGAACGTGCCCTTCTATGGCGCCGCTTTGCTGTGCCTCGACCATCCCGAGGTCCAGGCGGTGCTGCCCCGCGTGCGCGACCGGCGCATCGTGACCTATGGCTTTTCGACCCAGGCCGACGTGCGCGGCGTCAATGTCGTGCCGATCGCCGGCGGCAACCGCTTCGAGGCGATCGTCCGTCACCGTGACGGCACGACGCGGTCGATCGAGCATATCGATCTGCCGATGGCCGGCCGGCACAATGTCCAGAACGCGCTGGCGGCGATCGGCGTCGCGCTGGAGCTCGGCATTCCCGACGCGACGATCCAACGGGGGTTCGCCAAGTTCGGCGGGGTCAAGCGCCGCTTCACCAAGGTCGGCGAGATTGCGCTGGACGACGGCGCGGTGACGATCATCGACGATTACGGCCACCATCCGGTCGAGATCCGCGCGGTATTGTCGGCGGCGCGCGAAAGCGTGGCTAACCGCGTGATCGCGGTGGTCCAGCCGCACCGCTATTCGCGGCTGGGCGACCTGATGGAGGATTTCCAACAGGCGTTCAACGACGCCGACATCGTCTATGTCACGCCGGTCTATGCCGCCGGCGAGGCGCCGGTCGACGGCGTCGGCGCCGAATCGCTGGTCGATGGCCTTAAACGCCGCGGCCACCGCGCGGCCTCGACGGTGGCGAGCGCCGACGAACTCGCCACGGCGCTCGCCGGGCAGATCCAGCCCGGCGACATGGTCGTGTGCCTGGGCGCGGGCGACATCACGAAGTGGGCGGCGGGGCTGGCCGAGGCGGTCACGACGCGACGACAAGAGGTGCCGGCGTGAACGGCGACACCGAAATCCTCCCCGGCACGGGGAGGGGGACCAGCCCCAGGCTGGTGGAGGGCGCGCGCGGCCGACAGCACGCTGGCTCCACCACCGGCTTCGCTGGCGGTTCCCCTCCACGTCCCGGAGAGGATTTGCCCGCTCTTCGCGGCAAGCTCACCCAGGATGCGCCGCTGGCCCCGCTTGTGTGGTTCAAGAGCGGCGGCGCGGCGGAATGGCTGTTCGAGCCCGGTGATATCGACGATCTCGCCGCGTTCCTGGCCGATCTCGATCCGGCGATGCCGGTAATGGCGCTGGGCCTGGGATCGAACCTGATCGTCCGCGACGGCGGCGTGCCCGGCGTGGTCGTACGTCTGGGTAAGGCGTTTGCGCGGGTCGAGGCGATCGACGCGACGACCTTGCGCTGCGGCGGCGGGGCAAGCGGCATCCTGGTGTCGTCGACCGCCCGCGACGCCGGGATCGGCGGCCTCGAATTCCTGCGCTCGATCCCGGGAACGGTCGGCGGCTTCGTGCGGATGAACGGCGGCGCCTATGGCCGTGAGACCGGCGAGGTCCTGGTCGAATGCGAGATCGTCCTGCGGTCGGGCGAGCGCCGGGTGCTTGCGGTCGACGCGCTCGGCTGCACGTATCGCCACAGCGCGCTGCCGGCCGGATGCGTGATTACCGGCGCGACGTTGCGCGGCTGCCCGGCCGAGCCGTCGGCGATCCAGGCCGAGATGGACCGCATCGCGGCCGCGCGCGAAGCCGCGCAGCCGCTGCGCTCCAGGACCGGCGGATCGACCTTCAAGAACCCCGATGGCCACAAGGCCTGGCAATTGATCGATGCGGCGGGGTGTCGTGGGCTGCGTAAAGGTGACGCGCAAGTATCCGAAAAGCATTGCAATTTCCTGCTCAACCTGGGCGCTGCAACCAGCACCGATATCGAGGCGCTGGGCGAAGAGGTGCGTGACAAGGTGAAGGCGGCTTCGGGGGTAACGTTGGAATGGGAGATACAGCGGGTGGGAGTGACGACATGAGCACCCTGCTCCACATCTTCCCCGGCATGGAGAGGATGTGATGACCCCCCTCCACGTCGCGGTCCTGATGGGCGGCTGGTCCGCCGAGCGCGCCGTGTCGCTGATGTCCGGGGCCGGGGTCGCCGATGCGCTCGAATCGCTTGGCCATCGCGTGACGCGGATCGACATGGATCGCGACGTCGCGCCGCGGCTGGTGGAGGCCAGGCCCGACATCGTCTTCAATGCGCTCCACGGCACGCCCGGCGAGGACGGCAGCGTTCAGGGCATGCTAGATCTGATGGGGCTCAGATACACTCATTCGGGGCTCGCCACCTCGGTGATCGCGATCGACAAGGCACTGACCAAGCAGACGCTGGTGCCGCACGGCGTGCCGATGCCGGGCGGCCGGATCGTGCGCTCCGCCGAGCTGTTCGAGGACGACCCGCTGCAACGCCCCTATGTCGTCAAGCCGGTTAACGAGGGCTCGTCGGTCGGCGTGGCGATCGTGACGGCGGACGGCAATTACGGCCGGCCGATCGGCCGCGACGTTGCGGGCCCATGGCAGGATTTCGACGAGCTGCTCGCCGAGCCGTTCATCCGCGGCCGCGAATTGACCACCGCCGTTTTGGGCGATCGTGCGCTGGGGGTGACCGAGCTGCGTCCGAAGAGCGGCTTTTACGATTACGACGCCAAATATACCGACGGCATGACAGAGCATGTCTTCCCCGCCGCCATTCCCGACGTGATTACCGAGGCGTGCCGGTCAATCGCCCTGCGCGCGCATCGGCTGCTCGGATGCCGGGGGACGTCGCGTTCCGACTTCCGCTGGGACGACGAGCAGGGGGTCGACGGCCTGTTCCTGCTCGAGGTCAATACCCAGCCCGGCATGACCCCGCTCAGCCTGGTGCCCGAACAGGCCCGCCACCTGGGCATTTCCTATCCGCAATTGGTCCAGATGATCATCGACGAGGCAATCGCATGAGCCGCCGCAACAACCGCACGAACCAGCGCAAGCAGCCCCAGCGGCGCCTGAAGCGCGGATCGCGGATCGACCGGTTGATCGCCGTCTTGCCGGTCAGCCATGACACGCTGCGCCGGATCGCGTCCTGGTCGATCGTCAGCGGCGTCGCCGCGCTGGCGATCGTGGCGGCCAGCTGGCTGGGGATCCCCGGCGCGGTGGGCATTGCGGTGGCCGAGGAGGTCGGCCGCGCCGGCTTTCGCGTCGAGCAGATCCAGGTAACCGGCGCCAGGCGGCTGGATCCGATGACGGTCTATGCCGTGGCCCTCGACCAGAAATCGCGCGCGATGCCGCTGGTCGACCTCAACGCGGTCCGGACGAGGCTCCTGCAATATGGCTGGGTCGCCGATGCACACGTTTCGCGGCGGCTGCCCGACACGCTGTTCATCAACATCGTCGAGCGCACGCCCGTGGCGATCTGGCAGGACAAGGGACAACTCAGCCTGATCGATCGCGACGGCGTGTTCCTGGAGCCGGTATCGGCCGCGGCAATGCCCGACCTTCCGCTGGTCATTGGTCCCGGCGCGGACCAGCAGGAGCCGGCCTATCAACGGCTGATGGCGGTCGCGCCCGCACTCAGGTCGATGGTCCGTGCCGCGACCTGGATCGGCAACCGCCGCTGGGACCTCCTGTTCGAGAGCGGCGAGACGCTGTCGCTGCCCGAAGGCGAGGTCGAGGCGGCGCGCGCGTTGCGCAAATTCGCCAAGCTGGACGGCGCCCGCGCGTTGCTCGGCAAGGGCTGGATCAAGTTCGACATGCGCGACCCGACCCGGCTGGTCGCGCGCAAGCCCGGCGGGGTCGGCGACGGATCGATCACCGATCCGGCGGGGCCGGCGGGCGCCCGAACCGCGCCCGTCGCGGGCCGCGACGGCGTTGGCGAACCACGCGACCGGGTTTGAGCGATAATATCCGACAGGAGGAAGAGCATCATGGCCAAGACCGCACCCGACGGGCTGATCACCGCGCTCGATATCGGATCGTCGAAGGTCTCGGCGATGATCGCGCAGAAGGGACATGGCGGCGAGCTGATCGTCCTCGGCACCGGCCAGCGCGAGAGCCGCGGGGTCAAGCGCGGCTGCATCGCCGACATGGCCGCGACGGAGATCGCGGTACGCGAGGCGGTATCCCAGGCCGAGCATATCGCGCAGACCAGTATCGAGAACGTCTGGGTCGGTTTTTCGGCGGGCGGCCTGGTGAGCGATGTCGCCTCGATCGAGTTCGAGATGGGCGGCCATCGCATCGAACAGGCCGATATCGACGCCTTGCTGCGGGCGGGGCGGGAATCGATCGATCCGGCGGGCCGCATGGTGCTCCATGCCCAGCCGGCGCTCTATACGCTGGACGGGTTGCAGGGGGTCAGGAACCCGCTTGGCCTACATGCCGACCGGCTGGGCGTGCACATCCATGTCGTCGCCGCCGATGGATCGCCGGTGCGCAATGTCGGATTGTGCGTGGCCAAGTCGCATCTCGAGGTAAAGTCGATCATCGCCGCGCCGGTCGCCACCGGCATGGCCTGCCTGTCGGAGGAGGAGCGCGAACTGGGGGTGGCGCTGGTCGAGCTGGGGGCGGGGATCACCAACGTTTCCCTGTTCGCCGGCGGGATGCTGGTCGGGCTGACGACGATCGGCATGGGTGCCGCCGACGTGACGGACGACATCGCTTCGACCTTCGGCGCCAATCGCGCGCAGGCCGAGCGGATGAAATGCTTCCACGGCTGTGCCAATGCGACACCGCGCGACAATCATGACATGATCGGGAGTTCGCCACTGGGCGACGATGGCGCGGGCGAGGGACCGCGCATCACCAAGGCGGCGCTGATCGCGGTGATCCGCCACCGTCTCGAATTGCTGATGGGCGAGGTCGGCGCGGCGCTGGCGGCGATGAAGTTCGAAGGGGCGGTAGGACGCCAGGTGGTGTTAACCGGTGGCGGCGCGGAATTGAAGGGCATGGCCGATTACGCGCAGTCGGCGCTCGGTCGCTCGGTCCGCGTCGGTCGCCCGCGCGGCCTTGCCGGCCTGCCCGAAGCGCATGCGGGTCCGGCCTTCGCGACGCTGGCGGGGCTCGTCCATCATGCCGCAAGCGATCCGATCGACTTGCGCGCGCTGCCTTCCGGCCCAAGCCAGATGGTCCATCGTCCGTCCGGTATGGCGATGTTCCGGCGGCTGATTCGCACCGCGCGCGCAAACTATTAGGTAAATGCGTCGGCGTACCGGTTTGCGCTGGAACGCAGGCGATCGATGGTGCAAGACAGGGCCGGGCTAGAGGACTTTCCCGGTAGGCGGAAAGCTGCGGAGACAGGGCAAATGGTCGAATTTCTTCCTCCCGAGGTTGACGAACTGACGCCGCGCATCGCGGTGATCGGGGTGGGCGGTGCCGGCGGCAACGCCATCGCCAACATGATGCGTGCAGACGTGCAGGGGGTCGATTTCCTGGTCGCCAATACCGACGCGCAGGCGCTCAAACAGTCGACCGCCCCGCAGCGCGTGCAGCTTGGCGCCAAGATCACGCAAGGGTTGGGCGCGGGCAGCCGCCCCGAAATCGGGCGCGCGGCGGCCGAGGAAACGATCGAGAGCCTGGCCAAGCAACTCGACGGCGCACACATGGTGTTCATCGCTGCCGGCATGGGCGGCGGCACCGGCACCGGCGCGGCGCCGGTCATCGCCAAAGCGGCGCGCGACATGGGTATCCTGACCGTCGGCGTTGTGACCAAGCCGTTCGCGTTTGAGGGCAACCGCCGCGCCAAGGCGGCCGAAGCCGGCATCGAGGAATTGCAGAAGTTCGTCGACACGCTGATCGTCATTCCCAACCAGAATCTGTTCCTGGTCGCCAACGCCAATACCACCTTCAAGCAGGCGTTCGAGATGGCCGACGAGGTGCTGCAACAGGGCGTGCGCGGGATCACCGACCTGATGGTCATGCCGGGCCTGATCAACCTCGACTTCGCCGACGTGCGGTCGGTGATGCAGGAAATGGGCAAGGCGATGATGGGCACCGGCGAAGCCGAGGGCGACAACCGCGCCATCGAAGCCGCGTCGAAGGCGATCGCCAACCCGTTGCTCGACGGCGTCAGCATGAAGGGCGCCAAGGGCGTGATCGTCTCGATCACCGGTGGAGAGGACATGCGCCTGCTGGAGGTCGACGAGGCCGCCAACCACATTCGCGAGCTGGTCGATGAGGACGCCAACATCATCTGGGGCTCGGCGTTCAACCCCGATCTGGAGGGCAAGATCCGCGTATCGGTCGTCGCCACCGGGATCGAGGCGGACAGCCGTGCCGCGACCATGCCCGAGCCGACGCGCGCCTTTTCCTTCGCCAATGCGCGCCGCACCGATCCGGCCGCCGCGGCGCCGGCTGCGTCCTCTTCCCCGCCGCCCACTTTGCATCCGATCGTCGAGGAAGACGCCGTGGCGGTTCCCGATCCGGTTCCTGCCGCGAACGATGCACCAACCGACCCGGTCGCTGCCGATGATGACGAATTGGTGCTCGGCAGCGAATCGGCGGTGACGGCGGCGATGGCCCCGCTGACCTTCGGCGACGACATCGATGATGCCAGGCCGGCCGATGATGGCAAGCCTGCATGGCCGCCATCCGGCGCGTCGGAGGCGGCGGGCGGCAGGATTGCGGCCGGCACGTTGCAGGATGCAGCGCCGGCGCCGCGAGCGAAGCTGGGCGGAACGCTGTTCGAACGGATGCAGAGCGTGGCTCGATCGGGATCGCGTGACGATGCCGAGGCCGCCAAGGACCCTCTCGATATCCCGCGTTTCCTCCATCGGCAGAACAATCAATAGCCAGGAATCTGGTTGAAACCGCGCCGGGGATGCGTTTGGCACAGCTTTAAGCGCGCTGTGGGCGTGTTTCGGACGGTGCTCCAAGCCGTTCATCGCCTTCGCGCCCCGGCTTGGCGCGGGGAGTGAGGGGACGTCATTGCCTGCCGGACCGCAACCCCGCTTAGCTGGGTGCCCGATGACCCTGCGCCGTCTCCTGACCTGCGCCGTCCTGGGTTTGGCGATCATCGGCCTGCGGGCCGGGGCGCAGACGGCGGACGAGAATCGCGACGCCGACGCGCTTGCCGCCGACATGCGGATCCTGGCGACGAACCCGCTGGATATCGAGGCATTGACCACCGCCGGCGAACTGACGCTGAAGATGGGCGACAATATCGCCGCGGCGGGTTTCTTCGCGCGCGCCGAAAAGCTTGAACCGCTCAACCCGCGGATCAAGGCGGGCATGGGGGTGTTGCTGGTGCGCGCCGAGCGGCCGGGCGAAGCACTGCGCCGGTTCCAGGAGGCGGAGGCGCGCGGATATGATCCACGTCGCTTCGCCGCCGACCGCGGTCTGGCTTATGACCTGATTGGCGAGCCGGACCGCGCCCAGCGCGACTATCGCCTGGCGCTGGCCGTCACGCCCAGTGACGAAACGACCCGCCGCTACGCACTTTCGCTCGGCATCTCAGGCAAGAGCGACCTGGCCTTGGCGCAGCTCGATCCGCTGCTGCGACGCAGCGACCGCGCGGCCTGGCGGGACCGTGCGTTCATCCTGGCGATGAACGGCGACGTTCCCGGCGCGCAGAAGATCGCCAACACCATGATTTCGCCGGGGCTGGGACAGGGCCTGGCGTCGTTCTTTCAGCGGTTGCCGCTGCTCTCGCCGGTCGATCGCGCCTTTGCCGTCCATTTTGGCGAGGTGCGGGTCAGCCCCGAACGCTATGCCGATGCCAGGCTGATCCCGCCGTTGCCCGTGCTCGGCCCCGATCCGGCCGCGCCGAAGCCGGCCATGGTGGCGATGGTCGTCCCCAAGCCGAACGGCCAGGATCGCCGCGTGCGCCGGCGCAAGAGCCAGGCGGACGAGAGCGGTCCGGCGCTTGCTGCGGCCGTCCCTGCGTCCAAACCCGCCTTGCCGCCGCCCCCCTCGCCGGCGGGCGCGACGGCGAAGGTCCAGCCGCTACCCACCGCCGCCCGCCCGACGCCCAGCGCGACTACGGCTATGGTCCAGCCGCTGCCGCGACCCACCCCGTCGCCAATCGCGATCCCCGTCGGCAAGCCGCCAATGGCGGCGGTCAAGCCGCGGCCGACGCCGAGTCCGACAGCGCCGCCGGCGACGCTTGCCATGGTCGAAGCGGCGCCGAAACCGACGTTGATGACGCCGATACCCATATCGACACCTGCGCCGGTGCCGCCGCCGGTCGCTGCTGCGGACCCTGCGCCGAGCGCCGCTGCGACCGTCGGGGTGCCCGCCACGTCCATCGCGGGGGTCAGCGAGGATGTCGTGCTGGCTCGGATCATCGCCGGAATCGACGTTCCCGGCGCCGAGCTGGGCATCTCCCCGCCGGCTGTCGCCTCGGCTACGACGGGGTCGCCGCCGGTGCCGGCACCGGTAGCAATCGCCGCACCGTCCCCCGCCCCGTTAGTTGTTGCGGCCAAGCCGTTCGAAAGCCGCGGCCCCGGGACGATGGAGGTGAAAAGGAGCGTTCCCGACAACCAGCGTCCCGATCCGCAGGGCGATGACGATCCCTGCCGTGTCATCGGCAGGGAGGGGGCCTTGCGGAAGCTCGGCACGGGCCGCAGCGCGACGGCACGTACCAGGGCCGGCTTGCGGTGTCCGGCGGTGGTCGGCGGCAAGGCGGAGATTGCCTCGACCGCCAGCGATATCGATCCCTGCACGCCTGATGCGCAACCCGGAACATCGCGCGCGAGCGCCAAAGGTCGCGCGTCCGCCGCCCGTACCGCGATCGGCCGGCGCTGCGCCAAGCTCGCCACCAATGCAAAGGTCGCCATGGTGACCGACGACTCCGATCCTTGTGCGTCCGATACCCGGCCCGGTACCACGGCAAAGCGCGCCGTGACCGGCGGTCGCGCAACGTCGGCACGTAGAAAGGCCAGTTCGCGTTGCCCGACAGCCGGCACCGCGATCGCCCCCGACAGCACGGCAGACGATGCCTGTGCAATCGCCGGCAAGTCGAAGGCCGCACCGGCCGCCACCAAATCGCGACCGATCAGGCGTGGCAAGGCAGTATCGCGGTGCGCCGCCGCGGACGCAGCCGGCAAGGGCTCTCCCCGAGGCGAGCCGGCGCGGGTCTGGGTCCAGGTCGCCGGCGGCGCCAACCAGGCGGCGCTGGAAAAGGAATGGGCGCGGCTCAAGGCCGGGGCGCCCGATCTGTTCAAGGGCCGCACCGGCTGGTCCACCCCGCTGCGCGCGACGAACCGCGTGCTTACCGGCCCGTTCAGGAACGGCGCCGAGGCGCAGGATTTCGTCAACGACATGGCCAGGGCAGGATTGTCGGGCTTCGTCTTCACCAGCCCGCCGGGCCAGAAGGTCGACCGCCTGTCCACAAAATAGCGTCTGGCGCGACTTGGCTTTCGGGCCGCGGCACGGCTAGAGGCGCAGGCGATGACCGCGCTTGCTTCCTATGCCGCGCATCCGGCCGCCAGCCGCGGCCGATTGCACGCCGAACACGCTGAGCACAGGGTCAGGGACGGCGGTCCGGGCCATCGCGACGCCTTCCAGCGCGACCGCGACCGCATCATCCACTCGATCAGCTTCCGTCGGCTGCGCCACAAGACCCAGGTGTTCCTGGCGCCGGACGGCGATCATTTCCGCGTTCGCCTGACCCACAGCCTGGAGGTGGCGCAGATCGGCCGCGCGGTGGCGCGTGCGCTTCGCCTGAACGAGGATCTGACCGAGGCGTTGTGCCTGGCGCACGATATCGGCCATCCGCCGTTCGGTCATGCCGGCGAGGATGCGCTGCGCGCCGCGCTGGCGGGGGCGGGCGGGTTCGACCACAATGGCCATACGCTGCGCGCGCTGACGCTGATCGACCGCCCTTATCCGCGCTGGCCCGGGCTGAACCTGAGCTGGGAAACGCTGGAGGGGCTGGCCAAGCATAACGGGCCGGTCGCCGCACCCGGATGGGCGCTGGCCGAGGCCGACGCGGCCTTTTCGCTGGAACTGACGCGCTGGCCCAGCCTGGAGGCGCAGGTGGCCGCGATCGCCGACGACATCGCCTATGACAATCACGATATCGACGACGGCTTGCGCGCCGGCCTGCTGACGCTGGACCAGCTGCTGGCGGTGCCGCTGGTGGCGCGAGGGTGGCGGGCGTGCCGCGCCGAATTCGGCGACATCGCGCCCGGTCGCCTGATCGGCGAGCTGACGCGCGGCCAGATCGGCGCGATGGTCGACGATCTGATCGTTACCAGCCGCGCCGCGATCGATGCGGCGGGCATTGCCAGCGTCGACGACGTTCGCGCCGCCGACCGCGCCCTGATCGGCTTTTCGGATGCGATGCGCGAGGATGAGCGCACGCTCAAGCGCTTCATGTACGCCAACCTCTATCATCATCCGAGCCAGACCGCCGCCGCCGACGTCGCGCGCACCATCATCGCGGGTCTCGCCGCGGCTTATCGCGCCGACCCGGCGCTGATGCCCGGCGACTGGCCCCGCTCGCTTCCCGCCGAAGAACCGTGGCGTAGTCGGCACATCGCGGACTTCATCGCCGGGATGACCGACCGCTATGCGATCGCCCGTTATCGCGATGCGGTCGGCCCGATCGACCTGCCCGAGGGTTTTTGAAGGGCCAGGGTCCGCATAAAACTCGTTCTTTCGCCAATTTCCAAACGGACTCCAAATCACGCTCAAAGGTTGCTGACAAACTCTTGCGACAGGTCGGGCATATCCACCACCGATACCTTGGGGACAGGCAGATGACCGACGCAAGTATCGCGCTCAACCGCTTCGGGCTCGGCGCCCGGCCCGATCAAGCCTTCCCGGCCAATCCGAAGGCGTGGCTGACCGCGCAATTCGGCCAGTTCGATCCCAGGCCCGACGCGATCGCCAAGGCGCCGACCAGCGCCTCGGTATCGGCCGAACTCGCGGACTATTTCCGCACGCAGCGGGCGTTGCGCGCGCAAGCTGGCGCGACGGCGACGCCGACTGCTGGCGCGCCACCGGCTCCCGGTCCCACCGACGTCCAGCGGGAGGCCCGCCAGTTCGCGGCACGCGAGAACCGCCAGAGCTATGCCGAGGCGGTCGGCGCGCGCGCCACCGTCGCGCTGAACAGCGATACGCCGTTCGTCGAGCGGCTGGTCTATTTCTGGGCAAACCATTTCGCGGTTTCGGCCGACAAGCTCCAGGTCGTCGGCCTGTCGGGCACGCTGGAGTTCGAGGCCATCCGGCCGCACGTGCTGGGCAGCTTCCGCGACATGCTGACCGCGGTCGAACGGCATCCGGCGATGTTGCTGTATCTCGACCAGGCGGTGTCGGTCGGGCCCAATAGTCTGCTCGGCCAGCGCGTCGCCGCGCGAGGCATGCGCAAGATCGGCCTGAACGAAAATCTCGCGCGCGAAATCCTCGAGTTGCACACGCTCGGCGTGCGTACCGACTATACCCAGGCCGACGTCACCGAATTCGCCCGCGCGATGACTGGGTGGACGGTCGCGGGCATTGGTCAGGGGCCGGGCGCCCGCGCCGCCGGCACCAACGGCTTGCCGGGCGATTTCATCTTCGCCGCGCCGATCCACGAGCCCGGCGACCGCCGCATCATGGGCAAGACTTACCCCGCGGGGGGCGTCGAACAGGCGCAGGCGGTGCTGAACGACGTTGCGATCGCCCCCGCGACTGCCCGGCATATCGCGACCAAGCTCGCGCGCCATTTCGCCGGGGACAACCCGCCGCCGGCGATGGTCGGGCGGCTGGAGGCGGCGTTCCTCAAGTCGAACGGCGACTTGCCGACCGTCTATCGTGCGATCATCGACTCGCCCGAGGCGTGGGCGCCGCCGCCGCTCAAGTTCAAGACGCCGTGGGAATGGTCGATCTCGACGATGCGCGCGCTGGGCGCCAGGATCGCCGATTCGCTGGTCATGGTCGGCCTGCTCAACCAGCTCGGCCAGCCGATGTGGCGACCCGGCCAGCCGGTCGGCTATGACGACATCGCCGCCAGCTGGGCCGGCCCCGACGCGTTGGTCCGGCGGGTCGAGGCGGCCGAGCGCTTCGCGATGCGCGCGGGGACGCAGGTCGATGCCCGCGCGCTCGCCCTGAAGCTGTTTCCCGGCGCGATCAGTCCGGCCACCCAGCAATCGCTCGATCGGGCCGAGAGCCCGGGCCAGGCGCTCGCGCTGCTGCTCGTTGCCCCCGAATCGCTCAGGAGATAGATGATGTTCGACCGTCGTTCCTTTATCGCCGGCGGTATCGGCATCACCGCGCTCGGCCTCGCGCCGCGCCTGGCCTTCGCCAGGGCGGATGCCGACCGCCGGTTCGTATTCATCATCCAGCGTGGCGCCGCCGATGGACTGGGCACGCTGGGTGCCCTCGGCGATCCGGCCTTTGCCGGCGCGCGGGGCCAGCTCGCCGCCGACTTCGCCACCGCGAAGAAACTCGATGCGACCTTCGCGCTGCATCCGTCGCTGGGGTCGATCGGCACGATGTATGACGCGCACGAGGCGCTGTTCGCGCACGCCGTCGCGTCGCCCTACCGCGACCGCTCGCATTTCGACGGGCAGAACGTGCTCGAGACCGGCGGCGCGGGCGCCTACCAGCTCAAGGACGGCTGGATGAACCGGATGCTGGGCCTCATCCCCTCGGGTGAAGCCAAGGCCATTGCGGTATCCGCGACGGTGCCGCTGACGCTGCGCGGTGCTCGTGACGTCGCCAGCTACGCGCCGTCGGCGCTGCCCCGGGCATCCGACGACCTGCTCCAGCGTGTCGCGATGATGTACCAGGGCGACAGCCAGCTCCACGGCCTGTGGAGCGAGGCGATGGACACGCGCGCGCTGACCGGCGACCTGAATGACGCCAGCGGCCGCAACGCCGCGGCAACGGGCGCGCTGGCCGCCAAGCTGCTGGCGCCTGACAACGGCGCGCGGATCGCGATGATCGAGACCGGCGGCTGGGACACCCACACCGCGCAGAGCGCGCGGCTCGGCCTGCAGTTGAAGGGTCTCGACACCCTGGTCGCCGCGCTGAGGACCGGAATGGGACCGGCGTGGAGCGACACGATGGTGCTGATCGCCACCGAGTTCGGACGGACGGTGGCGGCGAATGGCACCGGCGGCACCGATCATGGCACGGGATCGGCGGCGATGCTGATGGGCGGCGCCGTCAAGGGCGGGCGCGTGCTCGCCGACTGGCCGGGGCTGGCCCCGGCCGCCTTGCTCGAGAGCCGCGACGTCAAGCCGACGATGCAACTCGACGCGTTCGTCGCCGGCGCGGTGGCCGGGCATTACCGACTTGAGCCGGGCAGGGTGATGGCGACGCTGTTCCCGAAGAGCGCGGCAGGCGTGAAGCCGATCGCCGGGCTGGTCTGACGATCGGCCGCCTTCCTGTTTTCAGGTGCTGATTTTGCGATGGTGGGCTTGTCCGCTAAGGGCTGCCCTCGTTGCTGAGTTCGGACCCGTCATGACCCTCTACGCCCGTTTCGTCGCACATATCGACGCTGCGCTCGATGCGCTGGTCGCCACCGGGAAGCTCGCCCCGGGACTGTCGCGTAACGGCGTGACGGTCGAGCCGCCGCGTGACGCGAACCACGGCGACCTCGCGACCAACGCAGCGATGGTGCTCGCCAAGCCCGCCGGCACCAGCCCGCGCGCGCTGGCCGAGGCGATCGCCGGCGAATTGCGCGGGCTGGACGAAGTCGCGTCGGTCGCGGTTGCCGGGCAGGGCTTCATCAACCTGACGCTGACCGACGACACCTGGCGTGCGGAATTGGCGGCGATCAACGATGCCCGCGGCGATTACGGGCGGTCGACCACCGGCGCCGGCCAGACCGTCAACATCGAATATGTCTCGGCCAACCCGACCGGCCCGATGCATATGGGGCATTGTCGTGGCGCGGTGGTCGGCGACGCGCTGGCCGCATTGCTCGAATGGGGTGGCTACACGGTAATCCGCGAATATTACGTCAACGACGCCGGCGGCCAGGTCGACGTGCTCGCGCGCTCGGCCCATCTGCGGTATCGCGAGGCGCTGGGCGAGGATGTCGGCGCGATCCCGGAGGGGCTGTATCCGGGCGATTACCTGATGCCCGTCGGCCACGCGCTGGCGCAGGAATATGGCGATCGCTTCGTCGGGCAACCCGAGGAGGAATGGCTCGCGCCGTTCCGGACCAGTGCCGTTGCCGCGATGATCGTGCTGATCAGGGCCGACCTCGCGTTGCTCGGTATCCACCACGATCTGTTCTCATCGGAAGCCGAACTGCAGGCGGCCGGCAAGCCCGAGGCCGCCGAGGCCGAGTTGCGCGCGCGCGGCCTGATCTATGATGGCGTGCTGGAGGCACCCAAGGGTGAGACCCCGGAGGATTGGGAGCCGGTCGAGCTGCCTCTGTTCCGCGCGACGCAATTCGGCGATGACCAGGATCGGCCGATCCGCAAGTCCAACGGCCGCTGGACCTATTTCGGTGCCGACCTCGCTTATCACTGGCAGAAGGCGCAGACCGCCGATGCGTTGATCGATATCTGGGGCGCCGACCATGCCGGCACGGTCAAGCGGATCGTCGCGGCGGTGCGAGCGCTGACGGGTGGCCGGACGCGCTTCGACGTCAAGCTGGTCCAGATGGTGCGGCTGTTGCGGGGCGGCGAGCCGGTGAAGATGTCCAAGCGTTCCGGCAACTTCGTGACCCTTGCCGATGTCGTGCGCGAAGTCGGCAAGGACGTCGTCCGGTTCACCATGCTGACCCGCAAGGCCGATGCCCAGATGGACTTCGACTTTGCCAAGGTGGTCGAGGCTTCAAAGGACAATCCGGTATTCTATGTCCAATACGCCCATGCTCGAATCGCTTCGTTGCGCAGGCGCGCGGCAGAGGCCGGGATTGCCTGCGAGGATGCCGATCTGTCCCGACTTGATACGGCGGAATTGGCACTGGTGAAGCTGGCGGCGCAGTTTCCCCGCGTGGTGGAGACGGCTGCCGCCGTTCGGGAGCCCCATCGAATAGCATTCTATCTCTACGACTTGGCAGGAGAGTTTCATGCTTTATGGAACGTCGGCAATGACCGCGCGGATCGGCGCTTCCTGCTGCCGGATCAGCCCGGCACGACGCGCGCGCGTCTTTTCTTGGCGGATGCAATCGGGCAGATCATCCGCAACGGCCTGTCGATCATGGGGGTAGAGGCCGTCCAGGAGATGAACTGATGGCCACGTCCTCAGATGACATGGAGCTTCGCGCCGAAGACCGGCTGCCATGGCTGGACGCGGCGGACGAGCGCCATGACGATCGCGGGCCGTCGACCGTGCGGCTGGTGGCGCTGGTCGCGCTCGGCCTCGCGCTGCTCGCCGCGATCATCCTGGGCATCTACTGGCTGCAGCATCGCGGCACCGGCAACGGGAACGGCGCGCTGATCGCCGCGCAGGAGGGCAATTACAAGGTCAAGCCCGACGATCCCGGCGGCCTGAAGGTCCAAGGCGAAGGCGATACTGCGGTCGCGACCAGCGGTGGTGCCGCGGCCGGTGGCGCCAAGATCGACGTCGGGGCGCTGCCCGAGACGCCGGTCGCGGGCAAGCGCGCGCCCGGCGATGCCGGCGCGGGCACCGGCGGCAGGACGGCGACGGCCAGCGTTCCCGGCGCCGGCGGAGCATTGAAGGCGACGCCGCCGGGCAAGCCCATGCCGTCGATAGCGGCGGGCGGCGGCGGGTCGATCGTCCAGCTCGGCGCCTATCGCAGCCAGTCGGAGGCCAATGCCGCCTGGGCCAGCGCGACCAAGCGTTTCGATTATCTGGCCCCGCTGGGCAAGGCCGTCGAGCGGGCCGAGGTCGGCGGCAAGACCTGGTATCGTCTGCGCGTCAACGCCGGCGGCGCGGGGGCCGCGCGCGATTTGTGCGGCAAACTGAAGGTTGCGGGGAACGACTGCATCGTCGTTAGCTGATCTGGACGGCGGTGTTGACGGGTGCTCGCGCCGGGACAGGATTGCGTTGCGAGAGCCGGGTCCGCACCCTAGTAATCGCTCATGAAGCCCGTGATCTTCGGCCTTGCCGGCCCGACGCTGACCGTCGACGAGCGCGCTTTCTTCGGGTCGGCGGACCCGGCAGGCTACATCCTGTTTGGGCGCAATGTCGTCGATCGGCCGCAATTGCGCGCGCTGACCGATTCTCTGCGCGACTTGTCGGGGCGCGGGGACCTGCCGATCCTGATCGATCAGGAGGGCGGCCGCGTGCAGCGGATGGGGCCGCCCGAATGGCCTGCCTTCCCCGCCGGTCCCAGGTTCGATGCGCTGTACGATCTGGCGCCGATGTCGGCGATCGAGGCGGCGCGGGTGAATGCGCAGGCGATCGGCCTGACGCTGGCCGAGGTGGGGATTACCGTCAATTGCCTGCCGCTGCTCGACGTCGTCCAGCCCGACACTACCGAGGCGATCACGACGCGGGCGCTGGGCCGCGAACCGCTGCGCGTCGCGGCGATGGGGCAGGCAATCCTTGCGGGGCTGTGTGCGGGCGGCGTCGTGGGAGTGGTCAAGCACATGCCCGGCCATGGTCGCACCGCGGTCGACACTCACCACCTGCTGCCGAGGGTGACCGTGTCGGCCGCCGAGCTGGAGGTAGACCTGGCGCCGTTCCGCGCGCTTGCCGACGCGCCGATGGGCATGACCGGTCACATCGTCTTCGACGCCTGGGATCGCGATCGGCCCGCGACCCTGTCGCTGATCGTCGTCAAGGAGGTGATCCGCGGACGGATCGGCTTTGACGGCCTGCTGATGACCGACGATATCGACATGAAGGCACTGTCGGGCAGCCCCGGCGACAAGGCGGCGGGGGCGATTGCCGCGGGATGCGACGTGGTGCTCGATTGCTGGGCGCGCATAGAGGAAATGGCGGCGATCGTCGACCGGCTCGACGATATCGGCGACCGGTCGCGCGCGCGTCTGGATCGGGCGATGGCGACGATCGCCGACGTGACGCCAACCGGCGACATGGCCGAATTGATCGCCACGCGCGACGCATTGCTCGCGCTGGCCTGACGTCATGGCGGCAGGCGATCTCGACGTCCTGACGCTCGACCTGGAGGGGTGGGAAGGGCCGCTCGACCTGTTGCTGGCGCTTGCCCGATCGCAAAAAGTCGATCTGCGCCGGATTTCGGTCCTTGCCCTGGTCGAGCAATATCTCACCTATGTCGACCAGGCCCGCATGCTGAAGCTGGAAGTGGCGGCGGACTATTTGGTGATGGCGGCCTGGCTCGCCTTCCTGAAGTCGGCGCTATTGCTGCCGCGTGATCCCGAGATCGAGCCGAGCCCCGACGCGCTGGCGCTCAGGCTGCACCTCCGGCTGGAACGGCTGAACGCGATGCGGGAGGCCGGAGCGCGGCTGATCGCGCGCGACCGGATAGGCCGCGACACCTTTACCCGTGGCGCGCCGGAGGGCGTGCGGACGGATCGCCAGGCATTGTGGCAGGCAGAAATCTACGATCTGATCGCCGCTTACGGCCGGGTGAAGGCACGGACCCGGCCGGTGTTCCACGTCGTCCATGACCGGCCGGTGATGACGCTCGACGCCGCCCTGGAGCGCGTGTCGCGGCTGATCGGCGCGCGGATCGACTGGACGGCGATCGAGACCTTCTTGCCGGCGACGCACGATGCGCGGTTCCGCAAGTCGGCGCTGGCGTCGAGCTTTGTCGCCGCGCTCGAACTGGCGCGGCTGGGCAGGGTGATGCTCCGCCAGCAATCGCCGTTCGCACCGCTCTACCTGAAGGCCCGGACATGATGGCGCCCGATGATCCGATCCGCGCGGTCGAGGCATTGCTGTTCGCAGCAGAGGCGCCGTTGACGATCGCGGCGATCCGCGGCTCTCTGGGCGGTGGCGTGGACGTCGGCGCGGTGCTGGAGCGCCTGGCGGCGCACTATGCCGGGCGCGGCGTCGAACTGGTGCGGCGGGGCGATCGCTGGCATTTCCAGACCGCGGGCGACCTGGCGCACCTGCTCCGCTGTGACCGCGAGGAGCCGCGCAAGCTCAGCCGCGCCGCGATCGAGACGCTGGCGATCATCGGCTATCACGAGCCGGTCAGCCGCGCCGAGATCGAGGCGATCCGCGGCGTGCAGATGTCCAGGGGAACGCTTGACGTGCTGATGGATGCCGGCTGGATCCGGCCCGCTGGGCGGCGCGAGACGCCCGGCCGTCCGCTGACCTATGCCACCACCCCAGATTTCCTGACCCATTTCGGGCTGGCGAGCCGGCGTGACCTGCCCGGGATTGACGACCTGCGCGCGGCCGGGCTGCTCGATCCCGTCGATCTGGCGGTGATGGAACTCGTTGCTGATCCGGACGCTGAGGAAGCGGTGGCAAACGCGTCCAACAGCGTCTAGACCGCGTACATTCCGTAAGGAGAATGATGATGGGTAGTTTCAGCCTGATCCATTGGCTGATTTTCGGTGTGATCGCGATCCTGGTGCTGGGGGGCGGTCGCTTCTCGAGCATGATGGGCGACGTCGCCAAGGGCATCAAGCAGTTCAAGAAGGGGATGGCCGAGGAGGACGAAGCGCCCAAGGTCGTCGTCCGCGAGCCAGGCCGGCTCGATACCAAGCCGGTGGTCGAGCCTGCTTATGATCCCCTCGCCGAGCGTACCCGCGAAACTGACCGCTGAATCGTCGACCGCCTGAGGAGGCCGATGGCCAGTGATTCTCGATTTCGCACCGATGGAATTATTGGTGATGGGAGCGGTTGCCCTTGTCGTGATCCCGCCCAAGGACCTGCCCAAGGCGATGCGTTTCGCCGGGCAGTGGATCGGACGGGCGCGTGGTCTGGCACGGCAATTCCGGTCGGGCTTCGACGACATGGTGCGAGAGGCGGAACTCGCCGAGATGGAAAAGAAGTGGGCGGCGGAAAACGAGCGCATCATGCGTGAGCATCCCGCCGACGAAATTGCCTTGGATGTCGAAGCAACTGCGGCGATACGGTTGCCCGCGCCTGATGAAGGTCGTGTGGAAGGCGACGCCGACGACGATCGGGCGCCGGTGACGGTCGCTCCGCCGGTGTTCGTTGCCGATGGCGAGCGGGAGATACTGCCGGTCCAGACCGCCTCCGCCGATTCCGCCAAGCCCTGATCTGATGATCGAGGACAATATCGACGCCAGTCGGGCACCGTTGCTCGACCATCTGGTCGAGCTGCGCAGGCGGTTATTGATCAGCATGGCGACATTGGCTGTCCTGTTCGGCATCTGCCTCTATTTCGCCGAGCCCATCTTCGGTTTCCTGGTCCATCCGCTGATCCAGGCAGGGCAAAAGAAAATCTATTATACCGGTCTTTTCGAAGCATTCTTCGTCCAGTTGAAGGTCGGTTTCTTCGCGTCGCTGATGCTTTCCTTCCCGGTCATCGCCAACCAGTTATGGCAATTTGTTTCGCCGGGGCTTTATCGGCGCGAGAAGCGTGCGATGCTGCCGTTCCTGTTTGCAACGCCGGTGCTGTTCTTGGCCGGCGCGAGCCTAGCCTATTTCATTGCGGTGCCCACTGCGCTGCACTTCCTGCTGAGCTATCAAGGCAATGTCGGTGGGATCGAACAGACGGCGTTGCCCGCCGTGGAAAAATATCTCGACTTCGTGATGCAGTTCCTGTTCGCGTTCGGCATCGCGTTCCTGCTGCCAGTGCTGCTCATGCTTCTCGAACGCTCGGGGATCGTCACCCGCAAGCAACTGGCGGGCGCGCGTCGTTATGCCATCGTCGGTTGTTTCGCGATCGCGCTGGTCCTGGCGCCGCCGGATGCGGGGTCGATGGTGATGCTCGCGGTGCCGCTGATCATTCTCTACGAACTGGCGCTGATCGGCATATGGTTTACCGAGCGTCGCCGCCACCAGGCACAGCCCGCCAGTGACGCCACCTGAAAGAAGCGATTGGACATCAGCCGAGCATTGGCTTGACGAAACAAATGGCTGTAATGAATTTAGGCCCGGCAGCGTCACCGGGGGGAGGGTTGACGCTGCCGGGCCTATGTCATGGATAGCGAGAGCGGGGGGGCATAAGGTCGCTATCCGAAGTGTAGAACGGGGGTGGGAACACGAGGTTCCGCCGGATCCGCTCCAAATCGAAAAAATTTCCGCTACCCTCAATCTTTCCCCACAACAGCAACTGCAATCTCATATTGGCCGGCCAGCGGCTCATGGTGTAGCGGCGCGCGCAATTGTCGCGACAGCCCGATCATCACCCGGGCATATCGGCGCGCGAGTACGTTTCGCAGCGCCTCGCTGTCGATCAACGCCGGCGAGCTCGCGCACAGGAGGGCCGTGCCGTCGCCATCACCTTCGCGTAGCGACAAGCGGATCTGGGCACCCGGGGTGATCGATGTCGCCAGTTCGATAATCTCAGTCAGCAGGAAGGTGACGGCGATCGCAACATCCTGAGTCACCAGGAAGGGTTTGATATCGATGGCGATGCCAATTCCAGCATCTTCGGGTGCCGTGGCGCGGATGTTCGATGCCAATTCGCCAATGATCGCGCGCAACGACACGCCGCGATGATCCTCCAGTTCCGCATAATGATGGCGGTGGACCACCGCGAGTGCATCGACCCGCCGCTGGATCGACGCATAGGCCTGGGCCGCCTCGCTGCCGCTGGCCGAGCGAGCATGGAGATTGATCAGGCTGGAAATCACCTGAAGGTTGTTCTTCACGCGGTGATGCACCTCGCGCGTCAGCTTGGTCTGGCGAAGCAGTCCCTCGGCCAGGCCGGCTTCGTGCAGGATCAGCGTCCGGCTGAGCGAGCGGAATGTCTCGCCCAGGTCGCGGATTTCGCGCGCCGGCAGCGCGCGAACCAGCGCGGGATCGATCGTCTCGCCCGGCCGATAGGCGGCGACGCCGGCACGCAGCGTTCGCAGTGGATCGATCAACAGTCGGTCGACGACGAACCACGCAATGCTTGCCGCTGCCGCCCACATCAGGATCGGCAACAGCATCGCGATCAGGATCGGCGAGGTGAAGATGTTGGTCCGCATCTTCATTTCCACGGACAGATCACCGACGCCGAGCGGCGCGCGGATCATCTGGTGCCGGTCGAGTGGGTCGCTGACCTGGAGAGGGCGCAGGACCAGCTTGTCATCGGCACCATCGGTGAGGGTCGCCTCATAGTCTGCGCCAAAGCCGCTCGGCCGTGCCGTGACCGACAGGAAGGAGGCGGAAAAAAAGGCCGTGCCGCGAATCGAGCCGTCCGCGCTGGCTACCGAGAGCGCCAGTCCCCGTCCGGGTTCGATCCAGCCGACCGCCGGCCCACCGGCCACGGCGTGGCCGCGCGGCACGATCTTCAACGACGTGCCGCACAGCAGGCGACCGGTACGATCGGTGATCATGAAGCCTGTTCCCGAGACGCTCTGCTGGGCGAACACGCCCTGCACCCGGGCACAGCTCGGCGCGTCGCCATGATCGGCGGCCAGCGAGTTCATCGCCGAGGTCAGTGCGGTCATGTCGCCGATCAACTCGATCGCCAGGCTGCGCGAGGTTTCGGCAATCGCCACGCGCAGCTGGGCATTGGCCTTCTGGTCGGCTCGCCGGGTAGTCGACAGCGTCGCGACAAAGGCGATTATCGCCAACGGCAGCAAGGCGGCCGACAGGATCAGGAAAATCTTCGCCCCTGTCGGCATGCGCGAGAGCATGGCACCAAGGGTGCCGGCATGTTCGCCCGCCACGGGCAGCGCCACGGCGGCTAACCGAGCTTATTGAGCAGATCGAGCATCTCGTCTGGGACCGGTTCGCTGACGGTTACCTGATAGACCGACCGTAGCGCGTTGCCCATGGCCTCGTCATGACCCTTGATCTTGGTCTTTTCATTTTTCGGGGGCGGGGGATCTTCCCTGCGCTTCGATGATGGCCGGGCAGGCTGCAAGGTCACCCCCTTCGGTACACGCCGGCGACGCCGGATTATTGGCGGTCAGGCGAACGACCGATGATTGCGCCTACATCGCGCCATCCAGGGATTGAAACTTAAATCCATATCGATTGTTCCCCGAACTAGCTGCAAACTTGCGTTGCAATCGACTCGCCCCGCTTTCACAAGGGCCGCGCACTCTGGGAGTTATCTTCGGTTATGTCGCTTGGTCAGCAGCTTGCCCCCCATCTACCATTTCTACGCCGCTATGCCAGGGCGCTGACGGGCAGCCAGGAACATGGCGACAGATACGTCCGCGCCGCCTTGGAAACCATCGTCGCGGCGCCTGGGGAATTTCCTCGTGACGTCGATCCCCGCCTTGGCCTCTACCGCATTTTCCAGGTGATCTGGCGGACGACGAATGCAGATGACGATGTTGTGCCGGCCAATGACGATGAAGGCCGGGAAGCGGTGGCGCGTGCGCGCCTCGCCCGGATGACGCCACTGTCGCGCCAGGCGCTGCTGTTGACTGCGATGGAGGGCTTCACCGTCGACGATGCCGCTTATCTGATCGACTCCGACAGCGTAGAGGTGGAAAAGCTGGTCGCCGACGCGATGGCCGAAATCGAGCAGCAGACGCGTGCAAGAGTGCTGATCGTCGAGGACGAGCCGATCATCGCCATGGACATAGAGACCATCGTTCGCGACCTGGGCCATGAGGTGACCGGCGTGGCCGTCACGCGAGATGAGGCAGTCGCGCTGGCGATGGAAGATCGTCCCGGCCTGGTTCTTGCCGACATTCAGTTGGCCGACGACAGTTCGGGGATCGACGCGGTCAAGGACATCCTGGGCGAGTTTGCCGTGCCGGTGATCTTCATCACCGCCTTTCCGGAACGATTGCTGACCGGTGAACGGCCCGAGCCGACTTTCCTCATCACCAAGCCCTTCCAGCGTTCGACAGTGAAGGCGGCGATCAGCCAGGCGCTCTTCTTCGATGAGTCCACCCTGCCGCATGATCGGTTTCGCTGATTAAGGAGCCAAAACGGTCGTGGCGCGTTGGGCGCGACATGGTTGATCAGAACACGCAGGAAACGCCGGTCCATGCGGACGCCGACGATGCGAGAGCAGGTGCGGCCCCCGGTGTCATGCGCTACGTGCTGGGCATCTCGATGCTGCTCGTCATCGTCATCTTCGCCTTTCTGATCTGGGGTCGTTGATTCCCGACGACTGGCGAAGAGCCTTCGCCTTGCCTATGTACCTCCTCATCGCCGTCCGCGGGGCCGGCCAGCCGATGCACGGAGCTTCATGACCAAGGCCGATGACAGCAGCCTCGCGACCGGTAATGTCCCGCCGGTGGAGCACGTTTCGCTTTCCGATCCCGAATTCAAGCAACAGCTTGGGCAGGTAATATCGCATCTCCGTGCCTTCGGCCGATCCTTGTCGGGCAGCCGCGACCTGGCAGACGATCTGGTTCAGGAAACCTTGCTGAAGGCGTGGGCGGCACGCAAGCGTTTCCAGGCGGGCACCAACATGCGCGCCTGGACCTTCATCATCCTGCGCAACCTCTATCTCAGCCAGATGCGCCGGGCGCGGTTCAAGGGGGAGTGGGACGATCTTGTCGCCGACCGTATTCTGGCAGCGCCCGCCAGCCAGGATCGGCATGTCGAACTTGGCGACATGCAGCGCGCCCTGCTTCACCTGCCGCAGCCTCAACGTGAGGCGCTCATTCTCGTCGGCGCAGGGGGATTTGCCTATGAAGAAGCGGCGGAAATCTGCAACGTCGCGGTCGGGACGATCAAGAGCCGCGTGGCACGCGGTCGGGTAGCGCTGGAAACCATCCTGAGCGACGGTTCGTTGCCGTCACGTCGTCAGGCGCCGGATAATCGCGGACGTACCGCGCTGGATACAATAATGGACGAAGTCGACGATCTTAGTCGCGAGCAGTAGAAGAGGCGCGGTTCAGCTGCGCCAGCAATGCATCGAAATCCTCCGAAGATCCCGCGGTTTCTCTGAACACCTGACGCAATGCCTTGCCCACGCCATCGGTCGCACGGGGACGAGGAACATATTGTCCCTTGCATCTGCTTTCAGCAGTCCGCGGCGATGGTGCATTCATGCAGACGATAACGATGCAGTTTGATATTTGTTGCTGTCTGGTCGATCTAGGTCACGACGATGACTGATCGGCTTCGTTCCATCGATTTTGCGAGCGCGATAATCCGCGCGCGCGATCACTCGTCTTTCCTGCGCACTGCGCTTGATCGGTTGCCCGATGTGGCAGAGGTGCTGGCTGGCGGGATCGTGCCTGAGACTATAATGCTCGACCCCGCTTTGCCCGTCGGCACGGCGTTGCGCCGCGCCCGACTGCATGAGGCAGCGGTGGTGGCGATCGCCGATCTGGCGGGCGCGATGGACCTGCGCGCCGTGACCGCGCGGCTGAGCGGTTTTGCCGACTGCGCGCTGGACATCGCGATCCACGCTGCCTTGCGCGAGCGCACGCCCGATGAGGAGCCGCGTGGTTTTGCCGCGATCGCGCTTGGCAAGCAGGGTAGCGGCGAACTCAATTACTCGTCCGATATCGATCCCATCCTGCTGTTCGATCCCGCCACTCTCCCCCGACGTGCGCGCGAGGAGCCGGAGGAGGCAGCGGTACGGATCGCGCGCCGCGTCATCGACCTGCTCCAGACGCGCGATGGCGACGGCTATGTGTTGCGTGTCGACCTGAGGCTGCGGCCGTCGCCGGAGATCACGCCGATCGCGCTGCCGGTCGACGCCGCCATCTCTTATTACGAATCGCAGGCATTGCCATGGGAACGGGTCGCTTTCATCAGGGCGCGGGTGGTGGCCGGTGACATCGCGCTGGGTCGGCGGTTCCTTGATGCGATCCGGCCCTTTGTCTGGCGCCGTACGCTCGATTTCGGTGCGATTGCCGAAATCCGTGACATCACCCGCCGCATTCGCGACCATTATGCGCCCGGCGGCAGCTTGCTTGGTCCGGGCTATGACGTGAAGCGCGGGCGCGGCGGCATACGCGAAGTGGAGTTCTTCGCGCAGGTTCATCAACTGATCCACGGCGGACGCGATGCCGCGTTGCGGGCGCCCGCGACACTCGATGCGCTCGATCGGCTGGCGGCGGCAGGATGGATCGACCCGGTCGAGGCGAAGGCATTGGCCGATGCCTATGTCGTGCTGCGCACCACCGAACATCGCCTGCAGATGGTGGATGACCGTCAGACGCACGTCCTGCCGCCAGGGTCCGCGCTCGACAATGTTGCCAGGCTCGATGGCCATGCCGATGGTGCCGCGTTGATCGCCATGCTCGTCCCCCATGTCGCGGCGGTCGGCGCGACATACGACACGCTTGAACCGGGCAAGGCCGCACTGTCGCATGAGGCCGACCGGCTGGCGGTTCAGCTGGTGGATGCGGGCTTCGCTGATGCCGCGACCGCCACGATGCTGGTCGAGCGCTGGCGTGGCGCTGCCTATCCGGCGTTGCGCAGCCCGGCGGCACGACAGGCGCTGGAGGCGGTGCTGCCGGGGCTGATGACGGCATTGGGTAACGCGCCCGATCCCCGCGCGGCGCTGGTCCAGCTCGACACGCTGCTGTCGCGCCTGCCCAGTGCGGTCAACCTGTTCCGCCTGGTTGAGGCCCGGCCCCAGCTCGGCCAGCTGCTGGCCGCCATCCTCAGCCATGCACCGCCACTGGCCGAGGCGCTGGCGGGGCGGCCTGCGTTGCTTGACGGGCTGATCGACGCCTCGGCCCTGGCGCCGATGAGCGCAACAGCGGCGCTGGCCGCGGAGATGCGCGCAGGCGAGGCGGGAGACGATTACCAGGCCGTTCTGGAGCGCGCGCGGCTGGTCGTCGGTGAGAAAAGGTTCGCGTTGGGCGTGCAGCTGATCGCCGGGGCCAGCGATCCTCTCGCGGTCGCCCGTGGCTATGCTCGCGTTGCCGAGGCGGCGATCGAGGTGCTGGCTGGAGGTACGGTGGCAGATTTCGCGCGCGCGCACGGCCATGTGCCCGACAGCGAACTGATCATCCTGGCGCTGGGGCGGTTGGGCGGCGGTGCGCTGACCCATGCCTCAGACCTTGATCTCGTCTATCTGTTCACCGGCGATTACCGCGCGGATTCCGACGGCGACCGGCCGCTGGGCGCGGTTCATTATTATAACCGGCTGGCCCAGCGGGTGACCGCGGCGCTTTCGGTGCCAGGTGCCGCCGGTCCGTTGTACGACGTCGATACGCGATTGCGGCCGTCGGGCAACAAGGGGCCGTTGACGGTCTCGATCGACGGCTTCGCCTCATACCAGCGCCACGAAGCGTGGACGTGGGAGCATCTGGCGCTGACCAGGGCGCGGCCGGTGTTCGGGTCGCCGAGCGCGCGCGCGATCCTGGCGGAGGTGGTGCGTGACGTATTGATCGCGCCGCGCGATCCCATGCGGCTGATCGCGGATGCGACCACGATGCGCGCCGACATGGCGCGGCACAAGCCGCCATGCGGGCCGCTCGATGCCAAATTGCTTCCGGGCGGGCTCGTCGACCTCGAGTTTGCGGTCCATGTCGCGCAACTGGCGGGAGGGGGCGGGCTCGATCCCGATCTCGACCTGGCGATCGGGATGCTGGTCGAGGCGGGTCGGGTGCCGCCGGGGCTGGACGGAGCCTATCGTTTCCTCACGTGCCTGCTGGTGCTGTTGCGCCTGGTCGCGCCCGACGCCAACGAGCCGTCGGCACCGACCCGCGCGCTTATCGTCCGTGCGCTGGATGCCGCGGACTGGGACGGGGTGGTTGCGCGGCTCGACGCGACGCGGCAGGAGGTCGCCGCCGCCTGGCAGGCGGTAACCGCACGGGGAGGATGACATGGCGACGCTGATTGAAGGCGACGACCTTCCCGACCTTTCGCTGACCATGCCTGATGACGCCGTGCTAAAGCTGCATGCGTTCCGTGGAAAGCCGCTCGTCCTCTATTTCTATCCCAAGGACGACACCACAGGCTGCACGCGAGAAGCGCAGGATTTCAGCGCGCTGGCCGCCGATTTCGGCGTAGCCGGAACAGCGATCCTGGGAGTGTCGCGCGACGAACCGGCCACGCACCGCAAGTTCATCGCCAAATACGATCTTGCCGTTCCTTTGGCCAGCGATGCCGACGGCATTGTCACGGAGGCGTTCGGCGTGTGGGCCGAGAAGTCGATGTACGGCAAGACCTATATGGGGATCACGCGGTCGACCTTCTTGTTCGATGCCGATGGCCGGCTGGTGCGGACATGGCGCAAGGTTCGCGTGCCCGGCCATGCCGCCGAGGTGCTGGCGGCGGCCAGGATGCTCGGCTGACGGCGTCGCCCCCCTCACTTGGTGCCGCGGCGACGGACGTCATCTTACGTCATCGTTAAGCCGCCGTTCAACCATTCGGCGCGCGATGCAGCCGGTCTGACGTGCAAATTCCGCAAAGGTATTGCCTGGCAAGTACATGCCGGGCTTTGTTCGACCCGGGTCGGGGCTGCGGGGCTTCGTAAACATCTTGCAAAACGGGCGTCTGGCGGCGTTCGTCAAAGGGTTGCCGAACGCATGACTAATTTCATTGCCACGATCATGACCAAGCTTGAGCGGATTCGGGGCTTTTTCCGGACGCGTGACTTCATTTTCCACGACGGCCGTGATCTTCGCGGCTTCAGCATTGCCGGACGGACGCAGGCCGCCCTGGCGGTATCGGGCGCGATCATGCTGAGCTTTTCGGCCTATGGCGTGGCGCAGGCAGGGGTCAACGCGGTCGCCCTGACCGGCATGACCGACACGGCGCGCTCTTCCGAGGCGCGGGTCGCGCGGATGGAAGCGACGGTCGCCGCGATGCAGAGCCGGGTCGCGCAGATCAAGCGCGCCGCCACGGCCCATGCCAGGCGCGTGGAGCAGCGACAGGCGGTGCTGGCCGCTGTCCTTGCGGGGAAGGCGCCCGCCGACGTGGCGCTGGAGCAGGTCTCGCTCGATCGTAGCGCGGATGCGGCGGCCGCCGACATCGTCGCCCCGCTGGCCAAGCTCGAGCGCAGCCAGGTGGGCTTGGCGATCAAGGCCCGCGCGGCGACCGAACGCCGTTATGCCGAAGCGGTCGCGCGGATGCGCTCGCTGGGCATCGCGCCCGAACGGTTCGCGCCGAAGAAATCGCGGATGCCTGCTGCCGGTGGCCCCTATATCGCCGCCGACAGCGCCGAGGCGACCGCCGACATGGCGGCCGACGCCCAGTTCCGCGCGCTCTTCCAGACCTGGAAGAAGCTCGACAATCTGGAGACCGGGCTGATTTCGATCCCGTCGGTCCAGCCGGTCGTCAACGTGACGTTCACCAGCAATTTCGGCGTGCGCACGGACCCCTTTACCGGAACCGCCGCTTTTCATGCCGGCGTCGACATGCCGGTCAAGGTCGGCACGCCGGTTTATGCCACCGCCGATGGCATCGTGGAAAAGGCCGAACGGTCGGGTGGCTATGGCAACCTCGTCGAGATCGATCATGGCCGCGGCATCGAGACACGGTACGGTCACCTCTCGCAGATCTTGGTCGTCGCCGGGCAGCGGGTGAAGCGCGGGCAGCTGATTGCGCTGTCGGGCTCGACCGGTCGATCGACCGGCCCCCACCTCCATTACGAAGTCCGGATTGACGGTCGCGCCGTAAATCCGGTGCCGTTCCTGCAGACCGCCGATTACCTGCTGGCGGTCAAGGACAAGTCGCTCCGGTCCATCCCCGTCACCACCGAGCCTGCCGCTGACTGAGGGGCTGGTGCCGGTGCGGGGACGCGATCGGCTTGCCGTGGCTCCTGACAGGTCCTATTTGACTGCCATGGTACAAGGCATTGCCGACATCTCGCTGACGTCTGCCGCCGCGGCGCGTGTCGCGGCGATCGCCGCGCGGCAGGGTAAACCTGCGATCCTGCGCCTGTCGGTCGAAGGTGGGGGGTGTTCGGGCTTCCAATATCGCTTCGGGCTGGTCGAAGCAGCCGAACCGGGCGATGCGATCGCCCAGGCCGATGACGCCACGTTGATCGTCGACGATATCAGCCTGGACCTGGTGCGCGGATGCGCGGTGGATTATGTTGAAAGCCTAGGGGGCGCTGCCTTTCGCGTGGACAATCCCAACGCCGCCGCCGGATGCGGGTGCGGCGCCAGCTTCGCCGTCTGACCTTCGGTCGGGCACGCGTGAAGCTGGTCACCTATAACGTCAACGGCATCAAGGCGCGGCTGGACCGCCTGGTCGAGTATCTGGCCGAAGAAAGGCCTGACATCGTCTGCCTGCAGGAACTCAAGTCGGCCGACGAGGGCTTTCCGATCGATGCCGTTCGTGCTGCCGGCTATGGCGCGGTCTGGCATGGCCAGAAGGGCTGGAACGGCGTCGCCGTGCTGGCGCGCGGCGCCGACCCCGTCGAGCGCCGGCGCGGGCTGTCGGGCGATCCCGATGATCTGCACAGCCGCTACCTCGAATGCGAAATTGACGGGCTGGTTGTCGCCTCCCTGTACCTGCCCAACGGCAATCCCCAGCCGGGGCCCAAGTTCGACTACAAGCTGCGCTGGATGGAGCGGCTCGCCGATCGTGCGCGCGCGCTGCTGGCCGAGGAACGTGCGATAGTGCTCGCGGGGGATTATAACGTCATCGCCAATGACGACGACACGTTCTCGGTCCGCGCGATGCAGGACGACGCGTTGATGCAGCCGCAAAGCCGCGAGCGTTACCGCGCGCTGCTGGCGCAGGGGTGGACCGACGCGCTGCGCACGCGATATCCGGCCGGTGGCGTGTGGACATTCTGGGATTACCAGGCGGGCGCCTGGCAGCGTGATGCGGGGTTCCGCATCGATCATCTGCTGCTCAGCCCGGTCGCCGCCGACCGGCTGGCCGATGCCGGCGTCGACAAGGCGTATCGCGGACGCGAAAAGGCCAGCGATCACGCACCGACCTGGGTCCGGCTCCGCTAGGTCCGAACTCACGTGCGCGAATGAGGGCAGGAGGGGATTAGACATGCGGTGGATGGGATGCGGCGCGATGGTGCTGGGATTGCTGGCTGCAACGCCGGCGATGGCGGCCGACGATCGCGATTATTGCCCCGAACGTCCCGGGCTCGGCACGCCGGCCTGCATCGTCTCGCCGGGGCGGGTGTCGGTGGAGACCGCGCTTGCCGACTGGACGCTCGATCGCAGCGCCGGGGACCGCACCGATATCGTGCTGATCGGCGACACGCTGGTACGTGTCGGCCTGACCGACACGGTCGAGGCGCAGATCGGCTGGACTCCTTATGGCAGTGTCCGGGAGCGCAGCGGCGGGTCGGTCGATCGTGCCGGGCGCGTGGGTGACGTGACGCTGGGGATCAAGGCCAGCCTGGCCAGTCCCGACGGCAAGGGGCTGTCGATTGCGGTGCTGCCGTTCGTCACGCTGCCGGTCGGCCGCATGCCGGTCGGCGCCGGCGATTGGGGGGCGGGGCTGGTTGTGCCGGTGACCTATGATTTGAACGACAGCGTCAACCTGCAATTCACGCCCGAAGTCGATGCCGCAGTCGACCAGGACGGCAATGGCCGCCACGTTGCGGTCAGCGGCATCGCCGGCCTGGGACTGGCGCTGAGCAGAGCCGTTACATTGACGGTGGAGGGCGAGGTGCTGCGCGACGACGATCCGTCGGGCAAGACCGTTCAAGGGCTCGCCAGCCTGTCGCTGGCGTGGATGGCAAACGACGACCTGCAACTGGACAGCGGTGCGGTGGCCGGGTTGACCAGGGATGCGCCCGATGTCGAACTGTACGTGGGAATATCAAGGCGGTTTTGAGGATGGCGGCCGGCGCCAGTTATCGGCGACATATGCCACTCTCGGCGGAACTATCTTGAAGCTAAGTATTTGATTTTTTAAATACAGGTGTTTGGTATGACTAATGCACCAACACGGTAGTCGGCACCAGCCGTCGACTTTCAGGAGCAGGACATGTTCAAGCACACCATCATCGCCGGCGCCGCGATGGCGCTCACCGTCACCGCGCCCATGACAGCCTTGGCCGCTCCGCGCGAGCCCAAGCCGGCGGCAGAGCAGCCTGCCGCGGAGGACAGCAACGGCGCAAAGCCGCCGGCGCGCTATTGCCTGCTGCGCCAGGTCACCGGGTCGATCATGACCGTGAAGATCTGCAAGACGCGCGACGCATGGCTCGAGCGCGGCGTCGACCCTGCCGTAGCCGCCAAGTGACGACATCGCGACCCGCACGGTCGCGATGTCGCGACCGTGCGGGTCGCGAGCACCAGGCTCAGATCGATTTCTCGTAGATCTGATATATCTTGTTGACGCGGCAATCGAGCGCATCGGCGATGGCGTTCATCCCTTGATTGTCGTCTAGCACCCAGCCGATCTCGCCGCGCGTTGCGGCATAATCGGCCACCGCCGCGCGGCGGATGAACTCGATCATCATGAAGGCAAGCTGGCTCGCCATCCGCGATGACTGCAATTCCCTGATCACGCCCATCAGGGGCACGCGCATCGTGCGGACCCTAGGCTTGCGCAGCCATAGCAGCAGCCTGGCCCAGCCGAACGGCAGCATGGTGCCGTTAAGCGGCTTGATCGCCTCGTTGAGGTCGGGCAGCGTGATCATGAACGCGACCGGCTTGCCGTCCAGTTCGGCGATGCGGATCAGGTCGTTGAACACGATCGGCTTCAGCTTGACGCCGACGTCCTTGATCTCGGGCGGGGTCAGCGGCACGAAGCCCCAATTGTCCGACCAGGCATCGTTGAGGATCGCCAGGATGATCGCGGCCTCTTCGTCGAACTTCGACTTGTCGACCATCCGAATGGCAATCCGCCGATTCTTCTCGCCCGACGCGATGATCCGTTCGATCAGCGGGGGAAACTTCCGGGTGATATCGAGATCATAGGTCTTGAGCTGCTTGGCCGGACGATAGCCTGCGCGCTCGATCCAGCCGCGATATTCGGGCTTGGCATGGCCCATCATGATCGTTGGGGGATGGTCATACCCTTCGATCAGCAGGCCCGGCTCTTCCCAGATCGACATGCTGATCGGTCCCAGCACCCGCGTCATGCCTTCCTTGGTCAGCCAGGCCTCGGCGGCGGCGATCAGCGCCCCGGCGATCGCTTCGTCTTCGGCATCGAGCAGGCCGAACTGCCCGCAGCCGGGGCCGAAACCCTGCGCCGCCGGCATGGTCAGCGCCAGCGTGTCGATATGCGCGGAAATGCGCCCGACCACGACGCCGTCGCGCTCGGCCAGGAACAGCTGCGCCCGGGCATGGCTGAACCAGCCGTTCTTCTCGGGCGTGATCAGCCCCAGCGCCTCGCCCTTCAGCGGTGGCACCCAGTGGGGATCGTCCTGGTAGAGGCGAAAGGGCAGGTCCACGAACTTCTTGCGATCGGCCTTGCGGCTGATCGGGCGGATGGAGATCTGACCGGCCATGATGTCGACCCTTTAACGCGAGTGGGCAATCCGCGTTAGAAGATCGTGCGGCCGTCCTGCAACCCCCGCTTTCGAACAGACTTCGGGGGGTGGGGGTGGGACGGGACGACGTTGGAATGCCACCGTGTCGCCACTATGTTGGGTCAATGGCGCAAGCGATGGATATCGTGCTCGACCTTGATGCTACGGCCCAGACGCCGCGGTCGGCCGCGCCGCATGCCGCGCGGACGCATATCGCGGATGATCGCGCGATGCTGAAGGCCGCCGCCGACCTGACCCGCGACCTCAACCAGCCGATCCCGGCAATTTACTGGACCGACCTGATCGCGTCGGCGACGATCGGCTATGCCGCGCTCGCGGCGGCGATGCTGGCCGGCTCGACCGCGCTGGAGATCGCGGCGGGGATCGTCGCGGTACTGGCATTGTATCGGGCCGAAAGCTTCATCCACGAACTGACGCATGTGAAGCATGCCTCGCTGCCCGGTTTTCGGCTGGGCTGGAACCTGCTCGTCGGCATCCCGCTGCTGACACCGTCGTTCATGTATGAGGGCGTCCACAATCTGCACCATGCGCGGACGCGCTACGGGACCGCCGAAGACCCTGAATATCTTCCGCTGGCGCTGATGAAACCGTGGACCTTGCCGGTGTTCCTGATCGTGTCGTTGCTCGCGCCGATCGCGCTGCTGGTCCGGTTCGCGGTGCTGGCGCCGTTGTCGGCCGTGATACCGCGACTGCGCGCGATCGTCGTGGGGCGTTATTCGGGGCTGGCGATCAACCCGTCGTTCCGCCGCCGCCCGGCGGAGGGGGAAGCGAAGCGCTGGTGGCGCGCGCTGGAGACGGCGGCGAGCCTGTGGGCGATCACATTGCTGACGGCGACCGCGATCGGGATCGTCCCGCTCACGGCCTTCCTGGTCTTCCTGGCGGTCGCGTCCGGGGTCGCGGTCATCAATCAGGTTCGCACCCTGGTCGCGCATCTGTGGGAGAATGAGGGCGAGGCGATGACCGTCACCGCCCAATATCTCGATTCGGTCAATGTACCGCCACCGTCGGCGCTGCCGGCATTGTGGGCGCCCGTCGGGTTGCGTTACCACGCGCTGCATCACCTGCTGCCCGGGCTGCCCTATCATGCGCTGGCCGAGGCGCATCGCCGGATCACTGCCGCGCTGGATACTGAATCGCCTTACCACAAGGGCAATCATGCCGGCCTGCCGGGATTGGTCGCCAGGTTGACCGCGAGTACCATGAGACGCTGAGGCCGAGGACGCTGAGGCCCGGATCACTCCTCGGTGCGGATCAACACGGCCTCGCCGATCAGCAGGAACAGCAGGAACGGCGACCAGGCCGCGAGAAGCGGCGGGTACGCGCCGAGATTGCCCATGGCCAAGGCGAAATTGTCGGCGATGAAATAGGTGAAGCCCAGCCCCATGCCGATCACGGCGCGGATGAACAGCTTGCCCGAGCGCGCCAGCCCGAACGCGGCGACCGCGCCGAGCAGCGGCATCAATACCGCCGATAACGGGCCGGAGATCTTGTGCCACAGCGATCCCTCCAGCGACTTGGTCGGGCGCCCGGCATCGCGCAGGTCGTTGATCGCCGCCCTCAGTGCACCGAAAGACAGGCCGTCGGGGTCGACGTTGGACAAGGTGAACTGGTCGGGGCGGACGCCGTCGGCGACGTGGATATTGCCGAGCATGGTCACCTTGCCCCCCGCCACGTCAAAGCGCTGCGCGGGGCCGATCAGCCAGCCCTTGCCGTCGCGCTTGCCGCGCGCCGCGCTGACGATCGAGCGCAGCACGCCGCCCTCGCGGTCATAGATCATTACGCCGCCCAGAATCGCGGCGTCACCGCGTCCTTTTACCTTATCGGCCTGGATCAGGTCGTCGCCCGACAGAACCCAGACGTTGCTGCGGTCGCCCCGGTCGATCGGCAGCGGACCATAGTCGACGTTCTTCCATTGCGACAGCGTCGCGGTCGCCCGGCTGACGATGCGGTCGTTGAACGCGAACGAGACCGCCGCGATGCCCAGCGCGGTGACGATCAGCGGCGCGAGCACCTGGTGTGCCGACAGGCCCGACGCCTTCAGCGCGATGACCTCGCTATTGGCGTTGAGCGTTGACAGCGTGATGATCGTTCCGAGCAGCGCCGAAAAGGGCAGGAAGGTCGAGATGATCTGCGGCGCGCGCAGCCCGATATAGCGCCACACTTCGGCGTCGCCATTGCCGGCAACCGAGGTGATCTTTCCCGACTCGCTCAACAGGTCGAGCACCTGGAGGATCAGCACCAGCCCGGCCAGCACCGCCGCGGTGCGCGTCAGGAACATCTTGCCCATGTACAGCGACACGGTGCGCGACGGGAAGAACTGGATCGCGTTCACGCCGCGCTCTTCCTGCGACCGGGCAGGCGGCGGCGTATCCAGGACGAGACCTTGTCGGCCACGCGTTCCAGCGCGCCAATCGGCTGACCGCCGGGGACAAAGGCGATGGTGTAGAACATCCACAGCACCAAGCCCGTGAAGATCGCGAACGGTATCCACAAGGCGGGTATCGGATCGATCCGCCCCGCCCCGCCCACCGCCTGGGCATATTCGTTAACCTTGTGATAGGTGACGATCATCACGATCGACAGGAAGACGCCCAGCGCCGAGGTCGATCGCTTCGGCGGCACGCCCAGCGCCAGCGCCAGCATCGGCAGCAGCAGCATCGACGTCACTTCGACCACGCGAAAGTGGAAGGCCGCGCGGCTGGTGTCGCGCAGCGGCTCGGCGGCGGTGCGGTCGCGGCCGATCTTGGCCAGTTCGGGCAGGGTCAGTTCCAGGTTGCGGCCGCCGCGCGTGCGGAAGTTCTCGTATTTCGGCAGCGGGATCGGCAGGTCGTGCGAGGTAAAGGTCAGCACGCGCGGCGTGACAAAGCCGGGCGCGTTGTTGATGAGCGTGCCGTTGGTCAGCCGGAAGATGATCGTATCTGGATCGTCGGTCGCCAGGAACTGCCCCCGCTCGGCGCTGGCCGAATATTGCGTGTGGTTCTTGTCCTCGTAATTGACGAAGATTCCCGATAGATTGCGCCCGCCATCGCGGCTGCGCTCGATGCGGACGACCGCGCCGTTGGGAAAGTGGGTAAACTCGCCGACCTTGATCGAGGCGCCGAGCGCGCCGGAGCGCAGCTCATACCGCAATTGTTCATAGGCATAGCGCGCGCGCGGCTGGATGTAGCCGACGATCGCGAAGTTGACGAGCCCCAGCCCGATCGTGAACATGTACGGCACGAGCAGCATCCGCGGATAGCTCATCCCCACGGCCCGCATGACGTCGAGCTCCGACGACGTCGACAGCCGCCGGAATGCCAGCAGGATGCCGAGCAGCAGTCCGATCGGGATGCCCAGCCCGAGATATTCGGGCAGCAAATTGGCCAGCATCCGCCATACCACGCTGACGGGTCCACCCTCGGCCGCAACGAATTCGAGGAGCAGGCGGATACGATCGAGCACCAGCAGCATCGCGGCGATGATCAGATTGGCGATCAACGGCAGCGCGATCAGCCGGGCCATGTAGCGGTCGATGGACTTCATATCGGGGGGGAAGGCGGTCCTTCGGCCGGCGCGCGCTTGCGGAGGTCGGTCGGCTATAGGGGCCCAATCCTGCCGCGTCAGCCGAAAAGCGCGGGGCTATTCGGCGGCGACGCGATCGGGCATCGTGGGTCGATCGACCGCCAGCGCCTCGGCAATTGCCCGCTCAAGGCCAGCCAGCGTGAACGGCTTGCGCAGGACGGTCAGCCCGCCGAAATCGGCCGTCGCGCCGTCGCCGGCAAACCCTGTGACAAACAGGACAGCGAGGTCCGGCCGGGTGGCGAGCAGGCCGGCGACCATCTCCGGTCCGGTCTGCCCGGGCATCAGCACGTCGGAGACGACCAGGTCGAACGGATCCTGTCCCTCAAGCACGCGTGGCGCATCCAGCGGATCGGGGCAGGGGACCGCGTGGTGGCCAAGTTCCTGGAGCGCACCAATCGTGGCGGCCAGCACGCGGGGATCGTCCTCGACGACCAGGACCTGCAGTCCGGCCGACATCGGCCTGGCGGCGACCTGCGCGGGCCCGGGCTGTCGACCGGCAGCAACGGGCATCGCGGCCAGCACGGGCGCGACATGCCTCGGCAGGTAAAGCGTCACCGTCGTCCCCTCACCGGGTGTCGAGCGGATCGCGACCTCGCCCTCCGATTGGCGGGCGAAGGCGAAGATCTGGCTGAGGCCCAGCCCGGTGCCCTTGCCGACCGGCTTGGTCGTGAAGAACGGCTCGAACACGCGATCGACGATGTCCTGGGTCATGCCGCACCCGGTATCGGTCACCGCAATCGCGACATAGTCGCCCGCGCGGCACTTGCCGATCTCGCCGGCGGCCAAGGTCGTCGCGCTGGCATGGACTGACAACGTGCCGCGCTCCGCCATCGCGTCGCGGGCGTTGACCGCGAGGTTGAGTAGCGTGTTCTCCAGCTCGTGACGGTCGGCCCAGACCCGCCAGGCCGAACCGTCGTCGGTCGCGGCCACGATCACGCCGTCGCCCAGCGTGCGGTCGAGCAGGTCGGACATCCCGGCGATCGCGTCGAGGGGCAGCAGCGCCTCCGGATTGAGCGCCTCGTCGCGGGCAAAGGCAAGCAGGCGGCGGGTAAGCGCAGCGGCCCGATTGGCGCCCTCCGTGGCGCTGTCGAGATGACGTCGGACATCCTCGATGCCACGATCCAGCGATCGTCTCGCCAGTTCAAGACCGCCTATAACGACCGCCAGCATGTTGTTGAAATCATGCGCTATGCCGCCAGTAAGCTGGCCGACCGCCTCCATCTTCTGGCTTTGGCGCAATTGCGCTTCCTGGCGCTGCAACGCCAGTGTCGCCTCGCTGACGGCCAGTTCCAGCACAATGGTCCGTTCGCGTTCCTGTTCGGCATCGGCTTCGGCGGTCGCGCGTTCGTGAATGGCGCTGATCGTCAGCCATCCCAGCGCGGCGGCGCCGATCACGATCAGCAGCCCGAACCCGCCCAGCACCCCGGCCACCTTGTTCGATCGCGTCACCGATGCCATCGCCGCGCCGGTGCGCACGTCCAGCAGGGCGTGTTCGTTGGCGATGATGCGGTCGAGCAGCCGGTCGATCTCCATCAGCGAGGTTGACGTGCCGGCCCGGTAGAAGCGGGCGAATGCCTGCGCATTCTTGCCGTAGAAGGTGGTGAGCGCGGTTACCTGAAGCTCGTCGCCGCGACGTTGATAGACCGATCGTAGCCGGGCGATTGCCGCCTGCTGCTCGCGATTGTCGGCGGTGATCCCCGCCAGCCGTTCTAGCTGTTGCCGCGCGGCTTGCCAATCCTCGGAAAATTCGCGGCCGGGCAGCTTGTCGCCGCTGATCACATAGCGTCCCAGCGCCGCCTCGGCGCGCGCCATCGTGCCGGACAAGGTCCGCGACAGGATCATCACGTCATAGCTGTGGCTTTGCAGCTCAAGCGCGCGGTCGCGCTGGCGATTGGCCTCTCCCAGCGTGACGAACAGGGCAACCCCGACCGCCAGGCCGAGCAGCGCCATCACCGTCAGGGTGATGCCACGCCACGCAGCGCCCACTCGTGCGACGAGCCGCCTCTCGTCCTCTGTCCCGCCCATCGATCGCTGTGTAGCGATTCGGCGGAATCCTGTGAAGCCCCGGTCCTTATCCGATCACGCCAAGCGACCGGCCGGCCGTCTCGAACAGGTTCAGGACGGTGGCGATCTGTGCCGGGCTGTGTTCGGCGCATAGCGAGCAGCGCAGCAGGTATGTACCCGCAGGGGTCGCCGGCGGACGCGCCATGTTGACATAGACGCCGCCGTCGAGCAGCGCCTGCCACATCGCGACCGCCTGCTCCTGATCGTCCAGCATCACGGCCACGATCGCCGATTGCGGGGTCGCGGTGCCCAGCCGGAACCCCAGCGCCGCCAGTCCGCCATGGAGCGCGCGGGCGTTTTCCCAAAGGTGCTGACGCTTGTTGTGGGCGTATTTGAGCTTGCGGATCGAGGCGGAGGCGGTGGCGACCACCGCCGGCGGCAGGCTGGCGGTGAAGATGTACGCGCGGCAGGCGAGGCGAATCGCCTCGAACTTGGGATGGTTCGACACGCAGAAACCGCCGACCGTGCCGACTGACTTGGAAAAGGTGCCGACCACGAAGTCGACCTCGCCGTCGCAGCCCTGATCCTCGTATACGCCGCGCCCGTTGGGGCCATAGAAGCCCATCGAATGCGCCTCATCGCTGAGGACCATCGCGCCGTGCTTCTTGGCGACCGCGACCATTTCCTTGAGAGGGGCGATGTCGCCGAGCATCGAATAGACGCCTTCGAGCACAACCAGCTTGCCCGGTTCCCTCGGCAGCCGGCCGAGCCTCTTGTCGAGGTCCTCGACCGAATTGTGGCGGAAGCGGACGATCTCGGCATTGCCCTGCTGGCACCCGTCATAGATCGAGGCGTGGCTGTCGGCGTCAAGGATGACGTATTCGCCCTTGCCCGCCAGCGTCGAGATCATGCCGAGATTGGCCATGTAGCCGGTCGAGAACACGATCGCGCCCGACATGCCGTAGAAATCGCGCAGCGCCGCCTCGACCTCGATATGATCGCGAAAGGTGCCGTTGAGCATCCGGCTGCCGTTGGTGCCCGAACCGAACCGGTCGAACGCGTCCTTGCCGGCCTGGATCACGTCGGGATCGAAGGTCATCCCCATGTAATTGTAGGTGCCGAGCAGGATCGTGTCGCGTCCGGCGATCACTGCCTCGGTCGGCGACTTCACCTCTTCCATCACAATCGCGAACGGATCGGTCACCCCGGTGTCGATCAGCGCCCGACGCTCGGCGATGAGGTTGTCGAACTTCGACATCAGGTCGGTGTTAGGGGCGACTGCCGGCGGGTCGGCTGGGGGCTTCTCGGATATCTGGCCGGCGTCGGTCATGTCGAACTTTCCCAATCCCGTTCGTGCTGAGCTTGTCGAAGCACTCTCCTGCCCGAGAGCAAGGCAACCCTTCGACAAGCTCGGGCGAGCGAAAAATCTGTTACGCCTTGAGCTTGACTACCGCATCGACCAGCTGGCCGACCGTCTCGATCTCGGCCTGCATGTTCATGGTGATGATGATGTCGAACTCGTCCTCGATGGCCGCGACGAAGTCCATGACGGTCAGGCTGTCCCATTCGAGGTCGTGCTGGAACGTCGTCGCATCGCCCAGCGCCACGTTCTTCTTGTTGAACGGCGCGATCAGGTCGGTCACCTTGCTGTAAATCTCTGCGCGGTCGGTCATGATCATTCCTTGTTCGCGCCCCGGCATTGGCAGGCAAATACGGCGGCTTTATAGCAAGCCGTTGGCCCGATACCATTGCGCCGTCGCCGCGAGCGCGGCCGGCGTATCGCTCGACGGCTGCCAGATGTCGGGCGGAACGGGGGCGTGGCTGACCCAGTCGGGATGGCAGAAATAACGGACGCGGTCGGCGGTCAGCTTGGCCTTGCCGCGCCGCAGGCCTCGCTCAACCCGCGACGCCGCTGCGAGCAACGCGCGGGACAAGGGCAATGGCAGCACGCGTTTGCCCATTGCCGCGCCGATCGCGCGCGCAAGGTCGCGATGGTCCCAACCGTCGGGGGTGCCGTCGTCGGGCTCGACGATCTGCGGGGTCAGCGCGTTGCTCGCGGGCAAGGCGACCAGCAACCGTGCCAGATCCCCCACCGCGATCAGCGAGGCGCGGCCGCCGGCCGGGGGCAGGGGGATCGCACGCCGCTTCGCCAGCCGGAACAGTTCGAGCATCTCATGGTCGCGCGGGCCGAAGATGGCCGGCGGGCGGACGATCGTCCAGTCGAGGCAGCTGGCCATCAGCAACTGGTCCGCCTCTGCCTTGGACCAGCCATAGTCGCTCAAGCCCGGCTCGCGGGCGGCAATCGACGAAACCTGGACGAAGCGGCGCACCCCGGCGCCGTGCGCGGCAGCGATGACCGCGCGCGTTCCCTCGATATTTCCGGCGGCGAAGCCCGCGCGATCGGGCGCGTTGATGACACCGGCTATGTGCAGCACGGCATCGGCGCCCGCCACCAGCATGGCCAGGCTGGCGGCATCGTCGAGCGCACCCGCTATCCACGTCACGCCGCCGCGCTCCGGCTGCGGTCGGCGGGTCAGTGCACGCACCTGGTGTCCGGTGGCCAGCGCCTGGTCGAGCACATGGCCGCCGACGAAACCCGTGCCGCCGGTGACGGCGATTATCATATCAGCGCCATGTGGTTGCGGTGGACCAGGGCCGTACGGGGGGCATAGCCCAGCAAGGCGGCATGTTCCTCGCTCCTGCACCCCAGCAGGCGCCTGGCGTCGTCGGCGTCATATTCGGCGAGACCGCGCGCCATCGTGCCGTCCGGCCCGGCAATGGCGACCGGGTCGCCACGCGAAAAGTCGCCCTCCAGCCGGATGGCGCCGGCCGCGAGCAGGCTGGCGCCATCCTTCAGCGCGCGGGCGGCGCCGGCATCGATGTGGATCGTGCCGCGCGCGGTGAGGCCACCCGCCAGCCATGCCTTGCGCGCCGGCGCGGATTTCTCGGCGACGAACAGCGTATGCGGCGCCGGCGTCGACAGCGGCCGGTCGATCTGCCCCGATGCGATCGCCAAGTGCGCGCCGGCGGCGTTGGCGATGCGCGCGGCGGCGATCTTGGAGACCATCCCGCCGCTGCCCATGCCCGACGCCGATCGCGTATCGGCCATCGCCTCGATCGCGGCATCGATCCGCTCGACGCGATCGATCCGGCGGGCGGCGGGGTCGGCAGGGTTGCGATCAAATAGGCCATCGACGTCGCTCAGCAGCACCACGCCCTGCGCCGCCGCCGCCTGCGCCACGCGCGCGGCGAGCCGGTCGTTGTCGCCGAAACGGATCTCGGCGGTGGCGACGCTGTCATTCTCGTTGATGACCGGCACGACGCCGAGCGACAGCAGCCGGTCCAGCGTCGCCGCCGCGTTGAGGTAGCGGCGGCGGTCCTCGAGGTCGCCGAGCGTCACCAGCATCTGCGCTGCCGTCAGGCCCTCGGCAGCAAGGACTTCCGCCCAGACCTGACTGAGCGCGATTTGCCCGACGGCGGCGGCGGCCTGCGCATCTTCGAGGCTGGCGCGGCCGCCCTTGGCGAGCCCCAGCCGCCCGGCGCCGAGGGCGATCGCCCCTGACGAGACCACCGCGACCTGCTGTCCGGCGCGCGCGCGGGCGGCGATGTCGGCGGTGATACCGGCCAGCCAGCCCCGCCGCACGCCCCCCCCGCCATCGACCAGCAGCGCCGACCCGATCTTGACGATCAGCCGCGGGCAGGAGGCGGGCGCGAACAGCATCGCGGCGCGTTTGTGCCGATCGCCCGGCCTTGGCAAGCCGCAATCCCTTTGCCGTTCGTTGCCGGGCAGGGCCGCTGATCCGAACACCGGCGGTCGTCGAGCAAGCCGTCCCATGACGGGACTATCTTCATCTCGTCGCGCAGCCAAGCAACGACACGAATGAAGGCAAATAACGAAGAAGCCAGGTCATAGAGACACTTAGGATCATGCCGCCGCAACTTGTCGATTTGCGTCGCCTGGGCCCGACAAGGACTGGCAGGACGTATTACCATCTGGTAAATGGCACTCGATTTTGTTGTCCATGAACCCGTATGTCAAAGTTACGTGGTCCAAAGTTACGTGGTCTATGCTGTTGAGAAGGGGATGAAATGATGAAAAGAATCGCTTTGGTCGTACCGATGTTGCTCTGGGCGGCGAGCGCGCATGCTCAGGTGGTTCGCGTGAGCGCCGCCAACTTCACGCCGGCCGCCGGACAGATCACCTTCAGCGAATATGCCCAGGGTACGGTGAATCCGACCTATCTGCCGTCGCAATATGGCGGCGGGCCGTCGGCCCCGACGGTGACGTTCGGCGGTTATTTCACGGGACAGTCGCTCAGCCTTACCCCCGGGACTGACTGCCCCGGCGCCGCCGCGACGGCCTGCGTCGTCGGTGCCGCCACCGGTCCGCTGACGCTCGCTTCCGGCTCGCCCAACACCTTCATCACCGGCGATGGCGCCAACCCGACCAGCCCGGTTCTGTCGGGCAGTCCGACGTTCAACGGCCCGGTGTCGGTCCTGTTCAACACCGATCAGGTCGCGGTAGGCTTTGACGGCGGCTTCTTCGATGCGGCCGGCTCGACCGGGATCGTGGCGTTTGCCCGCGACGGCACCATTCTGGGCACGATCTCGAATACCGGCACGGGAATCGAGTTCCTCGGTCTCGCCGTTGCGGACGGCACGGCGCGTATCGCCGGTGTCGGCCTGCGCCTCGTCGGCGCCGAACCGGCTGGCTTCGCGATCGACAATCTGCGGTTTGGCGTCGCCGGTCAGGTGACCGTCCCGGGCGTGGTCGCGGCAGCTCCCGAGCCTTCGACCTGGGCGTTCATCATCACCGGCTTCGGTCTGGTCGGTGGGGCATTCCGCCGCTCACGGGCCCGTAATGGTCTGACCAAGCTCGCCATCGCCTGAAAACTACCCAGACTTTATACGCTATGACGACCCGGCAGCCCCCACGGCAGCCGGGTCGTTTTGCATGGAAATGTCCGTTGCCGCATTGTCGGGAGCGCACCTGGACAGGCCGGAACGGTTATGCACTATCCGCCGGCCGGAGGGGGCTCTGATGAACACCGACGTTGCGGCCTATTACGATCGATTGGCGCCGGAATATGATGCCGATCGCTTTGGCGGAAGCTACGGCAAGTTTATTGACGCACAGGAACGGCGGCTGATCGCGGCGATGCTGCCCCGCGGCGCCACGCGCATCCTCGACATCGGTTGCGGCACCGGGCGGCTGACCGATTTCGCCAGCCATGGCTGCGACATAAGCGCGCAGAGCGTCAGGCTGGCGTCGCTGCGTCATCCGGGCAAGTCGTTCGCCGTCGCCGACGCGACCGCCTTGCCCTATCCCGATGCGTCGTTCGATGCGGCGCAATGCTTTCACCTGCTGATGCACCTGGATCGCGCCACGGTCGCGACGTTGCTGGTCGAGGCGGCGCGCGTGCTGGCGCCAGGCGGGACGTTCGTGGTCGACGTCGCCTCGGGCCGGCGCCGCCGCCTGGTGCGGCGACCGGCCAACGGCTGGCATGGCGCGACCAGCCTGACGCGCGCTGAACTCGCCGCGCTGGGCGCCCAAGCCGGCCTTCGGCTCGACCGGATAAGCGGCGTAGCGATGACGCCGATCCACCGCGTGCCATCGGCCTGGCGCGCCGCCTTGGTCCCGGTCGACCGCATGGTATGCGCGGCGCTGCCCGATTTCGCTTCCTATCTGGTGGCGGCGTTCGTCAAGACGGGGGATCGATGATCGCGGCCGTGCGGCGTGCGCTTCGCACCCACGTGCCCGAACCCGTGCGCCTGGGGGTGGCGCTGGCCAGGCGGACAATAGGCGACCGGGCCAGCGGGCATTGGCGCCACATGGCCATGCGGGCGACCGCCGCACCCGACGGTAGATCCTGGCCGGTCGCGGTCGAGATCACCCAGGAAATGAAGAAGTCGCCCTTCTGGGAAGGCAAGGTCGAGAATATCCGATTGGGAGCAGCGCGGCTGGACGGCGTCGTGATCGCGCCGGGCAGGATATTCTCGTTTTGGAAGCTGATCGGCCGGCCATCGTCCGCGGCGGGGTTCCACCTCGGCCGATCGATCCGCGGCGACACCGTTGGCGGCGACGTCGGCGGCGGGCTCTGCCAGTTGAGCGGCATCATCTACGAGGCGGGATTGCGCGCCGGGCTGGAGGTGCTCGAGCGGCTGCCCCATTCGCGCGACCTCTATGCCGAGGACGAACGGTTCGCGCCGCTGGGCCTCGATGCCACGGTGGTGTGGCCGTACAAGGATCTGCGGCTGCGCAACCCGCTGGCCCAGCCGGTTGCCTTCACCTTTGTGATAGAGGGGTTCAGTCTCGCCGCCGCCGTCCGCATGCCGCAGCCGGTAGCGCCGTCGCGGCTCGACATCCGCCGCACCGACGGGGCCGGGGAGCGAGAGGTCCGGATTTATCGCGTGTCGCCCGGCGGGAAGACGATACCGGTGAGCGCCGATCGCTATCGGGTCGAGCCACAGGCGGCGTCGGCATGAGCGGGCAGCAAACGAGCGTGGCGATGACCCAGGAGGCGATCGTCGGCCGATCCGCGGTCGAGTTCCTTCAACGGGCGCTGAGCGAGCATGGCTATGCCCTGTTCGACAGCGTCGCCATGGACGCCATCCTGCGCGAGACAGGTGTGGCGGCGTGGCCCACCTTTGCCGACAGCTGGAATGACCTGCCGCTTGACGCCGACCGGCTGTCCTACAGCCCCGGCACTATGCCATAGTCTCGCCGGCTCTTTGATGGGCGTCGGCAATTCGGTCGTCGACTTGGGCAGTCGTGACCTGTCACCGCCGCCGGCATGACGCAGGTTAGCCGTTAGGGTGTGACTTTCCGTGAACTTTGGCGCGGTCGTCAGACCGGCGACCATATCAGCTCGTCCTGACCCTCGTCCTCGGCGCCGACCGGGCTTGCCTCGGGCCCGACCGCCTCGAGCAGCTTGTCGAGTACCCAGTCCACGCCGGTTCCCGCCGCCGCCGACATCGGGATTACTGCAGCGCCGCTTGCTTCCTCCAGTTCCCCGACCAGCGCCGCGATCAGCTCGTCGTCCAGCGTGTCGATCTTGTTGAGCGCGACGACGATTTGCTTGTCGGTCAGCCCCGCGCCATAGGCGACCAGTTCGTCGCGGACGATGCGATAGCTTTCGGCGACATCATTGTCGGTGGCATCGACCAGATGGAGCAGCACGCGGCAGCGCTCGATATGCCCCAGGAAGCGGTCGCCGATCCCCGCGCCTTCGGCGGCGCCCTCGATCAGGCCGGGTATGTCGGCGACGACGAACTCGCGATTATGGTGGCGGACCACCCCCAGCTGGGGCCTGGTAGTGGTGAAGGCATAGGCGCCGACCTTGGCCTGGGCATTGGTGACGGCGTTGATGAAGGTCGACTTGCCGGCATTGGGCAGCCCGACCAGCCCCGCATCGGCGAGCAGCTTGAGCCGCAGCCACACCCACGCCTCCTGGTACGGCCAGCCGGTGCCGTGCTGGCGCGGCGCGCGATTGGTCGAGGTCTTGTAGCTGGCATTGCCGCGCCCGCCGTCGCCGCCGGACAGGAATATCTCGCGCTGGCCGACCTCCGTGAAGTCGAGCAGCACCTCCTGTTTGTCTTCCGACAGGATCTGGGTGCCGACCGGCACCTTGATCAGCAGGTCGTCGCCACCGCCGCCTGTGCGGTTGCTGCCCGATCCGCCATGGCCGCGCGGCGCCCGGAAATGCTGGGTATAGCGGAAATCGATCAGCGTGTTCAGCCCGGCGACCGCCTCGAAGACGATGTCGCCGCCCTTGCCGCCATTGCCGCCGTCGGGTCCGCCATATTCGATGAACTTTTCACGCCGAAAACTGACCGCGCCGGGTCCGCCGGCGCCCGAGCGGCAGAAGATCTTGGCCTGGTCGATAAAATGCATGATGCGCCTCTAATGCTTTAGCGCAGCTAAAGCGACCCGGAGGCGCCTGGTCTGCGAACCCTTCTACCACCGACCTCGACCTGACCGACTGCCGCACCTGGTCGCGGTGAAGCGCCACGCCCCGACTCAGGCGGCTATTGGCGCCGTTCCTGGCCAAGCGGCGCCGAAATCGAGTTCCATCGTCGCGCCTTCATCCTCCCGACCTCGGGCACGGCTGTGCAACATGGCGGTGCCGATCGGCCGGAAGCCCAGCTTCGCCAGCACGCGGCCCGACCCGGGATTGTCGATGAAGTGCCGCCCGACCACGCGCTTCAGCCGCAGCGCATGCCGCCCTATCTCGATCACCTGCCGTCCCGCCTCTGTCGCATAGCCGCGGCCCCACACCAGCGGGGTCAGCCAATAGCCGATCTCGCGTCCGCCGCCTTCGACGGGGTGCAGCCCGATGCCGCCGACTAGGCGCGGCGCGGCTTCCTCATGGTCGAAGATCAGCAGCGCGATTTCGCCATCCACGCGCGGCATGCCCAACCAGTCGCGGGCGTCGTGTTCGGCATAGGGCCAGGGCGCCCGAGCGAGGTTGGTCACGACCGCCTCATGCCCGATGGCGCGCGCCAGCGCGGGCGCGTCCTCCGGCCAGCCGGGGCGCAGCGTCAGTCTCTTGGTTCGTGCGAACATGCCGCTCTCCAACGTGTCGCGCCGCTGCCACGCCAGGATGACGCGGCGGCGACAGAGTGGAGGGAGCAACAAAAAAGGGAGCCGGGGCGACCCGTCTCCCTGTTGCGGTTTATGGTAAAACCCGGGTCACCCTGGTGGGCAACCCGGCCGGCTGCCCGCTATTCGGCGGCGATCGCCTGCATGTCGACCGAACAGAATTTGCGGCCGAGCTTGCCGTCATGGAACATCACGCGGCCGTCGATCAGCGCGAACAGCGTGTGATCCTTGCCGATGCCGACGTTGCGGCCCGGATAGAATCGAGTCCCGCGCTGGCGCACCAGGATGTTGCCGGCGGCGACTTCCTGCCCGCCGAACTTCTTGACGCCAAGACGGCGACCGGCCGAATCGCGGCCGTTGCGCGACGAGCCGCCAGCTTTCTTATGTGCCATTGTCGATGCTCCTCGTGCTTCGCTCAGCCTTGGGCCGACTCGCCGACCGACACGATCTTCAGGATCGTATGGTTCTGGCGATGGCCGTTGCGGCGGCGATAATTGTGGCGGCGGCGCTTCTTGAAGACGATGACCTTTTCGCCCTTTGCCTGCGCGACGATCTCGGCGGCGACGGTCAGGCCCTCGACGCTCTTCAATTCGCCACCCACGCCAGCGAGGAGGACATCACCCAGCGTCACGGACGTTCCGGCATCCCCGTCGATCTTCTCGACGACGATCTTGTCTCCGGCGGCGACGCGATACTGCTTGCCGCCCGTGCGCACGACTGCGAACATGGCCTTCATCACTTCCAAATAAGCTCGCCCGCTGGATAGGTCCGGCTGGGGAAGAGCGGCGACCTAGGTCAAGCCGCCCATGGTGTCAACCATGACGGCGGCACCGGTCGAGGTGTTGCCTCAACGGCACAATCGTCATTCTCCGTAAGAAGAATGTGAACTTAGTGTTGCAATGCAATGTCCGATATGGCGTCATCCGGTTTCCGAAGAAACGGAGGGCGACCATGTCCCCGATCCGCGTCGCGGAAAAGACAAGGGTTGTGAGCGATGATGGGCAAAGTTCCGGATCGCGGCACAGCCAAATCTGCAAGATTCCGTCAAGGCTGACGCGCGACGAGGCAGGACGTAACGCGGATGCATGTGCGGCAAGTACCTGACCACGATTGAGCGCGATGGCGCCGTCGGAGGGACGGTACGCCTGTGGAGATGAGCCTGGGAGCCTTTACTTTGGTGGGGACTCTCGAAAATGAAACTTTGCAGCGTATCGATCATCGCTATCGCCACTGCCGGCGCGACCATGACGTCGCCGGCGTTCGCTCAGACCGTCGAGCCCGCCAGCGCGCTCGACAAGGCCGGGACGACCCCCCAACCGGGAGCCGCGGCGCCGCAGACGGACCCTGACGATCAGGGCAAGGAAATCATCATCACCGGCACCCGCGCGACGGGCGTGACGGCCGCCGAGAGCGCGACGCCGATCAAGGTGCTGAGCGCGGACGCCTTGAGCCGGGTCGGCCCGCCGAACCTGAGTCAGGCGCTCACCCAGCTCATCCCGTCGTTCAACGCTCAGGCCTTTGGCGGCGATACCGGCAATTTGACGCTGTCGGCACGTCTGCGCGGGGTCAGCCCGAACCATACGCTGATCATGGTCAACGGCAAGCGTCGTCACGGCACCGCCAACCTTCAGGTCCTGGGCGGCACAAGCCAGGGCGGGGCGGCGCCCGACCTTGACCTGATCATCCCGTTGTCGATCGCGCGGGTCGAGGTGCTCGAACAGGGGGCCGCTGCGCAATATGGCTCGGATGCGATCGCCGGGGTCATCAACATCATCCTCAAGGACGATAATGAGGGCGGCGAGCTCCAGGCGACGGGCGGCCAATATTATCGCGGCGACGGCACCACCGTCGGCGTCCAGGGATTCCTCGCGACCAAGGTCGGCGACAACGGTTTCCTGAACGTCAGCGGCTTCTATCGCTTCCACGATTTCAGCCAGCAGGGCGGGCTCGATCTGCGCGTCACCGATCCCAACGGCGTGATCCTGTCGTCGCTGTCTCCCGCGCTGCAGGCGATCCGCCAACAGACCGTCGGCTATCCCTATATTAACAAGATCGTCGGCGATGCCCAGTCGAAGCTGTTCGCGCTGAACTACAATGCCGGCTATGATTACGGCTCGGTGCAGGTCTATACGTTCGGCACATTCGCCCGGCGGACCGCCAGCGCCTATGAAAATACGCGGGTGCCCGATCGCGTCATCGCCTCGCCGGTACTCGGCGTCGCCGGGTCGATTACGACCCCCGGCGAGTTGATATTTGCCCCACGGGGCTTCAACCCGCGCGAAGGGCTGGACGAGCAGGATTTTGCCTTCACCGGCGGGATCAAGGGCGAAATTTCGGGTTTCAAATGGGACTTCAGCACCACGTACGGGGAGGACAGGGACAAGATCTTCACCTATGACAGCGCCAACGCGTCGTTGTTCGTCGACACCCATTTCACCCCGACCAACTTCTACAACGGCTATTTCCTGAACAAGGAATTCACCGCCAACCTCGACCTCAGCCGCGAATTCGACGTCGGCATGGCGGGGCCGCTGAACGTCGCGGGCGGTATCGAATATCGCGATCAGAAATATACGATCGGCTCGGGCGATCCGGGATCGATCTACAAGGAAGGCGGCCAATCCTATCCCGGGTTCCGCCCGTCGGACGCCGGCACCAACGGCCGCCACAATACGTCGCTCTACGTCGACGTCGCCCTCAATCCGATCGAGGGCCTGAAACTGGACGGCGCGGTGCGCTATGAAAACTACAGCGATTTTGGTGACAAGGTGATCTGGAAGACCACCGCCCGCTATGACATCACCCCGGCCTTCGCCTTGCGCGGCACGGTCAGCACCGGCTTCCGTGCGCCGACCTTGCCCGAGGAATTCTATTCGGCGACCAACGTCTCGCCCACTTCGGCGGTCGTGCAGCTGCCGCCCAACTCGGCTGCTGCGGCGCTGGTCGGGTTCAAGGCGCTCAGGCCCGAAACCTCGACCACCTATAGTGCCGGCGTCGTGATCCGCCCGATCGACAAGCTCGACATCACGATCGACGCCTATCAGATCAAGATCAAGGATCGCATCATCGGGTCGGGCTCGATCATCGGCAGGTCCGGCGGCGTCATCGATCCCGTCACCGGCGCGGCGGTGCTCGCGGCGATCGCGGCGCGCGGCAACATCATCGATCCGACGGTCGGCAACGTCTCCGTTGCGGCATTCACCAACGGTATCGACACCCGCACGCGGGGCATTGACGTCACCGCGACCTATCCGCTGGATGTCGGTTTCGGTCGTGTCCTGCTGTCGGTGAGCGGCAATTACAACGAGACGAAGATCACCAAGGTCACGACGACACTGGTCGACACGACGGCAATGAGCACGCTGGAGACCGGCTCGCCCAAGGCCAAGGTCATCTTCGGCGCGACTTTGGTCACCGGGCCGTTCGACCTGACGCTGCGCGAAACGGTGTTCGGATCGACGTCGATCCTTTACCGTTATTCGGGCAATTACGACTATGTCAGGAATGACATCGGGACGGCAGGCATCACCGATCTCGAAGCGAGCTACAAGTTCAGCGATGCCCTGAAGCTGTCGATCGGCGCCAATAATTTGTTTGACAAGAAGCCGCCGCTGTCGGTCCGTCAGCTGGCGGCCCGCGGCGCGACGGCGGGTTTAGCGAGCAGCCTTGTCCCGTCGACCGGCACCAACGTGTGGGACTCGCCACTCACCTTCTCGCCCTACGGGATCAACGGCGGCTATTATTACGCCCGCGCGACATTCAAGTTCTGAAGCTGGACCAGATACGAAAGGGGGTCGCGAGCCCCCTTTTCATTTCAGTATGCGACACTCGCGGCGGTCAGTGCCGATGCTCCCGGCGTAAATGATAGCGGCCGCCGACATAGCCGGTGAACAAGCCCGCGATCGCCGGATGGTCGATCGGTTCCTCGCTGTCGTCGGCGACCAGATTCTGCTGGCTGACATAGGCGACATAGCTCGATTCGGCATTTTCGGCGAGCAGATGGTAAAAAGGCTGGTCCTTGCGGGGGCGCGCCGCCTCAGGGATTGAGTCATACCATTCGTCGCTGTTGGCGAAGACCGGATCGACGTCGAACACCACGCCGCGAAAGTCGAACGTCCGGTGCCGCACGATATCGCCGATCGAGAAACGCGCGTGGGACACCGGCGGCATCGGCACGCCTGCCTCGGATCGCACTTCATGGCTGTTGGGACTAGTCATTGCACCAATCTAGTCGCTTGTGCGCCGCACACAAGCGCAGCTGCTTGTGCCGGCCTGAAACGTACGCTAGTGGCGCCCGTTCATTCGACCCGCGCCGCGCGACCTGGTGGATCGCGGCGTGGACTCCCGTTGCGGAGAGGTGCCAGAGTGGTCGATTGGGACGGTCTCGAAAACCGTTGTGGGTTCACGCTCACCGTGGGTTCGAATCCCACCCTCTCCGCCATCGGTCAAGAGGGCGGACGCGGCGTGTACATCGGCAGCGCCGGGCGCAAGCGCGCTTACCGCCCGAGCGCCGCCATCTGCGGCGTGGCGTAGCGTGTCCCGGTCGCCGCGCCGGGCGGCAGGACGCGGTCGATCCGCGCGAGATCGTCGGCGCTCAGCGCGACGTCGAGCGCGCCGAGATTCTCCTCCAGATATCTGCGCCGCTTGGTGCCCGGGATCGGCACGATATCGTCGCCGCGCGACAGCACCCAGGCGAGCGCGAGCTGCGCGGGGGTGCAGCGCTTGTCGGCGGCGATCGCCGCGATCTCCTCGACCAGCGCGATGTTCCTGGCGAACGCCGCGCCCTGGAAGCGCGGGCTGTTGCGGCGGTAATCGTCCGCCGGAATGTCCTCGGGCGTCTTGAACTGGCCGGTCAGGAAGCCGCGGCCGAGCGGGCTGTACGGCACGAAGCCGATGCCGAGATCGCGCACCGTCGCCAGGATCTCGTCCTCGGGATCGCGGCTCCACAGCGAATATTCGGTCTGCAGCGCGGTGATCGGGTGCACCGCATGGGCGCGGCGGATCGTCGCGGGCGCGGCTTCGGACAGGCCGAGATACTTGACCTTGCCGGCCTGCACCAGTTCGGCCATCGCGCCGACCGTGTCCTCGATCGGCACCTCGGGATCGACGCGATGCTGGTAATAGAGATCGAACATTTCGAGCCCGGTGCGCCTGAGGCTCGCGTCGCAGGCCTGGCGGACATAATCGGGGCGGCCGTTCACGCCCCTGAAGCTGCCGTCCTCGCCGCGCACGTTGCCGAACTTGGTCGCGACCACCACCCATTCGCGGCGCCGGCGCACGACGCGGCCGACCAGCTCCTCGTTGCGGCCGACGCCGTACGTGTCGGCGGTATCGAGGAAGGTGACGCCGAGATCGAGCGCCCGCTCGATCGTCGCCTCGGATTCGGCATCGTCGCGCCCGGCGTAGAATTCGGACATCCCCATGCATCCGAGACCGAGGGCCGAGACTTCCAGCCCCTGCGAGCCGAGCTTGCGCATTTCCATGGCTGATTTCCTGTGATGTGTCGGGACGGCGTGCCGGTCGGCATCCAAACCAGCGACTGTTGAACGGTGTTCCGTCATGGGCGAACGAAGGTGATCAGAGTTCCCACCTATCAACCAATCATGGCAGGCCGCGGTCGAGCTCGGCCAGGAAGGGCGCGGCGGTGCCGTCCGACGGCGCCCGCCAGTCGCCCCGCGGGCTCAGCGCGCCACCGGCGGAAACCTTGGGCCCGTTGGGCAGGGCCGAGCGCTTGAACTGGCTGGTCGTGAAAAAGCGGACCAGGAACTTCTCCAGCCAATGCCGGATCGTCGCCAGGTCATAGGCATGGCGCGCCGCCGCCGGGAAATCGCGCGGCCACGGCCCGTTATCGGCATCGCGCCAGGCCGCCAGCGCGAGGAAGGCGATCTTCGACGGTGCCATGCCGTGGCGGATGACATAATGGGCGAAGAAGTCGTTCAGCTCATAGGGGCCGATGCGGTGCTCGGTGCTCTGGAGCACGCCGTCCGCGCCGGCCGGCACCAGTTCGGGCGAGATCTCGGTCCCCAGGATCGCGTCGAGCACCAGATCGATGGCGGCATCGAACTGGCCGTCCCGGATGCACCAGCGGATCAGGAACTGGATCAGCGTCTTGGGGACGCCGGCATTGACCGCATAATGGCTCATCTGGTCGCCGACGCCATAGGTGCACCAGCCGAGCGCCAGTTCCGACAGGTCGCCGGTGCCGACGACCAGGCCGTTGTGCCGGTTGGCCAGCCGGAACAGATAGTCGGTGCGCAACCCTGCCTGGACGTTCTCGAAGGTGACGTCATAGACCGGTTCGCCCGCGGCGAACGGATGGTGCATGTCGCCCAGCATCTGACGCGCGGCGGGGCGGATGTCGATTTCGGCGGCGGCGACGCCCAGCGCGCGCATCAGCGCCCAGGCATTGGCTTTGGTCCCGTCGCTGGTCGCAAAGCCCGGCAGGGTATAGGCCAGGATCCGGTCGCGCGAGCGGCCGAGCCGGTCCATCGCCTTGGCCGCGACGATCAGCGCATGGGTCGAATCGAGCCCGCCCGACACGCCGATCACCAGCCGGTCGGCCTTGGCGGCGACGATCCTTTGGGCAAGCGCGGTGACCTGGATATTGAACGCCTCATAGCAATCGGCGTCGAGCTTTTCGGGCGTGTTCGGCACGAACGGGAAGCGGCGGATGGCGCGTTTCAGGCCGACATCGGCAAAGTCCGGTCGAGCCTCGAACGTTATCCGGCGGAACGCGGTTTCCGGATGACCGGCGGCGCGCGCCGCGTCGTTGAAGGTGCCGTTGCGCATCCGTTCCTGGCGAAGGCGGCCGCAATCGACATCCGCCACCAGCAATTCGGGATCGCCCTCGAACCGTGCCGATTCGGCGATCAGCTCGCCGAGCTCGTGGATCATCCCCTGGCCGTCCCAGGCGAGATCGGTGGTGCTCTCGCCCGGCCCGGAGGCGGAAAAGACATAGGCGCAGATCGCGCGGTCCGACTGCGCCTCCGACAGGAGCATCCGCCGCCGCGCCTTGCCGATCAGCACGTTGGAGGCCGACAGGTTGCAGCACACAAATGCACCGGCCAGCGCGCCGTGGGTCGAGGGCGGGGCGGGTGCCCAGAAATCCTCGCAGATCTCGGCATGAAAGACGAAATGGGGCAGGTCGCCGGCAGCGAAGATCAGGTCGGGGCCGAACGGCACCGTCCGGCCGGCGACGATGACGTCCAGGCCGGCCATGCCCATCCCGCTCGCGAACCAGCGCTTCTCGTAATATTCGCGGTAATTAGGCAGGAACGTCTTGGGCACCACGCCCAGGATGCGACCGCGATGGATCGCCACCGCGCAATTGTACAGCCGGCCGTTGCGCGGGATCGCGGCACCGACGAGCAGGACGGGGCGCAGCTTTGCGGTCGCCGCGGCAACCTCGGCCAGCGCGTGGTCGGTGGCGCCGAGGATCGCGTCCTGGAGATGCAGGTCGTCGATCGCATAGGAGCTGATGTTGAGCTCGGGAAAGACCAGCAGGTCGCACGCTTCGTTATCGCCGCGTCTCGCCAGCGCGATCGCCTCGCGCGCATTGGCCGCAATGTCGCCGACCGTCGCCACCGGAGTGCATGCCGCCACCCGCAGGAATTCATGCGCATGATGCGAGTAGAAACGGTGCGCCTTCGCCATGCGGCGCCACTTAGCGCCGTTCTCGGTGCGGCGCCATCCGCTCCGGCCGGACCGCTGCGCCGCGTGTCAAAGTTCACGAAAAGTCACACCTTCACGACGCTTGTCTGGCCGATCCCCGTCCACGCAGAGAGGCGGATAAGGCGGGGAGCTTGTCCCCTTCCGCCAGGCAAGCTTCCGTCGGACGTGATCAGCCTGACATGTCAAATCCTACATTACCAGTGGGCCAGGGCAGGGCATCTACAGGGCATCTAAGAGTCTATTTGAAAACGTGCTGGAGGACACGTTTTGCGGGCCGGCACCGAACAGAGACTCACTTTTCGCGAGTTTCCAAAACGACCCTAGGGATGCCACGTGAATGGTTGCATCCCCGTAAATAGAACATATGATGAACAAGTATGTCCGAATCGGTTGCCTCGATGTCGTCGTTGCGCCGCTGCGTGGAGCGGCTGGAGGGGCGGCGCGCGCCCGGTATGACGGCGCGGTTCGCGACCGGGCATGAGGGGATCGACAGCTGGCTGGGTGGGGGGCTGGCCCAGGGACGGCTGCACGAACTGATCGCCGCGGGCGAGGATGCCGGATGCGGCGCCGGGTTCGCGGCGATGCTTGCAATGCTGGCGGGCGGGGGACGGCCGCTCCTGTGGCTGCGGACCGACAATGCCCAGCGTCGCTGCGGCCGGCTCCAGGCGACCGGGCTGGGGGAATTGGGCGTAGCGGGCGGCATGCTGCTGCTCGGGCTGGTCGCCGATGAGGCGGCGTTGCTCAACGCCTCGGCCGATGCCGCGCGCTGTGCCGGGCTGGGCGCGGTGCTGGTCGAATGCTGGGGCAGGTCGCGGTTGCTCGATCTGACCGCGACGCGGCGGCTGATGCTGGCGGCCGAGGCGTCGGGCGTCACGATGCTGTTGCTGCGGATCGCCGGCGAGGAGATGCCGAGCGCCGCCGAAACGCGGTGGCGGGTGGCGCCGTCGCCGTCGACGCCGCTCCCCGACGGGTCGTCTTGCGGGGCGCCGGGGCATCCCATGTTCGATGTCGAATTGCTGCGCCGACGCGCCGGCCCCGCCGGACGCGCCTGGCGGCTGGAGTGGGATCGTGACCGAAAGAGCTTCCGCGCACCCCCGGGCGAACCGGCGCTGTCTGGCGCTGTTCTTCCCGTGGCTGCCGGCTGAACGCCTGCGCCTGACCCGTCCGCACCTGGCCGCCGGGCGCGACGCGGCGGCGCATTGTTTTGTCGAGAAGGCGAAGGGCGCGCTGCGGCTGGCGGCGGTCGATCCGCTGGCGGCGGCGCAGGGCATTATGCCGGGCATGACGCTGGCCGACGCCCGCGCGCTGCTGCCCGGCCTCGCCGCGTTCGACCATGCGCCGCATGACGACCAGGCGTGGCTGGAACGGCTCGCCGACGGCTGCCTGTTCTATACTCCCGCCGTGGCGCTCGACGCGCCCGATGGCTTGGTGCTCGACGTCACCGGCTGCACCCATCTGTTCGGGCAGGAGAGCGTCCTGGCCGACGATGTCGTCGCGCGGCTGGCGCGATCGGGGGTGATGGTGCGCCATGCCTTTGCCGCCGCGCCCGATGCCGCCCGCGCGCTCGCCCGCTATCCGGTGGCGGGCGCCAGCGAGGACGAGGCGGTGCGGCGGTTGCCGGTCGTCGCGCTCGGCCTGGACGACGAGGCGACCGTGGCGCTGACGCGCGCCGGGCTGAAGACGGTGGGCGAGGTGGCGGCGCGCCCGCTGTCGTCGCTCGCCGCGCGGTTCGGCGCCGACGCGGTGGCGGCGATCCGGCGGATCACCGGCGCGGTCGACAGCCCGCTCGATCCCCGGATGGCCACGCCGCCGCTCAGCGTCGAGCGGCGCTTTGCCGAGCCGGTGGCGCGATCCGAATATGCGCTGGCGGCGCTCGGCGAACTGATGGCGCAGGCGGTCGCCCGGCTGGAGGAGACGCATGAGGGCGGACGGCGATGGCAGGCGCGCTTCTTCCGCAGCGACGGGCTGGTCCAGAAACTGTCGGTCGAGACCGGCCAGCCGAGCCGCGACGTGCCGGCGCTCCTCCACCTGTTCCGCGAGCGGGTGGAGGCGCTGGCCGATCCGCTCGATCCGGGATTCGGCTATGACCTGATCCGGCTCGACGTGCCCCTGGCCGAGCGGCTCGATGCCGCGCAGCTCAGGCTGGAGGGCGGGGCGGTCGCCGATGCCCAGGTCGCCGACCTGATCGACCGGCTGTCGACACGGCTGGGGCGCGGTCGCGTGCGGCGGTTCGTGCCCCGCGATCGTCACCTGCCCGAACAGGCCGAGCTGATGCTGCCGGCGATCGACGCCGGCGCGACCGGCAGCTGGCCCCGGCCCGAACCCGGCGAGCCGCCGCACCGCCCGATCCACCTGTTCGACCCGCCGCAGCCGATCGAGAACATCGCCGCCGCCTTCCCGGACGGCCCGCCGCTGCGCTTTCGCTGGCGCCGCACGCTGCACGACGTCGCGCGGGTCGAGGGGCCGGAGCGGATCGCCGCGCCGTGGTGGACCAGCCGCCAGGCGCCGACGCGCGATTATTACCGCGTCGAGGACCGCCGCGGCCGCCGCTTCTGGATCTTCCGCCACGGCCTGTACGACGAGGTCGCGCAACCCGATTGGTACATCCATGGTCTGTTTGCGTGAGGATGGCGGTATTGGAAGAACCAAGGTGGTGACCGCATTCGCCGAACTCGTCGCTGCGAGCAATTTCTCGTTCCTGCGCGGGGCGTCGTCGCCGTCGGACATGGTCGGGGAGGCGATCGCGCTGGGGCTGGCGGGGATCGGCATCGCCGACCGCAACAGCGTCGCCGGCGTGGTGCGCGCGCATGTCGCGCTGCGCGAGGCGCGGTCGCGGCTGCGCGACGTCCTGGCCAAGGCGCACAGGCGGCAGCAAGCGGCGGCGCCGTGGGAGCCGTTCGATCCGCCCGATCCGCTGCCCGAACCGGCCTTCGACTTCCGCCTGCTGGTCGGCGCGCGGCTGGTGTTCGCCGACGGCACGCCCGACATCGTCGCCTATCCCGCGACGCGCACCGGCTGGGGGCGGCTGACCCGGCTGCTGACGCTGGGCAATCGGCGCGCGGTGAAGGGCGGGTGCCTGATCAGGATCGGCGACCTGATCGCGCACAGCCAGGAGATGATGCTGATCGTGCTGGCCGAAAGCAGCTTCGATGCCGAAGAGGTCGAGGAACTGCCCGGACGGCGGCGGATCGACCAAGCGCAGGATCGCGGGAAATTGCGGCTGGGGGCCGAAGAGGTCGTCGAGGATTCCAACGTCGTCGTCTTTCCCGCCAGGTCGATGCCTCATGCCGGGCGCGCGCCGGCATCCACGGAGCCGCCGGCCGCCGGGCAGGTCGTCGGATGGACACCGGCATCGGGCCGGAGTGACGAGTCGCTAGAGAAGGCGCTGCGACGGATCAGGCGCGTCGTCGGCGACCGGGTCTGGCTGGGCGCGTCGATGCCGCGGGCGGGGCGCGACCGGCGGCGGCTGGCGCGGCTGGCGGAAATCGCCGCTGCCGCCCGGGTGCCGCTGCTCGCGACCAACGATGCCCTCTATGCCGCGCCCGACAGCCGGCCGTTGCACGACATTGTCACGTGCATCCGCAAGGGCACCAACGTGAAGCAGGCGGGGCGGCTGCTCACCGCCAATGCCGAGCGCCACCTCAAGCCGGCAGCGGAAATGGCGCGGCTGTTCAGCGACTATCCCGAAGCACTGGCCGAGAGCGGGCGGCTGGTCGCGCGGATCGACTTCACTCTCGACCAGTTGCGCTACGAATATCCCAGCGAGCCGGTGCCGGCGGGCTGGGCGGCGCAGGACTGGCTCGAGCATCTGGTGTGGCAGAACGCGCTGGAACGCTACGACTATTGCGTCCCGGCCAAGATCAAGGCGTCGCTGTCCGAGGAATTCACGCTGATCCGCGCGCGTGGCTATGCCTGTTATTTCCTGACCGTCCACGATCTGGTCCGCTTCGCGCGCAGCCGGCCGCAGCCGATCCTGTGCCAGGGGCGCGGTTCGGCGGCCAATTCGGTGGTCTGCTTCCTGCTCGGCGTGACGTCGGTCGATCCGATGCAGAACGACCTGCTGTTCTCGCGCTTCGTGTCCAGCGAGCGCGACGAGCCGCCCGACATCGACGTCGATTTCGAGCATGAGCGGCGCGAGGAGGTAATGCAATACGTCTATGAACGCTATGGCCGCCACCGCGCGGCGATTGCCGCCACGGTCATCCATTATCGCGCGCGCAGCACCTTGCGCGAAGTGGGCAAGGCGCTGGGGCTGACCGAGGACGTCACGCAGCGGATGAGCGCCACCGTATGGGGCAGCTATGCCGGCCGGATGGAGGAGGAGCGCGTGACGCAGGCCGGCTTCACGCTCGACAATCCGGAAATCGCGCGGCTCAAGGAGATGGTCGACCAGCTGCTCGAATTTCCGCGTCACCTGTCGCAGCATGTCGGCGGCTTCGTCCTGACCCAGGACCGCCTCGACGAGACGGTGCCGATCCACAATGCGGCGATGGCCGACCGCACCTTCATCGAATGGGACAAGGACGATATCGACGCGCTCGGGCTGATGAAGGTCGACGTGCTCGCGCTCGGCATGCTGAGCTGCATCCGCAAGGCGTTCGACCTGATCGACGAGGCGACCGGCGACCGCTTCACGCTGGACACGATCCCGGGGGAGGATCCGCGGGTCTATGCCATGCTGTGCGAGGCCGACAGCCTGGGACTGTTCCAGGTCGAGAGCCGTGCCCAGATGAGCATGCTGCCGCGGCTGCGGCCGCGCGAATTCTACGATCTGGTGGTGCAGGTGGCGATCGTCCGGCCGGGACCGATCCAGGGCAACATGGTCCATCCGTATCTGCGGCGGCGGTCGGGCAGGGAAAAGCCGACCTATCCCGCGCCCGATCCGCGCTTTGGCCCGCGCGACGAGCTTCAGGGCGTGCTCGGCAAGACGCTGGGTGTGCCCTTGTTCCAGGAACAGGCGATGCGGCTGGCCATCGTCGCGGCGAAATTCTCCGCCGAGGATGCCAATCGCCTGCGCCGCGCGATGGCGACGTTCCGCAATGTCGGCACGATGCATAATCTGGAGATCAAGATGGTCGAGGGGATGGTCAGGCGTGGCTATGAACGCGATTTCGCCCAGCGCTGTTACGAGCAGATCAAGGGATTCGGCAGCTATGGCTTCCCGGAAAGCCATGCGCTGGCCTTTGCGCGGCTGGTCTATGTCTCGGCGTGGCTCAAATGCCATTATCCCGCGGCGTTCGCGTGTGCGCTGCTCAATGCCCAGCCGATGGGGTTCTATGCCCCCGCGCAGATCGTCCGCGATGCCGCCGACCATTGGGTGACGATGCTGCCGGTCGACGTTAATGCGAGCGGGTGGGACAATCGCCTGGAGCGATCGGCCGAGCCGCCTGCCGGCCTGCCACGTTGGGCCGATCGCCCGCGCCGCGATACGCCGTTCGCGCTGCGCCTCGGCTTCCGGCAGATCGAGGGTTTTCGCGAACCCTGGGCCGCCAAGATCGTCGATGCGCGCGGGGAGGGCGTGTTCGCCGGCATCGAGGAACTGGCGCGGCGCGCACACCTGCCGCCGCGCGCGTTGCGCCTGCTGGCCGATGCCGATGCCTTCGGATCGATCGGGCAGGGGCGCCGCAAAGCCTTGTGGGAGGCGCGCCGGACGCCGTCGACCGAACTGCCGCTGTTCGCCGCGGCGCGCGCGCGCGAACTTGGTGACGAGGCCGACCCCCGGCTGCCGACGATGCCGATGTCGGACGAGGTCGCGGCCGATTACCAGGTCACGCGACTGTCGCTGAAGGGCCATCCGATGGCGTTCCTGCGCGCCCGACTCCGCGACGAAGGCGTGCTGACCAGCGCCGAGGTCGGCGCGGCGCGCGACGGCGCGCGGGTGAAGGTCGCCGGGGTCGTGCTGGTGCGCCAGCGGCCGGGCAAGGGCAATGCGGTCTTCATCACGCTGGAGGACGAGACCGGGATCACCAACGTCCTGTTATGGGCGCGCCTGTTCGAAGCGCAACGGGTACAGGTGATGGGCAGCCGGCTGATGCTGGTCGAAGGAATCGTCCAGCGCAGCGATGCCGCGGAAGGATCGGTCGTCCACCTGATGGCGGCGCGGGTCGTCAATCGCACCGAATTGCTGTCGCATCTGTCCGACGATCAGGTCGTCGAACCCGCCATGGCGCGCGCGGATATCGGGCTGCAACCCGATTCGCGACATGTCGTTGATCGTGCGCGTCATCCCCGCAACGTCCGCATACTTCCCAAGTCACGGGATTTTCACTGAAATACTGATGAACAATTGCCCATGAATCAATTCATCGACGCGAAAGCAATTTTCTGCAAAAGGCGGTTTCGCGGTTGGAATGGGACCAACCGTGCCGGAACCACGCCGGTGCGTTGTACTCTTTGGGGACCACGAAATGATGCACTCGTTTAAGACCATTGGCCTTGTCGCCGCTGCGCTGGCCGCAACGGTCGCACCGGCAACCGCATTCGCGGCGGATCGCGAATTTACCGTCAAGAACGGCAATGCGAAGGTTTCCGTGCAACGCGTCTGGTACGCGCAGGCGGGAACCAGCGAGGTGTGGCAGGAAGTCTTCCTCGATTATCCGATCAAGCCGAGTACCAGCTCGGGCTTTACCCTGCCCGAGGGCAATGTCTGCCTGTACGACGTCAAGATCCAGTTCAGCGACGACTATGTCCAGACGTTCGCCAACGTGAACGTCTGCCGTCATGACTATGTCGACGCGACCTAGATCGCCCCTATCCGATACAAACCTGACGGGGCGGCGAGACATCCTTGCCGCCCCGATCATTTCACCCGCCAGCTACGATCACGATCAGCACGATCAGGTAGCCATTGCCTTGTCGAACCGGCAGACGTTGATGTTGGCGAACGACTGGGTGTAAGTGTCGCTGAACTGGATCTTGACGTCGTACAGGCAGATGCTGCCCTCCGGCATCGTGAAGTTGGACGACGTCTTGGGCTTGATCGGATAGTCGAGGAAGACCTCCTTCCACGGCTGTTTCGTGCCCGCCGCCGCATACCAGACGCGCTGTACCGAAACCTTGCCGTTCTGGTTGACCACCACGAAGCCCCGACCCGAGGCCAGCGCGGCGCCCGGCATGGTCGCGGCCATGAGGATGACGGCCGCCAGCCCCGCCTTGATTGTCTTGAACATCCCTGTACCCCCCGATTGTTGAACACACCGGACCAATCCGGCGGCGCGAAGGGTAATATACAGCAATCGTGGTTGCACGTACATTGTCGGACCTGTCTTCAAGCCACAAACCGGATCATATCGGCGCCTCCGACCTTGAATGCCGCACGGATTACCTGCGGCTATTCATTGTTTTGCCGCCCGTCCGCCGGCCGCTCTTATCCGATGCTGTGGTGGCGACGCACATTGCGCGCCCGGCTTCGTATCTGCCGGTAACGATGATCGTCAGGTGGCGCGGGGCGGGGCAATCCGATATCTGGCCGGGCCATGGACGCATTGAAACAGGCTCTCCGGCGGCTCGCCAAGGCGGTCGTGGTCATCACCAGCGCCGATGGCGTGGATCGCTTCGCGATGGTCTCCACCGCGGTCAGCGAATTGAGCTTCGATCCGCCGTCGATGCTGGTCTGCGTCAATCAATCCGCATCGCTCTATCGGGTGCTCGCCCTTGGCGCGCCGTTCGCGGTCAACATCCTGCATCATCGCCACGAATCCATCGCCCGGCGCTGCGGCGGCCTGGTCAAGGGCGCGGCGCGGTTTGACGAGGGTGAATGGGTCGATACCGCGCTGGGCGTATCGCGGCTGGCCGATGCCCAGGCCGGCATCATCTGCCGCAACGTCCGGCGCGTCGATCACGGCACGCATGGCATCTTCATCGGAAATGTCGAGGAAGTGTTCCTGAACGGCGTGCCCGAGCCCTTAATTTATCTGGACGGCCGCTACACCCACGCCCACCTCGTCACCTGACCGGCGGCGGACGCCTATCCCAGCCGGTCGGCGTGCCAGCGCAGCTGCTCGGCCATGAAGGTCGAGATGAAATAATAGCTGTGGTCATAGCCCGGATGCCGGCGCAGCATCAGGTCGATGCCGACGGCGCGACACGCATCGGCCAGCAGATCAGGCCGCAGCTGTTCGGCGAGATTGGCGTCGGCCTCCCCCTGGTCGACCAGCAATTCTGGCAGGCGCGCGCCGTCCTCGATGAGCGCAACCGTGTCGTGGCGCCGCCACGCGGCGGTGTCGTCGCCCAGATAGCCGGCCAGCGCCTTCCTGCCCCAAGGCACTATGCCGGGCGCGACGATCGGGGCAAAGGCTGACACCGCACGAAAGCGATCGGGAAAGGTCAGGCCGATGGTCAGCGCGCCATGCCCGCCCATCGAATGACCCATGATCGACTGGCGCGTCCGGTCGACGGGGAAATGGTCGGCAACCAGGGTCGGCAATTCTTCGGTGACATAGCGCCACATCCGGTAATGCCGATCGAACGGTGGGCGAGTGGCATCGACATAGAAGCCCGCGCCCAGCCCGAAATCATAGGCGCCGGCCGGATCGTCCGACACGTCGTCCCCGCGCGGCGACGTGTCGGGTGCGACGAAGATCAGCCGGTGCCGGGCGCATGCGGCGCGGAACTCGCCTTTTTCGGTGACATTGGCATGGGTGCACGTCAGCCCTGACAGATACCAGACGATCGGCAGATGCTCGTCCGGCTCGTGCTCCGGCACGAACACCGAGAAGGTCATCGCCGTGCCCGTGGCGGCGGACGCGTGCCGGTAGACGCCCTGCACGCCGCCGAACGCCACGCTGGTCGAAAGTGTCTCCATCGTCATCAGCACCGGTTCATCGCCATGATCTTGTTGCCGTCAGGATCGCGCAGACAGGCGGCACGGATGCCGCCGCCGCACGAACCGCGCTTTTCCGCCGACGTGCGGTCATTGGCAAGGCCGGCGGCATGGAACCCGTCGATCGCATCGGGTAATTCGGCCTCGAAGCCGATCGTTCCGCCGTTGCCGTTACCGGAGGTGGCGGTCCCCGGCGCGATCCCCAGCGCGCGAGCATCGCATCGTAGAAGGCGCGTGATCCATGTCGTCGCAGACAATGCGTACGTACGTGAACACAGATTACCTCCCGGAGTCACCCCGTGTCGTTCAACACGTAACCGACCGAATACCTGCAATTTTGTCCAGCCTCTGTCGAACCCGGCAGCGCGTTTGTGTAACTTTTTTGTCCGCTTTTTCACGGATTGACGGTTTCAGGCAGTGGCGTCCCGCAATGGAAGTAACAAGCACTCGGATCGTTGAGAAACGTCCAAGCAAGCTTGCGTAAACGATGTCGATTTCTGGCAAGCTCATTCGTCACGCCATTGATCCGCGGATATTTCGATCCACGCGCCCCCGCGGGGCGCGACCTTGCAACGCAAGATGGATCTTGGCCTGTTCCTGCGTTTCGATCCACGCGCCCCCGCGGGGCGCGACATTATGGAAACGTCGCTGGCCGGGCTTATCGACGTTTCGATCCACGCGCCCCCGCGGGGCGCGACCCTCACGGAGCAAATTGCGACGGCGGGTGCGGAGGTTTCGATCCACGCGCCCCCGCGGGGCGCGACTCGACGGGCAGCCGGTCGTTCGTCACGTACGATTTGTTTCGATCCACGCGCCCCCGCGGGGCGCGACATATCTAAGGGAACAGGGACAATGCCGGCACGCGTTTCGATCCACGCGCCCCCGCGGGGCGCGACTTGCGCCGCGTCGTTCTGCCCGAGCCAATTGTGCGTTTCGATCCACGCGCCCCCGCGGGGCGCGACTCGCGGTCGCGCTTGCTCGCCTTGGCGCAGTAGAAGTTTCGATCCACGCGCCCCCGCGGGGCGCGACCCGCGACAGGGTGGTGTCGTCGCCCTTGCTGGCGTTTCGATCCACGCGCCCCCGCGGGGCGCGACCTATCGGCTCAATCCGGGGACATATTTATATGGGTTTCGATCCACGCGCCCCCGCGGGGCGCGACCATCGCCGCTTTGGAGGGCCGAATGATGGCGGTAGTTTCGATCCACGCGCCCCCGCGGGGCGCGACCTTAATTCCCGCCGCCAAAATGGCGTGTGTCGAGTTTCGATCCACGCGCCCCCGCGGGGCGCGACCCCGGTTGTTCCGGGTCCCGTTTCGCACGATACGGTTTCGATCCACGCGCCCCCGCGGGGCGCGACGAGACGCGCGGCCCGTTCATTCTGGTAGAGCCGGTTTCGATCCACGCGCCCCCGCGGGGCGCGACACGTGGATTTCAATATATCCGTTGGCATTATCGCAGTTTCGATCCACGCGCCCCCGCGGGGCGCGACTAGTGATGGTTTAACCGGCAAGGGGCCGGGACATGTTTCGATCCACGCGCCCCCGCGGGGCGCGACAAGCGCGAGGCTTGGGAAAGCTATATCGGACCGGTTTCGATCCACGCGCCCCCGCGGGGCGCGACCCGCAACTCTATGTATCCGTCTGTAATGCGCGATGTTTCGATCCACGCGCCCCCGCGGGGCGCGACGGTTGATCCTTAAGCCATCCTTTGGGTTGCAAGAGTTTCGATCCACGCGCCCCCGCGGGGCGCGACCACCGCTTATTGCGCTGGCGTTGTGGCTTATTAGTTTCGATCCACGCGCCCCCGCGGGGCGCGACCGGTACGCGGCGCGTCACCCGAAAGCACTAGGCTAGTTTCGATCCACGCGCCCCCGCGGGGCGCGACGCGCGCCGCCCTGGTCGGGCTTTTCCTGCGCATGTTTCGATCCACGCGCCCCCGCGGGGCGCGACCAGGCCGGGTTCGACACCAAGCAGTTTGCGGAGGTTTCGATCCACGCGCCCCCGCGGGGCGCGACGGTCGTCAAGACGGGTCCGAACGCGGGGCAGCCGTTTCGATCCACGCGCCCCCGCGGGGCGCGACCATCGGTCCGAAACTGCCCAAGCCCTCCACGACGGTTTCGATCCACGCGCCCCCGCGGGGCGCGACGTTCGGTCTGCCGCGCCCAGCGCTCGCACCATTCGTTTCGATCCACGCGCCCCCGCGGGGCGCGACACCGGCTCGAATGCACGATGTTCGGACGCACCGCGTTTCGATCCACGCGCCCCCGCGGGGCGCGACTCCTGATGTAAGCGGAGCTGCCCGTTCGCATCGCGTTTCGATCCACGCGCCCCCGCGGGGCGCGACGGGGCATCGGTATGAAATCCGCATGGACCCTGCCTTTCGATCCACGCGCCCCCGCGGGGCGCGACGCCGGTTCGTGGGGCAACGTCGTGGGCTGATGTCTTTCGATCCACGCGCCCCCGCGGGGCGCGACGGGCTTCAGCTACATGAAAATGTGGGTGGACGACTTTCGATCCACGCGCCCCCGCGGGGCGCGACACGCCGTCACCGTCATCGGCTGGCCGCTAAGGCCTTTCGATCCACGCGCCCCCGCGGGGCGCGACTTGTCGGTGAGATGCGCCTTGCTCTCTTGCACTTCTTTCGATCCACGCGCCCCCGCGGGGCGCGACAAGCGCCTGGGCGCACGCGCGACGGGGCTAGAGCTTTCGATCCACGCGCCCCCGCGGGGCGCGACATGAGCTATGCCCAATCGTATCGTGAGGCGTTCGGAGAGCTTTCGATCCACGCGCCCCCGCGGGGCGCGACTTGCGAATTGGTTCCACCATCACCCGCGCACGACCTCTTTCGATCCACGCGCCCCCGCGGGGCGCGACACCATCCCGTATCGGTTCCGCGCATCGCATCCGTGTTTCGATCCACGCGCCCCCGCGGGGCGCGACGCCGCATCCGCTGATCGCCCACGGCGTCATGTCGGTTTCGATCCACGCGCCCCCGCGGGGCGCGACTCGGGCTATGGTGACGCGCCGTCCGCCCTATGTGTTTCGATCCACGCGCCCCCGCGGGGCGCGACAGATCGAGAGCGTCGAAGTTATATTCGCCTCCGATGTTTCGATCCACGCGCCCCCGCGGGGCGCGACGCGCCACCATAGCGACGAAGCCCATAGGGTCGCAGTTTCGATCCACGCGCCCCCGCGGGGCGCGACCTGCTTTGCGTCGCAGATATTGCACTCGAAATTAGTTTCGATCCACGCGCCCCCGCGGGGCGCGACGCGTTCCAGCCGGGCAGGCCGTAGGACAGCGTGAGTTTCGATCCACGCGCCCCCGCGGGGCGCGACGTCAGCCAACACCCGAGGTTCTCAAGCTTAAGGTGTTTCGATCCACGCGCCCCCGCGGGGCGCGACCTGCGGCGCCCGCAGCGGGTGCCCCGCCATGGGCGTTTCGATCCACGCGCCCCCGCGGGGCGCGACTCGCGCTCATCGGCGGCTTGCCGACGATGAACTGGTTTCGATCCACGCGCCCCCGCGGGGCGCGACCTGCTTCGACTTCGCCAGAAGGCAGGGGGGTGCAGTTTCGATCCACGCGCCCCCGCGGGGCGCGACCAAGCGGCCGGTCTATCGGCCGATAGCGCGCAAGTTTCGATCCACGCGCCCCCGCGGGGCGCGACGCTGATCCGGATGTAGCTCGTTGAGGATCGTCGAGTTTCGATCCACGCGCCCCCGCGGGGCGCGACTCGTGGTAGAGGTGCCGAAGATGCCCGCCATGCCGTTTCGATCCACGCGCCCCCGCGGGGCGCGACCGCCCGCACTAAAGGGCGTGCCTAGTTTGATCCGTTTCGATCCACGCGCCCCCGCGGGGCGCGACTTGCAAGGCCCAAGCGCCGGTAAGGCCGGAACCCGTTTCGATCCACGCGCCCCCGCGGGGCGCGACCTAAAGGGAGCATCGCTTTCCACCTACAAAACAGTTTCGATCCACGCGCCCCCGCGGGGCGCGACGATGCCGGATAAGGACGAGGAAACCGACCATAAGGTTTCGATCCACGCGCCCCCGCGGGGCGCGACAGCAGCGCGAGATCGGTCTTGCCAGTCTTCTCCAGGTTTCGATCCACGCGCCCCCGCGGGGCGCGACCGTGCCGCGCGTCGGGATAGTTGTTGTCCGACTCGTTTCGATCCACGCGCCCCCGCGGGGCGCGACCCTCGGCCTTCGTCCGAGGATAGCCGGAGTGCGAGTTTCGATCCACGCGCCCCCGCGGGGCGCGACTTGAGCTTCATCCTCGCGGCCGGCACCCGCCAGTTTCGATCCACGCGCCCCCGCGGGGCGCGACGTTGGTCGCCGGGGACATACATCATCGTGCGGAGTTTCGATCCACGCGCCCCCGCGGGGCGCGACGCCAGCTCACCCGGCAAGCAAGCCAAGTGGACGTAGAAGGTTTCGATCCACGCGCCCCCGCGGGGCGCGACGCCCCACGTCCCGGCGCTCTTTTTTTGCTTCCACGTTTCGATCCACGCGCCCCCGCGGGGCGCGACGCGAGCGCGGACTGGATAGAGCGCCGCATACCCATGTTTCGATCCACGCGCCCCCGCGGGGCGCGACGCGCGTCGAGTAGCCGCTGGTTCGCACTGCGTCGGTTTCGATCCACGCGCCCCCGCGGGGCGCGACCAGCGCAACCAGGTCTTGCACCTCGATCTCGGAGTTTCGATCCACGCGCCCCCGCGGGGCGCGACCCGAGCGGCGTTCAATGGGCCTCCCACCCCCTCCTCAGTTTCGATCCACGCGCCCCCGCGGGGCGCGACCGTCGGCGTGCCAGGCTGGCGGCCTCCGCATCGCTGTTTCGATCCACGCGCCCCCGCGGGGCGCGACTCAGGCGCTCCTGAAGGATATTGGACTGGTCGCGTTTCGATCCACGCGCCCCCGCGGGGCGCGACGCCGGTGGTGGTGGCGATGCGCCTTGCTCCAGCGTTTCGATCCACGCGCCCCCGCGGGGCGCGACTCGCGCCTGGGCAGGCAGCAATCGCAGGGGATCGGGTTTCGATCCACGCGCCCCCGCGGGGCGCGACCCGCGACCAGGCGGCGAAGGCGTGGCGCTCGACGTTTCGATCCACGCGCCCCCGCGGGGCGCGACCGTATCCCTTCTCAAGCCCGTCCACCAGCACTTGTTTCGATCCACGCGCCCCCGCGGGGCGCGACCAAATGCCCAACGTCAAGGGTCTAACGCATTGAGTTTCGATCCACGCGCCCCCGCGGGGCGCGACCGATGGCCATCACGCCCAGATCGACCGCGTCCTGGTTTCGATCCACGCGCCCCCGCGGGGCGCGACTGATGGTCGACCCACCAGTGCCGATCACCCGTGGTTTCGATCCACGCGCCCCCGCGGGGCGCGACCATGACGGTCTCCTTTCCTCTACACCATAGCCGAGTTTCGATCCACGCGCCCCCGCGGGGCGCGACACAGGCTCTTGCGGACCCCATCGCGGCGGCGGTGTTTCGATCCACGCGCCCCCGCGGGGCGCGAC
>NZ_CAXTHV010000015.1:0-12038 GCF_964244265.1 uncultured Sphingomonas sp. | reverse complement strand
GTGTTTCGATCCACGCGCCCCCGCGGGGCGCGACAACCAGCGCGCCGATCAGCGCCGAGTGCGCGTGGAGTTTCGATCCACGCGCCCCCGCGGGGCGCGACCACCGGCCTATGCGAAGCTCGTCGCCGAAGAGATGTTTCGATCCACGCGCCCCCGCGGGGCGCGACCAGAGAGGCTTTTTCATCGCCTATCGTTGTGCAAGTTTCGATCCACGCGCCCCCGCGGGGCGCGACACCTCGCGCAGCACAAGGCTCCACAGGACCGAAAGTTTCGATCCACGCGCCCCCGCGGGGCGCGACCGTCAAATGCCCAACGTCAAAGGTCTAACGCATTGAGTTTCGATCCACGCGCCCCCGCGGGGCGCGACGCGTTGAGAACGAGTTCCATGTTGCCATAGGAAATCGTTTCGATCCACGCGCCCCCGCGGGGCGCGACCCGCGCAACGATCATCAGCAAAACGCCCATCAGGTTTCGATCCACGCGCCCCCGCGGGGCGCGACGAGCCCCGCTTTGATTTCATGTATCGTTGCGTAGTTTCGATCCACGCGCCCCCGCGGGGCGCGACAGCCGACAATTGCCGTGCGATTAGTTGGCTTGGGTTTCGATCCACGCGCCCCCGCGGGGCGCGACACGGCGCAAAACAGGCAACGGAAATTCGAGGAAGTTTCGATCCACGCGCCCCCGCGGGGCGCGACGACATTATCACCCGAGGGGGCGGTTTCGACTTCGTTTCGATCCACGCGCCCCCGCGGGGCGCGACTCTATCGCATGAAGCTTGGATACTTGACGAACGGGTTTCGATCCACGCGCCCCCGCGGGGCGCGACCACCGGGCAAGAAGCGCCCGCCCGGCGACGCGCCGGTGTTTCGATCCACGCGCCCCCGCGGGGCGCGACAGCCGACGCCGTAAGCCGGGTCGCGGCCTGATAGTTTCGATCCACGCGCCCCCGCGGGGCGCGACCGCAGCCTAATAGTGTGGGATGGTTTGCCGAAACGTTTCGATCCACGCGCCCCCGCGGGGCGCGACCGGGCCAAATCAATTCGATTACAAACTTCACGAAGTTTCGATCCACGCGCCCCCGCGGGGCGCGACTTCAGCTTTTGGACCGAAGTATAGCCCTTGTCGGTTTCGATCCACGCGCCCCCGCGGGGCGCGACGCCCGTTCGCGATGCCCACATTGGGGACATACGGTTTCGATCCACGCGCCCCCGCGGGGCGCGACTGGAAGCAGAACGATGCCGGACGGTGGGAGCGGCGGTTTCGATCCACGCGCCCCCGCGGGGCGCGACCGTTAAACAGAAAAGCAACGCCACTGTTTCCAGTAGTTTCGATCCACGCGCCCCCGCGGGGCGCGACCGCGGGAGACACGGACATGACCCTGGACCAGATTGTTTCGATCCACGCGCCCCCGCGGGGCGCGACTCCGTCACCATCAGGTTCGGGCAGGCACCCGCCAGTTTCGATCCACGCGCCCCCGCGGGGCGCGACCACAAGCGAACCGCGCGGCCAACGACGCGCTCACGTTTCGATCCACGCGCCCCCGCGGGGCGCGACGTAACGGTGTGACCATTTGTAGCGCCCCGGCCGGTTTCGATCCACGCGCCCCCGCGGGGCGCGACCCCCGGCGGCGACATAATCCAGGTCCGCGACTGGTTTCGATCCACGCGCCCCCGCGGGGCGCGACCCGCGACGCCGCTTGCCGGCGGCCTTCCATAATGTTTCGATCCACGCGCCCCCGCGGGGCGCGACCGCGGTTCCGGGCGATAGCGTCGAACTCGTCAAAGTTTCGATCCACGCGCCCCCGCGGGGCGCGACGGCGTTCAACCAATGGCCGTCCGCATATTCGGGGTTTCGATCCACGCGCCCCCGCGGGGCGCGACGCCGGTCGTCCCCTTGGGGATCATCATGACGTAGTTTCGATCCACGCGCCCCCGCGGGGCGCGACTTGCCGGGAAAAAAGTGCGGCACCGGACATCGCCGTTTCGATCCACGCGCCCCCGCGGGGCGCGACGCTTCGACAAGCGAAAGGTGAGGTTCATCTAATGGTTTCGATCCACGCGCCCCCGCGGGGCGCGACGCGCGGTCTCCGGGTCGATGTCGCGCTGTTCCAGGTTTCGATCCACGCGCCCCCGCGGGGCGCGACGCGCGCGTTGGCGGCATTGAACCCCTGCTGCTTGTTTCGATCCACGCGCCCCCGCGGGGCGCGACAGCGCGCGCACCTCCTCGCCGGTCTTGGTGTTGTAGTTTCGATCCACGCGCCCCCGCGGGGCGCGACCACCGCCGGCAGCAGCTCGTCCGGCACAGAGAAGTTTCGATCCACGCGCCCCCGCGGGGCGCGACTCGTCTTCGCCCGGCCGGACGCCAACTCCTCGCGGTTTCGATCCACGCGCCCCCGCGGGGCGCGACGCCGACGCCGATCGCGATGGCCCGCTCGTTCTTGTTTCGATCCACGCGCCCCCGCGGGGCGCGACTCGGGATCGAGAGCCGACCAGTCGCCGGTAAAGCAGTTTCGATCCACGCGCCCCCGCGGGGCGCGACGTCGGAGGCAGCGTCGATCGCCTTCTCCTCGAAGTTTCGATCCACGCGCCCCCGCGGGGCGCGACAAGGCCATGGTGGCGATGCTGGCGGCTCCGGCCACGTTTCGATCCACGCGCCCCCGCGGGGCGCGACGCCAACGTCCAATTCCTGGCCGATCGGGCGAGGGTTTCGATCCACGCGCCCCCGCGGGGCGCGACGTCGCGCGCCGAACAACTCGCGTTCATCGCCAAGGTTTCGATCCACGCGCCCCCGCGGGGCGCGACCCGAATTACGCCAGCAAGTTGACGGGCATTATGGGTTTCGATCCACGCGCCCCCGCGGGGCGCGACAACCGCTGGCGGGATACCATCGATGATCCACTAGTTTCGATCCACGCGCCCCCGCGGGGCGCGACCAACGTCGAATAGGAGGGCACTCACCATGCCTTGGTTTCGATCCACGCGCCCCCGCGGGGCGCGACGCCGGGGCGGGGGAGGTTGAGCGATGCACTGTCGTTTCGATCCACGCGCCCCCGCGGGGCGCGACCGCATCCTCGCATCCGGTGGTTGTTCCCGACGGGTTTCGATCCACGCGCCCCCGCGGGGCGCGACTGCATTGGCGTTATCACAATGAGAATGAACACGAAAACCCACCGGTTGCGCGTATCGCGCTGCAAGACGCAGCATTACACCCGGTATCAACACGACTGCGTTACCAAGTAACTGATTTTGCGAACAATTGCCTCTGCGCGAACCGCGCTGATAAATCTGCACCGCTAGTGGTTCGCGCATCCGCATAATTGGATTAGAAGACCAACGCGCCCGACAAGTCCAGAATCACTTTCGCACCGACATGCTCGATCCGGCGCTTGCCGTCGGCACCAAGGCGGTAGAAGCGCAGACTGTCCTTGTCGCAATCGATCTCGTCGATCAACCGCGCCCGTAGCACAGCCCACAGTGCCGGATCGACCTCGCACTCGAACACCGAGTTCTGCACACGCTGGCCGACGTCCAGGCATGCCCGCGCGACGCGTCGCAGGCGTCGCCGTCCGGCGGCATCCTGCGTGTTCACGTCGTAGGTCACGAGCATCAGCACGGCGTCACTTCCACACGAACGGCGGATAGCCGTCGAGATCGCCGCGCAGATGCCGCGACAGCAGCAGCGCCTGCAGGTGCGGCACGAGCCCCAGCGTCACCGTTTCGCCGAGGAAGGGATGACGCAGTTCGTCGCGCTTGCGCTCCTGCCAGGCGACCAGCACCGCCTTGCGCGCCGCGTCGGTGAGCGACGCCGCGCCGCCCTCCTCGATCGTGAAATCGCTCGCCACGATCTGGCGTCGATTGACGAGGCTGAGCGCCAGCCGGTCGGCCAGCACCGGGCGGAATTCCTCTATCAGGTCGAGCGCCAGGCTCGCGCGGCCGGGCCTGTCGGCATGAAGGAAGCCGACCTGCGGATCGAGCCCGACGCTTTCCAGCGCCGAACGACAATCGTGCCCCAGCATCGCATAGAGGAACGAGAGCAGTGCGTTGATCCGGTCGAGCGGCGGCCGGCGCGAGCGGCCGTGGAACGCGAACGCGCCGTCGCCCGCGCGCACGAGGCAGTCGAACACGCCAAAATAGACCTGCGCCGCCTCGCCCTCGATCCCCCGCAGCGTCGCCACATCGGGCGCGCGCAAGGTCCGCCGCGCGACGTCGGTCAGCCGCCGCTCGGCCGCGACGATCGCCGCGCGCCGCATCTCCTCCATCGCGCCGCCGTGATCGCGTAGCGCGCGGCGCAGCACGGTGCGCTGGTTGGCGGCCTTGGCGGCGACGATCCCGCGCACGATCGCGACCGCCCGCGCCGGATCGTCGGCCCAGCGATATTGCGTGCGCCGGAGCAGCACGTTGCCGCTGCGCGGCCCCTCGACGCGCGCCTGGAACTTGCCGTTGGGGGTCAGGAAGGAAAGCGCGATCCCGGCGTCGGCACAGGCGGCCAGCAGCGCGGGCGACGCGCCGTTATGGCCGAAGCTGACCACACCGTCGATCATGTGCAGCGGCGCGCGGCCGCGCTCGGCGGCATCGACCTCGACGACGAGGTTCGCACCATCCTTGCGCAACCAGGCATTGTCGCTGGTGACGTAGATCGTGTTGAGATGACGGCGCATCACGCGCGGTCGCCCGCGACGCCGTCGTCTCCCGCGGCGATCTGCCCGGCGAGCCAGCGCGCGACATCGGGCGCGCGCTCGAGCCGCTCGGGACGGCACAGGTCGTGCAGCGAGCAATGCCTGCACCCCGGCATGGCAACGGGCAGCGGGGTCCGGTTCGCGGCGATCATCGCGCGCACCGCGGCGGCGGCGTCGGCGGTCAGCGCGCGCAGGCTGGCGTCCATCGCGACGACGACGCGACGGCGCGTCTCGCCGTAGAACAGCGCACCCTCGGGCACGGTGACGCCGAACATCTCCTCCAGGCACAGTGCTTGCGCGCACAGTTGCACCTCGTCGGCGCGGTGCGCCTTGGGATGGCCGCGCTTGTATTCGATCGGGTAGGGCGAGGCGGGCGCCAATCCGTGGAACTCGACCGCATCGGCCTTGCCGGTGACGCCGAGCGCAAGCGAGCGGATCGCCAGCCCGCGTACCGTGCGCACGCCGCGCTTGCGGTCGGGCCGGCCATGATCGACGCGCTCGTGCAGGATGCGTCCCTCGGCGGTGCGCCCGTCCTCGGCCCACAGCCGTTCGAGATGGATCAGCGCGCATTGCCGCGGGCAGAACAGGTAATGCTGCAGCGCCGACACGGGCACGAGCGCGTCCTCGACGCGGTCGTCCGGTGGCGGCGGGGGCATCATCTCAGCAGAGCTCGAGAATCTCGACCGCTTCGGGCAATCCTTCGCGCTCGATGCGGATACGGTAGTCCTCGAAGCGGCGCGCGGGCGGCCAGTTGCCGGTATTGGCGAGATAGGCGTCGCTGTCGATCTCGTGCGCCGATCCCTGGAACAGCCGGTCGGTCTTCACCGCGTCGAACAGCCTGTGCGACTGCGCGTTGCCGAGTGCCGAGGCGTGGCGGAAGACGATCAGCTTGCGCGTCGTCATCTCGCCGCGCGCGGCGGAATGGTCGTGGTCGAACATGTTGCCGAGCGCTTCCCACAGCAGGTCCAGGTCGGCGTCGGAGAAGCCGGTGCCCTTGGTCGGGTGCGAGGCGAGTGGCGCGGAGACGAAACCGTGCGCGCGGTACAGGCCATAGGGCACGATGTGCTTGCGGCCCATCGTGCGCTCCTTGTCGATATCCTTCTCGTTGGTGACCGACGAGCGCGTGATCGAAATCTCAAGCGGCAGGATCGGCTCGACCGAGCGCGCGAAGGCGATCTGGACTGGTCCGCGCACCTGTCCCGAGTTGAATTCGGTCGTCATGACCGCGCCGAAGGTGCGGATGTCGAAGAAGTTCGCGCACATCCACGCGGTCAAGCGACGCGCGGCGCCCTCCTGCTTCGGCAGCTTGCTGAAATCGTTTTCCTTGTCGGGCGTGATCCCTTGCGCGGTCCATGCCTTGTGATGCTCGCGGTTGAGCACCGCGCCCTCGCTCATGTAGATTTCGTGACCTGCCGGATCGAGCGCGCCCATTGCCGTCTTGGTGGCGACATAGTTGCGGATCTTGCGCTTGATCGCGACGTCGGAGACCAGGCCGTGGTTTGTCTCCGGATCGACGCGCGGCAGGTTGCCCGCATCGGGATCGCCGTTGGGATTGCCGTCCTTGACGTCGAAATAAAGAACGAATTCGTATCGCCGGTTCACCGCTGCGCTCTCATTCGCCATCACTGCCCTCCTCTTGTTCCGGAACTTCGGGTGCTGCCTTGTCGTCGCGCTTGCGGAAGCGTTCGGCGCGCTGGTGGTAATAACCGATATAAAAGCGACCTTGGTCGGCGAGGGTGAGCGAAACGGGGAACTCGCCAGGCACGCCATCGAGGATTTCCTGGATCTGCCGATCGTGGAATGTCGCCGCGCGCGGGTTGGTCGAACCCGTCAGCTTGACGATATGATGCTGCGACAGCCGCATCAGCGTAGGGAACACCGATGCGGGGGCAGATGAGGCCGAAGCCAGGAAGCGACTGCGGATCGTGGCCTTGGCGCCCTCGATCGCCTGCTCCTGCACGTATTCGAGCGCGGCGAACAGCCGCCCCAATCGGTAGGCTTGGTTCGAGCTTTGCTTGTCGAGGCCCATGGGCGCTCCCTCCTTCTTTCCATGCGATAGTCGCGCTTCGCGTTCCAGTACCGCGCGGATCATGGCGGCGTGCCAGCCGATCTCCGCCAGCCCGCCGTCCTTGGTTCTAGGTCCCCCGGCCCGCAGCCGCATGATCGTCGCCGCCAGCAATGTGCGCGGGTAAGGCGCGCCGGTAATCACGGCGCGCATCACCTCGCCGGCCAGGAGCTTGGGGATGTTCTCGAACTTGCCCTGCAGCGCGGTGGCCTGCGCCAGCATTCGCCCGACCGAAGGCGGCTTGATCCAGCCGAACGGGGCGGGCTCGATGCGGGTGTCGGCATAATGGTCGGCGACGCGGCGCGCCAGCGTGCCGACATTGGTCTCCTCCCAGAAGCGCACCGACAGCCGCGCGGCGTTGGGCGCAAGGCCGAGGATGTAGTAGCGCAAGCCATCCTCGACGTTCGGCGCGATGACCTGGCTCAGCGGGCGGCCCTGGCCGATCGCGCTGAGTTGGTCTTTGAGCAGCATCGCGGCGGCATCCTCGAGCGCGTCGGGATCGAACGCCGCCCGCACCCAGGCGTCGGCGGCATCGGCGGCGGCGGGATCGACATCGCTCGCATCGGCCCAGAACAGCATCGTCGCATCGCCGATCGGCCGCGCGACACGGTTGGGGCCGCCGCGCGCGAGCAGTTCGTTGAGCGCGCCGCCGTAGCGGAACGCTGCTGCCTCCGATGTCGGGGCGTTGGCGCCCTGGTCCTTGTTGTACGAGGTGAACGCGTCGAGATTGAACGAGACGAGCGAAGCGCCCGAAGACTGGCTGCCCTCGACCCCCTTGATCGTCGGGTGGAGCCGCGCGAGCGGCGCGCGGCGACCGGTGACGAGGCAGAGGATATCGGCGGCGGCATCGCTGCTCGGCGCGGCATCGGCGACGAGCGCGACAGCGGCAGGCCGCATGTGGAGATAGTCGCGATCGCCATCGAGGCGGAACATGAAATTGCCGTCGAGCATCTCGGGGCGGAATGGCGCGGCATCGAAACGCTCGGGCCGCCAGCGTTCGAGGAAGCGGCGTAGCGCGACGAGGCCTTCGTCAGTCGCATCGGCGAGCAGGCCGACGTGCAGCTCGACGAAGCGTGCATGTTCCTGCGCGGTGCGCTTCCCCTCGCCCACGGTGCGGCCGAGGACATAGGCGGTCTTGTCCCACAGCAGGTTCGGCGCGATGCCGACGGTGCGCTTGACGCCGGCCGGGACGGGATAGGCCTTCACCACCGGCTTCTTGCCGCTCGCATCGCGCAGGTCGAGCACGTCGACCGGCTCCCCCACGTTATCGATCACGATGCACCAGCCGAACTTCTCGCGGCTCCAGCCCGGCAGCTCGGCGCGTCCGCCGGCGTGAAGCCGGTCGTAATAGCCGTCGAGCGCCTGGAGGATCGTCATGCGACCAGCTCCGAACTCCCGCGCGGCGGCACGGCGATAACACCGTCGACCATGCGCGCGCGGTAGAAATGCGAGACGGCATCGGCGGGGTTCGAGAAGTCGATGTCGTGCAGCATCAACCCGAGATCGCGCGTTCGCTGGTCGGTGGGGAGGCGGCTCTCGGGCAGCGGCGCGCCGTCCTCGATCAGTTCGAACTCGGCGACGAATTCGCGTGTGCCGAGACAGGGGCGGTGGAAGCACTGGCCCGCGCGGGCGCGGCGGTTGAACATATTGATGTGTTTGTCGGGCGTGTCCTCCGGGCCGGCCTTCGCCGTCATCTCGAAATGCGCCTCGATGACATAGGCGACATCGACGAGGATCATCGCCGCACGCTGCTGGCGGTTCTCGTCCACCATGATGCCGAGACCGTCGGTCGTCCCGCGGTTCATCGCGCTGCGCGCCGTCGCGGCGCTCGCCTTCGCGCCGACCTCGTTGCGGCGCAGCGACTGGAAGCGGATCTCGCGCAGCACGTGGATGCGATCGACCTGCCAGCGGATCGCCGGCTTCCAGTGGATCGCCTCAAGGATGCCGCGCGCGGCGGTCGGCGTCGGGACGTCGTAGCTGACCCGCTCGACCTTGAGCTCGGGCCGCGTGAAACAGGCACGCTCCCCCCAGACATGCAGCCTTACGGCCATCGGTTCTGCCCCCTTGATGCCACGAAAAGTTCCACAGATGTTCGCGCATCGCAAGCGGGAAACTGCATCCGTTCCGGATTTTTCGCGCGGTTACATCATGTTGCTTTCGGCGTTGCGCCAATCCAGATCGTCGATCCGCAACCCGCGTACCGGATCGTATTGCGCGAGATCGTGGAGCCGCACGAAGCGGTCGCCATATGCCGCACCCTTGATCGCCATCGCGCCGCCGCGCGCGAGCAGGTCGCGGCGCACCTTCGCGGGAACTGCCACGACATATTGCTGCAACGTCCGCAGCACCCTCCCCGGCGGCAGTTCGGCATGTTCGAGCGCGTCGAGCGCGGTTTCGGCGGCGTCGTCCCACGGGATCAGGATCGGCTCCATCGTCTCGTCGATCAGCTTGAACGCCTGTGCGACGCGGGAGAAGGGGAACGACATCGCACCCGCTCCCGCGTCGAGCGCGGGCATGATCGGGAAGGGTTCGCCATCGAGTTCCGCCGCGTCGAGCGCATCATAGCGCGCCCGGAAATAGAGCTCGCGGAAGTAGGCGTGCACCGCCTCCAGCCCGAGCGGATCGAGATCGCGCCGCAGCACCCCTCGTGCCGCTTCGTAGGAGCGCAAGATCGCCGGCGGCACCGTGTGCCCGGCCGGCTCGAACACGATCGTCCGCCCCAGGCCTGCAAGCCTTCCCTCGCGATTGCAGCGGCCGGCGGCCTGGGCGATCGAATCCAGCCCCGCCGCGGCACGCCACACTTCGGGAAAATCGACATCGACGCCTGCCTCGATCAGACTCGTCGCGACCAGCCGCACCGGCCGTTGCGCGGCAAGATCCGCGCGCACCGCTTCAAGGACCTGCCGCCGGTGCTTCGGACACATCAAGGTGGTCAGGTGCCGCGCGCCGTCCTGCGCGCGGATCGCCTCGAACAGGTCGCTCGCGTGGCGGCGGCTGTTAACGATGGACAGCATGCGCTCGCACGCGGCGAAGCGCGCGGTGATCTCCGCATCCTCGACCGGATCGCGCCGCCATTCGACCTCGACTCGCTTCAGCTCGGCATAGAGTTCGGTCGGGCGCGGCGCGAGTTCGCGCTCCAGGTCGATCGCCAGGCCCTGTGCGACCGGAATGCCCTTCTCGATCCGCGGCGGCAGCGCGCCGTCGATCAGCCGCAGCGCCGGCTGCGTCGCGGTGCACAGCACGACGCTCGCGCCGTAATTGCGCACGAGTTCGTCGAGCGCCGCCAGGCACGGCCTGAGCAGCTTCAGCGGCAGCATCTGCGCCTCGTCGAGCACGATCACGCTGCCCGCCAGATTGTGCAGCTTGCGCGCGCGGCTCGTCCGCGCGGCGAACAGGCTCTCCCAGAACTGCACACCGGTGGTGACGACGATCGGCGCGTCCCAATTCTCGGCATCGCGGCGCAGCTTCGCGCGGCCGGCCGCACCTTCGCCCTCTTCGTCATTCTCGGTGCCGGGCCGGCGCTCGTCCCAGTCGAAGCTCGAATGGTGCTCGAGCACGTCGCCGCCGAGCCCGACCTGCTCGCGGAACACCTGCGCGGTCTGCTCGATGATCGAAGTGTAGGGAATTACATATATCAGCCGCCGCAGTCCGTGCGTCGCGGCATGTTCGAGCCCGAAGCGCAGCGAGGTCAGCGTCTTGCCGCCGCCGGTCGGCACGGTCAGCGTGAAGAAGCCGGGCGCGAGCGCGGCCTTGGCGATCGCATGGTCGAGGATCTCCGCGCGCAGTCGGTTCAGCGCGGTGTCGGCGGAGGGGCGATCGTCCATGAAGGCGCGCACGCGGGCGAGCTGGCCGCCATCGAGGTTTCCGCCGCGCGGCGGGGGCGGAACACCGTCGACTTGGGCGTAGAACCGCTCCGTCTCGAGGAAGTCCGCGTCGACCAGGCACGAAAAGATCATGCGCGTGACGAATGCGAGGCCGAAACCGCGATGGTGCGGATCGAGGCTGGGCGGCGGCACGTCGCGCAGTTCGTCCGGCGTCGGCAGGTCCGGAACCTGCGCGCGCCAGCCCGGATACGGCTCGATCGGATAGGCGGCATGGTCGAGCCGGAGGTCGAGCGCGCTCCCCTTCCCTGCCGTGCCCGCTCCGTCCATCAGCCCGGCATGATGCCCGGCGATCGCATAGCCGATGATGCGCCCGGGCGGCGCGCCATACAGCGCCACCGCTTCGCGCGCGCCGGCGGTGCTGTGATCGGGCCCGCGATTGGCGCCCGGAGTCGCGATGTAGCGTTGATACGCCGCCGAACATTTGCCGATGTCGTGCAGCAGCCCGGCCGCGAGCGCCAGCTTCTCGAAACCGAACGGCGCCGCATACCCGGCTGCCGCACGGCCGACGTTATGCAGATGGTGGGAGAGCAGTTCCCAGTGCGCGCGATCGTCGTCCCCCGGCACAGAATGAGCGAACAGCAGTGACGAAGATGCCATAATTTGAACGATCACAGCGAGTGAGAAGCCGAGTTGATCCTTGATGTTTGGTAGTTGTCAAGGCGATACCCGGCGTCAGGAGCAACGGCCCGAATGCCCCTCAACGCAAGGCATCTAGGCGATCGTTCAACTGGCATGGTCGATCGCGCTCATCCCATGCGATGGTGCCCAACGCTTTCCTGTCAGCTAGCAATTGGCGCGCCCGGCAGGATTCGAACCTGCAACTCCAAGCTTAGAAGGCTCGTGCTCTATCCAGTTGAACTACGGGCGCGTCGTCATATTGCCTAGCGCGGATTGCGGCGATCGGGAACTGCGATCATAGTCGCCGCCGGGCCGGCGAGCGGGGTGACGATGACCATAAGGCGCGTGACGGCCGGCGATACCGCGGGCACGCAGTTCCGCCATTACGACGTCGTCATGACGGCTTTCGTCGTCATCCTGATGCTGTCGAACCTGATCGGGGCGGCGAAGCTGTCGGTCCTCACGATCGGCGGTCATCCGTTCATCTTTGGCGCGGGTATCCTGTTCTTTCCCTTGTCCTACGTCCTGGATGACGTCCTGACCGAGGTCTATGGCTTTGCCCGGGCACGGCGGGTGATCTGGGTTGCGGCGGGGGCGCTGATCTTCATGGCGGCGATGGAATGGGTCGTCGTCAACCTGCCGCCGGCCGCGGGATGGGGCGGGCAGGCCGCCTATGAGAGCGTGTTCGGCGCAGGCTGGCGGATCGTGCTGGCGTCGCTCACCGCCTTCTGGGCCGGCGACATTGAACCGCCCCGGGTTTGTCGGAGGCCCTAACTCCTGAGAGGAAGGGGCTATG
>NZ_CAXTHV010000014.1:0-82095 GCF_964244265.1 uncultured Sphingomonas sp. | reverse complement strand
GGTATGGCGGCGTGACTCACAACCAATGGCCTCCGGCAAACCCGGGGCGGTTCACCATTTCGCCGGGCTTGTTGAGCGTCACGAATGCGTTGTTGTCCCACGTACAACACCAAAGGGTGATGTACGTTGACGAAACCGGCGCACCCTTCGTCATTTCGTCCATGATCTTGGCGAGCAACGGGAGCGTTTTGGGCATTCGCGTGAAGCCCTTATCCGCGTGGAAATCCCACACCCATCGTTTATCAATGCCCGGCCAAAGATGCTCTCGCAACGCGATCTGCTTTTTTGCAATTGCCCCAGCTTCACGTCCCGAAACCATCTGCGTAGCCCTTATTCGTCAAAATCGACAAAAATGCTTCTACAGCACTTATCATTATTTATCATGGACTTAGATAGATATTTGCGACGGTCGAATCTAAATATACGACATTTTACATGTATGAGTTTTAGCCATACATTTCACCTCTTCGACGCGACATGCAACATATGTTGCGATATGTGTTCGGTAAGTTATTAAAAATGCTGATAAATATTGTCTTCAGCACAGTAATGCCGTCATGCCACGTCATGCGGTCATGCGGTCATGCGGTCATGCTGTGATGCCGGGGAGAGTGCAGAGAGGGGGTGGACCATTGACGGCTTGGTCAATGAACAGATATAGATCGTAGCTACAACGTGGCTACGAATTTGAGAGGTGTTAGATGAGTGCGGTTGATGTGGTGCGGGCGCGGATCGAACCAGGCTTGAAGAAAGAGGCTGCGGCGGTCCTGTCTTCAATGGGATTATCGGTGTCGGACGCAATCCGGCTGCTCCTTACGCGCGTGGCAACGGAAAAGGCCCTTCCGTTCGAAGTGCGCACCCCCAACGCCGGAACGCGCGAGGCCATTCAGGAATTGCGTGACGGTAAGGTTGCGGGCTTTGATAGTGTGGCGGACCTAATGGTAGATCTGAAGGGCTGAAGCTCAACGCCGGACGATGCCCGGGCGACGGCGCCGGGCCGGCCGCTCAGCCGGCGAAGTACGGCTCGGCCACGCCGCGCACGCCGGGCACCGCCATGAACACTCCGCCGGCGCAGGGCTGCGACGCCAGTGCCGCCGCGGTCAGGCCGCGCCGCGCGCTGGTGACGAACAGGTGATCGAGATCGAGGCCGCCGAACGCGACGCTGGTCGGGCGTTGCGCCGGCACCTTCAGTTCGGCGATCGGCTCGCCCGCAGGGGAGAGGCGCCGCACGCACCAGCCATCCCAGAAGGCGATCCACAGGCAATCGTCGGCATCGACGGTCATGCCGTCGGGATGGCCGTCACCCTTGCCGAACTGCGCGAAGACGCGGCGATTGGCGACGCTGCCGTCGGCCGCCAGGTCGAAGGCATAGACGCGCTGAAGCGCTGAATCGGTGTGATACATCGTCCGTCCGTCGACGCTGAAGGCGGGGCCGTTGGTGATGCGGTAACCGTCGTCGATCCGGGTCGATGCAAGGTTCGGGTCGAGCCGGTACAGCGCGCCGCTCGCCTGCCGCTCGTGTCGGTCCATGGTCCCGGCCCAGAACCGGCCTTCCCGGTCGACCTTGCCGTCGTTGAAGCGATTGCCTTCACGATCCGGCTCCGGGTCGCCCAGGACGGTGATGGCCGCGCCGATCTCGACCGCGAGAAAGCCGTCATGTCCCGCCCCGACGAACCCGCCGCCGGTCCGCGGCGCCAGCGTCGAGACGTGGATCGGCACGTCCCAGGTTCGCACGCCTTCGGTCGCGGACCAGCGGAAGATCTTCTTGCCGACGATATCCACCCAATAAAGCGCGGCGTCGCGCGCGACCCAGATCGGCCCTTCGCCCAGGATAGCGCGGACGTCGGCGATGCAGTCCATCTCAGTCCCGTTCGGCGTCGACGATGAGCGCCATCACCTCGGCGATCAGCTTGGTCATCGCGCCGTGCCCCGTCATCGATCAAGTCGGACGACCGGCGCGGCGATGGCGGGATGGCCGACCACGGCGATCCGGATCGTCATGCCAGCGGTCCCAGCGCCGCGACGAAGCCGCGCGCCTGGGCACCGACCTGCGCGGCGGTCTGGCCCGGTTTGTAGAGCGCGCCGCCCAGCCCGAACCCGTTAGCGCCCGCGTCGGCATAAGCCGCCATCTTGTCCGGTGTGATTCCCCCCACCATGACGAGCGGCACGTCCTTGGGGAGCACTGCCCGTTGCGCCTTGACGACCGCGGGCGGCGCGGCCTCGGCCGGAAAGAGCTTCAGCACATGCGCGCCGGCGTCGAGCGCGGCGAACGCTTCAGTCGGCGTGAAATAGCCGGGCGCCGAGACCAGCCCGGCGCGTGCGCTGGCGGCGATCACCGCGCTATCTGCGCCGGGCGACACCACGATGCCGCCGCCCGCATCGGCGACCCGCGCCACGTCATCGGCGCGCAGCACGGTCCCCGCGCCGACCAGGGCTTCGCCGCCGAACGCGCGAACCAGGCGCGCGATACTGTCGAACGGCGCCGGGGAGTTCAGCGGCACCTCGATGATGCGGATGCCGGCCTCGATCAATGCCGCGCCGATCGCTTCGACCTCGTCCGGCGTCACGCCGCGGGTGATGGCGATGAGCGGGCAGGCCGCGAAATGGCGGCGAAAAGCAACGAGGGCGTTCATCACAGCATCTCCGCAATCAGCCGGATGCCGGCAAGGAAGGCCTCGGCGCCGTCCACCCGGCGCGTCGCCACGCCGCGCATGGCCAGGGCGGCGGCATAGAGCGCACATAGATCGGGCCGACCGATCAACACGACTTCCCGAGCGGGGGCGGCGGCGTCCTCCGCCAGGGCGGCCCGGACGTCGCTTCCGATCAGCAATCCGCTCGCGAACGAAGCCGGCTCGCCGACGCTTTCGCCGAGCAGGTAGCGCGCGCGAACGCCGAACAGGCCCGAAAGGACGTCCCCCCCGGCAAAAGCCGCCGCGACACCCGCCGAAAAGCTGTCATCCGGCGCCGCCGGCCCCCGGAGCTGCGGGGCCAGGATGCTGTGCGTCCTGAGCAGGTTAAACAGCTCGCCCGTCATCATCGTCCGGAACCGCGCGATACGCCCGGCCTGCAACCGGATCCATTTGGCATGGGTCCCGGGATGGCAGACTAGGCCGTCCGGCGGCGTCACGCCCATCGCGGCGGCGCCAAACACCTGCACCTCCTCGCCGCGCATCACATCGGCGCCAGTCCCGGCCGCCCCGCACTGGCTCACCCCGGGCACGATGCCGGTGCGCCCGGGCTCGATCCAGACGATCGCCGCCGCCAGCGCCTCGGCGCCAACGGGACAGGGGAAATAGGGTGCCTCGCGCCAGCCGCGATCCGACCCGACCATCCCGGCGAGTATCATCGGATCGTCGCCCAGCCGCTGCCGGATCGCCGCCGCGGCCGCCGGGAAGCCCCCCTCCGGCACCGCTAGCAGGCCAAGATCGTCTTCGAACGATGCGGAAATTACGCCGTCCGGCCCCACCCGCCAGGCGCGCCGGTTGGTAGTGCCCCAATCCACCGCGATATAGCCGTCGTGCCAGGTCATGCTTGCTCCAGAGGTTGCCCTGCGGAATCCGCCGAGCCCGCGCGATATCTTTCGTGCGCCTGTATTATCCTTGCAGGCACATGATCATAAGATAAATGCTTAGAGTGCGGCGCCATGAAGCACGAGGTCGAGATGGAGCCGAAGATCGGCGCCGGGAGGAAGGGCGCGCCGCCGGATAGCGGGTTATCCGGCTAGCCTGCGTCCGCGCCGGCGCCGATCTTCGGCCCATTTGCAGGGCAGGGCTGTCAGCACGCTAGATGGCTCGGACGTGGTTGGAAGTTCCCATGAAGATAAGCCGTATCGAGACTTTCCTGGTGCCGCCGAGATGGCTGTTCGTCCGTATCGAGGCTGACGATGGCGCGTTCGGCTGGGGCGAGGCAAGCCTTGAGGGCCATGCCGAAGCGGTCGGCGGCGCGTTCGAGGCGATCCGGGACCGCCTGATCGGCGCCGACCCTCGCCGCATCGAGGACAATTGGCAGATCACCTATCGTGGCGGCTTTTATCGTGGCGGCCCGGTGATGATGTCGGCGCTGTCGGGCCTCGACCAGGCGCTGTGGGATTTGAAGGGTCGTCATTACGGTCTGCCGGCCTGGGAAATGCTGGGCGGCCGGGTGCGCGACAAGGTGCGCGCTTATGCCTGGATCGGCGGCGACCGTCCCGAGCACATCGCCGACGCGGCCAGGGCGCGCCGCGAGCAGGGCTTCTCGGCGGTCAAGATGAACGCGACGGCCGAGCTCGACTATCTCGTCTCGCCGCGCGCGCTGGAGGAAGTGAGCGAGCGGGTCCGCGCGGCGCAGGCGGCCGGCATGGATGTCGGCCTCGACTTTCACGGCCGGGTCCATCGCGCGATGGCCAAGCAGCTTGCCAAGGCGCTCGAGCCGCTCGGGCTGCTGTTCATCGAGGAACCAATGCTGTCGGAAAACGCGGAAGCGCTGGCCCGGATCGCCGGCCTGACCGCGACGCCCATCGCGCTTGGCGAAAGGCTCTATTCGCGCTGGGACTTCAAGCCGTTCCTCGCTTCGGGCATGGTCGATATCATCCAGCCCGATCTCAGCCATGCCGGCGGTCTCTCCGAATGCCGGCGGATCGCGGCCATGGCTGAGGCGTTCGACGTGGCGGTCGCGCCGCATTGCCCGCTCGGTCCGCTTGCCCTGGGCGCCTGCCTGCAACTCGCCGGTTGCACCCCCAACGTCGTGCTGCAGGAGACGTCGCTCGGCATCCACTATAACCAGGGTCACGATCTGCTCAGCTTTTGCACGAACCCTGAGGTTCTTACCCCCATCGACGGATTTCTGCCGATCCCGACCGGGCCGGGCCTCGGCATCGAGATCGACGAGGCAAAGGTACGTTTGGTCCAGGCGGAGCCGCATCGCTGGCGCAACCCGATCTGGCGCCAGGCCGACGGCAGCGTCGCTGAATGGTGAGCCGGCGGTTCGGATGACGCGTTAGCGTGGCTGCGCAGGGCGGCACCGCACCAAACTCGCTCTTCCGCGAGTTTTCAAACGGACTTTTGGACCGCCCGCACGATATCCGGCCGGGCGTCGTCCACGTCCTTGACGATTGCGGCGGCTGCCGACAGTTGGTCGGATATGATCCCGAAGCGGGATGGCGACGAGCGGCATCCGGCTCGGCGGATCGACGTACCGCTGCACAAGGCGGTCAGAACAGGAAGGACCCGTCGCATAGCGCGCGCTATCGAAAGGGTTCTCGTACAGCAGACTGAAGACCAGAAGGGTTCGGAGGGGATTTTTACCATGATGATGCAGCGGAAATCCGCGCTCGGTATGACGAGCGTGCTCGCGATGATTCACGCCGTTCCGGCCCTGGCGCAGACGGCGCCGGCGCCTGCCGGACCGGCGCCCGCCGCCGCCGCTGTCGGCCAGGCCGGCGATGATGTCGCCGGCGCCGGCGACATCATCGTGACGGCGCGGCGCGTCGAGGAACGGCTGCAGGACGTGCCGATCTCGATCACGACGTTCAGCCAGCAGCAGCTCGCCAGCCGCAACATCACGACGGCGGCCGATCTTTCGATCTACACGCCCTCGCTCCAGACCGACAATTTCTTCGGCGCGACCAAGACCCAATTCTCGATCCGCGGCTTTGTCCAGAATCTCGGGACCCAGCCGTCCGTCGGCGTCTATTTCGCCGACGTCGTCGCGCCGCGCGCCCCGGCGGTCAACGTGCCGGCGGGCGACGGCGCGGGCCCGGGCAGCCTGTTCGACCTGGAGAACGTGCAGGTGCTGAAGGGCCCGCAGGGGACCTTGTTCGGCCGCAACACGACCGGCGGCGCGGTGCTGCTCGTGCCGCAGAGGCCCAAGGACACGCTTGGCGGCTATGTCGAGGCATCCTACGGCAATTACGACATGAAGCGCATCCAGGGCGTGTTCAACACCCCGCTCGGCGATCGCGCGCGGCTCCGCATCGGCGTCGATCATATGGAGCGCGACGGATATCTGCGGAACGACAGCGGCATCGGGCCGGGCCGGCTCGCCGACGTCAATTATACCTCGATTCGCGCCAGTCTCGTGGTCGATCTGACGCCCACGCTCGAAAACTACACGATTGCCTCCTACACGCGCTCCCGGACGAACGGCGATCAGCAGAAGCTCGCGGTCTGCGATCCGGCGGTGGGCCTGGGTGCGCTCGCCTGTGCCCAGCTCGCCGGCGAAGCCGCGAAGGGTGCGGACTTCTTTACCCTCCAGAACGTCATACCCGAATCGACCGACAATCTGACGCAGTGGCAGGTCGTCAACACCACGACCTGGCAGGCCGGCGACAATGTGACGATCAAGAACATCGCCAGCTATGCACAACTTACCGAGCGTTATTCCTCGGGCGTGTTCGGCACCGTGCTCGACACCAGCCTGTTCGTTCCCTTCTATGCCAAGGGCACCGTCGTCGGCCTGAACAGCTTGCAGCCCGCCCCCAATCTTCCCACCGCCGACCAATATACGATGACCGAGGAGTTCCGCGTCCAGGGCACGAGCCTGAACGGGCGGCTGAACTGGCAAAGCGGCGCCTATCTTGAGGTCAGCCAGCCGCTGGGCCAGTCGGGCTACCGCATCCAGACGCTCGTCAATTGCGCCAATCTCGATACGCTGGTCTGCAACAATCCGCTCGGCGCGGGCGGGGTGATCGAACAGACGGCGCGGACCCGGTTCCACGATGTCGGGCTCTATGCGCAGAGCACCTACAGCCTCACCGACACGCTCAAGCTGACCGGCGGCTTCCGCTATACCTGGGATCGCGTGAGGACCGACGCCAATTTGCTCAGCTATTCCTTCGCGCCGGGGCCGGTCGCGGCGCCGTCGACCGCCACGGCGTGCGGCGAACCGGGGCTGACGCTGCCGACGTGCGCGGTCACCTTTCGCGAGCAATCCTCGAAGCCGACGTGGCTGATCGACCTCGACTACAAGCCCGGCCGCGACGTGCTGATCTATGCCAAATATGCCCGCGGCTATCGCGCGGGCGGCATCGCGGCCAACGTGCCGTCGCAATTTGCCGTCTTCGGACCGGAAAAGGTCGATTCCTATGAACTGGGGCTCAAGACCAGCTTTCGCGGCGCCGTGCGCGGCACCTTCGATGTCTCCGCCTTCTACAACGACTTTTCCGACCAGCAGCTCAACGTGCTGTTCAATCCCAAGCCGGGGACCAACGTGCCGACGATCAGCGGCATCTTCAACGCCGGCAGGTCGCGTATTTCGGGCGTCGAGGTCAGCGGGACGATCACGCCGTTCCGCGGCTTCACGCTGGAGGGCGCCTACACTTATCTCCACACCGAGCTCAGGAGCGTGAGCCTGGCCGCGACCCCGGCAAACAGCCCCTACACGATCGGCGCGTCCGAATTTCCGGGCGACCCGCTCACCTTCGCGCCGAAGAACAAGTTCACCGCCACGGGCACCTACACGCTGCCGATCGACCCGTCGGCCGGCATGGTGTCCGTGGGCGCGACCTTCGTCCATGAAGACCGCATGCTGACGAATTATGCGAGCCGCGACGCGAACGGCAGGCTGTTCGGCTACTCCTATGTGAAGGCGCGCGACCTGCTAAACCTCAATGCCAACTGGAACGACATCGCCGGCAGCAATATCGATCTCGCGCTGTTCGCGACCAACGTGCTGCAGAAGAAATATTACAGCGTCTTCGCGCCGCTGCTGCCGATCGTGGGCTTCACCTCCGGCACGGTCGGCGAGCCGCGCATGTACGGCCTTCGGCTCCGCTATAGGTTCGGAAACTGATTTTGGAGAGCGCGGCGATGGGCGGTTCGGCAATGCGCATCCTGGTGTTCGGTGCGACCGGCTATGTCGGCCGCCACGTCGTCGCCCGGCTGGTGACGGCGGGGCATGACGTGACCGGCTTCATCCGCAACCCTGCGGATGCGGCACTCGTCGAGACGCAAGGCGCGCGGGCCGTGGCCGGCGATGTGGCGGCGCCGGCGACCATTGCCCTGTTCGCCGATCACGACGTCGTCGTCTGGGCCGCGCAGCTCATGCTCGAGGACGAGCGGCGCTTCGTCGAGGCGGCGCTGGCCGCGCTGGCGGATACGGGCAAGACCTTCCTCTTCACCGGCGGGACCAGCCTGATCTCCGAACGCACCGACGGCGACTGGAGCGAGAACAGCTTCGCCGAGGACGACGCGTTCGAGTCGCGCCGGCAGATCGCCGCGCGGCTGGACACAGAACGCCTCGTCCGGGCCGCCGGCGGCCCGGGCCTGCGCACGATCTGCCTGCGGCCGCCGCTGATCTGGGGCAACCATGCGATCAAGCCGATCGCCGACCTCTACCATTCGGCGCGTGAGACAGGCGCGGTCTGCTATGTCGGGCGCGGCCTCAATTGCTATTCCAGCGTCCATGTCGACGATCTCGCCGATCTCTACGCGCTGGCGATCGAGCGCGGCGTATCGGGGGCGCTCTACCATTCGGTATCGGGCGAGGTGAACTGGCGGATGATGGCCGAGACCATCGCCGCCCATCTCGGCGTGCCGACGCGCAGCATCGGCTTTGACGAGGCGGCGGCGATATGGGACCGCTTCACCGCGCTCATCGTGTTCGCATCGTGCAGCCGGTCGCGCAGTCCGCGCGCGCGCGCCGAGCTCGGCTGGGCGCCCGATCCGGCGCGGCTTGACCTCCTCGGCGAATGCCTCCACCCCCGCTTCCAGACCGCGGAGGAGCGCGGCCTGTCTTCCTGGGTCCGCAAGGCCGGCTGACCGGACCGGCCGCCGCATGATCGCGCTCGAACTGTGGAGCTATACCTTCCGCGACGCGCCACTCGTCGAGCTTGCCCGCGCGGGCGGAAGGGCGGGCTTCGCGCATGTCACCACGACGGTGGGGCAATTCGTGGCGAGCGGCGGCGCGGCGGCCGGCCTGCGCGCGCGGATCGAGGATGCGGGCGTCACCGTCAGCTTCATTGACGGTTTGTGCAGCGCGCTGCCCGGAGTTCCGGCATCGCGCGGCCCGGACGATCCACACGCCGCCACCCTTGTGGATTGCATCGAGGCGGCGCACGCGCTGGGTGCGGGCGCGATCAACCTCGTCCATATGGGGGGAGTGCCGACGCCGGTCGAGCAGCTGGCCGAGGCGTTCGCCAGGGCTTGCCGCCGGGCGCGCGAGGAGGGCCTGCGGCTCGCGATCGAATTTCTTCCCGGCACCGGCATTCCCGATTTGCGCACTGCCGTCGCAATAGTCCGCGCGGCGGGCGCGGAAAACGGGTCGGTGCTGCTCGATACGTGGCATTTCGCACGGAGCGGAGAGACGCTCGAGGAGCTCGACCCGGCGACGGCGATGCTCATCGGCGGGCTGCAGCTGGCCGATCGCTCGCCCGACCAGGACCTGCTGCCCTATGTGCCGATGCGCGGGCGCAAGCTGCCCGGCGCGGGCGCGCTGCCGCTGCGCGAGATCGTCGCGCGCGTGCTCGCCGCCCGGCCCGGCCTGCCCGTGGGCGCCGAGGTGCTCAGCGACGAGATGGACGCGCTGGGTCCGGAGGCGGGTGCGGGGCGGCTGGCGGAGGCCTGTCGCTCCTGTCTGCCCTGATATCGTCAGGGCGTTGCGCCGGCCGATATCCTCCAAACCGCATCTGGATTAATGTGTCGCCGCATGGCGCTCGCCAACCCACTGCAGGATAGATCGATGGATCAGCCCGTTTTCACGCCGCCGCCCCCCGCCGAACCGGTGCTGATCCCGGCCGAGGCTTATATCTCCGAGGCTTATGCTCGCGCCGAGAACGAGAAGCTCTGGGCCAAGGTGTGGCAATGGGCCTGCCGGGTCGAGGAGATCCCCAAGGTGGGGGATTTCGTCACCTACGATATTCTCGATGAGTCGATCATCGTCACGCGCGCGTCGAAGGACGAGATCAGGGCCTATTACAACGTCTGCCAGCATCGCGGCCGCCGGCTGACCGCCGGCAAGGGCTGCACCAAGCGCTTCCATTGCCCCTTCCACGGTTGGCAATGGAACCTCGACGGCACCAACGCGCGGGTCGTCGACAAGCACGACTGGAACGGCCAGCTGACCGACGACCGGCTCGCCTTGCGCCCGGTCAAGGTCGATATCTGGGGCGGCTATGTGTTCATCAACATGGACCCGGATTGCGAGCCGCTGCACGACTATCTGGAGCCGGCCAAGTCGATGCTCGATCCGTTCGAGATCGATCGCATGCGCTTTCGCTGGCGCAAGGCAACGGTCATGCCGTGCAACTGGAAGACCGCGCTCGAGGCGTTCAACGAGAGCTACCACCTCCAGACCTCGCATCCGCAGCTGCTCGAATGGTCCGACGATCTCCATTGGAGCAAGGCGTGGGGCAAGCATTCCAACAGCGGCATGATGCCCTTTCCCGCCAACCGTTTCGCCGGCCAGGGCTCGAAGCGCATCAAGCCGGAGCCGCTGGAGGACGTGCGCGAGGCGCTGGCGGTCAACCAGCAGCATCTGGTCGATACGCTCGACGCCTTTCTCAGCCACTCGATGGTCGAGGCCGCGCAGCGCCTGCCCAAGGAACTGCCCGAAGGCACGCCACCGCTGGAAGTGCTCCAGAAGATGGTCGAATGGACGATCGAGATCGACGCGAAGAAGGGCGTCACCTGGCCGGCGATCACCCCGCAGCACATGCTTGATGCGGGCTATGACTGGCACATCTTCCCGAATTGCCTGATCCTCGCCGCGCCGACCTATGTGCTGGGCTATCGCACGCGCCCGAACGGCTACGATCCTGACAGCTGCATCTTCGAGGCCTATGCGATGGATCGCGTCCCCGAGGGGACCGAGCCGCCACAGCCCGAGATCGAATGGTCGATGGATCTGACCGACGAGAGGTTCTGGGGCCTGATCCTCATGCAGGACATCCACAACATGCCGGAGGTGCAGCGCGGCATGAAGTCGCGCGGCTTCGTCGGCGCGCGGCCCAATCCGGTGTGGGAGCAGGCGGTGTCCAACTTTCACAAGACGCTTGCCGATTACATGGGGACGGGCGCGCCGGTGGTCGAGCCGGTCGGCGAAACGCCCGCCGGGTGACCGCTGGCGCCAATAGGATGGAAAGCGTCATGGAACTCGTTCCCCTCTGCACCGCCCGGTTCGAGGTGGATCCCCCGTTCCAGTTCGGCAAGACGCCCACCGGCCAGCGGTCGCAGAGCGACATCCGCAGCGCCGTCTTCGAAGGTGATCGGCTGCGCGCGACATTGGCCGGCGCCGCCTCGGACTGGCTGATCCTCGCCGGCGACATCGGGACGATCGACGTTCGCATGACGCTGCGCACCGACGACGGCGCGCTGATCGGGCTGCGCTATACGGGCAAGCTCGACCTGTCGGACACCGGCAATCGAACATCGCGCGTCGCGGCCAGCTTCGAGACGGGGCACGACCGCTATCGCTGGCTGTCGCGGATCCAGGCGGTCGGCAAGTCCCGCCTGGAACGGCGCGGCCAGGAATGGAGCGTCCATTACGACTTCTACGAATTGCGCTGACGCGAATTGCGCCGAAGTCTTCGCGTAGAAAAGATCGTCAGGCGACATCCCAGACGAGCGGCAGCGAGTCCATGCCGATCACGATGCCGCCATGGTAACGAGGCGGCTGGTCCGGATCGAGGCGGAACTGCGGCACGCGCGTCAGCAGTTCATTATACATGATCTGCAATTCGAGGCGCGCGAGATGCGACCCCAGGCAGCGGTGCGGCCCGGCGCTGAACGCCATGTGCGGGGTCTTGCGATCCAAGTCTACCTCGGTCGGCCGGTCGAATGCCTTGGGATCGCGGTTGGCGGCGGCGAGGAACAGCAGCACGCGATCGCGCTTGCCGAAGCGGACGCCGTTCCACTCGACGTCGCGGGTCACGCCCCGCGTCGGCTGCGCGGGCGCGTAGCAGCGCAGCAACTCCTCCGAGGCGGCGACGATGTCCTTCGGGTTCTCGCGAAGATGGGTCTGCAGCGCCTGCTCCTTGGCGAGCCGCAGCGTGCCGAACGACATCGCGTTCGTCACCGTGTCGAGACCGGCGAAGAAGATCTGGACGGCAAACCCGATGCATTCCTCGTCGGTGACCGGGCGGCCATCGATCTGGATATCGACCAGCATGCTGATCAGGTCGTCCTCGCGCTTGATCTTGCGCTGCTCGATGAGCGCCCACATCTCGGCCGCCACCTGCCCCATCGCGGCCATCCGCGATTCCTCGTCATGGTTGAGGAGGCACAGCGGCACCAGCGCCCGGAACTCGTGGAGCCGCTCGAGCGGCATGCCCATCAGCTCCATGAAGATCATGACCGGCATCGGCTCGGCGACCGCGGCGACGAAATCGCACCGGCCCTTGCCGGCGATCTGGTCGATCAGGCGAACCGCGAGTTCCCTGATATGGCCTTCCAGGGCCTGCATCAGCTTTGGCGTGAACGCCTGCACGATCGGCTTGCGATATTGGTCGTGCAGCGGCGGATCGACGGTGATCGGCGGCGAGAACTGCTCCTCCTGGCCGGGAGGAGCCGGGATGCCCATCAGGCGGCTGGTGAAGATGTCGGTCGCGCGCGCCGCCTGAAAGACCAGTTCGTGGTCATGGATCACCCAGTGGCCGCCATATTCCGGCGTGTAGAAGATACCCGGCGCCCCCTCGGCGCGGAGCCTGTCAATGCCTTCGTAGATGCCGCCCGCCTGCGCGTAGCGCTGGTCATTGTAGAAGTCGAAATGCCGGACAAGGCCGGGATCGACGTGCTCGGGTACGACACTGTTCGTGGCCATTGAGCTTCTTTCCGTCTTGCAGCGTGGATCCAGACCCGCTTGTGCCACCTTCGCGCGCCAAAACAAAGACATTGAAGATCGCCGCGGCGATAGCTCGATCCCGGACCGGCCGTCACCGTTCGATCGTGGCGTCGGCGCGACAGCCGTCGGCCACGCCGAGTGAGGCAAGGGCGGCGTCGATCGACTCCCCCTGAATGGCCGCGTACAGGTCGAACGGGTCAAGTACGGCCATGCCCAGTTCCGCTTCGAACAGGGCTTGCGATGACCGACCAACGACATTGCGCGGTTCGGCATCGCCCAGGTTCGATTGGAAGATACCCGCCGCGCTGACCGGCAGGAAGTCCTCATAGAGGATCGGCTCAGCCGACAACCACCCGGCATCGACCAGCGCCGCCACGTCGTTATGACCGGGGCCCTTGCTCGCCGCCACGATCCCCGCCTGGGTCGGTGCGTAGCGGTAGAAGGCCAGTTTCTCGCGGCGCAGGGTCGCGTGATCGTCCGGGAAACGGGTGAATGCGGCGGCAAGCCGCTCTCCGTAAGGGATGCCGGAGGCGCTTTCCGACCGCGCTTCGGCCAGCAGCGCGTCATAGAGCGCGCGCCCCGTGCGGGTCAGCGCAACCCCCCGCTGCTCGATTTCGCCAAAGCGCGCGGCGTGGGTGCCGGCCGTTTCCGAGCCGCTTGCCGGAAACCGGACCGGTTCCTCGATTGCCTTGAAGCTTGTCTGGCGCAGCAGGATGGGTGCGGCGCGCGGCGGCGGACCTTCCACCTCGGCCTTCATCTCGATACCGGCGGCGCGCATTTCCCGCTGGACGGCATCGATGTCGAGCGTCCCCGGCGTGAGATGATTGATGTGCGGTCCCTGAAAGGACACCACGTCGGCGACCAGGCGATGCGCCTGGAGGAGCCGGTGATAGGTCGCTTCATCGATGCAGGCGTCCTGATGCCAGCGAAAGGTCTCCAGGACTTCGGCAACGAACCGTCCTGCTTGCGACGCGTCGAGTCCCCCCTGGTTGCCGCACCGGTCGACCAGCGCCAGCGCGTCATCGCTCACGATCTTGCGGCGCGACACTATCCCTGCCGCCAGCATGCGCAGTTCCTCGTCCTCGATCAGGTCGAGGCGGAGCAAGGACGTGAAGACGCGGAAGGGGTGCCGGTCGAGCGATCGGCGTTCGATCGGCCGGAAGGCAGTCGCATGGACGGGCACGCCGGCGGGGGCGAGATCGTAATAGCCGACCGGCCGCATGCCCATGACCGCGAAGATCCTGCTGATGATCGACAGTTCCGCTGCGGTGCCGACGCGGATCGCGCCGTGCCGTTCGCGACGCGCGCGCGCTCCATCCGCCTGGCCAACATCGCCCTCTTTTCCCGGGGCACCGGCCACGCGCGCGTCGACCTTTGCCACGATGTCGACGAGCGTGCCGTATAACGGCACCTCTTTTCGGTACATGTCCGACAGCGCATCGGAGAACGCGTCCCGGATCTCCTCGGGAGGAACGAACGCCATGATAATCACCCTGATCCCGTAAAATCCGCGCTGGTCCGCCAGGCCGAAGCTCCACGAACATAACGCGTCGTCCCGGTAATTTCGACGGTTCCTTCCCCCTGGCTTCGCCCCTCGTGCGTATGAAGCTGGGCGCGGCGTTTGTGCCGTCGCGGGACCGGCGCCGTGCTTGACTTGGGGCACCGCCGGCCCTGTTGTCGGCACTTCGACATCGCTGCCGGGGGGCATATATGGACTTGCCGCTTATCCGGCCCAGCCCGCCGCGGCTGAGCACGCTGACCACCGAGCTCGAGGCAATCGAGGCCTCGGGCGTATACAGCAATGGCGGTCCGGTCGCCCGCGGCTTCGAGGCGGAGGTTACCGACCAGCTGTTCGGCGGCCAGGGCCATTGTCTGGCGGTCGCCAATGCGACGCTCGGCTTGATGATCGCGCTGCGCCACGCGATGCTCGATCGTCCGCGCGGTCGCCGGCTGGCGCTGATGCCGGCCTTCACCTTTGCCGCGACCGCCCATGCCGCCGACTGGGCGGGGTTGACCCCCCTGCTGGCCGATTGCGACCCCGACGATTGGGCGATCGACGCCCGGGTCGAAGAGCGGATGCTGGCCGAATACGGTCCCCAGATCGGCGCGATCATACCCTATGCGACCTTCGGCAACCCGATCGACCTCGATCGCTACGCCTGGATCTCGCGGCGGCATGATGTCGCGGTGGTGGTCGACGCGGCGTCGTCGCTCGGTTCGCTCGACGACGAGGGACGCGGATTCGGTGCCGGCTGTTCCTTTCCAATGGTCTATTCGATGCACGCGACCAAGACGTTCGCCACCTCCGAGGGCGGGCTGATCCACTGCGGCGACGCAGCGACGATCGACGCGCTGCGGGCGATGACCAATTTCGGCTTCGTCAACGGGCGTTCGGCCGAGCTTCCCGGCCTGAACGCCAAGCTTGCCGAAATCCCCGCGCTCCTCGCCACAGCCAAGCTTCGCGAGATCGAATCGGTCGCCCGGCATCGCGAACGGCTCGAACAGCGTTACCGCCGGCAGCTGCCGTCCTTCACCTTTCAGAAGACGCGCGGCCACCGCCAGACGCGGCAGTTCATGCCGGTGCTGCTGGCGACCGCGCTGGCCGTGCATCGCGATACGATCATCGCGCGGCTGGCCGACGAGGGGATCGGCGCGGGCACCTATTTCAGCCCGCATCTGGGCGAGCAGCCCTGGTTCCGCGAACATGCCGTGTCCGGGCTCCTGCCGGTCACCGACAATATCGCGGCGCGGATGCTCGCGCTGCCGATCGCCGATGTCATGACCATTGCCGATGTCGACCGCGTCGCCGGCACGCTGGCCGCGATCTGCCGCTCGCTCCCGATCGTGGCGCAGGTGCGCGATGGCGCCGCGAAGGCCGGCCCGCTCAATGTGGTCGTGATCGGCGGGGGCCCGGCGGGAACCGCGCTGCTCTGTGCCGCCAGCAAGATCGGGCAGCTCGACGCGCTGACGCGTGCGGGCATCGCGCTGGTCGATCGGGAAGAACGGATCGGCGGCGGCCAGATCGGCGATTATGCGATCACCTCGGACAGCACGGCCGAGACCTTCCTGACCGCGGATGCCGCGCTGCCGGCAGCCTTGTCGCTGGTCGACCAGCCGGTCGGCCGCGCGATCGCCGAACATCGCGGCGCGCTGGGCGTGCCCCTGGCCAAGGTCGGCGCCTATCTCGACCAGCTCGGCGCGACGCTCGCCCGCCGCATCACCGCGTCGGGTGGCGAGGTGCTGGCCGGGCACGAGGCGATCGCCGCCCGCCGCGGGGAGGACGGCCTGTGGTACAGCTGCCTCAGGCGGCGGTGCGACGGCGAGATGATCGAGCTCGCCTCGCGCCATCTCGTCCTCGCAACGGGCGGTATCCAGCCCGCGGTGCGGCTGGCCGAGGAGATCGTCGGCGGCCGCTCGCTGCTCGATCAGTGCGGCGACCGGCTGGTCCAGTCGGATGCGGTGCTGCGCTCGTCGGGCATCGACGCGCTGCTGGCGGGACTGCCCGGCAATCGACCCGCGCGGATCGCCATCGTCGGCGGGTCGACCAGTGCGGTTTCGGTCGCTGCCCGCCTGTTGCGCGGTGCCGCGTCGATCGAGCGGGTGACGATCCTGCATCGCCGGCCGCTCAAGATCTTCTATCCGTCCGTCGATGCCGCTCGCGCGGACGGATATTCGGCTTTCACGCCCGACGACGTGTGCCCGTTGTCGGGCTTCGTCCACCGGCTGGGCGGCCTGCGGCTGGAGGCGCGCGAACTTGCGCTGCATGCGCTTGGCATCGGCCGGCGAGCCAGTGACCCGCGGCTGGTCCTGCATCGCCTGGACGGGCCCGATGATCCGGCCGCGGGCGCCGTCCTGGCGGCGGCGGATCTGGTTGTCGCGGCGTTCGGCTATCACCCCCAGGCATTGCGCCTGATCGATGCCCAGGGACGGACATTACGCTTGCGCTCCGACGGGCCCCGGCGCGGGCCGATGGTCGACGATCGTTGCCGCGTGGTCGATCCGGCGGGCGTGCCGCTGCCCGATGTGTTCGGCATCGGACTGGCGGCGGGGTTCCGCCCGTCCGGCCAGTTGGGCGGCGAGCCGAGCTTTCGCGGTCAGGCGAACGGCCTGTGGCTGTGGCAGAACGAAGTGGGGCGGATCATCGTCGAACAGCTGTCCGACGTGCCCGCCCGCGCGACATGGCGCGCGGCCTGAGCGTGGCCATGCGGGCGCTGGCGGTCGCCGCCGTGGCGCTGCTTCTTGCCGGACCGCGCGGTCCGATGCTCTCGGCGGCCGACAATGATGCGCAGATCCCCGTGCGTCGCCTGGCGATGACGGGCGTCAACCTGGCCGGCGGCGAGTTCGGCGGCGAGGGACGGCCGTTGGTGGTGAACCGCGATTACGTATATCCCGACGGCGCGGCGGCGGCGCCTTTCCTGGCGGCCGGCATGAATATTGCGCGCGTTCCAATACGCTGGGAAAATATCCAGCGCGCGCCGCTCGCGCTGCTCGACCCTGAGGAGATGGCGCATGTCGACGCGGCCCTGGCGGCGCTGGCCGGGTTTCGCTGGATCGTGCTCGATATCCACAATTACGCACGGTTCCAGGGCGTCCGGCTGACCGACGACGACCGCTCGGCGGCGATGCTCGCCAATCTCTGGGGACAGCTGGCGCGGCGCTGTCGGGGCAATCCGCGCCTCGTATTCGGGTTGATGAACGAGCCTGTCGATGTGTCCGCCGCCGCCTGGCGCCGCATCGCCGAAGCAAGCGTTCTGGCGATTCGCCGCACGGGTGCGCGCAACCTGATCCTGGTTCCCGGCACCAACTGGTCGGGCGCGCACAGCTGGACGACCGGCGGCGCGCAATCCAATGCCGCCGCCATGGCCGGCTTTCGCGATCCGGGAAACCGGTTCGCCTTCGAGCTTCATCAATATCTCGATCGCGACTCCTCGGGCACCAACCCCGAATGCGTCGGTCGCAAGGAGGCGGTCGACCGCCTCCGCGCCGCGACCGCCTGGCTGGAAGCGCAGGGCGCGCGCGGCTTCCTGGGCGAGTTCGGGAGCGGCCCGGGCCGCGACTGCCTCGATAGCTTGGAGGGGATGCTCGATCATCTCGAACGCCATTCGCGTGCCTGGATCGGCTGGACCGCCTGGGCGGGCGGTGCCTGGTGGGGCGACAATCCGTTCAGCCTGCAGCCGGACGGAGGAGGACGAAGCAAGCCGCAGCTCCTGGTGTTGCGCCGGCATGTGCGAACCGACGCCACGAAGACTGGCCTGATACGGGACAGGGACACCGGCCCGAACGCTACTGGACAGCCGGCGGATGCCGGCGGATAGCTTTGCCCAAGGGAGGGTTCGGGACATGTCGGCCAGAGACCTGGCAAGGGCCATCATGCTGCGTTGGCGGCTGGAGCTTCTGATCGCGCTGGCGTTCGGTGCCGCGGCGCTGGCGTTTGCGCTGGCGGTGCCAAGGGTCAGCGTCGCCACGGCCACGGTGATGATCGATCAGCGGCCGGTCGAGGCCGATACCGGCGGCAAGGACACGCCCGCAATCGACATGGACCAGCTGCTCGGCGCGCAAGCCGATCTCGCCAGGAGCGCGCGGGTCCTGGACCGGGTGGCGCGTGATCCGGCGGTTGGGGCCGACACCTCGCTCCGCATGCGCTGGCGGCGGGCGACGCGTGGCCGCGTGTCCTTCGTCGAGTGGACGATGCAGAATCTCGGCGCGCAACTGGTGGTCGATCACGATCATGGCTCCAACTTGCTGCGGTTTCAGGTAACCGCGCCCGATCCGACCGGGGCGGCCACGCTCGCCAATGCCGCGGCACGGGCCTATATCGTGGTGCAACGCCGGATCGCGACCGATCCCGCGCGGACCTATGCCGACTGGTATGCGGCGCGGATCGCCGAGGCGCGCGCCGCTCTGGAGAAAGCGCAGGCGACATTGGTCGCGTTCCAGCGGGCGCACGGCCTGGTCGCCGGTCAGTCGTTCGATGCCGAGGGTGAGGAGCTCCAGGCGCTGACCGGGCAATTGGCGCTGGCCGAGGGCGCCCGGGCGGAATCGAATGCGCGTGCGGCGAGTGACGGCACCGCCGCCGCCGGCGCTCAGGGCAACAAGACGCTGCAGGATCTGCGTACCGCGCTGGCCCAGCAAGCGGCGAAGGTCGCCGAACTCGGCAAGCGCCTGGGCCCCAATCATCCCGAAATGATCGCCGCCCAGGCGACGCTGACGCGCCTGCGCGAGGAGGTTGCGGCGATCCAGGGCGACGTCGCCAAGTCGCAGCGGATCGAGAGCAGCGGGGCCGATCGGCGCGCGGCCGACCTGCGGCGGCTGGTGGCGGCGCAGCGCGCGCGGATCCTGGCGTTGCAACCCGATCGCGCGCAGTTCGACCTGCTCCAGCGCGACGTGCAATCGGCCAGCGCCGCCTATGACGCGGTGCACGCGCGGTTGACGGCGATGCGTCTCCAGTCCGAGGCGCCGCGCTCGAACGTCCGCCAGCTCGACATGGCCAAGGTTCCGGCGGCGGCCGGCCGTACGCTGCTGGTGATGCGCGTGGTGCTGGGGCTGATCCTGGGCCTGGCGGTGGGCGTCACGGCGGCGGTCATGCTCGAATGGCTTGATCCGCGCGTGCGGACCAGCGCGACGCTTGCCGAGCTGGTCGCGGCGCCGGTGCTGACGGCGCTGCCGCTGCGGGTGTCCGGCCTGCTGCCCGCGGGCGACATGCGGACGGCGGCGTGATGCGGCTGCGCAGCCTGCCCGACGATGACGACGATGTCATCGTCGCCCCGCCTGGGGGCACCCGGCTCGCCGCGCGGGAGGCGGGCGTCCACCCGCTGCTAGCGGCGGCGCTCGACCCGGCGGGTCCGCTGGCGGGTCCGATCGGCCAGTTGCGGCTGCAGCTGGCCGGCATCCGTCGCCCCGACGGCACGCCGGCCCGGCTGGTCGCGATCGCCGGGATCGACGCGCCCGACGAGACCGCGCTGATCGCCGCCGCGCTGGCGGTCACCACCGCGCGCGCCGGCTATCAGGCGCTGCTGGTCGACGCCTGCCTCAGCCGTCCGATGCTGCATCCGCTGTTCGGCTGCGGCAACGCGATGGGGCTGACGACGCTGATGCCCGCGCGGCTGGCCGGCGATGCGCTCCAGCCGACCGGACAGCCGCGCCTGCTGCTGCTGTCGCCCGGGCCGCGGGTGGACGGCGAGGAATCGTTCATCGACGGCGCGCGACTGTTCGGCAAGCTGCGCACGCTGGCCGATCGGTTCCAGTCGATCCTCGTGCTGAGCCAGGGCGATCCCGGCATTGTCGCGGGAACCAGCGAGGGGTTTGACGGGGCGGTCTTGGTCGTCCGCCGCGACGTGTCGTCGACCCGCCGGTTGCAGGCCGCAGCGGCGGCGCTCGCCGAGCGGAAGACACCGCTGATCGGCATCGTCTGCGTTCATTGACCGGCGCCTCGTCGCGTAGCGGGCCATGGCGCTGATCCTCTCGCCCGATCCGTCGGACCCGATCCTCGATCGGCCCGCCGCGGCGACCCCGATGGCGGCGCGGGGGCCGCGCCGGTTCGTGCCGGGGGTCGCGGTGGTGCTGCTGGCGCTGACATTGTTCTTCAACCCGGCGCTGGCGATCGTCAACGGCCATGTCCGACCGCTCGGCGGCGGCATCGTCGCGGGGGTCCAGGCGGTTCTCGTCCTCGGCGCCTTTGCCTGCGGGCTGGCCAGCCGGCCGCTGCCGATCCGCTGGCTGCTGCTCGCCTGGGTGGCCACGCTGGCGTTCATCGCCCTGTGCGTGATGCGGGGCGAGGTCGTTGCCAAGGACCTTGGCGACGCGCTGCTGATCCCCGGCTTCATCTGCCTGGGGACGCAGTTGAGCGAGCGTTCGCTGCTGCGCACGGCGGGCTGGCTGCAACTGGCGGTGGTGGCGGTCGGCGCGTGGGAGCTGGTCAGCCCCGGCACGTTCGGCGCGGTGTTCCGCATCCTCGATTATTACGTCTCGACCCGCGGCTTCAGCAAGGAGGAGTTCTGGGCGGGCGGCGACCTGTTCGTCAGTTCGGAGCGGGGCGGCGGGCGCATGCTGCTTGCCTGGACCGGCTTTCATCGCGGTTCCTCGCTGTTTCTGGAGCCGGTGTCGCTGGGCAATTGGTCGGTGGTGATCGCGATCCTGCTCGGCGCCTATTGGGACCGGCTGTCCGTCCGCGCCCGTATGCTGTTTGCCGCCAGCATCGTCTGGACGCTGTTCGTCTGCGACGGGCGGCTGGCGCTCGGCGTGTGCCTGTTCCTCGCCGTCTGGCTGCCCGTCGCCCGCCGGCTCGACGCCCGCCTTGCCGTGCTCTACGTACCGCTGATCTTCGTGCTGCTGCTCGCGCTGGACAGCGTCGGCGCGCTGCCGGCGTCGGGCGACACGCTGACCGGGCGCTTCCACGGCGGCGTCACGTTGCTCGTGTCGCTGACGCCGGCCCAGTTGATGGGCGTCGGCGGCCTCGGCAAGGCGGCGGTCGATGCCGGCTGGGTGTATGTCGTGGAGACCCAGTCGGCGCCGATGGCGAGCTTCCTCTGGCTGATGCTGATGCTGTCGCGCTCGGGCCAGGACCCCGGCGCGCGGACAATGAAGCACGGCGTCGGGCTGTTCATCGCGCTGTGCCTGCCGATCACGTACGCCATTCTGTCGATCAAGACGTCGGCGCTGATGTGGGCCATGTACGGCCAGTTTTTTCAATCAAACATGGTTAAAAAGCTGCCCGCCGCCACATCATAGACGTTAACATTGAAGATTACTTGTTTTATTGGACAATTGATTTGTCCCAAAGATGGACACGCGTTGCAGGATCGCGCGATTTACCGTTAAATATTTGGTAGTACTTCGGCCGATTGGCCGCAATGCTCGACACGTGATCCTGAGGGGACTGACGTGTATCGAGCCTTGACGCGTGGCCGTCGATTGTGGCGGTGGCTCGACGGTCGTCCCGCCTCGAACATCCTTCAGCCGGAGCCTGTGGACGCTGCCGCCGGACCCATCGCGGCCCTGCCGGATGCCGCCGACGTCCTCCCGGCAGAGCGGCGCGCGGCGCTGGTCGACGCCTTCAATCCCTCCCACCCGATCCGCTTTCGTCGCGATCTTAGGGGACGCGCGCTGGAACTGGATGCGTTGTTCGAGGCGCTGCTGCACCAGCGCCAGCACGCCATCGTCTACGGTCCGCGCGGCGCCGGCAAGACCTCGCTGGTCCGGGTATTCGCGCATCACGCCGATCGTCGGGGGGTGGTGCTGATCTATGCCGCGTCCGAGGGCAAGGCGAGCTTCGTCGAGCTGATCCGCCCGTTCCTGCGCACCGTCCCGCCGGCCAATCTGCCGGTCGGTTCCGACGCCGCCTATCGCGCCGAGCTGGCCGAAATGGGCAAGGTCTTCGGTCCCCAGGCGGTCGTCTCCCTGCTCAGCCGCCTCGAATCCCGGCCGATCATCTTCATCCTGGACGAATTCGACCGCGTGACCAGCCGCGAGGTGCAGGATCAGGTCGCGACGCTGATGAAGCTCCTGTCCGACACCCTGTCGCCAGTGCAATTGCTGGTGGTCGGCATCGCCCAGAGTGTCGAGGGGCTGGTCGATTGCCACCCGTCGCTTCGTCGCCACGTGACGGCGGTCAGTATCGGCCCGATCCCTGACCGTGAGGTCGAGCAGCTGCTGATCTCGGGTGGCGAACGGGCGGGTCTCGCATTCGCGCCGGACGCTACCGCGCTGATCGTCGAAATCGCCAGCGGATCGCCCTATCACGCGCGGCTGTTCGCCTATCATGCCGGCGCCGTGGCGCTGGCCGACGGGGCGCAGACGGTCGGACGCCGCGACGTGGTCGCGGGCCTGCGCGCCGCCTATCGCCGCTGGGCGGGGCTGAACCGCGAGGACAGCGCGCTGTTCGACCGGCTTGCCGAAATGCCGGCGACGACGCGGGCGATGCTGGCGGCCGCCGTGACCCAGGTCGCGCGCGACGACGGCACCGAATCGCGCATGAGCGGCGCGGCGTCGCGCGCGGCGCTGGGGCCGATGCTCGCTCCGGCGCTGGTGCACGGCAGCGACGAGGCGCGGCCGGCGTTTCGCGACACCACCGCGCCCCAGTTCCTGCTCGCCGTGCTCAAATTGCCCGACGAGCCGCTCGATCGCGGCTGGGCCGCCTCGCCGGCCATCGCCGATGCGACCGCGCAACTGCCGGTGACCCTTGGCTAGCCTGCCCGAACCCCTGTCGCTCGCCCCCGAGCCGACCCGCATCGCCCATGTCCGTCCGGCGGACGGCGGGCGGCCGCTCCATGTGCTTCATGTCGTGCGGCAATATATGCCGGCGATCGGCGGGCTGGAGACCTATGTCGCGCTGTTGGCGCGCCAGCAGCGCGCGGCGGGTCATCGCGTCGAGGTGCTGACGCTCGACCGCGTCTTCCATGGCGACGGCCGCCGGCTTGCCGCCGAGGAGATGATCGACGGCGTCCGCGTGGTGCGCCTACCCTGGAAGGGGCCGCAACGTTATCCGCTGGCGCCCGGCGCGGTGGCGCGACTGGGCGCCGCCGATATCGTCCACATCCACGGCGTCGATTCGTTCGTCGATTGCCTCGCCGCCACCCGCATCATCCATCGCAAGCCGCTGGTGCTGTCGACCCATGGCGGCTTCTTCCACTCGGATTTCGCGCCGCGCGCCAAGCGTATGTTCTTTCATACCGTTACTCGCTGCTCGCTGCTCGCGATGCGCGCCGTGCTGGCGTCGAGCGCGCAGGATCAACAGGCATTTGCGCGGCTCGCCGGCAGCAAGGCGGTGCTGGTCGAAAACGGCGTCGACCTGACGCGCTTTCGCGGGCTGGCGGCGGCGGATCAGAACCGCATCGTCTATTTCGGTCGCCTCGCCCCGAACAAGGGGCTCGACCGGCTGGTGGCGTGGTTCGCCGCGCTCCACCGCCACGATCCGTCCTGGAGCCTGGTCATTGCCGGCCGCCCGTCGGGTGTCGACGCGGACATGGTGCGACTGGCCGTCGATCGGCTGGGCCTGTCGTCCAGCGTGGAGATCTATCCGTCGCCGACCGACGAAACCATTGCGGCGATCATCGAGCGCTCGTCGGTCTATGCGTGCGCGTCCAGCTATGAAGGCTTCGGCATTGCCGCCGTGGAGGCGGCGTCGGCCGGGCTCTATCCGGTATTGAGCGACATTCCCCCGTTCGCCCGGACGCGGATGCGGCTGGGCTTCGGCACGCTGGTCGATTTTGCCGCCCCCGCCGATCCCGCCGCTTTCCTGGCTGACCTCCGCCGCTATCGCGCCGACCGGCCGGGCCAGGACGAACTCGACCGGGCCTTGGCGCCGTTCGACTGGTGCAGCGTCGCGCGCGAGGTGGAATCGGTCTATCGCAAGGTGTTGGGCGACGGCGTGCACCATGTCGGTCGCGTCGACATCCAGGTGGCCCGACGCGAGACGGCGCTCGCGCGCATCATGGACGCCATTGCCGCGCGCGAGCCGACGGTGATCGCCTTCTGCAATGCCCATACGGTGAACCTCGCCTCGCGCAACCCCGCACTGGCGGGGGTCCTGAAGAAGGCGATCATCTATAATGACGGGGTCGGGGTCGGGATCGCCGCGCGCCTGCTGTACGGCCGCGCCTTTCCGGCGAACCTCAACGGCACCGATCTGATACCGGATCTGCTCGAGCGGCTGCCGCCGGGCACGAGGCTGTTCCTGGTCGGCAGCGCCCCCGGCGTCGCTGCAAAGGCGGGCGCCGAATTTGAGCGCCGCTATCCGCAGATCGCCGTCGTCGGGACGCAGCACGGCTTCCTGGCGGTGGAGGAGGAGCCGGCGCTGGTCCAGCGCATCGTCGCGTCGCGTGCCGACCTGGTGCTGGTCGGCATGGGCCAGCCGCGGCAGGAATTCTGGGCCGCCACGCACGTCGCCCGGCTCGACCGGCCCGTGCTGTGCGTCGGCGGCCTGCTCGATTTTACCGCCCGTGTCGTGCCGCGCGCGCCGTTGCCGTTCCGCCGGCTGGGACTCGAATGGGCCTTCCGGCTGATGATGGAACCGCGTCGGCTGGCGCGGCGCTATGTCGTCGGCAACGGGCGCTTCCTCGCCGGTATCTTCTGGCAATGGGCGACCAACCGGCGCGCGAGCGGCTGAACGCCATGCGCATCCTCCTTGTGTGCGCCGCCTATCCGCCGTTCGGCAAGGGTGGCGGCCCGGCCACGTCGGCGGCCATCGCGCGCGCGCTGGCGGCGGCGGGGCATGAGGTGGAGGTCATCACCGCCAGCGACACGCCGCTCGACGAACAGCATGAGGGCTATCGTGTCCGCTCGATCGGTTCGCCGAACATCTATGCCGATTATTGGACGCGCCGTCCGGCCTGGCAGCGCTTGTTGTGGCACATGCTGGAGAACGGCAATCCGCGCGCTTATGTGCGGATGCGCGCGGCGATGCGCGCGTTCGCGCCCGATCTGGTCGCCACTGCCAGCATCGAGAACGTCAACGTCGCGACCTGGCTCGCCGCCAGGCGGCTGGGCATTCCGGTGCTTCACTTTCCGCACAGCTATTTCGTGCTCTGCTGGCGCGGAACGATGTTTCGCGGCGGCAGGCGCTGCACCAGGCGCTGCACCGATTGCCGGATCGCGTCGCTTGGCAAGGAACGCTTTGCGCGGCATGTCGGCACGGTGGTGGGGGAAAGTCGCTTCGTGGTCGATCGTCATCGTGAACACGGCGTGTTCGTCGATGCGCGCCGGCTGACCATCCCCACGCCCATCCCGCTGCCTGTCCCGCTGCCCGCCGCGCCGGCGCGCGCGCTGCGTGCCGCAGCGCCGGTGACGATCGGCTATATCGGCAACATCAGCGTGGAAAAGGACCTGGCCACGCTCGCGCGCGCGACCCGGCGGCTGATCGATCGGGTCGGCGATCGGGCGCGGGTGGTCGTCGCGGGCAGCGGGGCGGAACCGCTGGTCGCAACGCTGCGCGCGCTGTTCCCGCCCGGGACGACCTTTCTCGGCTGGACCGATCCCGCCGATTTCTACCGGCAGGTCGACCTTGTCGTGGTGCCATCGGCGTGGGACGAACCCTATGGCCGGGTCAGCGTCGAACCGCTCGCTTACGGTATTCCGGTCGTCGCCGCGCGGGCCGGCGGCCTGCCTGAAAATGTCGTCGAAGGGGTCAGCGGCCATGTCTTCACGCCGGGGGACGATGCCGGGCTTGCCGTCATCCTCGAACGGCTGGTGACCGATCCGGACGCGCTCCACCGGCTGTCGGCGGGCGCGCTGGCACGCGCCGGGGACTATGGCGCCGCCGCCTATGTCGCGCGGCTCGACGCCGCGGTCAGGATCGCGGTCGGGCAGGGAGAAGATGTTGGCTGACGGCGACGCCTTGATCCCGGCGCTGATCTCGATCGTCGTGCCGGCCTATAATCGGCCCGAACAATTGTTCGAGGCAATTCAAAGCTGCTTCGATCAGCAATATCGTCCGATCGAGATCCTGGTATCGGACGATTCGGCCGATGACGCGGTGGGGGAGATGGTCGCCGCGATCGAACCCCCGCCCGGGATCAGCCTGGCCTATCGCCGCAACCGCCCGGGCAAGGGGCAGTCGGGCAACGTCAACGCGCTGTTCGCGATGGCGCGCGGACGGCGGCTGGTCATCCTCCATGACGACGACCTGCTGCTGCCCGGCGGGCTCGACCGGCTGGACGAGGAATGGCGCGCGTTTGCCGACCCGGTCTGCGTGTTCGGCAAGCAGGTCGTGATCCACGAGGACGGCGCCGTCGCGATCGGCGAGACGCTGGCGGTCAACCGCCGCTATCACCGCGCGCGCAAGCCGACCGCGGTCCAGCGGCCGAGCGAGACGGTCGGCCTCCTGCAACAGATTCCCAACGATTGCTTCCTGGTTGACGCCGCGCTGGCGCGGTCGGTCGGCTATCGGCCGGAAAGCGAGGTCGGGCTTGCCGCCGATTCGGATTTCGGCATCCGGCTGGCGCTCGCGGCGCCCGACCGCGAGTTCGTGCTGGTCGACGCCTATGTCTCCGCCTACCGCATCAATCGCGATTCGATGATGCGCTGGACGCATCGCAATCAGGCGCATCCGCTGATGTTTGTTGCCGTCGAACAGCTCCGATTGCCCCCCGAAGCCGAAAACGCCCGGCGCATTTATCTAAACCGCCTAGGCCCCGCCGCCGTCCTCGACGCGGCCAATGCCGGTGACCTGGCATTGGCGCGGCGCATCTTCCGTTCGACGCATTACCGACGATCGCCGGTAAGCGTGCACCGGCTGGTCGCGATGATCTCGATCGCAAGTCCGACCTTGGGCGCGGCGTTGCGGCCGTTCCTCAAGAGTGCCGTCCATGCGATGCGGCGCTGGCCGTGGCGTTGGCCCTCGGCCCAGGAACGGCTGCCCCGCCGCGATCGCGCTATTGAGCGTGCTGCCATCCAGGCCGTGATGCGCCACCATGTCGCGTGCGTTCGCGCCCGCCGCGCTGCTTTTACCGGGCTGGCGCGGGGCAGGGCTACCGCATGAGCCCGCCGCCGGCGGACGCCGCCCCTTCCGTTCCGCTGCAAAGCGCCGCCGACCGGCTCCTCGCCAAGCTGATGCATCCCGAGCAGATCGAGCAATGGGCGGCCCTGATCCTGCGCGTGATCAGCGCGGGGCTGGGATACGGCATCCTGGCGCTCGCCGCGCGCGTGACCGAAAGCCTTCATGCGTTCAGCGATTTCGCGCTGGTGATGGCGGCGACCGCATTGTTCGGCGCGGTCGCCACGATGGGTCAGGAGACGTTGCTGCTGCGCCGGCTGCCGGTGATCCAGGCCGATGGTCTGGTCGGTTATCGCCCCGCGATCCTGCGCAGCGCGCGGATCGTCACCGTCGGCCTCGCGGTTTTCGCGTTGTTGGCCATGGTCTATGGCGCGGCGTCGTTCGACCGGCCGGACCTTCAGCTGATTGTCCTGACCGGGCTGCTGGTAGTGGGAAGCGGTAGTGCCGAGCTGTTCTTTGCGATCCAGCGGGGCGGCGGCCATGTGCTGGGCCCGGTGTTCCGGCGGGAGATCGTCTGGAAGCTTGTCTTGTTCCTGGCGGCCGCCGGGCTGCTCCTGGCGGGCCGCCGGGTCGGTGCGGCCACGCTTGCGGGCTGGTATCTGGTCGGGATTGTGGCCGCCGTGGTATTATCGCTTGCGGCAATCGCCCGCGTCTGGTGGCGCGCGCCGGGAGGAGGCGCGGAGGGTGCGGGTGAGCAGGGAGGGGCCGTTGCGTTCTTTCTCCTCAACTTCATCGTTCAGGCGGGTACACAGCTCGATGTCCTGGTGCTCGGGCTCGCGGCCAATATCCCGGCGGCGCAGCTGGGCGCTTTCTATGCCGCGCAACGGACCATCCAGATTCTGTACATCCTGCCTTATGGCGCTTCCATGACCGCCGCGCCGCGGCTGCCGCTCGCCTGGGCGACGCGCGACCGGGCAGAGATCGCCCGGCTGTCGCGCCAGGTGTCGCGCAGCGTTGCGCTGGTCGTCGCGGCGTTGGCGCTGGCGGCGTTCGTATTTCGCGACGAGATCATGGCGATCTTCCGTCCCGAGTTCGTCCCCTATGCGGCGCTGCTGCCCATCCTGGCGCTCAGCCCGCTATTGTCCGCGCTGGGCGGGCTTCATGGTCAGGTCGCGTCGATGTGCGGGCTAGAAGGCACCTATGCGCGCTGGCGGTTTGCCATCCTGATCGTCTTTCTCGCGGCCAAGCTGTTGGTGGCCCATGAAGGATCGCTGATCCTGTTCGCGTGCGTGAGCGCAACGGAAGCACTGGCTATCACCCTTGCCGGCGTGCTGCTCGCTTGGCGGCGGCTCGGCGTTCGGTTGCTGTAAAACCAACGCGTCCCCGGGCCCTTGACGGCTATCGTGACGCGTCGATGTCCATCCTTGCGAGCAGACCGTCGCGCCGGTAGGATTGGTGATAGAGCGCCGCGCCGATATGGAGGCAAAGCAAGCCCATCAGCGCGAAGGCACTGAACGCATGGGCCTTCATCGGCGCGAAGTCGAAGAAGTGCGGCAATGCGGCATTTGACCCGAAGAACAGGATCGGCGCGGCATCGGACAGCACCATTACGCCGATGCCGCTAAAGCCGATCAATACCAGGATCGCGTAGAGCAACACGTGCGTGACATGGGTGATCAGGGCTTGCCACCGGGGCTGGCCGGAAGGATCGCCGGGTCTCACGTCGAAAAATCGCCAGACGATACGCATCAGCGTCAACCCCAACACCAGCACGCCAAGCGGCACATGAACACGCAACAATGTTGCCGCCCGTGCCGGATCGGCAGTGTTGGCCGCCGCCAAACCGAGCGCCAGCAGCACGAATACCGCCAACCCCGATGCCCAATGGAGCGTAATTGCCAATTGCCCGTAACGGTGGGCATCGCCCCTTATCTTCATGCCGGCAGCCTTGTCGTTTTACACCGAGACAGATACATAGCGTACTATGTTAAACATAGCCAGCTATATAAAATGACTGATGAACCGTCGCTGGGTGAAACGGTCAACCGGGCTGCACGATTGTTGCGGCGGCTTGCGGACGAGCGACTAGCGCCATTCGGCCTGTCGTCGGCTTACCTCCCGGTACTGACCGCGCTTCTGCGGTGCGAGCCGCTATCGCAAAAGGCACTGACCGAGCATGCGGGGATCGAGCAGCCGACCATGGCCGCCACGCTGGGCCGCATGGAGCGCGACGGTGTTATCGAACGCCGATCGCACCCCGCCGACCGGCGTAGCGCGCATTTCGTGCTGACATCGGCAACCCGCGAGAAAACAGCGGCGATCGCAGAGGCTGTCCAGGACCTTAGCAAGGACGCCCTTGCGCCTCTGTCCGCGGCCGATCGCAAGAAATTCGCGGCGATGCTTCACGACGTCGCCGGCGCGGTCGAGGAGGCGCTGGCCGAGCGGGGCAAGCCATAGGCATTCCGAGGATTGCCGCAGGCCAGACCCTCAGACCGTGATCCGGGCCTCGGTCTTGGCCAGGACCTCGTCCTGCGTAACGAGAGGGGCCAGTTCGACCAGCCGGAACGGTTCGCCTTTGCCGGGTCGCTCCAGCACGCACAGGTCGGTAATGATCATGTCGACGACGCCCTTGCCGGTCAGCGGCAGGCTGCATTCGCGCCTGATCTTGGGTTCACCGTTCTTCGAGACGTGGTCCATTGTCACCACGATACGCCGCACTCCGGCAACGAGGTCCATTGCGCCACCCATGCCCTTCACCACCTTGCCCGGGATCATCCAATTGGCGAGGTCGCCCTTTTCCGAGACCTCCATCGCGCCCAGGATTGTCAGGTCGATATGCCCGCCGCGGATCATCGCGAAGCTGTCGGCCGACGAGAAGAAGCTCGACGACGGCAGCGCGCTGATCGTCTGCTTGCCCGCGTTGATGAGGTCGGGGTCGACCTCGTCCTCATAGGGGAACGGGCCGATGCCAAGCATCCCGTTCTCCGACTGGAGCGTCACCGTCATCCCGTCGGGGATGTTGTTGGCGACCAGCGTGGGAATGCCGATGCCGAGGTTGACATAATAGCCGTCGCGCAGTTCCTGGGCGGCGCGCGCTGCCATCTGGTTGCGGTCCCACCCTTTGGTGTCTTGAGCCATCAGACTTCACTTCCCGTAGCGGCCAGCGCGACGCCGCGCTGGCGGGTGGTGCGAAACTCGATCTTCTTGTCCGGCTGCGGGTTGAGCAGCAGCCGCTGGACGTAGATTCCGGGCAGATGGATCTGGTCGGGATCGAAAGTGCCGACGGGCACGATCTCCTCGATCTCGGCGACGCAGATTTTCCCCGCGGTCGCCATGGGCTGATTGAAGTTGCGCGCCGTGCGGTGAAAGACGAGATTGCCCGCTTCGTCCGCCTTCCAGCCCTTTATCAGCGAGATGTCGGCGACGAGCGCCGTCTCCATCACATATTCCTCGCCCCCAAATTCCCGCACTTCCTTGCCATCGGCGACGACGGTGCCGACGCCGGTGCGGGTGAAGAAGGCGGGAATACCGGCCCCGCCCGCCCGGCATCGCTCGGCAAGACTGCCTTGCGGGCAGAATTCAAGCTGGAGCTCGCCGGCAAGGAACTGGCGTTCAAATTCTTTATTCTCGCCCACATAGGAACTGATCATCTTCTTGATCTGGCGAGAGCGCAGCAGCTTGCCCAGGCCGACGCCATCGATGCCGGCATTGTTCGAGATGCAGGTCAGTCCCTTGACCCCCAGCACCGCCATTGCGTCGATAAGTGCCTCGGGAATGCCGCAAAGGCCAAAGCCCCCGACCATCAGCGTCATGTCGTCGGCGAGGATGTCGCGCAGCGCCTCCTCGGCCTCGTGGTATACCGGCTTCACTTCCCGCCCTCCATGACCTGCTTGCCCCTGTTCTGACTAGAGCGCCCATCGATGTCCCGGAGCACAGTAACGATGATGGGGTTCGTCAGCCATGAATGGTTGATCGCGTCAAGCATGGGAAAAGCAAGACCGTCATGATCGTCTCTACCTTGTCCGCAAAGAGAGATTGAGTTCGAATCTAGTTCAAGGCTTCCAGTATTTCGCGGATGCGATCCAGGCGGCTGTTTTCCTCCTCGATCCTTTCCGACAGGATCAGCCGCCCGCCCCGGGCTTCCAGCCCAAGCTCGTGGACGTCGGTCTTAAAGCCGTTCCGAGGAGTCAGGGCGACCGCGGCCGGCCCCGCATCGATCCGCGCAATCCCGGCATCCCGCGCCAGGCATCGCAGGCGGGTGACCGCCATCAGCACTTCCGCCTCCCGCGGCAGCGGCCCGAAGCGATCCGCCATTTCCTCCTCCAAAGCATCGGTTGCGACGCTGTCCTCCATTCGCGCGAGCCGGGCGTACAGCGCAATGCGGATCTCGGGTTCGGGTATCCAATGCGCCGGCAGGCAGCCCGTGGCTCCAAGGTTGAGTTCCGGCAACCAGCGGTCGACCGTTTCCCCGCGCGCCTGACGCAGCGCGCCCTCAAGCAGGTGCTGGTAGAGCGCCACGCCGATCATCTTCATGTGTCCCGCCTGCACGTCGCCGATGAGATCGCCGGCGCCGCGCATGTCGAGATCGCGCCCGCTGATGGCAAAGCCGGCACCCAGGCGATCGAACGCTTGCAGCGTGCGAAGACGCTGAAGCGTATGCTCGGCGATCTGGCTTCCCGCGTCGGTCGTGAGGAGCACCTGTCCGCGCCGACTGCCTCGACCGACGCGTCCCCGCAGCTGGTGGAGTTGCGCCAGGCCGAACCGGTCCGCATGAACGACGACCATCGTGTTGGCGCGGGGCACGTCCAGCCCCGCCTCGATGATGTTGGTTGCCAGCAGCACGTCGCCGTCTCCCCCGGCAAACTGTACCATTGCAGTGTCCAGGTCGGCCGCCGCCATCTTGCCATGTGCCTGGACGAGGCGAAGCTCGGGCGCGAGCCGCCCGATCACGTCGGCGAGGCCGGCCAGTTCCTCGACGTGCGGCGCGACGACGAAGCTCTGACCGCCACGCGCCTTTTCGCGCATCAGCGCGATACGGATCCGCACTGGGTCGAAGGTGCCCAGGGTGGTGCGGACCGGTTGCCGGCGCGCCGGCGGGGTGGCGATGACCGACAATTGCTGCAAGCCGACCAGCGCGGTTTGCAAGGTGCGGGGGATCGGCGTGGCGCTGAGCGTCAGCACGTGCGTGCCGTCGCCTTGCCGCAGCCGGGCCTTGTCGATCGCGCCGAAGCGCTGCTCCTCGTCGATCACGACCAGCCCCAGTGCCCGATAGGTCACGTTTTTGCCGGCAACCGCGCCCGTGCCGACGACGATCTGGATCGAACCTTCCGCCAGGCCCGCCCTGACTGCCTTCTTTTCCGCCGCACTCGAGAATCGCGAGAGGCCGGCGACGTTTATGTCGCTGCCATCGAAACGGCGGCGAAAGCTTTCAAGGTGCTGGCGGACGAGGACGGTCGTCGGGGCGGCGACCACGACTTGGCCGCCGGCCAGCGCTACCATCGCCGCCGCACGCAACGCCACCTCGGTCTTGCCATAGCCGACGTCACCGACCACCAACCTGTCCATCGGCTTGCCGGAGGCCAGATCATCCCGCACCGCCATGATGGCGCGCGCCTGATCGCTCGTCTCCGTAAAGGGGAAGCCCGCGGCGAACCGCTCATAACGGGCCAGGTCGGGCACGAAGGCGCGCGCGGTCAAGCTTGCGCGGGCGGTTGCCTTGGTCGCGAGTGCCTTGGCGCTTTCGGCCACGGCCGCATCAATGGCGCTACGCCGCTTCTCCCAGCTGCTTCCATCGAGCTTGTCCAGCGCCACTGCATCGGCGTCGGCGCCGTATCGCCACAACCGGTCGGCGGCCTCGACGGGGATCAGGCGGCGTGCCTCGGCGGCAAATTCCAGGACGATGGCATCGCCGCCGGCGCCTGCCGGCATGGATTCAAGTCCTATCACCTTGGCGATGCCGTGATCTTCATGCACGACGATGTCGGCGATGCGCAGGTCCACCATGTCGCCGAGAATGTCGCCGGGACGGGTTGCGTCGCCCTGGTCCTGGACCGCGCGGCTCCCCAGCAGATCGGCGGCGGCGACCAGTAGGACGTCCGGGAGGCGGAAGCCCGCAAGGGCGGGCATGGACAGGGTCGCCACTGCGCCTTTCGCAAGCATCTGCGCCTCTGTCCAGGTAGACAGCGCGACAGGCTCGCCAAGGTCCCTGGTCAGTCGGCGGCGGATGAAGCGCAGATCGCGTTCGCCCCCCGCCATGACCAGCCGCATCCCTTCGGCGAGCGCGGGGCGCACCAAGCGCAGGAACGCCGCCCACGGCGCCCTGCGTTCGACGAAGCGCGGCATGGGCTCGACATCGTCGCAACTCCAGTCGAGTATTTCCCATCCGACCAATGCCCTGTCCCAGTCATCGTCGGACACCGCGGACGAGGCTCGCCCACTCGCGCGGGATGCCTCGGCCGCCAGCGACACGAAGCGCTCACGCCGCGCGTCCGTCTGGGCGCCGAAAACGATGCGGGCGGGGGCGAGATGTGCCAGCAGCGACACTCCCGCTCCGATCGGGGGCTCGGCGGCAGGACCGATCTCGACTTGATCGAGATCGGTCACGCTGCGCTGGCTGACGGGATCATAGGCGCGAATAGACGAGATCCTGCCTTCGGCGATCTCGATCCGGACAGGCAGTTCGGCATCGGCGGGGAACAGGTCGATCACCTCGCCACGCACCGCGATTTCCCCCGGCTCGTCGACGCGCTCGTCCACAAAATATCCGGCCTCAAGCAGTCTATCGGAAAGAGCGGTGACGTCGATCACGTCATTCGGCGACAGAAGGGGCTGGGCCGAGGAGAACGCTTCGGATGGGGGATAGATCCGTGCTATCGCCTCGGCACTCGCAATGAGGGCAACTGGCTGTCGTGACTTTGCGTGCGTCAGCATATGCAGGCGTCGCAACGCGCCGACGCGATGGCCGGCATTGGCGGGACTGGCGGGTGTGTCATCGCCCGGCAGGGCATCGCTGGAGGGAACGTGGACCACCGCACCGTTGGCGATCGCCCGCGCCGCGGCGGCCAGTCCTTCGGCCTCCCGCTCATCGGTAGCGACGTAGACGATGTTGCCCGCATTCATGGTTTCGGCAATGCGCGTCGCGACGCGTGTCACATTGATCTGGTCTGGCATGATTTCTCCCCGAAAAAGGGGGCAACGTCGATGGCGGTCAAAGGCTGCGTCGGGATCGAGCGTGTAAGCGCTTCGCTCGACCGGGGCTCGATCGCGGTGAACTACGAGGATTGCGGCAACTCTTGTTGCACCCGGCGGGTTGAAGACAGGAATCGACAGGAGGGCGTGATGACGAAGGAGCTGAAAGCAGGCGACGAGGTCACATGGCGCAGCCATGGCGGCACCGCGCATGGCAAAGTGGTCAAGAAGATCACCACCCCCACTACCATCAAGGGCCACAAGGCCGCCGCCTCCAGCGATGAACCGCAATTCATTGTTGAAACCGACGAGGGAAAGCAGGCCGCGCACAAGCCCGACGCGCTCCGGAAGGGGTGAGGTCCGACACCGCGCCAGCGAAATGATCCTGATCCCCGTTCTGGGCGACCAATGCAGCCACGGCCTCGCTTCGCTGCGCGATGTGTACAAGGACAATGCGGTGATCCTGATGATGGAGGTGGTCGACGAGACCACCTACGTCAAACACCACAAGGTCAAGATCGCGCTGATCCTGTCGGCCATGCGCCATTTCGCCGCCGAGCTGGAGGCGGACGGCTGGACTGTCGACTATGTGCGGCTGGACCAGACCGGCAACACGGGTAGCTTCACAGGCGAGGTCCAACGCGCGATTGGTCGCCACCAGGTCGATCGTGTCCGCATCGTCGAAGCAGGCGAGTGGCGGGTCCAGAAGATGATCGAGGGATGGGCAGAGGCGTCAGGACTGCCGGTCGAGATCCTGGTCGACGACCGGTTCTTCTGCTCCATCCTCGACTTTCAGACCTGGGCGCAGAGCCGGCACGATCTGGTCATGGAGCCTTTCTATCGCCTGATGCGCGGCCGGACCGGCCTCCTGATGGACGGTGCGGAGCCGGTGGGCGGCGTCTGGAACCTGGACAAACAAAATCGCATGCCGCCCCGGAAGGGCGTCGATTATCCTCAACCGATGCGGTTCTCCCCCGATGCGGTCACCAGCGAGGTGCTGGTGCTGGTCGAGCATCGCTTCGCCGATCATTTCGGATCGCTCGATAATTTTCACCTGCCGGTCACCGCCGGTGAGGCGAGACAGGCGCTCGACCATTTCGTCCGCGCCGCGCTGCCTGACTTCGGAAACTGGCAGGACGCGATGGTGACGGATGAACGGTTTCTCTTCCATTCCTGGCTGTCGCCCGCGCTCAATTGCGGGTTGCTCGACGCCCGCACGGTGTGTGATGCCGTCGCGGAGGCCCATGCGGCGGGCGACATACCGCTGAATTCGGCCGAAGGCTTTATTCGCCAGATCCTGGGTTGGCGCGAATATATGCGTGGCGTATATTGGCTGGAAATGCCCGATTTCGCCAACGCCAACGCGTTGCGCCATGAGCGGCCTTTGCCCGAATTCTACTGGACGGGCGAGACCGACATGCTTTGCCTGCGTCAAGCGATTCACTCGACGCGCGACCTCGCTTACGCCCATCATATCGAGCGATTGATGGTGCTTGGCAACTTTGCGCTACTCGCAGGGGTATTGCCGCAGGCGGTTTCGGACTGGTTTCTGATTGTCTATGCCGATGCGTACGAATGGGTCGAGCTGCCGAACGTCATCGGCATGTCGCAATTCGCCGACGGCGGGAGATTGGGGTCGAAACCCTATGTCTCGGGCGGCGCCTACATCAATCGCATGTCTACCTATTGCGGCGAGTGCCGTTACGACGTGAAACTGAAGACTGGCCCGGACGCTTGTCCGTTCAATGCGCTCTACTGGGATTTTCTTGCCCGGCACGAACGAACCCTGCGCGGCAATCACCGCCTGTCGCCGGTCTATCGCAACTGGGATCGGATGACGGACGAGCAAAAGCGCACCTACCGATCGTCTGCCGGCAGCTTCCTGGAAACACTTGAACCGGCGGCCAAGGACTGGGCGAGGACCTGACGGGCGCTGAGAAAATGGCTGGGTACATGAGCCGTCCTCATGATCGATCGACAAAAAATGGCCGGTGACTTTCGCCACCGGCCAGGTTGTCCGCAGGAGGAACATCATGTGGGGAACGGGTGTGTCGCCCCCCAATCCCGTCAATAATGATAAGCGCGTTCGCCATGTTCGGCGATGTCGAGGCCTTCCTGCTCGACATCCTCGGTGGCGCGCATGCCCCAGGTCTTGTCGATCAGGAGGAAGAGAACGGTGGCACCGATCGAGGACCAAGCCAGCGTCACGATCACGCCCTGGCATTGAATCCACAGCTGGGTGGCCATGTCGTAGGTTCCCGCAACGAGAGCCCCCGGCTTGGTCGCATAATCGGCGATTCCCTGGCCGCCGAGCTTGGGATCGACGAGGATGCCGGTCATGATAGCACCGGTGATGCCGCCGATGCAGTGCACGCCGAATACGTCGAGCGAGTCGTCATAGTTGAACTTCGATTTCACCCAACTGACGAAGAAGAAGCAGATCGGCGACACGATCAGCCCGAGCACGACCGAGCCCATCGGCCCGGCATAGCCCGACGCCGGCGTGACCGCGACCAGCCCCGCGACGACCCCCGTGGCGGCGCCGAGCAGCGATGGCTTGCCGCGCACGATCTGTTCGACCAGCAGCCACGACAATCCGGCGGCGGCGGTGGCGACGAAGGTGTTGATGAATGCCACCGCGGTCACGCCGTTCGCTTCGAGGTTCGACCCCGCGTTGAATCCGAACCAGCCGACCCACAGCAAGCTGGCGCCGATCATCGTCATGGTCAGGGAATGCGGCGGCATCGCCTCCTTGGGAAACCCGATGCGCTTGCCGAGCAGCAGGCACAGGACGAGGCCGGTAATGCCTGCATTGATATGCACCACGGTGCCGCCGGCAAAGTCGAGCGCACCCTTCTGGAACAGCCAGCCCGCATCGGCATTCTGCGCGGTCAGCGCGTCGGCGCCGGCCAGGGCCGCCTTGGCGATGGCGTCCGGCCCCCCCCAATACCATACCATGTGTGCGATCGGAAAATACACGAAGGTCACCCACAGGGCGGTGAACAGCATAAGCGGCGAGAACTTAACCCGCTCCGCGACCGATCCGACGAACAAGGCGGGGGTGATGCAGGCGAAGGTCATCTGAAAGCAGATATAGACATATTCGGGGATGTAGACGCCGTTCGAGAAGGTCGCCGCCTGGCTGTTGGCATCGACGCCCATGAGGAACGCCTTGCCGAACCCGCCGAAGAAGGCGTTGCCCCCGGTAAACGCCTCCGAATAGCCATAGGTCACCCACAGCACGGCTACCATGCAGGTGATCATCAGCACCTGGGTCAGCACGCTGAGCATGTTCTTGGTGCGGACCAGGCCGCCATAGAACAGCGCCAGCCCCGGCACCGACATCATCAGCACCAATAGCGACGACACCAGCATCCAGGCGGTATCGCCTTTGTCAACGGTCGGCGCCGGGATCGCCGAGGCCGGTGCCGCGGCACCCTGCGCCCAGGCCGGCAGGGCAGCGAACAGCGCGATAGCGCCAAATCCCGCCAGCGCCGTGATCTTCATCGATTGCTTCATGTCACCCCCTGTCATCACAGCGCGCTGTCGTCGGTTTCGCCGGTGCGGATGCGCACCGCCTGGTCCACGTCGAGCACGAAGATCTTGCCGTCGCCGATCGCCCCGGTATTGGCCGCCGCCTGGATCGCCTCGACCACCTGCGCCGTCATGTCGGCGGCGCAGACCACTTCGATCTTGATCTTGGGCACCATGTTGGTGCTGTATTCCGCCCCGCGATAGATTTCGGTCTGGCCCTTCTGCCGACCAAATCCCTTGACCTCGGTGACGGTCATGCCGGCGACCCCGACACTCGCCAGAGCCTCGCGCACCTCATCGAGTTTGAACGGTTTGATGATGGCGATAACTAGCTTCATCGCGCCCCTTCCCTGATTATGAACTGAGATGATGCAATCGACGTGCCAGAGTCGTAACAAAGTGTTAATGGCGTCAGCCGCGCAACCAAATGTTACAAACAGGTAAAAATTTGTGCAGTCGCGGGGGAGTGCCCATTTTTCAGGCAGCACCACCAACGAGACGGGAAGCCGCTGAGAGGTCGTCGTCATCGACCATCACCCGTACCGGGATCAGGAAATAGCTGCCGTCGGCAATGGAGGCGTTGCCGTCGAGGGTGATCGCGTCGATCCCCTCGGCGGCAAGCCGGCCGACGATGATATGCGCCTCGTTGCGGGCATAGCGGCCGAGTTCTACCAGGCTCATGTCGCACGCAGCCTCGGCGAACGGCCGACCGGATAGGCGAGACCGATGGGCTGGATATCGACTCTGCTCATGGCGGCTCCGATTTGACCGTCTATGGCATCGCGCATGGACCATGCGTTTGGCACACGCGCCAGTATCATGCCGCAAGCGCCGCGACCACGATGTCGAGATCAGCGCGCGCTCGCCGTCCTGATCTCCGGCTTCTGATCGTCAGATCGCCGTGCCACCGACCGTCAGCCCGCTGACCAGCAGGCTCGGCTGGCCGACACCGGCCGGTACGCTCTGCCCGCCTTTGCCGCACATGCCGACGCCTTCGTCGAGCGCGAAGTCGTTGCCGATGCCGGTGACCCTGGTCAGCACGCTGGGGCCGTCGCCGATCAGCGTCGCGCCCTTGATCGGGGCGCCCAATCTGCCGTCCTCGACCAGATAGGCTTCGGTGCAGCTGAACACGAATTTGCCCGACACTATGTCGACCTGCCCGCCGCCGAACGATTTGGCGAAGATCCCCTTCTTGACCCGGGCCAGCAGCGCGGCGGGGTCGTCATTGCCCGCCTTCATGAAGGTGTTGGTCATCCGCGGCATCGGCGCATGAGCATAGCTTTCGCGCCGGCCGTTGCCGGTCGGCGCGACGCCCATCAGCCGGGCGTTCAGGCGATCGTGGATATAACCCTTCAAAATGCCGTCCTCGATCAGGATGTTCTCCTGCGTCGGCGTGCCCTCGTCGTCGATTGACAGCGATCCGCGCCGATCCTGGATCGATCCGTCGTCGACCACGGTGACGCCGGGCGCGGCGACTCGCTCGCCAATGCGGCCGGAAAAGGCGCTGGTGCCCTTGCGGTTGAAATCGCCCTCCAGCCCATGGCCGATCGCCTCGTGGAGCAGCACGCCGGGCCATCCCGGCCCGAGCAGCACGGTCATCTCGCCCGCGGGTGCTGCGACCGAATCGAGGTTGACCAGCGCCTGGGCGAGCGCCTCGTCGATCGCGCGGCTCCAGGTCTGTTCCTCGAACAGCGATTTGTAGAGGTAGCGTCCGCCGATCCCGAACGTGCCGGTCTCGCGCCGGCCGTTCTGTTCGACGACGATCGACACGTTGAGCCGTACCAACGGCCGGACGTCGGTGGCGACAAAGCCGTCCGGTCGCATGATCTCGACCACCTCCCACGATCCCGACAGGCCGACGGAGACCTGCGCGACGCGCGGGTCGCGGGCGCGGGCGGCGGCGTCGATCGTCTGGCACAAATTCACCTTGGCGGCGAAGGGGACCAGGTCGAGCGGGTCGGCATCGGTATAGAGATAGCGGTTGGTCGCGCGCGGCGGCGTGGCGCGCGGGCCCGTCGCGGGATCGATCAGCGCCATCGTCTCGGCGGCGCGGGCAATCGCGGCGGCGCTGATCTCGCTGGCATGGGCGAACGCGGTGGTCTCGCCCGACACCGCGCGCAACCCAAAGCCCGAATGCGTGTCGTAGCTCGCGGTCTTCAGCCGCCCGTCGTCGAACCCGAACGCCTCGGCCCGGCGATATTGCAAATAGAGTTCGCCGTCATCGGCCTGACCCAAGGCAGCGGCGGTGAGGGACTGTGCCTCGGCGGGGTCGAGGCCGTCGCGATAGAGGAACGCGCGGGGATCGGTGGTGCTGGTCATTGCCGGTAAATAGGGGCGCCGCCGTGCCAGGTAAACCAGCGGCTTAGTTATTCGGGCAGCGTATAGGCCAGATCGTAATGATGCACGCCATCCTTGATCTCGATCGACAGCGTTCCGGCAATGCCGGTCAGCGCATCCGTGCCGGTATCGGGCGAGATCACGATAACGAGGTCGCCCTTGCCGGCTTTGTCCATCGTGCCGCGATGGAGCAGCAGGAAGCCGCCGCGGCGGCCGTCCACCGTGCCGGTGAACTGGTCGACCGCGACATAGGCACCCGCATTGCCCGGCGTGGGCGCACCCGCCGAAATCATCGTGCCGGTCGCCGTGCCGGTCAGGCCGCCGGAAAAGGTCTTGGCAATCCCCATGCGGCCCGTCGGCAGGCCGCCGGCCGGGGCGGGCGCCTGCGCTTCGGGGGTTATCTTCACCGCGAACGTGCCGGTGGCGTGGTGCATCGTCGGTTCCTTATAAGCGGCGGTAGCGAGCCCGGCGGCGGCCAGCGCCAAGACCACGCGCATCCTCATCAAAGGCTCGCGCCTTCGGAAATGTCCGGCAGCTTTGCCTGGTCAGCCCCATCCGCGGGGCCGCCGATCAGCACGAAGCGGCGGTCGCAATACCCGCAATCGACATAGCCCGCCTCGTCGATCTGGAGGAACACGCGCGGGTGGCCGAGCGCCGCGCCGCCCGAAATGTCGGTCGCGCCGTCACAGGCGACGCGGGCGTGGGAAACGCGGACGGTTTCGGGCGGCGGCAGCATTGGGGGCGGGATAGCAAGCGGCAGGCGGCTGCTCAATCCTCCGCGTGCCGGGGAGGAATTGCCGTCACGCTTTCCCAAGCCTAAGCCCCCGCCCATGACCGACGCCGCGATTGTGATCGACCAATTGTGCAAGACCTATAAGGGCGGCAAGGTCGCGCTTGACCAGGTCAGTTTCGAGGTGCCGCGCGGCAGCATCTTCGGGCTGCTCGGCCCCAATGGCGCCGGCAAGTCGACGCTGATCAACATCCTCGCCGGCTTGGTCAACAAGACGTCGGGCAAGGCGAGGATCTGGGGCTTCGACGTCGACCAGCATCCGCGCAACGCCAAGGTATCGATCGGCATCGTCAACCAGGAAATCACCTTCGACCCGTTCTTCACGCCGTTCGAGATGCTGGAGATCGCCGCCGGGCTGTACGGCGTGCCCAAGGCGAAGCGGCGATCGATGGAACTGCTGCGCGCCGTCCATCTGGAGGACAAGGCCCATGCCTATGCCCGCACGTTGTCGGGCGGCATGAAACGGCGGCTGATGGTGGCCAAGGCGATGACCCATTCGCCGCCCGTGCTGGTGCTCGACGAGCCGACCGCGGGTGTCGACATCGAACTGCGCCAGCAACTCTGGGCCTATGTCAAGCAGCTCAACCAGCGCGGCGTGACGGTCGTCCTGACCACGCATTACCTGGAGGAAGCCGAGCAATTATGCGATCGCATCGCGATCATCAACCACGGCCGGGTGATCGCCAACCAGCCGACCCGCGCGCTGCTCGGCATGGCGCAGGAAAAGGTCGTCGAGGTGACGGTCGACCGCGACATCACCGCGCCGCCCCAGGCGGGCTGTTTCCAGAAGGTCGAGCTGAAGCGCGCACGCGTGCTCGAGATCACCTATCGCAAGGACCAGGCCAATGCCGGGCAGGTGCTCGACGCGGTGCGGAAGGACGGGCTGGGCATCGTCGACGTCTCGACGCGAGAGGCCGATCTGGAGGACGTGTTCCTCAACCTGACGCGCGCCGCCGACGCTGCCTGAAAAGCTTTACCGATACGAGCAACTGACGATATAAATGCGATGGGTGGTATAAATGCGATGGGTGGTCCGGGATAGCTGCAAGGGGGAGTTTGCCGATGTCGATCGACGGATCCGGATGGTCGGGCGCGGGCATATCCGCTGCCTTGCTGTTGGTTGCGCTTACCGCCTCCTGCGCCGGCTCCGGACCCCCGGCCAATCCAATCATCGGCGAATGGCGGATCGTCGACGGCAATTGCAATCCGATGTCACGGATCATCTACACGCCGACGACCTATGCGGGCTACGAGACGGCGGCCGGGTCGTTCCCCGGGTGGAAGAAGCTGGACGCCAGCTATACCGTCAGCGCGGAGGAAGTGTGGATGCGCGCGGGCGGCAGCAACTACCGGATCATTCCGCTCGACGCCGATCACATCAAGCCCGACGATCTGAGCGCGTGCATCTATCAGCGCGTCAAATAGCCGCCGGGCTGTTCCACGGACCCCCGCCTGTGCCACAATGAGCGGATGATCGCTTCCCTCATTCCGTCCGCGTCCGTTTCCGTGCCTGTTTCCGCTGCCTTTGCGGCCCATCCCCTGACATCGCGGCGGAGCCTCAACGTCGTCAACCCTTTCGGAGGCGGGCGGTGAGCGACGCCCGCGCCTCGGACATCCTGATCATCGGGTCGGGTGCGGCCGGGCTGACCGCGGCGCTCAACCTCGCCGATCGCTTCAAGGTGACCGTCCTTGCCAAGAGCGGACTCGCCGAGGGATCGACCGCCTGGGCGCAGGGCGGGATCGCCGCGGTGCTCGAGCCCGGCGACACGTTCGACAGCCATATCGAGGACACGATGATCGCCGGCGCGGGGCTGAACGACCGCCGGACCGTCGAGTTCGTGGTCGAGCGCGCGCCCCGCGCGATCGCGCGGCTGGTCGATCTGGGTGTGCCGTTCAACCACGACGGCAATGAACTCCACCTCACGCGGGAAGGCGGGCACAGCCACCGCCGCATCGTCCATGTCAACGACGCGACCGGCCGGGCGGTGCAGGAGGCACTGCTCCAGGCGGCGCGGAGCCACGGGAACATCACCCTCGTGCCCGACCAGATCGTCATCGACCTCGCCACGTCGAAACATGAGCAGCGTTATTCGGGGGCGGGCAATGTTTGGGGCGTCTATGCGGTCGATCGCGCGACCGGCCGCGTCGAACTCTACACCGCCAACGCCACGATCCTGGCGACGGGCGGCGCGGGGCGGACGTACCTGTTCTCGACCGCGCCGCGCGGGGCGACCGGCGACGGCATCGCGATGGCGTGGCGCGCGGGCGCACGCATCTCGAACATGGAGATGATGCAGTTCCACCCGACCTGCCTCTACAATCTCGACGTCAAGAACTTCCTGATTACCGAGGCGGTGCGCGGCGAGGGCGGGCAGCTCAGGAACCCCAATACCGGCCACCGCTTCATGCCCGAGCTCGACCCGCGTGCCGAGCTTGCGCCCCGCGACATCGTCGCGCGCGCAATCGACGCCGAGATCAAGCGCTACGGCCTCGATTACGTCCATCTGGACATCAGCCATGTGGGTGCCGATTTCGTCCGACATCACTTCCCGACAATCTACGAGAAGCTGATGGGGCTGGGCATCGACATGACGATGGAACCGATCCCGGTCGTCCCGGCACAGCATTATACGTGCGGCGGGATTATGGTGGATCTCGACGCGCGGACTGATCTGCCCCGGCTTTATGCGGCGGGCGAGTGCACGCAATCGGGGCTGCACGGTGCCAACCGGCTCGCCTCCAACTCGCTCCTAGAATGCTTCGTGTTCGGAGAGGCGGCCGCCAGGCATATCAATACGCATTGGGAGGACCTGTCGCCGCCGCCCGCGATCCGGCAGTGGGACGAAAGCCGCGTCACCGATTCGGACGAAGAGGTCGTCATCAAGCAGAACTGGACCGAGATCCGGCGCTTCATGTGGAATTATGTCGGCATCGTCCGCACCTCCAAGCGGCTGGAACGCGCCGCGCACCGGATCAAGATGCTGACCGACGAGGTCGGCGACTATTACGGCCATTTCCGCGTGACGCCCGACCTGATCGAGCTGCGCAACCTGCTCCAGACCGCCGACCTGATCGTGCGATCCGCGCTCCACCGCAAGGAAAGCCGCGGCCTGCACTATACCCTCGATTATCCCGAGACGTTGTCGGTCGCCGTCGATACGATCCTGGTGCCTTAGCCTTTGGCGGGAATATCCTTGCCTTTCATCGGCTTGCCTTCCTCGCTTCGTCGTGCTTCAGAATCCGTTCATCGCGTGCGCGCTATGAACCGATTTTGTGCGGATCGCCAGCATCGTAGCGATCGTCATGAGTGGGCGAAAACGATGATCGTCGAGTTGAATCGCAAAGCCAAGATCGCGGTCGGGATGGCGATCGGACTGTTGTTCTCGGGCTGTGTAGGCGACCGCCGCGCGCCGATCGTACCGGTCGCGGTCGTCCGGCCGCCGCTGCCCGTCTCCACCCCGGTCAGGCCCGCGAAAGCGACCCCGCCGCAGGCGCTGGTGGTGCTGGTCGACTCGCTGACCCGCAATTTCGGCGGCAAGGTCGGGATCGCGGTCAGGAGCATCGACGACGGCTGGACCGTCGCGTCGAACGGCGACCTGAAGCTGCCCCAGCAGAGTGTGTCGAAGCTGTGGGTGGCGATGACCGTCCTCGACCTGCGCGACCAGGGCAGGCTGACATTGGCCGATCCGGTTACCGTGCGGCGCGCCGACCTGACGCTGTTCCACCAGCCGATCGCCGCCCTAGTCAAGGGCGACGGCTATATGACGACGGTCGGCGAGTTGCTGCAGCGCGCGCTGACGCAGAGCGACAACACGGCCAATGACCGGCTGCTGCAATTCGTCGGGGGGCCGACCGCGGTGCGCGCGTTCCTGGCCCGCAAGGCGATCGCCGACATCCGCTTCGGCCCGGGCGAACGGCTGCTCCAGGCGGGGACCGCCGGGCTGACCTGGAAGCCCGAATATTCGACCGGCAGCGCGTTCGTTCGTGCGCGCGCGGCGTTGCCGGGATCGATCCGCCTGGAGGCGTTCGAACGCTATATCGCCGATCCCCCCGACGGCGCGGCGCCCCGCGCGATCGCCACTGTGCTGGGCCGGTTGCAGCGCGGCGAGTTGCTGTCGAGGGACTCGACGCAATATCTGATCGGTACGATGGAATCGTCGCGCACCGGCAGGCAGCGGATGCGCGGCGCGGTCCCGCCGGGCTGGAGCTTCGGGCACAAGACCGGCACGGGCCAGGACCTGAACGGCCGCACCGCCGGCTATAACGATGTCGGCATCCTGATCGCCCCCGACGGCCGCGCCTATGCGATCGCGGTGATGATCGGGGATACCGTCAAGACCATCCCCCAACGCCAGGACCTGATGCAGGCGGTGGTGATGGGGGTTGTCGCCAACCATCGCTAGCCTGGCGTCCGTCTTGTTCAGGCGGCACCGGCCCGCTCCCCCTCCCGGCCGCCCGTTCAGGATAGGCTATGGGCGGCCGGGAGGGGGAGCGGGCCGGTGCCGGTTCCGTCGAAGAGGGGTAAGGTCTGCGTGCAGACCCGCTACTTCTTCCGCTTGAAATCCACGCTGACCACGTTCGATCCGTCGTCGACCCTGGACGTTGCGCCGTCATTCTCGGCTTCGTCGTGCGGTTCGGGTTCGTCGGGGCCTTCCTGCGCCTGGAAGCGGAGCTCGAAATTGACCGCGGGATCATGGAAACCGGTAATCGCGCCATAGGGAATGACCAGCTTTGACGGCACCTGGTTGAAGCTCAACCCAACGGAAAACTTCTCGTCGTCGACCATCAGGTCCCAGAAGCGGTTCTGGAGGACGATCGTCATCTCGTCGGGAAAGCGCTCGATCAGCCGTTGCGGGATGTCGACGCCCGCGGCGTGGGTCTTGAACGTCACGTAGAAATGATGCTCGCCGGGCAGCCCGCCCCCCGCCGCGACCGAGCCCAGCACGCGGCCGACGACCGCGCGCAACGCTTCCTGGACGATCTCGTCATAGGGAATCAGGCTGTCGGGCAGTCCATCGCTCATCCCCCTTCGGTAGCCGATGCCGGGCGAGGGTCAAGATTGCACAGCCCGGCCCAGCCGCTATGGGGGTCGCGATGCGCCGGGCAACGATCAGCCGCAAGACCAGCGAGACCGCGATCGACGTGACCATCGATCTCGACGGGACCGGCGCGTATGACGTGTCGACCGGCATCGGTTTCTTCGACCACATGCTCGAACAGCTCAGCCGCCATGCGCTGATCGACCTTCACGTCCGCGCCGTCGGCGACCTGCACATCGACCAGCACCACACGATCGAGGACACCGGCCTGGCGATCGGCGAGGCGGTGGCCAGGGCGCTGGGCGAAAAGCGCGGCATCCGTCGCTATGCCGACGCCCTGTCGCCGATGGACGAGACGCTGACCCGCGTCGCACTCGACCTATCGGGCCGGCCGTTCCTGGTGTGGAAGGTCGGTTTTTCGCAGAAACGACTGGGCGAGCTGGACACCGAGATGGTCGAGCATTGGTTCCACAGTTTTGCCCAGGCCGCCGGCATCACCCTCCATGTCGAGACGCTGTATGGCGTCAACAACCATCATATTGCCGAAGCGGCGTTCAAGGGGGTGGCGCGAGCGCTGCGCGAGGCAGTCGAGATCGACCCGCGCAAGGCCGATGCGATCCCGTCGACCAAGGGCCTGCTGTGAGCCTCGCTTCGTTTCGGGGAGAGGAATGATGTTGGCGCTGATCGATTACGGCGCGGGCAACCTCCATTCGGTGGCCAATGCGCTGAAGGCGGCCGGTGCGCGCGACGTCGCCATTACCTCCGATCCGGACGCGATTGCCGCCGCCGACCGCATCGTCCTCCCGGGCGTCGGCGCGTTCGGGACGTGCGCCGCGGCGCTCCGGGCGATCGACGGCATGGTCGATGCAATCGAACAGCGCGTGCGGCGCGAAGGCGTGCCTTTTCTGGGCATCTGCGTCGGCATGCAGCTGATGGCCGGCACGGGCGAAGAAATGGGGAGCCATGCCGGGCTCGGCTGGATCGCCGGGTCGGTCCGCCGGCTCGAACCCGGCGAGGTCGACGCCAAGGTTCCGCACATGGGCTGGAACGACGTGCGCCCGACCGCCCCCCACCCGCTGATCGTGCCGGGAGAGGCGTATTTCCTGCACAGCTATGGCTTTGTCGGCGCCGATGTCGTCGCCATCACCGATCATGCCGGCGCGGTCACCGCGGCGATTGCGCGCGACAATCTGGCCGGGGTGCAGTTCCACCCCGAAAAGAGCCAGCGTTACGGGCTGGAACTGCTCCAGAGGTTCCTGACATGGCGGCCTTGATTTCCTTCCCGGCACGGGGAGATCGATGACCCTGATCGTCTTTCCCGCGATCGACCTGAAGGGCGGCAAGGTCGTGCGCCTCGCCGAGGGGGACATGGATCGCGCCACCATCTATGGCGACGATCCCGCCGCCCAGGCGCTGGCGTTCGCCGAGGCAGGCGCGCAATTCCTGCACATGGTCGATCTGGACGGCGCGTTTGCGGGCCATTCGGTCAATGGCGATGCGGTGCGTCGGGTCGTGACCGCCTTTCCCGGCCACGTCCAGCTCGGCGGCGGCATCCGTGACCGCGCGGCGATCGAAGGCTGGTTCGAGGCCGGCGTATCGCGGCTGGTCATCGGCACCGCCGCGCTGGAGGATCCCGCTTTGGTGCGCGCGGCGGCCCGCGACTTTCCCGGCGGGATCGTCGTCGCGGTCGACGCCAAGGAAGGGATGGTCGCGACGCGCGGCTGGTCCGATGTCTCGGACGTGCCGGCGATCGACCTGGCGCGGCGGTTCGAGGATGCCGGAGTCGCCGCCCTGTTGTTTACCGATGTCGGGCGTGACGGCTTGCTGAAAGGGTGCAACGTCCAGGCGACCGTCGACCTCGCGCGGGCGGTCGCCATTCCGGTTATCGCGTCGGGCGGGGTCAGCGGGATCGGCGAGATCCGCGTGCTGGCGCTGCATGCGCGCAACGGCATCGAAGGCGTGATCACCGGGCGGGCATTGTATGACGGGCGGCTCGATCTGGCGGCGGCGCTGGCCGTGGCGGCGGCGGCGTGAAGCCGGCGACTGCAATCCTCTCCGGGCCGTGGAGGAGCAATTGACCGTCCGCGCGCGCGTGATCCCCTGCCTCGATGTCGCCGGCGGGCGCGTGGTCAAGGGCGTGAACTTCGTCGACTTGCGGGACGCCGGCGACCCCGTCGAGCAGGCACAGGCCTATGATGCGGCCGGCGCGGACGAGCTCTGCTTCCTCGACATCACCGCCAGCCATGAGGCGCGCGGGACCATGCTGGACGTCGTCAGGCGCACGGCGGCGGTGTGCTTCATGCCGGTGACGGTCGGCGGCGGCGTACGATCGGTCGAGGATGCGCGCGCGCTGCTGCTCGCCGGGGCGGACAAGGTCGCCGTCAATTCAGCCGCGGTCGCGCGACCCGAACTGGTGTCCGACATGGCCGAACGATTCGGCAGCCAGTGCGTCGTCGCCTCGGTCGACGCGCGGCGGGTTGGTGGAGGATGGGAGGTGTTTACCCATGGCGGCCGCACGTCCACCGGCATCGACGCGGTCGCGCATGCGTTGCTGCTGGCCGATCGGGGCGCGGGCGAGCTGCTGATCACCAGCATGGACCATGACGGCACGCGCCAGGGCTATGACCTGGACCTGATCCGCACCATCGCTGACCGCGTGCGCGTGCCGGTGGTGGCGTCGGGCGGGGTAGGGGGCCTGCACGATCTCGTCGCGGGCATCCGCGACGGCCATGCCAGCGCGGTGCTGGCGGCGAGCATCTTCCATTATAGCGAAGCGAGCATCGGCGACGCCCACCGCGCGCTGGCGGCGGCGGGAATTGCGGTCAGGACGCCGATCTAGACCTCTTCTCGAAGGCGCAAGTTAACCCCGTCCCGCTACACCATAGTCGATGCGGTATGCTCTCGCCTTCCTCCTGCTCGCGACGCCTGCCTTCGCCGCGGATCCGCTGCCGCACAGCGGCATGGTCAAGGTGCGGCGCGGGCCCGAATTGTCCGACATCGCGCTGTTCGGGATGGCGGCGGGCGGGGTGTGGCTGGCGCGGCGGGCGCTGCGCAGGCGGTTTGCGGCGCCGCCCAGGGATTGACGCAGGCGCACGGGCGCGGCAGCGCGCACGGCATGGCCGAAGACTCCCTGGACCGGCTCGCTGCCGTCATCGCCGCCCGGCGCGGCGCCGATCCGGAATCGTCCTATACCGCCAGCCTGTTCGCTAGCGGTCGGGCACGGATCGCGCAGAAGCTGGGCGAGGAGGCGATCGAGACCGTCATCGCCGCGTGCGGCCGCGACGATGCCGCGATCGTGCCGGAGGCGGCCGACCTCCTCTACCATTTGATCGTCCTGCTCGCCGATGCCGGCCTGTCGCTGGACGACGTCCGCGCCGAACTGACGCAGCGCGAAGGGCAATCGGGGCACGACGAAAAAGCCGCGCGGAGCACCATATGACCGGGATCGACGCCACCCAACCCTATGACGACGGGAACATCTTCGCCAGGATCCTGCGCGGCGAGATCCCGTCGCAGCGTGTCCATGAGGACGATTTCGCCATCGCCTTCCACGACATCAACCCGCAGGCGCCGACGCATATCGTGGTGATCCCGCGCGGCGCCTATGTCTCGTGGGACGATTTCAGCGCGCGCGGATCGGATGCGGACATTGCCGGCTTCGTCCGCGCAGTCGGCGCGGTTGCGCGCAGGGCGGGGTTGGTCGAACCCGGCTATCGCCTGCTCGCCAATACCGGGGCGGACAGCCACCAGACGATCGCGCATTTCCACGTCCACATCTTCGCCGGCAAGCCGCTCGGCCCGCTGCTGGCGGACTGGCGCGGCGGCGCGGTCGGCTGAGCCGCCGCGGCGGTCACGGATAAGGGATTGCACCCCGGGGATTAGCGATTAGGCTCACCCGTTCGGACAACCGGCGGCAGGCGCCGCTTCCCCGGGGGAAAACCTTCATGATTTTCGGGCGCGTCAAGCCGCTGGAGGCGATCCTCGCCACCGCTCAGAAGAAGTCGCTGCACCGTTCGCTCGGCGCTTTCCAGCTGATGCTGTTCGGGATCGGCTGCGTCATCGGCACCGGCATCTTCGTGCTGACCGCGTCCGGTGCGCAAAAGGCCGGCCCGGGCCTGATGCTCGCCTTCGCCATCGCGGGCGCGATCTGCATCATCGCGGCGCTGTGCTATGCGGAGATCGCGGCGATGGTCCCGGTCGCGGGCTCCGCCTACACCTATACCTATGCGACGATGGGCGAATTGCTCGCCTGGACGGTCGGCTGGGCGCTGGTGCTCGAATATGCGGTCGCGGCCAGCGCGGTGTCGGTCGGCTGGTCGGGCTATTTCACGGGATCGATTCTCGACAAGACATTCGGCATCCACCTGCCCGCCTGGCTGACGGCGGGGCCGCTGGCGCTGGGCGGCGCGCCCGGCGGGTTGATCAACCTGCCGGCGTTCATCATCGCCATGCTGGTGACGTGGCTGCTGATGGTCGGTACGACCGAGAGCGCGCGGGTCAATGCGGCGCTGGTCGCGATCAAGGTCACCGCGCTGACCGCGTTCATCGTCCTGACCGTCCCGCATATCGATGCCGCCAAGTTCAACCCGTTCCTGCCCGCCGGCGTGTTCGGCTCGCTGGGCAGCGGGGTCGGCGCGGTCGGCGCGGCCGCCACGATCTTCTTCGCCTATGTCGGTTTCGACGCGGTATCGACGGCGGCGGAGGAAACCAAGAATCCCCAGCGCAACGTGCCGATCGGGCTGATCGGGTCGCTGTTGTTCTGCACGATCTTCTACATCATCGTCGCCGCCGGCGCGATCGGATCGATCGGCGGCCAGCCGATCATGGGGCCGGGCGGCGTGCCCTTCCCGGCCGGCTCCGAGGAGCTTGCCCGCCAATGCGCGCTGCCCCAATTCAAGGACATGCTGGTCTGTTCGAACGAGGCATTGGCGCACGTGCTGCGTGAGATCGGCTATTCGACGGTCGGCAACCTGCTAGGCTATGCCGCCGGCATCGCGCTGCCGTCGGTCATCCTGATCCTGATGTTCGGCCAGACGCGCATCTTTTTCGTGATGGCGCGCGATGGTCTGCTGCCGGAGGCGCTGGCCAAGGTCCACCCGAAGTGGAAGACGCCCTATGTCGTGACCGCGATCACCGGCCTGGCGGTGGCGATCGCGGCGGCGTTCCTGCCGGTGGGGCAGCTGGCCGACATCGCCAATGCCGGCACGCTCTACGCCTTCATGATGGTCGCCATCGCGGTGTTGATCCTGCGCAGGACCGCCCCGGACCAGCCGCGTGCGTTCAGGACGCCCCTCGTGTGGGTAATCGCGCCGCTGACGGTCGTCGGCTGCATCTTCCTGTTCGTCAACCTGCCGGCGGCGGCGATGCTGGTGCTGCCGATTTGGGGTTTGCTCGGATTGGTGATCTATTTCGGGTATAGCCGCAGCCGCAGCTATCTCGGCCGCGGCATCGTCGAGCGGCTGTCGTTCGACGACGAGGGGCTCGATTCGCCGATACGCGACTGAGGCAATTGGATGAACGGTGCGGAGGGGATGGCGACCACATCCGTCGTCTTTGTCGACGGTCTGCTGGCCGGGGTGTTCCTGGGTTCCTGCATGGTCGAGCATGCCGCCAGGAAGCTGGGCGCCGCCGCCTGGATACCGTATAAGCAAGCCAAGGAAGCGGTATTCGGGCCGGTGATGCCGATCTTCTTCGGCATCGGATTGATCGTGTGCGTCGTCGCTGCCGTGCTGACCGGGCGGGCCGCCGTCATCGCCGCCGCCCTCCTCCTCGTCGTCGTGCTCGCCATCACGGCGATCGTGCACCTGCCGCTCAACAAGCTGTTCCAGACCTGGTCGCCGACCGCGTTTCCGGCCGACTGGGACGATTCGCGCCGACGCTGGCGCGACTGGAACTGGGTGCGCGGTGTGCTGGCGGTGATCGCGTTCGGGGCGACGCTGGTCGCCTGACGATCAGCGGCCGACCTTCTCCGCCACCAGCGCCTTCATGTCGTGCATCGGCCGGGCGCCATAATGCGAGATGATCTCCGCTGCGCAGATCGCGCCGATCTTCAGCGACGCCTCCAGTCCCTGCCCCTGCGCTTGGCCATGTAGAAATCCGGCGGCGAACAGGTCGCCCGCGCCGGTCGTGTCGACGACGCGGTCGATCGGCTCGGCGGCGACCGCCACCCGCCGGCCGTCCCGGACCGCGATCGCGCCCTGTTCGCTGCGGGTCACGACCAGGGTCGGCACCTGCGCCGCGACGGTCGCCACCGCCGCTTCGAAATCGCCGCTGTCGGCCAGCGCGAGCAATTCGTTCTCGTTGGCGAACAGGATGTCGACCAGGCCGTCGGCGATCAACGCGCGGAAATCATCGCCATGGCGCGAAATGCAGAAGACGTCGCTGAGCGTGAAGGCGACCTTGCGTCCAGCGTCGCGGGCGATCCTGATCCCCTCGCGCATCGCCGCGCGTGGTTCCTCGGGGTCCCAGAGATATCCTTCGAGATACAGGATCGCGGCGTCGGCGATCAGCGCGTGGTCGAGCGCTGTGGCCGGCAGATATTGCGACGCGCCGAGAAAGGTGTTCATCGTCCGCTGGCCGTCGGGCGTGACGAAGATCAGGCAGCGCGCGGTGGTCGGCTCGCCGGTGCGCGGCGCGGTAGCGAAATGTACCCCCGCGGCGCGGATGTCGTGCGCGAAGACCTCGCCCAGCTGGTCGTCGGCGACCTGGCCGATAAACCCGGCCTTGCTGCCCAGCGCCGCCAGCCCGGCGACGGTATTGGCCGCCGACCCGCCCGACGCCTCGGTCCCCGGACCCATCTTCGCATAGAGCGCGTCGGCATCGGCGGGCGAGAATACCAGCGCCATCGATCCCTTGGTCATCCCTTCCACCGCCAGGAACTCGTCGGTCGACTGCGAGAGGATGTCGACGATCGCGTTGCCGATGGCGACAACGTCGTAGCTGGGATCGTAGCTGGGGTCGTGAATGGGGCTGGTCAAGCTGGTCTCCGTAGCGAGTTGCCGCTGCGTAGAGCCGGTGTGCCGCATGCGCAATCGCGCGCGTTGGCGTTGGCGGCCCGGCCGCGCTAGACGGGACCATGGCTCATGCGCTTTTTCCCTCGGCCGCGCGATCCGCCGGCACCGCGCGCGCCGTCGCCGCGCTGACCGTCGGACTGGCGCTGGCGGGATGCTCGGCGACGGGTGCCGAGGTGGCACGACCGGCGACGCTGCCGGTGGCGCCGCCGGTCGCCGGGCTGGAACGCGTGATCGGACAGAACGCCGCCGGGCTGGCCAGGCTGTTCGGCCTGCCCGATGCCGACATCCGCGAGGGGTCGGCCCGCAAGCTGCAATATCAGGGCGCGATCTGCGTGCTCGACGCCTATCTCTATCCGCGCCCGATCGGCGACGCGGTGGTTACCTATGTCGATGCACGCCAGCCCGACGGCAGCACGATCGACCGCGCGAGCTGCGTCGCCGCCTTGTCACGACGCGGCGTCGGCAAATAGCCGGCCGAGCGCCCATCGCGCGGCGTCCCGTATCACGGCCGAAGGATCGTTGCATAACGGCGCCAGGGCGGGAGCGAGCGCCACGTCTCCGCTATTGCCCGCCGCATAGGCCGCGTTGCGGACCAGCCGGTCGCGCCCGATCCGCTTGATCGGCGATCCGGCGAACACCCGGCGAAACGTTGCGTCGTTCAGCGCGAGCAGGTCGGCAAGCGCGGGTGCGGCGAGTTCGGCGCGCGGCAGGAAGGCGCGATGGGCATGGGCGGCGGCGGCGAACTTGTTCCACGGGCATACCGCCAGGCAATCGTCGCAGCCATAGATGCGGTTGCCCAGCGCGGCGCGGAACGCGACGGGCACCGGGCCGGCATGCTCGATCGTGAGGTAGGAGATGCAGCGCCGCGCGTCGAGCCGGTACGGCGCCGGAAACGCTTGGGTCGGGCAGGCCCGCTGGCACGCGTCGCACGACCCGCATCGATCACGCCCGGCCATGTCCGGCTGCAGATCGATCGTCGTGTAGATCGCGCCGAGGAACAGCCAGCTGCCATGGTCGCGGCTGACCAGATTGGTGTGCTTGCCCTGCCAGCCGAGCCCGGCCGCCTCGGCCAGCGGCTTTTCCATGACCGGCGCGGTGTCGACGAAGACCTTGAGGTCGGTCTCCGGACTGGTCGCCACGATCCACCGCGCCAGCGCTTTCAACGCCCGCTTGACGACGTCGTGATAGTCGCCGCCTTGCGCATAGACCGAGATCCGCGCGCGGTCGCGCTCGCCCGCCAGCGCCAGCGGATCGCGCCCCGGCGCATAGCTCATGCCGAGCGCGATGACGCTGCGCACGTCGGGCCACAATCCCGCGGGCGACGCGCGCTCGCCGACGCGCCTCTCCATCCAGATCATCTCGCCATGCGCGCCGTCCGCCAGCCATTGCCGCAGACGCGCGCCCGTCAGCGGTGCTGCGTCGCCGTGTGCGACGCCACAGGCGGCAAAGCCCAACATCGTCGCCTTGTCGCGCAGCCGCTGTCCGAAGGTGCTGGTTTCGTTCACCTTCCCCCGCTACCACGACATGCGGCGGGGCAGCACCCTCTCCGTCGGCGATTCTCGACTTTGCTCGAACCGAACGGACGTAGATTGCCCGACACTCCCGCGATTTCAGCCACGGGGCTCGTCAAAAGGTTCGGTGGCCGCCGCGTCGTCGACGGGGTCGACATCCGGGTGCCGACCGGCGCCGTCTATGGCGTGCTCGGCCCCAACGGCGCGGGCAAGACGACGACGTTGCGCATGCTGCTCGGCATCATCGAACCGGATGAGGGCGAACGCACGCTGCTCGGCCATTCGCGTCCGCGCGACGCCAGCGACCGGGTCGGCTATTTGCCCGAGGAGCGCGGCCTGTATCCGGCGATGAAGGCGCGCGAGGCGATCGCGTTCATGGGCGCGCTGCGCGGCCTGCCCTGGTCGACCGGGCGCAAGCGCGCCGCAGCGCTGCTCGAGCAATCGGGGCTGGGCCACGCGGTCGATACGAAGATACGCAAGCTGTCCAAGGGCATGGCGCAGCTGGTGCAATTGCTCGGATCGGTCGTCCACCAGCCCGACCTGCTGGTGCTCGATGAGCCGTTTTCGGGGCTCGATCCGGTCAACCAGGAGGGGCTGGAAAAGCTGATTCGCGCCGAGCAGCAACGCGGCGCCACCATCCTGTTCTCGACGCACGTCATGGCGCATGCAGAGCGCCTGTGCGACCGGCTGGCGATCATCGCCGGGGGCAAGCGGCGGTTCGAGGGCACCGTGGCCGAGGCGCGGGGCATGCTGCCGCTAAAGGCACATTATGTTCCCGACCGTAACGATCCCGGCCTCCGTTCGCTGCTGCCGTGCGATGCCGAGGCCGAGGGCGACGGCTGGCGATTTGTGGTGCCCGATGGCGAGGTCGAGGCAATCCTGTCGCGGCTGATCGCCAACGGCCATGGCATCGCCGGGCTGTCGATCGAACGGCCGGGCCTTCACGACGCCTTTGTCCGCATCGTCGGCCCGGACGCGCTCGCCGCGACGGAGGCGGCGTGATGGCGGCACCGGGCAACACTCGTCGGCTGATCCGTCAGACGCTGACGATCGCGCGCCGCGACTTCATCGCCACGGTGTTCACGCCGACCTTCCTGCTGTTCCTGCTCGCGCCGGTCATCATGGGTTCGTTCGGTGCGATCGGCGGGCTGGGCGCCTCCGCCGTGGCGGGCGGCGGCGGTGATCGCGCGCGGATCGTCGCGGTCGCGGCGGGCGACGACGCTGCCGCGCTGACCGCCGCCGACACGAACCTGCGCAAGCTGTTCCGCCGCGACGAGGGGCCGCCCAGCCTCAAGCTCGTGACTCCCGGCGCCGATCGCGAGGGGCAGATCGCCGCCCTTTTCGCGGACAAGGGTGTCGACGCGAGCGCGGTACTGACCGGGCCGCTGACCGCGCCGCGCATCTATTACCAACCGGTCAGCGTCCGTCACGCGCGCTGGCTGGCCGCGCTCGCCGAGGAAGCGCTGCGTGAACGGCGTATCGGCACTGCGAGGTTGAGCAAGCCTGAACTCGTCGAGCGCAAGACATCCCCGCGCCTGTCGATCAGCGGCCAGCACCAATCGGCGTTCTTCACCGTGTTCGCCTTGTTCTTCCTGACGCTGATGCTGTCGGGCCAGGCGGTCGGCACCATGGCCGAGGAACGCGGCAACAAGGTGATTGAGGTACTCGCCGCCGCCGTCCCCCTGGAAAGCGTGTTCCTGGGCAAGCTGGTCGGGATGTTCGGCGTCGCGGTGCTGTTCGTGCTGTTCTGGGCGACGGTGATCAGCCAGCTGGGCACGGCCATTCCGGGCGTTGCCGACGCATTCGCCTCGATCGGGCCCGCGGTCGGCATGCCCGCTTTCGTTATCCTGTTCGCGGTTTATTTCACGATGGCCTACATGCTGCTTGGCGCGACGTTTCTCGGGGTGGGCGCGCAGGCATCGACGATGCGCGAGATCCAGATGCTGTCCCTGCCGATCACCATCGTCCAGGTCGCGATGTTCGGGCTGGCATCGGCGGCGGCATCGAGCCCGGGCAGCAAATTGGCGCTGGTCGCCGAGCTGTTCCCGCTGAGCTCCCCCTTCGCCATGGGTGCGCGCGGAGCGACATCGCCCCAATTATGGCCCCATGTCGCCGCCATCCTGTGGCAATTGCTGTGGGTCGGCATCGTCATCACCATCGGCGCACGCGCGTTCCGGCGCGGCGTGCTGCAATCGGGCGGCGGCAGGGGCGGGTTGAAGGCGCTGTTCACGCGGTCCACCGGAACACGATCACCTTAGCGACCGCCATCACCGCCGGAGAAATGTAACCAGCATCGCGCGATTTCCAAGCCGTGCGCAATCGTCCGGCATCCGCTCCGGCGGTCGATCGTTTCTAAGGGATACGTCATCCGGAGTATTGCCATGATTTCCAACCGCCGCCAGTTCGTGATGCTGACCGCCGGCACCGCCGCCACCATCGTGCTGTTCGGATGCGGTGCCGCCCCGGCCCGGCCGCCCGAGACCTTCGCCTACAAGCTGAGCGACGGGCAATGGCAGAACAAGCTTGGCCCCGCCGCTTATGACGTGCTGCGCAAGGAAGGGACGGAGCGGCCCTATTCCAGCCCGCTCAATGACGAGCATCGCGCCGGCATCTTCGCATGCAGGGGCTGCGCGCTGCCGGCATTCTCGTCGAAGACCAAGTTCGACAGCGGCACCGGCTGGCCCAGCTTCTGGGCGCCGCTGGCCGATGCGGTGCGCACCCGCACCGATTCGACGCTGGGGATGAGCCGGACCGAAGTACATTGCCGGCGCTGCGGCGGGCACCTTGGCCATGTGTTCGACGACGGCCCGGCACCGACCGGCAAGCGTTACTGCATGAACGGCGTGGCGATGACCTTTGCGCCGGCCAAGGCGTAGCCTCTGGCCGGTGCCGCCTAGACAACGAAGTTAATCGCCGATCCCGACCGATCCCCGGACGCCAACGGGCGCGACGGTGGCGATGATCATCGGCGGCAGGGTGTTGCCGGCATCGGGCCGCGCATCGTCGGGCGCGCTGCCACGATAGATGAAGCCGCGGGCCGGATAGGTGGTCGTGCCCAGGCCGGCCATCGGGCCGTACCACACCTTCACCTGGCTCCAGTCGCCCGCCACCGAAACGTCGACTGCGCGGACGTCGGTCTCGATCCCGCCGCGGCGCGACCAATTGGCGTGGGTCAACAGGATCTCGCGGTCGCTGACGATGGCGCTGACAGTGGCGACATGGCCCAGCGGCATGCGGCCAATCGCCGCAAAGGCGAGCACCGCGCCGATCTGCGGCCGGTTGCCGCGCTCGTACCGGCCGGCGGCCTGATCCCACCAGGTCTTGGCATTGCCGAATATCTGAATGCCCGAAACCTCCCGGGCATAAGGCACGCATTGCCAGAACCGCGCCGATGCCGGGGCCGCCATCGCCAGGGCACACGCCACCATCAGCGCAAAACGCGCTGCAAAACCACTGAATTTCATGCGACCCCCCGAAGGTCTTGATCTGTTGCGATTGTGCTACGGGGACCTGACGCGGGAGAAAACCCCAACGGGTTAAGCTATGGAACCTTTTCCGACGAACCGTGTCCGCCCGCCGATCAATACCCCGATAGGTCAGGCAGCGGCCGCTTCTCGCAGGTGCAGCATGATCCAGCGTGTCGGCGCAACTGCTCGATTCAGCCGTTTGCCAGAGCGTTGGACTCGGTCGCAACCGCGGCGACGCGTGCCTCATGCTCGCGTTTCCCGAACGGAAAGCGCGCATAGAGGATCGCCCCGACGACCCCCAGCACCGCATAGACCGCGCAGAACACGATCGTCATCCGATCGACCGTGGCCGGCGCAACCTGTCCCGGCGCGCGACCTGCCGGGAAACGCGCGGCGGTCAGGATCATGCTGGCGGTGAAGATGCCGACCCCGGTGGTGCATTTCTGGATGAAGAACGCGCCGGCGAAGAACACGCCTTCCGACCGGCGACCGGTACGCTGTTCGGATTCCTCGACGACGTCGGCCATCATCGACGCGCCCAGGATCATCGACGCGACATTGCACGCGGTGTTGATCGCGAAGATCGTCATCAGCACCGGCAGCATCGCCGCGTCATGGGGCGCCGGGAACAGTCCAAACAGGCGTAGCGCATAAGGCAGTACCAGCAGGAACACTGCCGCCAGCATCAGCACCATCGCCGACACCGGCTTGCCGAACCGCGCGCCCAATCGCGGCGCCACGGCGAACGCCATCGCCGCGCCCGCCAGCAGCGCGAGCGCCAGCCACGAATAGGCGGTGCCGGAGAACCGCCAGACATGGCCGTAGAGATAGGTCGACAAGGCGAAGCTGATACCCTGGTCGGTATAGAGGCACAACCCCGCCAGCATCAGCACCGCAAAGCCGCGATTGCGCACCGTCTCGCGCAATTCGCGGAGGTTGGCGGACAATGTCTGGCTGCTCGGCGTCGCCGGGGGAAGCCTGGCGATCTCGCGATGCGTCCCGATCGCCGAGACCAGGATCGCGACCACGATCGCCGCCGCTGCCGCCCACGCCATCGCCGCATAGCCGCGCCGGTCGAGCAGCCCCAGCGGGTGCGCCGCGTCGCTTGGCAGGAAGATCGTATAGGCCGCCATCAGCATCGCCAGCCCGCCGGCCCAGCCGAACAGATAACGATATGCCATGATCCGCGTGCGCTCGTCATAATCGCTGGTCAGCTCGGCGGTCAGCGCCACCGACGGCACCTCATAGGCCGATACCGCGCTGCGCACGATCACCGCGGTCACGAACAGCCACGCCAGCATAACAGGCTCGCTCAGCGCCGGCGGGTTCCACAACAGGATCCAGCCGATCGCGATCGGCACGGGCGCGGCATACATCCACGGATGCCGCCGCCCCCAGCGGCTGCGCGTGCGGTCAGACAGGAAGCCGATCGCCGGGTCGACCATCGCATCGACCACCAGGGCCGCCATCACCACCAGCCCGACCGCAGCCGAGGGCAGGCCGAGCACCTGATTGTAGAACAGCAGCAGGAACGTGCCGAAGCCGTTGTCCTTCACGCCATAGGCGATCGCGCCGACCGCATAGGCCAGCATCGTGCCGGTCGCCAGGCGCCGGACGGGTGGCACGGCAATCGCGGACGGCTCGGTCATGCCGAATTGGCTGTGCGGCGCCTGCCGGTAAGCTGCATTGCTCGTCCCCGCTTGTTACGCCCTTTGCGAGCATAAGAGGGAGTGGCACCGGGTCAACGGGATGATTGGAAGAAGGTCAGCGCCCCGTGCCCGGCTGCGGGTGGTGGGGGGTCAGGATCAGCGTCCGTCCCTCCACGCGCCACGATTTCAGCCGCGACAGGAAGTTCATGCCGATCACGTCCATCTCGCCGAATGCGGGGGAGACGACGACGGGCAGGTCGCGCGCGACGATATTGCCGATGCGCAGCTCGGGGATGGTGCCGGTTTCGGCGCGGATCGTGCCGTTGGCGGTCTGGATCAGCATCGGGAACGGGCCGTCGCGCGCTTCCACGCCCATCGCGGCGGCGGTGCGGGCGGACAGCGCGGTGACCGTCGCGCCGCTGTCGACCAGCATGCGCCGCTTTACCCCGCCGATCGTGACGCGCACCCAGAAATGGCCGTCGGTCGCCATCGGCACCGTCATCTCCTTGCCGACGACCTTCTGGTCCTGCGTCAAGTCCAGCGCGCGCGTCACGCGACCGAGCAGCGGGTCATAGCCGCCGCGCTGGCCGACGATCGCCAGCAGCGCCGCGACCGCCAGCGCCATCGTCCCCAGCGAGACGATCGTCCCGACCAGCCGGACGCGGCGCGCGACGATGAGCAACGCGACGATCGCGGCGATGATCAGGTAGAAGGACGTCGAATGTGACAGCTGATCGATCATGAAAGGCCACTACCCTGCGCAAGATGTACCGGCGCTGACGGAGAGCATGCCGTCAGCGGGCGATCCCGCCCGCCGCCAGCACCGCCAGCGTCATCAATTGGCTCGCGGTCGAGGTCATCGTGGCGATCTGGACGGGCTTCTCCATGCCCACGAGCATCGGCCCGATCACCGCGTCGCCGCCCAGTTCGCCGAGCAGCTTGGCCGAGATATGCGCCGATTGCAGACCGGGCATGATCAGCACGTTGGCCGGTCCGGACAGCCGCGAGAACGGGAAGTTGGCGAGCTGGCGCGGGTTCAGCGCGACGTCGGGCGGCATCTCGCCTTCATATTCGAAGCCGACCCGGCGCTCGTCGAGCACCCTCAGCGCGTCGCGGATGTTGTCGAGCCACGCCCCCTTGGGATTGCCGAAGGTCGAGAAGCTCATGAACGCGACGCGCGGCTCGTGGCCCATCTTGCGCGCGACCGCGGCGGTCTGTTCGGCGATGTCGGCCAGCTCGACGGCCGACGGCCGCTCGTTGACCGTGGTGTCGGCGATGAACACCGTGTGCGACTGGCCGACCATGATGTGGATGCCCAGCGCGGTGCGCCCGGCTTCCGGATCGATCACCCGCTTCACCTCGCGGATCGTCTGCGCAAAGGTCCGCGTGACGCCGGTCACCATGGCATCGGCCTCGCCCAGCTGGAGCAGCAGCGAGCCGAAGATGTTGCGGTCCTGGTTGACCATGCGTTCGCATTCGCGGCGCAGATAGCCGCGGCGTTGCAGTCGTCCATAGAGGAAGTCGACCATCCGCGGCACCAGCGGCGAGACGCGGCTGTTGTGGACCTCGTAAGTTTCGGGATCGCGCACGCCCAGCGCGCGCAACCGGTCGAGGACGTCGTCGCGCCCGACCAATACCGGCGTGCCATAGCCGCCCTCGCGAAAGGCCACGGCCGCGCGCAGCACGACCTCCTCTTCGCCTTCCGCGAACAATACGCGCTTGGGGTGCGCGCGCGCGCCCTCATAGGCCAGGCTGAGCACCGATGTGGTCGGGTTGAGCCGTCCGCGCAATCGGTGGCGATATCCCGCCATGTCGAGGATCGGCTTGGTCGCGACGCCCGAGTCCATCGCCGCGCGCGCGACCGCGGCGGGCACCACCTCCATCAGCCGCGGATCGAACGGCGCCGGAATGATATAGTCCGGCCCGAACATGCGGCGCACGCCATAGGCGACCGCGACCTCCTCGGGCACCGGCTCGCGCGCCAGGTCGGCGATCGCGCGCGCGGCGGCGATCTTCATCTCCTCGTTGATCCCCGTCGCGCGCACGTCGAGCGCGCCCCTGAAGATGAAGGGAAAGCCGAGCACGTTGTTGACCTGGTTGGGATAGTCCGATCGGCCCGTGGCGATGATCGCGTCGGGGCGGGCGGCCTTGGCCAGTTCGGGAAGGATTTCGGGCACCGGATTGGCCATTGCGAAGATGATCGGCGACTTGGCCATCCGCGTCACCATCTCGGGCGTGACGGCACCCGCCGCCGACAGGCCCAGGAACACGTCCGCGCCGTCCAGCGCCTCGGCCAGCGTGCGTTTGGTCGTGTTGGCGGCATGCGCCGACTTCCACTGGTCCATGCCGTCTTCGCGGCCCTGGTAGATCACGCCCGACCGGTCGCACATGACGACGTTGTCGCCGCGTACGCCCATCGCCTTGATCAGCTCGGTGCAGGCGATGGCCGCGGCGCCCGCACCGTTCACCGCGACCTTGATGTCGCTCAGCTGGCGCCCGGTCAGCAGGCAGGCATTGAGCAATCCGGCCGCCGTGATGATCGCGGTGCCGTGCTGGTCGTCATGGAATACTGGGATGTTCATCCGCTCGCGCAGGGTCTGTTCGATGATGAAGCATTCGGGCGCCTTGATGTCCTCCAGGTTGATGCCCCCGAAGGTCGGCTCCATCAGCTCGACCGCATCGATGAAGCGATCCACGTCCTCGGTCTTCAGCTCGATGTCGATCGAATCGACGTCGGCGAAGCGCTTGAACAGCACCGCCTTGCCCTCCATCACCGGCTTGGACGCCAGCGCGCCGAGATTGCCGAGCCCCAGGATCGCCGTGCCGTTGGAGATCACCGCGACCAGATTGCCCTTCGCGGTATAGTCATAGGCGGTCGCCGGATCGTCGGCGATCGCCCTGACCGGCACCGCCACGCCCGGCGAATAGGCCAGTGCCAGGTCGCGCTGCGTCGCCATCGGCTTCGACGCGACGATCTCGATCTTGCCCGGCCGCCCTTCGGAATGGAAGAGCAGCGCCTCGCGGTCGGAAAACTGGATCGACGGTTCGTCGGACATGGGACCTCACACGATCGGTCCCTGTCCCTAGCCAGACCGCCACGCCTTAGCTATAGTCCGGCGATGGAACGCGATCCGCAGGATTTCGATCAACACCGGGCGAACGATGACGTCGCCGGCATGGATGACGCCGCGTTGGACGCCTGGCTCGAAGCGCTGCCGCTCGCACCCGGTATTCCTTCGACGCCCGAAGAAGTCGCCGCGGCCGACGCGCGGGCTTTAGAAGATTTGAAGGCGGGACGTGTTGTCTCGCACGATAGGGTCGCGACATGGCTGCGCACCTGGGGAACGCCCGATTTCAAGCCGATGCCGAGGGAATGGCTGGAATAGCCTGGTCGCGAAATGCGCTGTCGGATCTTCGCACCATTTCGGAATACATCGCCCAGTCCAATGATCAGGCGGCAAGAGCAAATTCTCGCCGCTTGCTCGATGCCGGCGACGCCTTGACCGACTTTCCCAATCGGGGACGGCCGATTGACGGCGGGCAAAGGGAGTTGGTTACCGTTCGCCCTTTTTGATGCGGTACGAAGTGATGGCTAATACGGTCCTGATCCTCGAAATTCGCCATGCTGCTAGGCAGCGCGACTGATGGCCGACGCCCCTCCCACCCCGATGATGGCGCAATATTCAGCGCTGAAGGCGGAAGCGGGGGATTGCCTGCTTTTCTATCGGATGGGCGACTTTTTCGAGCTGTTCTTCGAGGATGCCAGGGTCGCCGCCGCGATACTCGACATCGCGCTGACCGCGCGGGGCGAGCATGACGGGCAGCGGATCCCGATGTGCGGGGTGCCGGCGCATGCGATGGACGGCTATCTGGCGCGGCTGATCAAGGCCGGGCACCGCGTCGCCATCGCCAACCAGATCGAAAGTCCCGCCGAAGCGCGCAAGCGGGCAGGGTCGAAGGCACTGGTCGACCGCGCGATCGTCCGCATCGTCACTGCCGGTACGCTGACCGAGGAAGCGCTGCTCGACAACCGCGCGGCGAATTGGTGCGTCGCGCTGGGCGAAGCGGCGGGGAGCGTCGCGATCGCCGCCGCCGACGTCTCGACCGGGCGTTTCGAGCTGGTCGACACCGACGCCGCCAGGCTGCCCGCCGAGTTGGCGCGGCTGATGCCGGCCGAGGTGATCGCGTGCGAAGACGGCGCGCTGGCCGCGTACGCGACGGCGCTGCGTCCGCGCGGCGACTTTGACAGCGTTGCCGCCGAAGCCCGATTGCGCGCACTGTTCGGGGTAGCGACCCTCGATGGCTATGGCCGTTTCGGGCGCGCCGCGCTGGCGGCGGCGGGCGGACTGGTCGCGTATCTGGCGCATACCGCTAAGGGCGCGTTGCCGTTCCTCACGCCGCCGCGTGCCATTTCCGCCGGCGAGACGATGGCGATCGACGCGGCGACCCGCGAGAGCCTGGAGCTGACCCAGAGCCAGGCGGGTCAGCGCAAGGGCAGCTTGCTCGACGCGGTCGACCGCACCGTCACCGCCGCCGGCGCGCGGCTGCTCGCCGCCGATATCGGTGCGCCGCTGATGGACCGCGCCGGGGTCGAGGCGAGGCTCGCGCTGGTCGGGTTGTTCCATGACGATGGCGGCTTGCGCGAGGAGATGCGCGCGACGTTGCGCGCGCTGCCCGATATCGGCCGCGCGCTGGGACGGCTGGCGGCGAGGCGCGGCAGTCCGCGTGACCTGGGCCAGCTGCGCGACGGGCTCGACGGCGCGTGGATGCTGGGGGAGCGCATCGATCGGCTGGATCAGCCGCCCATCCTGTTGGCGGCGATCGCGCCGCAATTGCGCGGCCACGGCACGCTGATCGACCTCCTGAAACGCGCATTGGTGCCGGCGCCCCCGATCGACGCATCGGACGGCGGGTATATCGCGGCCGGCTATGACAATGCGCTCGACGACCTGCGTGACGTCGGCGCCGGGGGCCGGCGGGCGATCGCCACGCTGGAGGCGGGATATCGTGCGCGTACCGCCATCGGCGCGCTCAAGATCCGCCATAACGGCGTGCTCGGCTATCACGTCGAGGTGCCGGCGCGTGTCGCCGACTCGCTGATGGCGGCCGACAGCGGCTTCATCCATCGCCAGACCCTGGCCGGCGTGGTGCGGTTCAACGCGCCCGAACTGCACGAACTGGCAATGCGGGTGACCCAGGCGGGCGGCCACGCGCTCGCCGCCGAGGCCGCGCATCTCGAAGATCTGACCGCAACCGCGCTGGCGAGCCGCGAGGCGATTGCGGCCACCGCCGATGCGCTGGCGCGGCTGGACGTGGCCGCCGCTCTCGCCGAACGCGCGGTAGAGGGGGGATGGGCACGCCCGACGCTGGTCGACCGACCCTGTTTCGAGATCGCCGGCGGCCGCCACCCGGTGGTCGAGGCGGCGATGGCGCGCAGCGGCGCAGGGTTCGTCGCCAACGATTGCCGCCTGTCCGAAGCATCGCGGCTGTGGCTGGTCACCGGCCCCAATATGGGCGGCAAATCGACCTTCCTGCGCCAGAACGCGCTGATCGCCGTCCTCGCGCAGGCGGGCAGCTACGTCCCCGCGACCCGCGCCACGCTCGGTCTGGTCGATCGCCTGTTCAGCCGGGTCGGCGCCTCGGACAATCTCGCGCGCGGCCGTTCGACCTTCATGGTCGAGATGGTCGAGACCGCCGCGATCCTGGCCCAGGCGACGCCGCGATCGTTCGTGATCCTCGACGAGGTCGGGCGCGGCACCTCGACTTATGACGGGCTGGCGATCGCCTGGGCGGTGGTCGAGGCGATCCATGACGACAATCGCTGCCGCTGCCTGTTCGCGACGCATTATCACGAACTGACCCGGCTGGCCGAGCGCTGCGACGGGCTGACGCTGCACCATGTCCGCGCCCGCGAGTGGAAGGGCGACCTGGTGCTGCTCCACGAGGTCGCCGACGGTCCCGCCGATCGCAGTTACGGCCTGGCCGTCGCGCGTCTCGCCGGCTTGCCGCCCGCGGCGATCGCGCGCGCCAGGGCGGTGCTGGCAAAGCTGGAGGCGGGGCGCGCCAGGACGGGCGGGATCGCCGCTGGCCTGGATGACCTGCCGCTGTTCGCCGCGGCGGCGCATGCCGAGGAAGACCAATGCGACGTGATCCGCGCCGCGGTCGAGGCGCTGGACATCGACGCCCTGTCGCCGCGCGAGGCGCTGGACGCGCTGTATCGGCTGAAGGCGCTGACGCGGGAAGCGGCGCCCCAATACGGGCGGGAATGACCGGTACGGCATTGCGGGGAAGCGACAGCGCGGGCTTTGTCGCGAGCGTCCGCTGGGCTATCTGTCGCGCGCGATGCCCCATCTCTATCTCGTCGACGGCTCCGGCTACATCTTTCGCGCCTATCATCGGCTGCCGCCGCTGACCAACAAGCATGGCGAGCCGGTCGGCGCGGTCTATGGCTATACGACGATGCTGTGGAAGCTGGTCGACGAGCTGAACGAGGCCGATGGCCCGACCCACATGGCGGTGATTCTCGACAAGTCGAGCCGGACATTCCGCAACGACCTCTACGACCAGTACAAGGCGCACCGCCCGCCCCCGCCCGAGGATCTGGTCCCGCAATTCCCGATGATCCGCGATGCGACGCGCGCCTTCTCGCTGCCGTGCATCGAGACCGAGGGGCTGGAGGCCGACGACATCATCGCCTGCTATACCAAGGCGGCGCTGGCGCAGGGCTGGGCGGTGACGATCGTCAGCTCGGACAAGGACTTGATGCAGCTGATGACCGATCCGTCGGTCGACCTGTACGACACGATGAACAACCGGCGGCTGGGCCCCGACCATGTCATGGAGAAGTTCGGGGTCGGTCCCGACCGGCTTGGCGACGTCCTCGCGCTGATGGGGGACAGCGTCGACAACGTGCCGGGCGTGACCGGCGTCGGCGCCAAGACCGCGGCCAAGCTGGTCAACGAGCATGGCGACCTGGAGGGCGTGCTCGCCGCCGCGCCCTCGATGAAGCCCGGCAGGCTGCGCGACAATCTGATCGAACAGGCGGACAATGCCCGGCTGTCCAAGGTGCTGGTCACGCTGCATTGCGACGCGCCGTTGCCCGATCCGCTCGACGAGCTGGAGCTGAAGGGCATTCCCGACGCGCCGCTGCGCGCGTTCCTCGACCATCACGGCTTCAAGTCGCTGCTCGCCAAATTGTCGGCGGTCGCCGAGCCGCCGGTCGAGGAAGCGACGGCGGGCCTGGCCGGCACGCCGATCGGAGAGGATCCGCCGTGCGAGCATGACGGCTACGAAACCGTGGTGGACGAAACCGCGCTCGATCGCTGGATCACGATCGCGCGGCACCAGGGCTGGGTGGCGATCGATACCGAAACCACTGGGGTCGACGCCACCCGCGCCGAACTGGTCGGGGTCAGCATGGCGCTGCACCCCAACCTCGCTTGCTATGTGCCGATCGCGCATGGCGGCACCGACATGTTCGCCGAAGTGCCGGCGCAGCTGGATCGCGCGACGGTACTGGCGAAGCTGAAGCCGCTGTTCGAGGATCCGGCGGTGCTCAAGATCGCCCACAATCTGAAATACGATATGGTCGTGCTCGGCCGCGCGGGGATCGACGTCGCGCCGTATGACGACACGATCCTGATGAGCTTCGATCTCGACGCCGGGCTGCACGGCCACGGCATGGACGAGCTGGCGGCGACCCACCTGTCGCACAGCTGCATCGCGTTCAAGGACGTCGTCGGGGTCGGCAAGTCGCAGCGCAGCTTCGCCGAGATCGACCTCAAGGCGGCGACCCGCTACGCCGCCGAGGATGCCGACGTGACGCTCAGGCTGTGGCGGCGGTTCAAGGCGCGGCTGGCGGCCGAACGCGCGACGCGGGTGTACGAGATGGTCGACCGCCCGCTGCCCGCGGTGATCGCCGGGATGGAGCGCCACGGCATCCGGGTCGACGCCGACATCCTGGGCCGCCTGTCGACCGAATTCTCGCACCAGATCGCCGCGCTCGAGGAGGAAATCCATGGGCTGGCCGGGTTCAAGTTCACGATCGGCAGCCCCAAGCAGCTGGGCGACGTGCTGTTCGACAAGATGGGGATCAAGGGCGGGCGCAAGGGCAAGTCGGGTGTCTATTCGACCGACGTCAACGAGCTCGAACGCATTGCCGCCGATAAGAATTCGTCCAGCGATTCTGGCGGCCGCGAGATGGTGGTCAAGGTGCTCGACTGGCGCCAGTTGTCGAAATTGAAGAGCACCTATACCGACGCGCTCCAGGCGCAGATCAACCCCGCAACCGGGCGCGTCCACACCAGCTACAGCCTGACCGGCGCGCAGACCGGCCGATTGTCGTCGACCGACCCCAACCTCCAGAACATCCCGATCCGTACCGAGACCGGCCGCCGGATCCGCGACGCGTTCGTCGCCGAGCCGGGCAACGTCATCCTGGCCGCCGATTATTCGCAGATCGAGCTGCGCCTGGCCGCGCACATGGCGGACGTCCCCGCGCTGAAACAGGCATTCGCGCAAGGCGACGACATCCACTCGATGACCGCGACCGAATTGTTCGGCGAGGTCAATCGCGACACGCGCGGCCGTGCCAAGACGATCAACTTCGCGATCCTGTACGGCATCAGCCGCTGGGGCCTGGCCGGTCGGCTCGACGTCACGCCCGACGAGGCGCAGGCGATGATCGATCGCTATTTCGATCGCTTCCCCGGCATCCGCAACTATATCGCCGCGACCACCGAACTGGTGCGCGAGACCGGCTACACCTCCACCCTGTTCGGCCGGAAATGCCATTTCCCGCGGATCAAGTCGAAGGTCCAGCACGAGCGCCAGGGCGCCGAACGCGCGGCGATCAACGCGCCGATCCAGGGCACCAGCGCCGACATCATCAAGCGCGCGATGATCCGGATGGGCCCGGCGCTTGCCGCCGAAGGACTGACCGGCACGAAGATGCTGCTCCAGGTCCATGACGAACTGGTGTTCGAGGTGCCGGAGGCCGAAGTCGCCGGCGCAAGCGCGGTGATCGCGCGCGTCATGGCGACCGCCGCCGAGCCCGCCGTGATGCTCAGCGTGCCGCTGGCGGTGGAGATCGGCACCGGCCAGAGCTGGGGCGCGGCGCATTGATCCGATCGGGCGGTGTCGCCGATGACTGAGCCCGCGGCGTCCACCGACGGCCTGTCGGCGCTCGCCAAGGGCGGCCGGACCAACATCATCGGCTTTCTCCTGCGGCTGGCGGCGCGGCTGCCGTTCCTGTTCATTGCCGGGCGGCTCTATGGGCCGGATGCGGTCGGGCGGTTCGCGCTGGCCGTCGTCGTGATCGAGCTGGCCGCGCTGGTCGCGACGCTTGGCCTCAAGCGCGGGCTGGCGCAGGCGTTGAGCAGCACCGATCGGCCGCACGCCCATGTCGTATGGGACGGGATGGCGGTGGCGCTGCTGGTGTCGCTGGTCGCGGGCGCCGTTCTGGTCGCCTTTCCGATGGTGATGTACCCGGAGGGCGACATTTCCACGATCGAACGCGCGCTGCCCGCGATCATCGTCGCGATCGCCTGGTCGGACGTCAGCCTGGCGGCGCTAGCCTATCGCCTCAACGTCCGCGCGACAGTGACCGCGCGCGCCATCATCGAGCCGTGGACGATCAGCGCCGCCGCCTGGGGCTTCTTCTTCGTCACGGTCCAGGACGGCCTGGTGCTCGCCTATATGCTGTCGATGCTGGCGGCGCTGACCGCGTCGCTGGTGCCATTCGTCCGCGCTTATGGCCGGCCCGCCGGATGGACGCCGCATGTCGCGCGATTGGTGATGCTGGCCCGGCGCAACGTGCCGCTGGCCGGCGCCGATGCGATAGAATGGTCGACGCGCAACGTCGACCGCTTCATCCTGGGCATGGTGTTCGAACCGAAGATCGTCGGCATCTATTATATGGCGCAACAGGTCGCCTCGATTCCCGGCAAGCTCAAGACCAGCTTCGATCCGATCCTGGGCCCCGTAATCGCCGCCAGCCTGGCCCGCGACGATCGCGCCGCGGTCGCCAGCCAGGTGCGCCAGGTCGGATTCTGGATCATGGCGGCGCAGGCGGGGCTGGCGCTGATGGGCTCTCTCCCGGGCCAGGCGGTGATGGGCGTGGTCGGTCCGCAATTCGTCGCCGGCACCGCGGCGCTCGCCTTCCTGCTATGGGCGGAAGTGCTGGCCAGCCAGGGGGCGGTCAGCGAATCGGCGCTGGTCTATGTCGCGCGTCATCGCAACCTGGCGATCTCGGCGGCGATGCTCGCGTTCCAGATCGCGCTCAGCTTCGGGCTGATCTACGCGATGCGCGGGATCGGCTGGCCGATCGCCTTCCAGGCCGCGGGGCCGGCGGTGGCGCTGATGGCCAGCCTCGCGCTGACCTCGGTGATCAAGGTAACGTTGTTGTCGCGGCTGCTGCGCGCGTCGGTATCGGCGTGGCGCTGGCCGATCGCCTGGGCAGCGGCGGCGGCGATCGTGGTCGGCACGCTGTTCACCGCGCTGCCGCATCGCTTAGAATGGGCGGAACTGGTGATCGGTGAACCGATGATCGCCGCCATCTATCTGCTCGTGCTGTGGCGCTGGGCATTCGGCGCCGAGGACCGCGCGCTGTTCCGGCGCCTGCCGGGCGCCGCTCGCCCCTGAAGTTGGTTTCAGCAAAGCTGAAACGGTTGCGGTGCCGGCACCGCTTCAGCGACGCTGACATCGACGTTAGCCCGCCAGGCTCTTCGACGCCTGCTCGAACAGGTCCTTCGACAGGCCGGGCGTCGCCAGGATGCGTTCCAGCTCGCCGCGCATCAGCGCCGCGCGGCCGGCATCGAACCGGCGCCAGCGGCCGAGCGGCGGCAGCAGCTTTGCCGCGGTCTGCGGGTTGAGCTTGTCAAGCGCGATCAGATGGTCGGCGACGAACCGGTATCCGGCCCCGCCGGCGACATGGAACGCGCGCTGGTTGACGCTGAACGCGCCGATCAGCGCGCGGGCACGGTTGGGATTGGCCAGCGTGAAATCGGGATGCTGCGCCAGGTCGGCGACCACCGCACTGGTATCGTCGCGTGATGACAGCGCCTGGGTCGAGAACCACTTGTCGAGCACCAGCGCGTCGGCGGAGTAGCGATTATAGAAGATGTCGAGCGCGGCGACGCGCTTGGCCGCCCATGTCCGATCGTCCTGGCCGCCGGCCAGGGTGGTCAGTGCGCCCTGGCGGTCGGTCATGTTGTCGGCCGCCTCGAACTGGGCGAAGGCGAGCGTCGCGCCATCCTCCACGCCGCTCGCCGCGATATAACCCAGTGCCACCGTGCGCAGCCTTCGGCCCGCCTTGGCAGTGGGGGAAAACACGAACGGCCCGCCCCTGCTCGCACCGGCATAGGCCGAGCGCCACAGCGCATCCAGCTGGCGGCCCAGATCGCCGCGGAGCGTATCGCGGGCGGTGAAGATCGCCTCGGGATCGACGGTCGCCAGATGGTCGCCGATGAAGCTGTCCGACGGCAGCAATACCGCCTCGGCGACAAAGGCCGGGTCGAGCGCGGGATCCTCCAGCGTGCGGCGGACCGCCTCGATCACCGGCCGGTGATCGGCGTGCCCGATCGTGGTCGCGACCACCAGGGTATCGAGCATCAGCTGCTGCATCGCCTCATAGCGGGCGAAAGGATCGTCGTCATGCGCCGACAGGAAGGCGAGGTCGGCAGCCGAACGGTCGCTTTCGATGATCACGGGCGCCGAAAAACCGCGGTTGATCGACAGGACCGGCCGCTCGGTCACGCCTTCGAACACCCATTGCTCGGTCGCTCCGTCGAGGATGACGAGCTGTTCGTCCGACAAGGAGCGACCGGTCGCGCTGCCGAACAGCTTGATCGCCAGCGGCAGGACGAACGGTTCCTTGGCGGGCTGGCCCGGCGTCGGCGGGGTGCGCTGGGCGAGCTTCAGCGTGGCGCGGTCTTGTCCGGCGTGGTGCTCCAGCGCAGCGACGACGCGCGGCGTGCCGGCCTGGGAATACCAGCGCCGGAACTGCGCCAGGTCGACTCCGCTGGCTTCCTCCATGCAGGCGACGAAGTCCTCGCACGTCGCGGCGGTGCCGTCGAAACGGTCGAAATAGAGGTCGGTCGCGGCGCGGAATTCCACCGGCCCGAGCATCCGCGCCATCATCCGGATCAGCTCGGCGCCCTTGTTGTAGATCGTCGCGGTGTAGAAGTTGCTGATCTCCATATAGCTTTCGGGCCGCACCGGGTGGGCCAGCGGACCCTGGTCTTCGGGGAACTGGCCGGCGCGCAAGGACCGGACGTCGTCGATCCGCTTGACCGCCGCCGATCCCTGGTCACCGGAGAAACCCTGGTCGCGAAAGACCGTGAAGCCCTCCTTCAGCGACAGCTGGAACCAGTCGCGGCAGGTCACCCGGTTGCCCGACCAGTTATGGAAATATTCGTGCGCGACCACCGCGGCGATGGCGTCGTAATCGTAATCGGTGGCGGTATCGGGGTCGGCCAGGATGTAGCGGCTGTTGAAGATGTTCAGCCCCTTGTTTTCCATCGCGCCGAAGTTGAAATCGTCCACCGCGACGATGTTGAACATCTCGAGATCATATTCGCGGCCATAGACACGCTCGTCCCACGCCATCGCCAGCTTCAGCGCGGCCAGCGCATGTTCGGTGCGCGGCAGGTCGGGGTGGCGGACCCAGATGCCCAGCGCGACCTCGCGTCCCGACATCGTCGTGAAGGTGCCGCGATTGCAGCTGAGGTCGCCCGCGACCAGCGCGAACAGGTAACAGGGCTTGAGGAACGGATCGTGCCACTCCGCCCAGTGCCGGCCGTCGTCGAGATCGCCCGATGCCACCGGGTCGCCATTGGCGAGCAGCACCGGATAGCGCGCGCGCTCGGCGGTCAGGCGAACCTTGTACCGGCTGAGCACGTCGGGCCGGTCGGGGAAGAACGTGATGCGGCGGAACCCCTCGGCCTCGCATTGCGTGCACAGATTGCCGCCCGACGCATAAAGTCCCATCAGCTGGGTGTTGCGGTCGGGCGCGATCTCGACCTCGGTCTCGACCCGCTGGGCATCGCCCGACAACGCGATCACCAGCGTATCGCCGTCCATCCGCCAGTCATTGCGGGCGATGCCGTCGACCAGCACGCGCACCGGCTGCTGCCCGCCGCCGTCGAGCCGGAGCGGCCGGTCGTGGTTGCCGCTGCGCATCACGTCGAGCGTCGCCACCACGCGGGTTGCCGAGGGCGCCAGGTTGAAATCGAGCGTGATGTGCGGGACCAGCCAGTCGGGCGGCCGATACTCCTCGCGGCGGATCACGGTCGGCAGGGAAGGGGCGGCAGTGGCGTCGATCATTGCGGGGATTGTCATCCGTACCTTGCCGGCCCGGCTCGCGTCGCGGCGTTGCCAGGCCTTTGTCCCGTGCTACGCTCGGGCGGGGGGACAGCCAAGAGGAAAGCCGTGCCCGCCGCGATCCGGGAAGGGCGGAAGGGAGCGACGTGGTGCGGATGTTCGTCTTCGGCCTGGGCTATGCCGCGGCGGTGATCGCCCGGCGGCTGGCCGGGGCGGGCTGGCGGATCGATGCGACGGGCAGCGCGGGCAATATCGCCTTCGATGACGGCCGCGCGGTACGGGCCGCGCTGGCCGCGGCGAGCCATGTCCTGTCCTCGGTGCCGCCGGGCGATGGCGACCCGGTGCTGGCGCGGTATCGCGACGCCTTGGCCGGCAAGTGGCTCGGCTATCTGTCGTCGACCGGGGTATATGGCGATACCGGGGGCGCGTGGGTCGACGAAAGCGCGCCGATCGGCGGCCGGCGGCCGGCGCGCGACGCCGCCGATCGCCAATGGCTAGCCTTGGGCGCGCGCGTCTTCCGGCTGCCCGGCATCTATGGCCCCGGTCGGTCGGCGCTCGACCGCGTGCGCCAGGGCACCGCGCATCGCGTCGGGCTGGCCGGCCAGGTGTTCAGCCGCATCCATGTCGACGACATCGCGATCGGGGTCATCGCCGCGCTCGACGGCCCGCCCGGCGCCTACAACCTCGCCGACGACCTGCCGGCCGGCCAGGATGCGGTCGCCGCCTTTGCCGCGACGTTGCTGGGATTGCCGCCGCCGCCGTTCGTCGATCTGGCCACGCTGTCCGCCCCGGCGCGCGCCTTCTATGCCGAAAATCGCCGCGTTTCGAACCTGCGGGCCCGGCGCGTGCTCGGCTGGCATCCGGCCTATCCCGATTATCGCGCGGGCCTGCGCGCCCTTAACGCGATGACCAGTCCGGCGGCGGTCAGCGCCGCGCCCGATACCGCCAGCCCCGACCAGCGATAGCCCTCGAAGAGCGTCGACAGCAGCATCGCGATGACCGGCACGATCACGCTCGAATAGGCCGCCTTGGCCGGGCCGATCGTCCGGACCACGCCGAAATACAGCGGAAACGCCAGTGCCGACGCGAACACGCCGAGATAGGCGATCCCCAGCAGATAGCCGATCCGCATCTCGATCACCGGCGGCCCGGCGACGGCGAAGGCATAGCCGGCGTCTATCCCCGCGCCGATCAGCATCGCCGTCGCCAGCATCGCGCCCATCGGATAGCTTCTGGCGGTCGGCGTCGCCTGCATCACGTTGGCGACCGACGCGGACAACGTCGCGCACAGGGTCAGTCCGATGCCGGCCAGCGCTTCGCTCGTGCCCCTCGGATCGGCACGCGCCTCATGGACGAACAGCAGGGTGACGCCGGCCATCGCCACCGCCGATCCGGCGATCAGCTGCCCGCCCATCCGCTGGCCGAGGAAGAGCCGCGCGAATATGGCGTTGGGCACGAGCAGCAGCGCGAACATCACCGCGACCAGTCCCGAGGTGACGTGCTCCTCCGCGCGATAGACGAAGTTGAAGTTCAGGCAGAATTGAGCAAGGCCCAGCACGGCGGCGAAAGCCACGCCGCGCCTGCCCAGGTTCCACCGTTCGCGCCGGACGATCGCATAGCCCGCCATGACCAGCCCGGCGAGCAGGAAGCGATAGGTCACCGACCAGCTTGGCGGCACCACGCCCAATTGGTCGCGGATCACCAGCCAGGTCGAACTCCAGATCAGCGTGACGATGCCGAACGGGACCAGCACTGCGAGGCGAGTTGATCGGGGCGGGGGCGCATCGGGCATCGCCACGGCGGATCAAGCCAACGCCGCGATCGCGTCGGCCAGCGGGCGGATCGCCGCCTCGCTCTGGTCCCACGACACCACCAGCCGGATCTCGCCCGGCGCCCAGTCGTAAAAGTCGAACCCCAGGGCCCGCAACGCCGCCGCCTCGTCCGCGGCGACACGCACGAACACCTCATTGGCCTCGACCGGATGGACCAGCCGCCCGCCCGCCGCGCGCGCGAGCAGCGCGGCGCCGGCATTGGCGGCGCGTGCATTGGCCAGCCAGATGTCGTCGTCGAGCATCGCCAGGATCTGTGCCGCCAGATACCGTCCCTTGGACAGCAGCAGCCCGGCGCGCTTGCGGCGATAGCGCGTCGCGTCGACCAGGTCGCGACGAAAGAACACCAGCGCCTCCGCGGTCATCCCGCCATTCTTGATGAAGCCGAAGCTCAGCGCATCGACGCCCGCGCGCCATGTCAGGTCGGCCGGCGCCGCGGCGGTCGTCGCCACCGCATTGGCGAAGCGCGCGCCGTCCATGTGCAGGCCAAGGCCCCGCGCGCGCGCCAGCGCGCCGATCGCGGCGACCTCGTCGGGGCGATAGACCAGGCCATATTCGGTGGCGTTGGTGATCGAAACGGCATGCGGCTGGACGCGGTGGACGTCGTCGGCGATCAGGTCGATGACCTGGGTGATCCGCGCCGGGGTCAGCTTGGCGCCGTCGCCCTCTGCGAGCAGCAGCTTGGCGCCATGGGTGTAGAATTCGGGCGCGCCGCACTCGTCATTCTGGATGTGGGCGTCGCGATGGCACACGATCGCGCCGTGCGGCGGGCACAAGGCCGCGAGCGCCAGGCAATTGGCCGCGGTGCCGCTGGGTGTCCACAGCACGCTGACCTCGGTCTCGAACAGCGCGCCGAAGCGCGCGTCGAGCGCCGCCGACCATCGGTCACCGTCATAAGCGGTGTCGACGCGATTGGCCGCGACGATCGCGTCGAGCACGGCGGGGCAGGCGGGGGCGGCATTGTCCGAAAAGAAGCGCATGGCCCCGCGCCCTTGCGGCGCGGCGGGGCGGGCGTCAACGCCCGTGCTTTCGGTGCGTCGCCCCGGCGAAGGCCGGGGCCGTTATGTTGTGACGCGGTGGAGGGCCAAACCCGGTGGCCGGCCGCCACCGGGGCGACGGACAGTCGGTACGCGGCTCGGTCGCAAGCGCCGCGGACCATTCCGCCGCCGCCGTCTTCTACTGCTCGTTCCCGCCGCCATCGCCGGGTGCCCGGCGCGGCCGGTCGCGCGCGTCGCCGGACGGACCGATATGGAACGCCCCGTCGCGCCCGATGCTGACGTTGATCCCCAGGCCCGGTATGTCGCCCTGGAGCAGCGGGCCGGCATCCGGAATGGGGGCGGGCGCTGGCGGCGGGGGCGGCTCGCGCGGGCCGACGCCGAGCGCACGCATCATGAAGTCGCGCCAGATCCGCGCCGGGATGCCGCCCCCCGACAAGCCCGGATTGGCGCTGTTGTCGTCATTGCCGACCCACACGCCGCACACCAGCCCGTTGGCGAAGCCGATGAACAGCGCGTCGCGATTGTCCTGGGTCGTGCCGGTCTTGCCATAGGTATCGATCGACAGCGCGGCCTGCTTGCCCGTACCGTCCTGCGCGGAGGCGGCAAGCAGGTCGAGCATCTCGCCGCGGACCCGGCCGCCCAGCGGGCGTTGCGCGCCGACCATCGCATTGTACCAATTGCCCGACCCGCCGGCATCCAGCCCGCGCGGCCGCACCGGATAGCTGTCGGCGGCGACGCCCGCAAAGGCGCTGGTCAGTTCGAGCAGCGACACGGTCGACGTGCCGAGCGCGATCGACGCTTCGCGCGGGATCGGTGTCGAGATGCCCAGGTCGCGCGCCGCGCGGATGACGTTGTCAACGCCGACCCGCTGGATCAGCCGCGCGGCGGCGACGTTGCTCGATTTCTGGAAGGCGCGGCGCAGGCTGATCGGACCTTCATACTGGCCGTTGCTGTTCCGGGGCGACCATTTGGCGATCGTGACCGGCGAATCGTCGACCATGTCGTCGGGGGTCAGGCCGGCGCGCATCGCCGCCAGGTAGACGAACAGCTTGAAGGTCGATCCCGGCTGGCGCCGCGCCTGGGTTGCCCGATTGAACGGGCTCTTCGCATAGTTCTTGCCGCCGACCATCGCCACCACGCGGCCGTCGGGACGCATCGCCACGATCGCGACCTGTGCGGTCCTGAGGCCGGCACGGCGCACCGCGCGTTCGGCGGCGTCCTGCATCCGGCGGTCGAGCGTGGTCGTCACCATCATCTCGCGGCTGAGGTCGCCGGCATTGTCCCGCGCCGAGGGCAACACCCAATCGGCGAAATAGGTGCCGTCGGGCACCAGCTTGAGCGGACGCGGGCGGGGCGTGGCCGGCCCCACGTCCGCCGCCTGTTCCCTGGTCAGGAAGCCGGCGGCGACCATGGCGGCGACGACCACCGTTTGCCGCTTGCGCGCGCCGGTCAAATTGCCGGTCGGCGCCAGCCGCGACGGCGCCTTGACCAGGCCGGCGAGCATCGCCGACTGGGCGATCGTCAGGTCTTCGGGATCGCAGTCGAAATAATGCCGCGCGGCGGCGCGCAGGCCATAGACGTTGTCGCCGAAATATACCGTCGACAGATAACGCGACAGGATCTGGTCCTTGGTCAGCCATGCTTCGAGCCAGAACGAGATCAGGACCTCGCGCAGCTTGCGTCCCGCGGTACGGTCCGAATCGAGAAAGGCGTTCTTGGCCAGTTGCTGCGTGATCGTGCTGCCGCCCTCGCGGACGCTGCGCAGCATGATGTTGTGGACCATCGCGCGGCCGATGCTCCACGGATCGATCCCCCAATGCGAGAAGAAGCGGCGATCCTCGATCGCCAGGAACGCGCGGGTGACGTGACGCGGCAGCGCCGAGGCGACCACCGGATCACCGATGATCGCGCCCCGCCGGGCGATCGGCGAGCGGTCCGCCGAGAGCAGCGTGATGGACGGCGGCGTCGGCGGCTGCAGCGACTTGGACAACGGCGCGGTGACCATCAGCCACGCGACCGCGACGATGAACAGCACGACCAGCACCGCCAGCAAGCGGATGAACCAGCGCAGCAGGTGGCGCGGGCGCACCGCCGGCGGGGTCGTGGTGCCGTCTCCGCCCGGCAGTGGCGCGACCGAAGGATAATAAGGGGGGGACGGCGGCGGCGGTCCGCCCGGCGGGGCGGGGGCCAGGTCGAGCGCGTCGCTCGCCCGGGCGCCGCCCCACGGATCGGGGCGGCGCGGACCGTGGTCAAACTGGTCGATCGTCATCCGTTCGTTCCAACCATGCACGCGGCGGCAAGCCGTATTGCCCTAATAACACAGCTCATGCAAATCATACCGGCCGGGCAACGTCCTGCCTAGCGTGGTCCTGCCTTAGCGTGCGGCCAGCACGAAACGGACGGTCCGTGCCGGCGCCCGTCCGCTTTCCCACGACCGGGCATAGTTCAGCGTCAGCACGTGCGTGCCGCGCCTGGCCACCCGGAAACGGAACACCGCGGTGCCGCCGCTGCCCACCATGACCTCGCCCGCATCCTTGGGCATCGGATCGGCGATATAGGCCTGCGTGCCGACCTGCTCGATGCCCGGCGCGGCGACCGCCGTCCAGCCATAGCCGGTACTGGGATTTTCGGTCAGCCTGACGGTCACGTCACTGCCCGGCGTGACCGTGACGGTCCTGCCGGCATCGGCCTCGGTCAAGGTCAGCGGGGTTCCGCCATTGCCGCCGGGCGGGCGGGGGCCCGGCCAGCGCTTGCCCGGGCCGTCATTGGCGGCCGGCAGCTTGGGCAGTGCGCGTCGTGACAGCCGACCCTCCCGATCCTTGTCCAGCATCGCGAACCGGTCGCGCGCCGCCGCAATGAACTCGCGCAAGTCGATGCCGCGATTGAAATTGGCGTCGGCAACGGTGACCGGCTCGGGGAAATCGAAGAACGAGAAGCGCGCCGCGCCGCGCCGGGTGTCGTCGTAGCGGGCGGTGGGAGCCGTCGACGAACTCCGGCCGTCGCCCTGCCCCCCGCCGAAGCCACCCATGCCGCCGCCCCGGCGTCGGCCGCCGCCGTCCCGGCGACCGCCACCAGCGCGCGCGTTGCCGCCGCCGATGCTCGCGCCGCCCGTGCGTATTTCGGGGGCCACCACCGTCTCATAATGCTCGATGTCGTCGGGATCGATCTCACCGTCCCGGCCGCGATCGAGCACCCCGAAGAACCGGGCGGCATCGGCGACGAATTCGTCCTCGGTAATCCAGCCGTCACGATTGGCATCGGCGCGGTCGAACCACATCGAGATCGGGTCCGGGCCGCGGAACGGCTCCCCCATCGGGCTGATGAACAGCGGGCCGCGCGGGCGGTCGTCGGACGCGCTCGACGACCGCGCCGCCGGGGGCAGCGTGCCGGCCAGGGGCGGCCTGGGCGGCGGCGTATCCGTCTGCCCGGCGACGATCGCCAGGGCCATCCACCAAACCTGCATCGCCGAACTCCTCAACGTCAGCGCCCCCGCTATGCCGGGTTTGTCGCACGATTGTGTCAGGCCGGTCGTCCCCGTCCCTCACGCGGTCTCTTGCGGCGGCCCGCCCGCGCGGGTGATAAGGACGCGCCCCGCGGGTGGGCAGTCGGGAGGGCATATGGTCGGTTTCATCGTTCTGGGCGTGCTTGCGCTGGTGCTGGTCTATCTGGTGATCCTCTATAACGGGCTGGTCCGGCTGCGCGCGCTGGTGCGCGAGGGGTTCAGCGGCATCACCGTCCAGCTGCGCCGTCGCGCCGATCTGGTGCCGAATCTGGTCGCGACGGTGCAAGGTTACGCCACGCACGAAGGCGATTTATTTAAACAAGTAACCGCCCGCCGCACCGACCCCCTGTCGGCCCAGGGCGTCGCCGCCACTGCTCAGGCCGATGCGCAGATGACCGGCATGTTGGGCAGGATCGTCGCCGTCGCCGAGGCCTATCCGACGCTGAAGGCGGACGCCAATTTCCGCCAGTTGCAGGAGGAACTGAGCGGGATCGAGACCGAGCTGGCCGGCGCGCGCCGCTATTACAACGCCACCGTTCGCGACCTCAACTCCAGCATTCAGTCCTTTCCCTCGGTGCTGGTCGCGAGCCCCCTGGGCTTTAAGGAAGAGGAATTCTACGCCGACGACGTCGCCACGTTGCAGACCGTGCCGCGTGTACAGTTCGACGGCCAGCCAAAATGAGGCGCCGGCTGGCGCGCCTGATCGCGCTGGCGCTGGCCTGCATCGTTCTGCCGGTCCTGGCGCAGGACGATCGGGCGGCGATACCGGTCGTGGGAATCGCGTCCGACAGCACGGCCGATCAGGGCCAGGAGCGCATCCTGAGCTTCCTGAGCGACGTCAGGATAAAGAAATCGGGTGCCCTCGACGTCACCGAGACGATTCGTTTCCTGGTGACCGGCGACGCGATCCGGCACGGCATCAACCGCGAATTTCCGACCCGCTACCGGACGCCGCTGGGCCGCACGACGACAGTCGCGTTCACGATGGTCTCCGCCGCGCGCGACGGCGCCGCCGAGCAATACAGCCTGACCTACCTGTCCAACGGCGTGCGGATGCAGATCGGCAAGCCCGACGTGATCGTGCCGCCGGGCGAGCATGTCTATGTGATCCGCTATCGCACCTCGCGTCAGGTGATCCGTGGGTCGGACCGGGACGAACTCTATTGGAACGCCACCGGCAATGGCTGGCGGTTCGCGATCGATAGCGCGGAGGCGCGGATCACGCTGCCGACGCCGGCCGCATTCGGCGACCGTGCCGCCTATACCGGGCCGCAAGGGTCGACCGCGGCCGATGCTATGGTGGTCGACGAGCGGCCGGGCTATATCGCCTTCCGCACCACCCGGCCGCTGCCGATCGCGGCGGGGCTGACCGTTGCCGCCGCCTTCCCGCCGACCGCGATCGATCCGGTCACGGCCAATCGGCGATTGGGCTGGTGGTTGCAGGACTGGGCCGGTCTGGCCGCCAGCCTGCTCTCGATCGTCGGCATGGGCATCTATTATTTCCGCGCCTGGCTGGGCGCGGGTCGCGGTCCCCGCCCCGGCCCCGTCGTACCGATCTTCTCACCGCCGGCGGGGCTCAGCGCGGCGGCGGCGCGGTACATCAACCGGATGAAGCTCGACAATCGTGGGTTCACCGCGGCAGTCGTTCAGCTCGGCGTCCTCGGCCAGCTTCACATCCGCAAGGAAGACGGCGGCTGGTTTCACAAGGGAACCACCACGCTGGACCGCACTATGCGGGATGTCACGGTGCCCGCGGCGGAGGGCGCGATGCTGTCGACGCTGTTCGGCGGCGGCGATACGCTGGCTCTCAAGCAGGACAACCACGCCACGCTGCAGGCAGCGCGGACCGCATTGGAAAAGCAGCTGAAGCAGCAATATGCGGCCACGATGTTCAGCGCCAACACCGATTGGGCGACATATGGCGTGCTTACGCTGATCGGCTGCATGCTCGCTATCGCTTTCGTCTCAATGGCGGTACGCGATCCGGTCGCGGCGCCCCAGGAGCTGGGTATCCCGGTCATGGGCGCCGCATTCCTGGCCGGCGCGGTCTGGCTGCACCGGGTGGCCAGGCGCAGCACCGGATCGCAATGCCTGTTATGGGCGGGGATCGTCATTGCCGCTATGTTCGCTGCGTTGTTCTGCGTGGCGGCGGTGCTCGATGCGCTGGCCGGCGGCGAGGTGGCAGTGCTGTTTCCGCTGGTCATTATCCCGCTGGCCATCTCTGCTTTTATCTGGATGGCTGCACCGACCGCCGAAGGACGTCGCGCGATGGACCAGATCGCGGGGTTCAAACAATATCTAGGGATTGCCGAGGAACAGCGGCTCGACCGGATGAACCCGCCGGAAAAGACGCCCGAACTGTTCGAGCAATATCTGCCCTATGCCATCGCGCTGGACGTCGAGAACCGCTGGGCGGCGCGTTTTACCGGCGTGCTGGCGGCCGCGGCCGCCGCGGGGACCACCGCCAACTCGATGATGTGGTATTCGGGCAACGGAAATTTTTGGAGCGATCCCGGCAGCTTCGCCTCGGAAGTCGGCGGCTCGCTCAACAGCGCGATCTCGTCGGCGGCGACCTCCCCGAGTAGCAGCGATGGCGGTTTGGGCGGCGGCGGATCGTCGGGCGGCGGGGGTGGCGGCGGCGGCGGATCGGGCTGGTAAGATCGGTCTGGTGCGGCGATGCTTTAGGGTCCAGGCCCATAAGGTGGATTCCCAAGGTTGTTGGGATGTGGTTCAAGCT
>NZ_CAXTHV010000013.1:0-83694 GCF_964244265.1 uncultured Sphingomonas sp. | reverse complement strand
TATGGCGGCGTGACTCACAACCAATGGCCTCCGGCAAACCCGGGGCGGTTCAGGTTAGCGCGGAGTAGCGCTTGATCAGCGAATGGCGGAGATTAGTGTGTCCCATCGCTTTAGGATGAGAACCGGCGTCGAAAACGCCAGAGGGTATTAGGTGCGTTTGCTACCTAATACCGCAGGCTTTCGGTCAACAACGACAAGTCAGGTAAGGGTGGGCAGAGGTGGCTGGTCGGTGATCGTGCTGCAGCGTCCGTGATTAGCTGCTTGCCCGTGACGACGTGAGTCGCAACCACAATTGCGGAAGGCCACGGCCTTCAGGCGCGGCCGCCGTCGCGATTGCCGGCTCCATCCCGCTCAGGATCGCTTCGGCGATCTTCGTCTCGTCCCGCTTCGCAGAGGCGAGATCGATCTCGTGAGAGCCGACGAAGCGATTGCACGTCCGCATGCTCACGCCCGGCCGGGCCTGCTCGTGCAGCTCCACGATCATGTCGGCCTGAAACAGCGCGGGCACGTTGGCAGGATCGAGCAGGTCGTTCTCGAACCCCTCGATATCGACGATTACCAGAGTGCGGCCGCCTTCCGAGATGCGCCGCTGCAACTCGGCGTGGTCGCAATAGTCACGGACCTCGACACGCTCGGCGACGTCATTCAGTCTCGCGAGTTCCGCCACCATTTCTCGCGATCGCGGGTCGACGTCATAGGCGACGACCTTCAGACGCGGGTTGGCATAGGCCATGCCGACTGCATAATAGCCTTCGGCCGAGCCGATATCGAGCACGGTGTCATAGTCGGCGCCGATCGCAGTCTGGACCCAGCCCGCGATTTCCTCCTCATAACGCCCGATGATCTTCGGCCCGAGAAGGCTCCCGGTCGAGGTCGTCAAATAGCGCATGCCCGCGAACGGGCCGCTGCGGATCGTCGTCGTGTCGCCGTTGATCCGCAGGGCCGCCAAGGCGGCGCGATTGTGGCGTTCGACGCCCGCGCTCATCGCTTGATTTGCGAGCGCTCCCTTGCCGGTCGACCGCTTCGCCAGGTTCACGCCGGCCTTGAGCAGGCCCTCAAGAAGCGGCGAGATGTAATAGATGCGCTGGGTCCACGTCTTGGACGACCTGATATCAGCAACCGCATTGGCAATCTGCGACATGGACGCCCCCGAATGATCCCCCAAAGGCGTACCGAGTACCCCGCCGCCGCACAACCCGGCCACTGGCCTGGCGATCCCGATTCACTACATGGCCCCCGCCGCGGAGGCCGCCGCCTTGTATCACCGCCTGCTTCGGCCTCCTTCAGGAGGCCGGTGATATCGCGGCTGTCCAGCGCAACTTACCGGTTGCACCGGCGCGGCCATGGGGTAAGCATCCGGCCGTGGCCGGGGGGAACAATGTCGACGCCGCGACCGACGGCCGCTTCGCCGCCGCGCATCGCGCGCTGATCGGCGATCCCGGCGTCCAGTTCACCTTCTCGTCCCCGCCGGTCCCGCCCAAGCCGCCCAAATGGCTCGACGATTTCCTGACGTGGCTCGGCCACGTCCTGAAGCCGGTATGGGATTTCTTCGACCGGGTCAGCGATGTCATGCCGGCTTTGCCGTGGGCGCGGGTATTGTTGTGGACGATCATCGTCGTCGCCGCGCTCGCCGTGCTGCTGCTCGTCGTCGAGCGCGTGCGCCATGGCGAGTGGCGGATGCCGTTGCGCCGCCGTGCGCGCGCCCTGGCGGTCGGTGTCGCCGACGAGGAATGGGCGCCCGACGCCGCGCCGGCGCGGCGCTGGCTGGAGGAAGCCGATGCGCTGGCGGCGCGCGGCGCCTATGCCGAGGCGATCCACCATCTGCTGCTGCGCTCGGTCGAGGATATCGGGCGGCGGCGGCCCGACGCGGTGCGGCCGGCGTTGACCAGCCGCGAGCTGGCCGCGGCGCCGGCGATCCCCGGATCGGCGCGGTCGCTGTTCGCCCGCATCGCCGGACAGGTCGAGCGCAGCCTGTTCGGCGGCCGTCCGGTCGGCGACGACGACTGGCGGAGCGCGCGCGCCGCCTATGCCGACTTCGCGCTGCCGGGCATGTGGCGGGCATGAGCGACGTCGCGCCCCCCCGCGCCGATGCCGCACCCGGCCTGTTCAACGCGCGGACCCTGTTCCTGCTGCTGGCGGTCGGCATCGGCGGCTTTGCCGCTACGCTGGTGCTGGCGACCTATGCGCCCGACATGCGGTCGGGGCAGAATGGCGGCGGGCATGCGCTGTCCAACGCGGCCATCGGGTTCAGCGGGATCGTCCGGCTGGCGGGCGATACCGGGATCGAGGTGCGGGTGTCGCGCGACAAGGCGGATTATGCCGCGCGCGGGCTGATGGTGCTGACGCCCAGCGACGGATCGGTCCCGATGGGTGACGTGCTGACCGCGCGCGCCAACCTGACGACGCTGGTCGTCCTGCCCAAATGGGCGACCTTGCCCGACCCCCGGCACCGCGGCTGGGTGGCGGCGCTGGGGCTGACCCCGGCGGGCGATCCGCAGGCCGTGCTGGCCCCCGCCGACCGCCTGAGCATCACGCGCGTGGCCAGCGGCGGCCGTCCGCTGCTGGCCAAGAACTGGCTGCCGGACCGCGCCGCGGCGCCGGCGCCGCGCCCGCTCCAGGTGTTTGCCGGCGACCATGTCGAGCCGCTGATCACCGATGCCGACGGCCGGGTCGTGCTGGGCAAGCTGGGCGGCGATCGGCTGGTCTATGTGTTGTCCGACCCCGACCTGCTCGACAATCGTGGGATGCGCGACCTCCGCAGCGCCGCGGCTGGACTCGCGCTGTTGCAGGAACTGAACAAGGATGGCGGCGCTATCACGTTCGACGTGACGCTGGCGGGGCTGGGGCGGCAGCGCAGCCCGCTCCGGCTGGCGTTCGATCCGCCGTTCCTGGCGATGACGCTGACGATCGTCGCGGCGATGCTGCTGGCCGGGTGGCAGGCCTTGGCACGGTTCGGCCCGGCGGCGCGACCAGAGCGCGCGATCGCCTTCGGCAAGCGTGCGCTGGTCGACAATTCGGCGGCGCTGATCCGCAAGGCGGGGCGCCAGATGCGGCTTGGCGGGCGCTATGCGGAGGTCGTCCGCGACCGCGCGATACTGGCGTTCGGGGTGCCGGCGCGACTGCGCGGCGCGGCGGTCGACGATTATCTCGACGGGCTCGACGGGCGGCGGCGCTTCACCGACCTGGCCCGGGCGATCGAGACCGCGGGGGACCGCGTGGCGCTGGTTGCCGCCGCGCAGGCGCTACACGATTGGCAGAAGGAGAAGAGCCGGTGACGGTCGAGGAAGTCCGCAACCTGGGACAGGCGATCCGGCAGGAGATCGGCAAGGCGGTGGTCGGCCAGGAAGCGACGGTCGACCTCATGCTGGTCGCCTTGTTCGCCGGCGGGCACATGCTGCTGGAAGGTCCGCCGGGCACCGCCAAGACGCTGCTCGCGCACAGTTTCGCGCGTGCCATCGGCCTCCAGTTCGGGCGCATCCAGTTCACTCCCGACCTGATGCCCGGCGATATCATCGGCGCGAACCTGTTCAATTTCCAGACCAGCGCCTTCACGCTGACGCGCGGGCCGATCTTCACCGATCTGCTGCTCGCCGACGAGATCAACCGCACCCCGCCCAAGACCCAGGCCGCGCTGCTCGAGGCGATGCAGGAGCGCACCGTGACGATCGACGGCGAGAGCCTGGCGCTCGGCGATCGCTTCATGGTGGTGGCGACGCAGAATCCGATCGAGCAGCAGGGCGTCTATCCGCTGCCCGAGGCGCAGCTCGACCGCTTCCTGTTCAAGCAGACCGTCGATTACCCCTCGGCCGCCGAGGAACGGCGGATCGTCGCCACCCATGGCGCGCGCAAGACCGCGATGGAGCCCCGGAAATGGGGGGTGGAGGCGCGCGCCGACGCCACCCTGATCGGCGCGGCGGTCGATGCGGTCGGGACGGTGCGGCTGGTCGACGAGGTGGTCGACTATATCACCGCGCTGATCCGTGGCACCCGCGACGTCGCCGACCTGGAAAGCGGCGCTTCGCCGCGCGCCGGGGCGATGCTGGCGGGCGCGGCGCGGGCGCGGGCGGCGCTTGACGGGCGCGATTTCGTGATCCCCGACGACGTCAAGCAACTGGCCCCCGCGCTGCTGCGCCACCGCCTGATCCTGTCGCCGGCGGCCGAGATCGACGGCCGCGCGGTCGAGGAAGTGGTGACCGGCATCATCGAGGCGATCGAGGCGCCGCGATGAGCCGCCGCCGATGAAGCCCGCGCGGTGATCTATCCGACGCGCAGCGCGGTGCTGGCCGCAGCGGCGGGAGCGCCGGTCGCGCTGCTGGTCGCGGTCCAGGTGCCCGGGCGCTGGTATATCGGACTGGTCTGGCCGGTGACGGTGCTGCTGGCGACGATCGTCGATGCGATCGAGGGCTTCCGCCCGGGGCGGGCGGCAGCAACGCTCGCCGTGCCGCGCAGCGCCAGCGTCGGCGCAACCGTCGATGCGACGATCACCGTCACGCTGTCCGGCGCGCGCCCGCCGCGGCGGGCGGAAGTGGCGATCGATGCCGGGCCGCTGGTCGAGCCCGCCGATGACGGCCGCGCAGCGATCGTGCTGACCGGGGGACGCGGCGCGGTCGCGCTGCCGATCGATACGCGACGGCGGGGCGTCGCGCGGTTCGGCACTTTGTGGGTCCGCTGGCGCGGGACGCTGGGGCTGGCCTGGCAGGAGAAGAAGATCGCGACCGACGCCGCGCTGGCGATCCTGCCCGATATCCGCCCGGTCCGCGAACAGGGCGCGCGGATCTTCCAGCGCCACGCCTTGCAGGGGCTGATCACCCAGATCGACCGCGGCGACGGCACCGATTTCGACTCGCTGGTCGAATATCGGTCGGGGATGGATCGCCGGGCGATCGACTGGAAGCAGTCGGCGCGGCACCAGAAGCTCCACGCGCGCGAGTTCCGGTCCGAACGCAACAACCAGATCGTGTTCGCGGTGGATGCCGGACGACAGATGTCGGAGCCGGTCGCCGGCCTGCCGCGCGTCGACCGCGCGGTCGCGGCGATGCTGCTCACCGCGTGGGTCGCGCTGAAGCTGGGCGACCGCGTCGCGCTCCACGCGTTCGATTCGCGGCCGCGAATCGCCAGCGGGCTGATCTCGGGTGCGGGATCGTTCGCCGAATTGCAGCGGCTGGCCGCCGCGATCGACTATTCGGGGGACGAGACCAATTACACCTATGCGCTGACCAACCTGGCGTCGCGGCTGACGCGGCGGTCGATGATCGTGCTGTTCACCGAATTCACCGACCTGACCAGCGCCGAGTTCATGGTCCGCGCCGCCGCCCGACTGGCCGAGCGGCACCTGCTGCTGGTGGTTGTGCTGCGCGACGAGGAACTCGAGTCGATCGTCGATACGCCGCCGCGCTTCGCCGACGACATCACCCGCGCAGTGACCGCCGCCGGGCTGCTCAAGGACCGCCTGCTGGTGCTGACCCGGTTGCGTCATCTCGGCGCGCATGTGATCGAGAGCCGCCATGACCGGATCGGCGAGGCGCTGGTCGCCGGCTATGTCGACCTCAAGCGGAGGAACCTGTTGTGAGCACGTCCGCCTTTGTCGATGCCGACCGGACGATGGTCAACGCGACGCGCTTTCGCACCGCGCATCAGGCGGATTGGGACAAGCTCGACGCGATCGTCGCCCGTATCGAGAAAGGCGGGGTCTCGGCGGTGAGCGAGGAATCGCTGCTGGTGCTGCCACTGCTCTATCGCTCGGCCTTGTCGTCGCTGTCGGTCGCGCGCGAGACCTCGCTCGACCGCAGCCTGATCGTCTATCTCGAGCAATTGTGCACCCGCGCCTATTTCCAGATCTATGGCGTGCCGACCTCGGCGAGGCGCCAGCTCGGCCGCTTCTTCGCCCATAGCTGGCCGATGGCGGTGCAGTCGTTGTGGCGGGAGACGCTGGTCGCGCTGGTACTGACGGTCGTCGGTGCCGTGGTCGCCTATGTCCTGATCCGCAACGATCCCGCCTGGTTCTATGCGGTCATTCCCGACGCGCTGGCGCAAGGGCGCGATCCGACCGCGAGCGTCGCGTTGCTGCGCGATACGATCTACGGTTCGTCGAAGATGCCGGGGAACGGCGAAAGCGCGTTGGCGACGTTTGCCGCATCGCTGTTCACCCACAATGCCCAGATCTCGATCTTCGCCTTCGCGCTGGGTTTCGCGTTCGCGGTGCCGACCGCGCTGCTGCTCGCCTATAACGGGCTGATGATGGGGGCGATGCTGGCGGTGTTCGTGCCCAAGGGGCTGGGGTTCGGGTTCGTCGGCTGGCTGATGATCCACGGCACGACCGAGATCTTCGCGATCGTCATCGCCGGCGCGGCGGGCTTTCGGATCGGCATGGCGATCGCCTTTCCCGGGCGCGCCGCGCGGACCGACGCGGCGGTGGCGGCGGGCCGGTCGGCGGCGACCGCGATGGGCGGCGCGGTGGTGATGCTGGCGGTCGCCGGACTGCTGGAGGGGATCGGACGCCAGACGATCACCTCGGACGTGCCGCGCTATGCGATCGGGCTGGCGATGCTGGCCGGCTGGTGCGTCTATTTCTACCTGCCGCGAAAGACCGATGGCGCGGCCGCCTAAGCCTGTATCGCTGCGGCGTACCTTCGTCACCCCCGAGGGCGTCGATCTCCAACTGGAGCTGGGCTCGGCGGGATCGCGCGCCGGGGCGTTCCTGCTCGACGCGGTGATGATGCTGGCGATCCTGGTGATCGGGACGATCCTGATCGGCTTCCTGTTCATCGCCGCGCGCAGCCAGCTGATCTACGCCTTGTGGCTGATCGGCTTCTTCGTCCTCAGGAACGGGTGGTTCACCCTGTTCGAAATGGGCGGGCGCGGCGCCACGCCGGGCAAGCGGCTGGTCGGCCTGCGCGTGGTCGCGCGCGACGGCGCGCGGCTGACCGGGGGCGCGGTGATCGCGCGCAACGCGATGCGCGAGATCGAGGTGTTCCTGCCGCTGTCGTTCCTCGGCGCGCAGTCGGCGGCGGAGGTCGCCGACTGGTTACTGACATTGTTCGCCTTGTCCTGGAGCGGCATCTTCCTGTTCTTTCCGCTGTTCAACCGCGACAAGCTGCGCGTCGGCGACTTGCTGGCGGGCACCTGGGTGGTGCGCACGGTCAAGGCGCGGCTGGGCGACGACCTGGTCGCCGCGGCGGCCGCCGGCACGCGGGCGCGACGGACGTTCAGCGAGGCGGCGCTCGACCTTTACGGTATCTTCGAACTGCAGACGCTGGAGGAGGTGTTGCGAGACGGCCGCCCCGAGCCGATCGGCACCGTCGCGGAAGCGATCCGGCGCAAGGCCGGCATCGCCGACGATGGCGACGACTGGGGTTTCCTGACCGATTATTACGCGGCGTTGTGCGCACGGCTGGAACGCGGGATGATGGTCGGCCTGCGCCGGGAGGACAAATACGGCAAGGCGACGCGGGCGGCGTGACGCCTGCTCGCCCATGGGTTTGCAGCCTAATTACCCGGGCGGATCAGTTGGAGGTGCAACCCAAGCGCCTTCCAGGTGCCGGCGACGCGGGTGTAGACCGCAATGAACTTGGTCACATAGGTGTACGGCTTGCCGGCTTTGGTCTCGGTGATCGTGTCCGTTCCGACCTCGACCGCGGTGTCGCCGGCAATATCGCGATGCTAACCGAGTTTCACCGGCTGATCCACTAATTCGCCTCGGCCAGCAGCGTGCGTGCGGGCATGCCGGTCCAGTCCAGGCCGCCGGCCACGCGCCACATTTCGCGGCCCTTCGCGTCGTAGAGAATCGTGGTCGGCAGGTTGGGATTGCCGAGCGCGGCCGACATCTTGAGCGCGGGGTCGAGATAGGGGCGGAGCGCCTTGAGCTTCTCCCTGGCGACGAACGGCGCCACCGCCTTGGCGCCGTCGAGGTCCTGGCTGAGCGCGACGATGGTGACATTGCCTTCGCCGGCGAGGATGTCGAGCGTCGGCATCTCGGCGACGCAGGGGCCGCACCAGGTCGCCCAGAGGTTGAGCAGCACCGGCCTGCCGGCGAAGCTCGCCAGCGTCACCGTCTTGCCGTCGGGCGCGGTGAAAGCGACCTTCGGCGCCGCCTCGCCCTGGTGGCCGCGGTCGACCTTGCCGGTCGCGGCGGCGGCAGCGCCTGGCGGCCCGACCACCTCGTCCGGCGTCGTCTCGGCATCCGCCGCGACATTGGCGACGGTGTCGGTCGCTTGCCCGTTCGGGGGCGAACGCCTATCGCAGCCGCCGATTGCCGCTGTGGCGGCCAGGAGAAACACGATAGCGCGCATGGGACCCTCGAATACGATGTGGGGCGGTCGGTTTGCCGAGGGCCCGGCGGCGGTGATGCGCGAGATAAATGCGTCGATCCCGTTCGACAAGCGGATGTGGCGCCAGGACATCGCCGGATCGAAGGCGCATGTCGCGATGCTGGACGCGCAGGGCATCATCGCGCCCGAGGATGCTACGACGATCGGCGCCGGGCTGGACGCGGTGGCCGAGGATTATGCGCGCGACGGCGTGCCCGACGACCTCGCGCTGGAGGACATCCACATGCTGACCGAGGCGCGGCTGACCGAAAAGGTCGGCGCGGTCGCCGGCCGGCTGCACACCGCGCGGTCGCGCAACGACCAGGTCGCGACCGATTTCCGGCTGTGGGTGCGCGACGCGATCGACCAGGCCGATGCCGCGCTGGGGGCATTGCAGGACGCGCTGATCGCGCGCGCTGACGAACATGCGGCCAGCGTGATGCCCGGCTTCACCCACCTCCAGAGCGCGCAGCCGGTGACGCTCGGCCATCACCTGATGGCCTATCACGACATGCTGGCGCGGGACCGCGGCCGGCTGGCCGACAACCGGGAGCGGATGAACCGGTCGCCCCTGGGATCGGCGGCGCTCGCCGGCACCGGCTTTGCGATCGATCGCGATGCGACGGCGCGGGCGCTCGGCTTTGCCGGACCGACCACCAATTCGCTCGACGCGGTCAGCGACCGTGACTTCGCGCTCGACCATCTCGCGGCCGCCACGCAATGCGCGCTCCACCTCAGCCGGCTGGCCGAGGAGTTCGTGCTGTGGGCGTCGCAGCCGTTCGGCTTCGTCAGCCTGTCCGACCAATGGTCGACCGGCAGCTCGATCATGCCGCAGAAACGCAACCCCGACGCCGCCGAGCTGGTGCGTGGGCATAGCGGGCGGATCATGGGCTGCATGACCGCGCTGATGGTGACGATGAAGGGCCTGCCGCTGGCTTATTCAAAGGACATGCAGGACGACAAGCCGCCGGTGTTCGAGGCGCATGACCTGCTTGGCATTTCGATCGCGGCGATGACCGGGATGGTGGAGAGCGTGACCTTCCGCACGGACCGGATGCGCGCCGCCGCTGAGGCGGGCTTTGCCACCGCGACCGACCTGGCCGACTGGCTGGTGCGCGAGGCCGGGGTCCCGTTCCGCGAGGCGCACCATATCACCGGCGAGGCGGTGAAGGCGGCCGAGCAGGCCGGGGTCGCGCTGGCCGAATTGCCGCTCGCGGCGCTCAAACGGATCGATGCGCGGATCGACGAACGCGTCTATGGCGTGCTGACGGTCGACGCGTCGGTCGCCAGCCGCACCAGCTTCGGCGGCACCGCACCGATGCGGGTGCGCGAGGCGATCGCCGCGGCGCGTGCCGCGCGAAAGGGAGAAACGACGTGAGGAAGCTGTTGCTGCTGGGTCTGGTGCTCGCGGTGTCGGCGTGCGGCGCGGCACGCGATCTGGAGCCGGCGGCCGGCGAGCGGCTGCCCGTGGCGCCCTATGGCGCGACCGCGACGCCGACGCCGGGCGCGTTGCTGACCGCATCCAGCCAGGCCCGGCCGGAACGGAGCGACGAATTGCTCAAAAGCTCCGAGGAGCGAACGGGCAACCAATTCGACCTGCCGCCCGCCAATTGACATGAGCCGGTTCGCGCTGCGCAACGGCGAGTTGTTCGCCGAGGATGTCCCGCTGTCGCGGATCGCCGCCGAAGTCGGCACACCGGTCTATGTATATTCGCGGCGCCAGCTGGAGGATAATGCCGACGCCCTGCGCTATGGGTTGGGTATCCTGCCGCGCGTCCACCTGGCCTATGCGATCAAGGCCAATCCGAACCTGGCCGTCGTGAATGTGCTGGCGAAATGCGGCTATGGCGCGGACATCGTCTCGGGCGGCGAGATGGCGCGCGCGCTGGCCGCCGGGATGGCGCCCGATGACATCGTGTTTTCGGGCGTCGGCAAGACCGTCGCCGAACTCGACGCGGCTCTGGCCGCCCGGGTCGGCCAGTTCAACATCGAGATCGAGGAAGAGGGCGCGATCCTGGGCGACCTGGCCGTCGCGCGCGGGACACGCGCCCAGGCTGTCCTGCGTGTCAATCCCGACGTCGATGCCGGCACCCATGCCAAGATCTCCACCGGCAAGGCGGAGAACAAGTTCGGCGTGGCGATCAGCGACGCGCCGGCGATCTACGCGCGGCTGGCGGCGCTGCCGGGGCTGGCGATGCGCGGCGTGGCGGCGCATATCGGCAGCCAGATCGCCGATCTCGCGCCGCTGGAGACGACCTATCGCCGGATCGGCGCGCTGGTCGCCGAGCTGCGCGCGGCCGGCCATGACGTGACCCATGTCGACCTGGGCGGCGGGTTCGGCGTCGCCTATCGTCCCGGCGAAGTCTATCCGACCCCGCGCGAGATCGGCGCGATGGTGGCGCGGGCGACCGCCGGCTGGGACGTGACGCTGATGTTCGAACCCGGCCGGGTGATTGCGGGCGATGCCGGATTGCTGCTCACCCAGGTGATCTGGGTCAAGCCGGGAACGGGCCATCCGTGGGTGATCGTTGATGCGGCGATGAACGACCTGGCGCGCCCCGCTTTGTACGACGCGCACCATGAGTTCGGCGCAGTGCGGCCGTCGGGCACGCGGATGACGGCCAATCTGGCTGGCCCGGTCTGCGAAAGCGGCGACACCTTTGCCAAGGCGCGCGAGATCGACGCGGTCGTGCGCGGCGACTTGGCGGTGCTCTACACCGCCGGCGCCTATGGCGCGACGATGGCGTCGACCTATAACAGCCGCGCTTTGGTGCCCGAGGTGCTGGTCGATGGCGACCGTTACGCGATCGTCGCCGATCGCATCGGCGCGGACACGATCATGGCCGCCGAACGCGTGCCCGAGTGGCTGACCGCGTGACCCTGCACAGCCTGCCGGTGTTCGTCCGGCTGGGCGGCCGGCCGGTGATGCTGATCGGCACAGGCGAGGCGGCGGCGGCCAAGCGGCGGTTGCTGGAACGGGCAGGGGCGACGATCGTCGGCGAGGAGGACGCGGCGGCGCTGGCGATCATCGCGCTCGACGATCCCGATGCGACGGTGGCGCGGCTGAGGAGTCGCGGCGTGCTGGTCAACGCCGTCGACCGGCCGGACCTGTGCGACTTCACGCTGCCGGCGATCATCGACCGTTCCCCGGTGATCGTCGCGATCGGCACGGGGGGCGCGTCGGCGGGCTTGGCGGCGGCGCTGCGCCAGCGGCTGGAGGCGATGCTGCCGGCGGGATTGGGCGGACTGGCCGAGATATTGCACGCCGCTCGAGCCAGGCTGCGCGCCCGCTTTCCCGACGGCGGGGATCGGCGCCGCGCGCTGGGCGCGGCACTGGCGGCGGGCGGCCCGATCGATCCGCTGGGTGCAGACGCATCGTCGAGGGTCGCCGCCTGGCTTGGCGACGAAAGGTCGGGGCCGTCGACCGATCGGCCGGCATTGACCGTGATCACGCTGTCCTCTCCCGATCCCGACGACCTGACGATGCGCCAGGCGCGCGCGCTGGCACACGCCGATCGCGTCGTCCATGACGCGGGCGTGCCGTCCGCGATTCTCGACCGAGGGCGAGCCGATGCCACGCGGATGGTTTCGTCCGGCCCGCCCGTCGGGTACGGCGAAGATGTGACCGTCTATCTGGAGATGAAGCGGTGAGCGGTTTCGCCTATCGGGTCGACGGCGCGGGCAAGGTCACCAAGACCGACATCAAGCAGGCGCTCGACGGCGCCGATCGCTTCGTCTGGGTGCATTTGTCGACCAACAACGAACACGCGCAGGACTGGCTGGCCAACATCGCCAAGCTCGACGACTACCTCGTCGAGGCGCTCACCGCGAGCGAGACCCGCCCCCGCTGCGAGCAATTCGACGACGGTGCGCTGCTCAACCTGCGCGGCCGGTCGGAGGATCATCTATCGACCTCCGACCCGCTGGCGTCGATCCGCATCTGGGCGGTCGACGGCCGGGTGTTCTCAGTGTCGCGCAAGCAGCTGACCGCGGTCGACACCGTCGTCAAATGCGTCGAACAGGGCCGCGCGCTCGACCCGGGCGACCTGATCGCCGAATTTGCCAGCGCGATCACCAGCGACCTCGATCCCGATGTCGCCGAACTCGGCGACGACCTCGACGAATGCGAAAGCGGCCTCGACGCCGACAGGGTATTCGAATTGCGACGGACGGTCACCAGGGTGCGCGTCCAGGCGATCGGCTATCGCCGTTTCCTCGCGCCGCAGCGGAGCGCGCTGGAAAAGCTGGCCACCCTGCCCGTCGGCTGGCTGCGCGACGACGACCGCCTCCATCTCGTCGCCGCCGCCGATCGCGCCGCGCGCATGGCCGAGGAACTGGAAAGCATCCGCGAACGTGCCGCGCTGACTCATGAGGCGTTGACTGACCTGCGCGCCGAGCAGATCGACAGCCGCGCGCTGATCATCTCGATCGTGGCGATGGTGTTCCTGCCGCTGACCTTTGTCACCGGACTGTACGGCATGAACGTCAAGGGCCTGCCCTATGCCGAGGAACCCTGGGCGTTCGATGCGATCTGTGGCGCGTGCGCGGTGATCGGTGGCGGGATCACCGCCTATTTCCTCAGTCGTCACTGGATCGGGCGACGCGCCTGACATCGGCCGCGAAGGGAAAAGGTCCGGGGGGTTCTGTTGCTCGGCCCCCCCGGCTGCCGCCGGAATCCGCTTCTGTTGCCCGGTGCGGTCCAACCGCGCTTTTGTCTGACTAACCTAGTCCGTGAGGACTTGGATTAGGCCGCAATCGCGAGCGCCTCGTTATCGTTGGCACTTGTGTTATGGGCCGTCACAGTGGTCCCATCCTGGGCAAAAACAGCGCTTTTCAACACACGTCGATCCTGGTTCGGCCCCGTCAGAACCCCGCGCGAACGGGGGTTGTGGTGGAGCCGCCGGGTACTGCCCCCGGGTCCGCTGTGTCTATGACACGCCGCACTTTATCGCCATAGCCGGCAAACCGGCGAAGACCGATATAGGGACTGTCGAGGCGATGAAAAGCCCGTATCGGCCTTTCGCTCGCCACAATATATTGTAAGGGCCGACCATCATGTTGACGCAGCGTTCCCGGTACGCGCTCCGCGCGATGCTTTATCTGGCCGAAGCGCCGGTTGGCGGCCCCCCGATCCCGATGAACCGGATCGCCGTCCATGCCAATGTCCCGCGCAAGTTCCTTGAGCTGATCCTGGCCGACCTGCGCGAGGCGGGGTTGCTCAACAGCCATCGCGGCAAGGCCGGGGGCTATCGCCTGTCGCGCCCGACCCATCTCGTTTCGCTGGGCGAGATCATTCGCATAATCGAGGGGCCGCTGGCGCTGGTGCCGTGCGTCAGCCGTACCGCCTATCGCCGGTGCGGCGATTGCAAGGACGAGGGCACCTGCGCGATCCGCCTGGCGATGGCGCGGGTGCGTGACGAGACCGCGCGGATCCTGGACGGCACCAGCCTGGCCGATGCCGCTGCCGACGAGTTGGTCGCGGCCTAGCCGCCGGTGCGCCTAGGCTCACGCACGCAGGCTGTCGCGGATTTCGCGCAACAAGACGATGTCGGCGGGATCGCCCGCGACGTCCTCCGGCGGCTTGGGCATCACCCGGTTCACCGCCTTGATCAGCAGGAAAATGACGAAGGCGGCGATCAGGAAGTTCACCGCCTGAGTCACGAACTCGCCCCAGCCCAGCAACGGCACGCCCGCCTTCTTCAGCGCGGCGTAATCGGTCGATCCGGCCAGCGCCGGCGGCACCTTGTCCTGGTTCAGGATGATGAAATGGCTGGAAAAATCCAGCCCGCCCAAGATCGTGCCGATGATCGGCATCAAGAGGTCGTCGGTCAGCGAGGCGACGATCTTGCCGAAGGCGGCGCCGATGATCACCGCGATGGCCAGGTCCATCACGTTGCCGCGCATGACGAACGCCTTGAATTCCGTGAGCATCCTGTTCTCCTCGGGGTCGCAAGCCGCCGCGATTAGACGCCGTGTCAGGCGATTTGGCAACCGTGCCGCGCATTTCGCTTTTCGCCGACCCTGCCCGCTCCTACATAAGCGGCGGCTGGGCACGAGGAGGGTCACCCATGAAGTTTCGGACGCTGGTCGCCCCGACGGCGATCGTGATGCTGTCGGCGTGCGGGCTCAATTCGGTGCCGACCGCCGAGGAGAATGCCAAGGCGCGCTGGGCCGACGTCCAGGCCGCGTACCAGCGGCGCACCGACACCATTCCGGGTATCGTCGCCACGGTGAAGGGCGCCGCCGCGTCGGAGGGCAAGATCCTGACCGACGTGATCAATGCGCGCGCCAGGGCGACCTCGATCCAGCTCAATCCCGGTGACCTGACCGATCCGGCCAAGGTTGCCGCGTTCCAGGGCGCGCAGGGCCAGCTGGGCGGTTCGCTCGGCCGGCTGCTGGCGACGGTCGAGGCCTATCCCGACCTCAAGAGCCAGGGCAATTTCAAGGATCTGATTACCGAGATCGAAGGCAGCAACAACCGCATCACCATCGCCATCCGCGACTATAACAGCGCGGTCCAGGCTTATAATACGCGCATCCGGACCTTCCCCGACGCAATCGGCGCCAAGGTGTTCTATGGCGCCAAGCCGCTCGTGCCGTTCCAGGCGGCCGCCGGCGCGGACGCGAACCCGACGATCGATTTCGGGAACGGCAGCTGACCGCAGCCATGCGCGCGTCGTATCCGGCGATCGGTCATGTCGTGCGCGCCGTGCTGCTGGCGCTGGCGCTGGTGCTCGCCCCCCGTGGGGCCTCGGCACAGACCTTTCCCAAGCTGACCGGGCGCGTGGTCGACGCCGCCAACCTGCTCACGCCCGAACAGGAGCAGCAACTCACCGCGCTGTCCGACGGCGTCGAGCAGGCCTCGTCGCGCCAGCTGGTGATCGCGACGGTCCCCAGCCTGCAAGACTATCCGATCGAGGATTACGGCTACAAACTCGGCCGGGCCTGGGGGATCGGGCAGAAGAACGCCGATAACGGCATCATCCTGATCGTCGCGCCGACCGAGCGTCGCGTCCGGATCGAGGTCGGCTATGGACTGGAACCGATCATGACCGACGCGCTGTCGTCGTCGATCATCTCCGGCGCCATCCTGCCCAGGTTCCGTGCCAACGATTATCCCGGCGGCATCAGCGCCGGCGCACAGGCGATCGCCGAACAATTGAAGCTGCCCCCTGAAGAGGCCGAGACGCGCGCGGCGACGACGCCACCGCCGTTGCGACGATCGCGGTCGTCGAACAATGACGCGCAGGTCATCGGCTTTGCGGTCCTGATCGTCGTGTTCTTCGTCATCCCGATGATCTTCAACCGCCGCCGCGGGCGGCGTTACCGCGGCGGATCGGCGCCGGTGATCCTGTGGGGACCGGGTCTGAGCGACGGCGGCTGGAGCAGCGGCTGGGGCGGCGATAGTGGCGGTGGAGGCGGCTTTTCGGGCGGCGGCGGATCGTTCGGCGGCGGCGGCTCGTCGGGCGGCTGGTAATGCGCCTGCCGCCCCTGACGCCCGAGGAGCGCGACCGCGTCACCGCGGCGGTGACCGCCGCCGAAGTCGATACCGATGCCGAGATCGTCACGATCATCGCGCAACGATCCGATTCCTATCATGACGTCGCGCTGCATTACGCCTTGGCGGCGATGTTGCTGCTCATGGCGGCAGCCGCGCTGTATCCGGCGATCGTCGAGGTGCCGATCGGCTGGTTCGGCAATGGCTGGACATCCGCGGCGACCCTGGGCAGCGCGATCTTCGCGCTGATGGTCGCGCAGGCGATCGTGTTCCTGGTCGTGCGCTACGCGCTGGCTTGGCCGATGCTGCGGATGATGCTGACGCCGGGGACGACGCAGGCGCGGCGGGTCAGGCGGCGCGCGGTGCAATATTTCCGGGTCGGCGCCGAACGCCGCACGGCGGCGCGGATCGGCGTGCTCGTCTACCTGTCGCTCGACGAGCGGCTGGCCGAGATCGTCGCCGACCAGGCGATCCATGCCAAGGTCGTGCCCGAACGCTGGGGAGCGGCGATGGCCGCCTTGGTCGACCATTTGCGCGCCGGCCGCGCGGGCGAGGGCATGGCGGCGGCGGTGACCGCGATCGGCGCGATCGTCGCCACGCATTTCCCCAAGACCGACAGCGATGTAAACGAGCTTCCGGATCGGCTGATCGAGCTGTGACCGCGCCCGACCATGATTTGCCGGAGGAAATCGTCTGGCAGGGCAGGTTCCTGACCGTAAAGAAACGCGGGCGCTGGGAATATGTCGGCCGCGCCCGCGACATCCACGCGGCGGTGATCGTGGCGATCGACGCGGGCGAGGTGCTGCTGGTCGAACAATACCGCGTGCCGCTGGGGCGGCGTTGCCTCGAACTGCCGGCGGGGCTGGTCGGCGACGAGCAAGCGGGCGAAAGCGTCGAGGCGTCGGCCGCGCGCGAACTGGAGGAGGAAACCGGCTATCGCGCCGCCACGGTGACCGCGATCGGCACGTTTCATTCCTCGCCCGGCATGGTCAGCGAAAGCTTCACCTTGGTCCGCGCCGAGCGCCTGACGCAGGTCGGCGAGGGAGGCGGGGAAGGCGACGAGGACATAACGGTGCACCGCGTGGCGCTGGCCGCGCTGCCGGACTTCGTTGCTGCCCGGCGCGACGCTGGCGTGGCGATCGACGTCAAGCTGCTGCTGCTGCTTGGCCGATCGATCATCGGGACCTGAGGATCGCCTTACCGAAAATTGTCGGCATAGCTCTGCAGCTTCAGGGTACGTACCGGCGCCGGCACGACTTGATAGGCCAGGCCAACTTTTTCGGCATAGGCCTGCGCCGCTTGCGCCGTGGAAAATCCCAGGCGGACCTGCTCGCTTGTGTCGCCCGATCCGGCCCAGCCGGTCAGCGGATCGGGGCGCTTGGCCTCGCCCGGCTCGAACTCCAGCACCCAGCGATCGGTGCGGGCGCGGCCCGACTGCATCGAACTCTTGACCCGTTGATAGATACGCGCGGTGGCCATGATTGCCTCATCGTCTTGGAATATTCAGGGCGGACGCCGCTTCCATGTACGTGGATCGCGTATTAGCGCGTCTCGCGCGCACGCGCATCCGCCTTTTTGGTTCGCGTGGTCGCGGCGGCGGCGGCAGGGTCGTCCGGCCAGGGATGGCGGGGATAGCGCCCGCGCATGTCCTTGGCCACCGCCGCCCAGCTGCCCGCCCAGAAACCGGGCAGGTCGCGCGTCGTCTGGATCGGACGGCCGGCGGGCGAGGTCAGGCTGAGCACCAGCGGGACATGGCCGTCGGCGACCATCGGGTGCGTGGCTTGGCCGAACAGCTCCTGCGGACGCAGTTCCACCGTCGGGCCGTCTTCGGCCGCATAGTCGATCGCATGGCTCGACCCCGCCGGCGTGACCAGCCGGGCGGGGGCGATCCGGTCGAGCGCGCGCATCGTCTCCCACCCGGCAAGCCCGCGCAGCGTTTCGGTCAGCATGGCAGGGTCGACCTGGGCCAGGCGGCGCTTGCCGGCGACCAGCGGCGGCAGCCAATCGTCGAGTGTGGCGAGCAGCAGTGCGTCGTCGAGCATGATCGTGCCGCCATGCGCGGCGGCGAAGGCGGCCCGGGCCCGCAATGCGCGTGCGTCGGGCGCCCATGGTAGCAGCGGTAGGCCGTGCTCGCGCACGCCGGCGACCAGCGCGGCGGCAATGGCATGCGGATCGGCGTCGGCATCGGGGCCGCCGGCCAGCACGATCGCGCCCAGCCGGCGCTCCCGGATCGCCGCGACGCCGCCGGTCGCCGGATCGAAGCGCGCGCGGGTGGCGGTGGCGATGTGTTCGGCGAACAGCGTTTCGACGGCAAGCTGGTCGATCGCCACGGCGCTCAGGATGCGCGCGCCGGCGGCGGACCCCTGCGTCTCGGCGACCGCCAGCCAGTCGGCCGTCGCCAGCGGATCGGCGGGGTCAAGCCGAAAGCCGCGTCCGCCGACCGACTCCCAGCGCTCGCCGCCGGCATGGCGCCGTCGCGCGACCCGGTCGGGAAAGGCGATCGCGACGGCGGTGGCGTGCGGGTTGGCCAGGCCGCCGGGCGCCCCGGCGGCGGCGGGCGCCATCGCCGCCCATCTCTCCGTCATCCGCCGCGCAGCCTCGGCGCGGGGCCCGCGTTCGCCACGCAGGCGCTGCGCCCGCGTCTCCAGGTCCACGCCGGAACCGCCCAGCCCGCGCTCGCCGAGCAGGACCGCGACCTCGGCCGCCTCGCGCGCCAATCCCAGTTCGCCGCCGCGAACCAGCATGTGCGCCACGCGCGGCGGCATCGGCAGTCGCGCCAGCGCGCGGCCATGCGGCGTCGGCCGCCCGCTCTCGTCGACCGCCCCCAGCCGCGCCAGCCGCGTCTGCGCCTCGTCGATCGCGGGTGCGGGCGGCGGATCGAGCCAGGCCAGCGCGCTGGGATCGGCCACCCCCCAGATCGCGCAGTCGAGCACCAGCGCGGACAGGTCGGCCTCGGCGATCTCCGGCGGGTCGAAGCGCGGCAGGCCGGCGGTGGCGGCGGCTTCCCACAGGCGATAGGCGACCCCCGGCCCCTGACGCGCCGCGCGGCCGGCGCGCTGGGTGATCGCGGCCTGGCTGGCGCGCTCGGTGACCAGCCGGGTCATGCCCGCCGCGCGGTCGTAGCGCGGCCGCCGCGCCAGCCCGCAATCGACCACCACGCCGATTCCGTCCAGCGTAAGGCTGGTCTCGGCGATGGCGGTGGCCAGCACGAGCTTGCGGCGGCCGTCCAGCTCGGCGGCAATGGCGGCACGCTGCGCTTGCGGGGGCATTTGCCCGTGGAGGCGGTGGAGGGTAATGCCGGCGAGGTCGCCAAGGCGATCGGCGGTGCGCTCGATCTCGGCGACCCCCGGCAGGAAGGCGAGCACGCCCCCGGCCTCGTCGCGCAGCGCCCGGCGGATCGCCGCCGCCATCGCCTCCTCGATCCTCGCCTCCCCGCGACCGCCGAGATAATGCAGGTCGAGCGGGTGGCTGCGCCCGGCGCTCTCGATCAGCGGGGCGTCACCAAGCAACGCGGCGAAGCGTGCGCCGTCTAGCGTCGCCGACATCGCGACGATCCTCAGGTCCGGACGCAAGCCGGCCTGGGCGTCGAGCGCGAGCGCCAGGCCGAAATCGCTGTCGAGGCTGCGTTCGTGGACCTCGTCGAACAGCACCGCCGATACGCCGCTCAGTTCGGGATCGGCCTGGATCCGCGCGACGAAGATGCCCTCGGTCATGACCGTGACACGCGTCGCCGCCGAGCGCCGGCTGTCCATCCGCGTGGCATAGCCAAAGGTGCCGCCGACCGGCTCGCCGGCCAGCGCCGCCATCCGCTCGGCCGCCGCGCGCGCCGCGATCCGGCGCGGCGAAAGCAGCAGCACGCCGCCGCCGCACCATGGCTGGCCGAGCAGGGCAGGAGCGATCGCGGTCGACTTACCCGCGCCGGGCGGTGCGACCAGCACGGCATTCGGCCGGTCGCGCAAGCGCGCGAGCAGATCGGGCAGGACCGCCAGCACCGGCAGGTCGTCGGGGCGGGAGGATGGCGCTGGTATCGTCATGATGGCCCGCGCCTTGTGGCAGATGCGCGGCGGATGCGACAGTGGATGGGGGCTGGGCTGCGGGTGAGTGCCCGGCGTCAGGCAACGATCTGGCCGCTGCTCGGCCTCAAGTCTGACTGTCGATCCGCCTGGGTTTCCGGTTCCTGCGTGCCGCCGAGATCGACCGACACCAGCCGGCTGATCCCCCGTTCGACCATCGTCACCCCGAACAATCGATGCATCCTGCTCATCGTCACGGCATTGTGGGTGACGATCAGGTAACGTGTCTGCGTCTCGCCGGTCATGCGGTGGAGCAGGTCGCAGAAGCGCTCGATATTAGCGTCGTCGAGCGGTGCGTCGACCTCGTCCAGCACGCAGATCGGCGCGGGATTGGTCAGGAACAACCCGAAGATCAGCGCGACGGCGGTCAGCGCCTGCTCGCCGCCCGACAACAAGGTCAGCGACTGCAGCTTCTTGCCGGGCGGCTGTGCCATGATCTCCAGCCCGGCCTCGAGCGGATCGTCAGCATCGACCAGTTCCAGCCGCGCCGCGCCGCCCTCGAACAATGTCCCGAACAGACGCTGGAAATGGCCGTTGACCGCCGTGAACGCCGCCAGCAGCCGCTGGCGCCCTTCGCGATTGAGCGTACCGATCGATCCGCGCAGCCGGTTGACCGCCTGGCCCAGATCGTCCCGTTCGACCGCTGTATCCGTGCGCGCGGCATCCAGCTCGGCCAGTTCGGCCTCGGCGACCAGATTGACCGGCGCGATGCGCTCGCGATCGACCAGCAGCCGGTCGTGCCGCGCCGCCTCGGTGGCCGGATCCGCGACGTCGGCAACGGCAAAGCCGATCCGGTCGCCAAGCAGTGGCGGCGGGCATTGGAACCGTTCGCCGGCGACGCGCGCCATCTCGATCCGGCGGGCATCGTGGCCCTCGGCACGCGCGGCAGCGCCCGCCCGGGCCTCGCGCGCGGTGGCAAAGGCTTCGGCGGCGGTGCGGGCAGCGGCGTCGGCAACGGCGGCACCCGCTTCCGCGGCGCGTTCGGCATTGGCGGCGGCATTGGCGGCATTGCGCTGCTCGACCAGCTTGGCGTCCCCTTCGGCGATCTGCGCGGCGAGCCTGGCGGGGCCGGCGGCGATCGCGTCCGCTTCCTCCGCCAGCAGGGCCTCGCGCCGGGCCTTGTCGGCGATCCGCCGGGCGGCCTCGCCGGCGCGGGCTGTCCATCCGTGTTGTTCGGCAAGGATGAGGGCGATCCGCTCGCGATCGGCGGCGATCGCCAGGTCCACCGCGCCCCGCTCGCCGCGGGCGATGGCGGGGGCCGTACGCAGCTGCTCGGCCTCGACGTGGCGGCGGGCGACCTCGGCGGGGGTCGCCGCGCCATCGGGCAGGGCGGCAACGACCGCCTCGGCGCACGCCAGCTCGGCCTCGGCCTCGGCGATGTCGCCGGCGCCGCGACCCAGGCGGGCGTCGAGATCAGCGCGCCGCGCCTCGGCGCGCTCGATCCGCGCGGCGGCGCGGTCCTCGGCCCGGGCTGAGTCGCGCATCGCGATGTCGGCGCGATCGCGCGCGGTCCGGGCCGCCGCGACGCGCGCCCGGGCATCGGCGATGGCGCGCGTCGCGGCGGCAACGGCCCGGTCGGTGCGGTGGACATCGGCCAGCGCGGCCGGATGTTGCCCCGTCAGCACGGACAACCGGTTGACCCGCTCCAGCCGCTCGGCTGCCGCCGCTGCGACGCCGCCCGGTCGCGCGACAAAACCGTCCCACCGCCGCAATGCGCCGTCCAGCGTCACCAGACGCTGGCCGACCGCCAGCGTCTGTCCGGTATCGCGACCGGCGACCAGCACCTGCGCCAGCCGCCGCGCCAGTGCGTCGGGCGCCGCGACATGATCGCCCAGCGCGGCCATCGTGCCCCTGGCCGGGTCGTCCGGCTGCGGCGCGGCGCCCGCCCAGTGGCGCTCGGCCGCAGGATCGAGCCCCGCTTCCAGATCGTCGCCAAGCGCCGCCGCCAGCGCGCGCTCATATCCCGGCGCGGGGTGCAGCCGGTCAAGCAGGCGGTCACGCCCCGCCGGGCTGGTGGACTTTGCCAGCGCCTGAAGTTCGCTGTCGATCGCGGCCAGTTCGGCGCGTGCCGCCGCGCGGTCCCGCTCCGCCCGGCCTGCCGCGTCGTGCGCCGATCGCTCGTCGCCCTCGGCGGCGGCCCGATCGATGCGCGCGGTCTCGGCGGCGGTGGCGGCGTCGGCGCGCGCCCCGGCCGCTGCCGCCAAAGCAGTGCGTAACGGGGCAAGGTCGTCCAGGGCGCGTGCCTCGGCGGTAAGTGCGGCTTGATCGCGGCTCGCGCGGTCGTGCCGCGCCCGAGCCGAGGCTGCCGCGGCCTCGGCGACGCGAGCCTCGGCCGCCTCGGCCGCCTGCCGGCTGATCGCCGCGGCCAGCGCGCTATCGGCGTCCTGCGCGACGCGTTCGGCCGCCGCCAGCCGCGCATCGATCGCCGGCAGTCGCGCGATCCCGCCGGCGATCCGCTCCTCCAGCGCCGCCTGCTCCCTGCCGAGCCGGGCGAGCGCGTCTGCGGCATCGGTCGCCAGCGCGGCTTCGCGTTGGCGATCCTCGGCGATCCGCGCGCGCTGGTCGGCCAGTTCGCCGATGCGGCGCTGGGTGGCGATCGCCTCCGACCGCAGCCCCGCCAGGCCGTGCGCGGCCTCGCTTCCGGCGTCGCGTGCGGCGGTCGCGGCCGATCGCGCCGCCGCCAATGCCGTGGTTGCCGCGACCTGCCGGGCGGTGGCGGCGCGTTGTACCTCGGCGGCGGCATGGACGCGCTCTTCGCCGGCGACCGCCTCGGCGGCCGACGATTCGGCGGCGATCGCGGCGTCGCGCCAGCGGGCGAAGACCGTACGCGCCTCGGCCACCCCGATCTCGGCCGACAGCAGGCGATAGCGCCCGGCCTGGCGCGCCTGGCGCCTGAGCGCGCCGGCGCGCGCCTCCTGGTCGGCGATGATCTCGTCGAGCCGCGCCAGGTTCGCCGCCGTGGCGCCCAGCCGCTGCTCGGCATCCTTGCGCCGGACGTGAAGCCCGGCAATCCCCGCCGCCTCCTCCAGCATCGCGCGGCGTTCGGTCGGGCGCGCGGCGATCACCGCGCCGATCCGCCCCTGGCTGACCAGCGCCGGCGAGTGCGCCCCGGTCGCGGCATCGGCGAACAGCAGCGCGACGTCGCGGGCGCGGACGTCGCGTCCGTCGATGCGATAGGCGGAACCCGTGCCCCGCTCGATCCGGCGGACGATCTCGGTCTCGTCGCCATCGATCTCCGCCAGGATCGACACCTCGGCAAAGTCGCGCGCGGGGCGGTGCTCGGTGCCGGCGAAGATGACGTCGTCCATCCCCGCGCCGCGCACCGATTTCGGCGAATTCTCGCCCATCGTCCAGCGCAACGCCTCCAGCAGGTTGGACTTGCCGCACCCGTTGGGGCCGACCACACCGGTGAGCCCGGGCTCGATCCGCAGGTCGGCGGGGTCGACGAAACTCTTGAAGCCGGTCAGGCGGAGCCGCTTGATCTGCATCGCGCGTGCGCTGCCCGCCGGCGCCTCAGGCGCCGCGTGTCTTCAGCGCGGTTTCCAGCATCACCCACGGATCCTCGCCGGGGCGCAGCGGCAGCACCACGCCGTTGACGATGAAGGTCGGCGTGCCGGAGACCTGATATTTTTCATTGGCCTGCTGCGTGCGGTCGGCCAGTTTCTGGATCGCGCCGGCATCGTTCAGGCACGTCCTGGCCTTGTCCTCGGGAATGCCGCGCGCCTTGACGAAATCGAGGTAGCCCAGCCCTTCGGCATAGGCGACCGCGACCTGGGTCGGCGCGGCATTGCCCATTGTCGCGGCAATCTTTGACGAGACGGCCTGTTCGTTGACGAGCAGCGTGGGCTGATTGGCGAACATCTGGTCGAGCAGCGGGAAGAAGGTCGACGGATCGGCGATGCAATGGCCGAGCAGGATCGGCGCGACGTCCAGCGCGCCGTGCACCGGATAGTCGCGAAATTCATAGCTTACCTTGCCATTGGCGACATATCCTTGTTTGAGTGCGGGGAAGCCGTCAGCATCGAACTTCGCGCAGAACGGACAGGCGCGCGATCCATATTCGATGATCTTCAGGGGCGCGTTGGGGTTGCCCATGACATAACCGCCATCGGCGGTCCTGCTGATCGTATCGACCCATGCCGAGCCGGCCGGCGCCGGCGCCGACGGCACCGGCGTGGCGGGCGCCGATACGTTGGTGGTGTCGGCGGAATTGCAGCCGGCGACGAGAAGCGGCAGGAGGGCAAGCGCGGCGCGATTTTTCATGGGTTTACTCCGAAGGGAAGGTGGGGTCAGCTGATCCTGCCCGCGATGACCAGCGTGTCGGTCTCGCCGCCGACGATCGGCGCCCCGCTGCTGGCAGCGACTGTGGCGGCGAGCGCCGCCAGCACCGCGCGCAGCTCGGGATCGGCGATCGCGCGCAGCCCCTCGCCGATCGCGGCGGGCGGCTCGGTCGGGCGCAGGCCGGGCGGCGCCAGTCGCGACGGCCGCGCGGCGACCCGGCCCTGTCGGAACGCCAGCCGCGTGACCGCGGCATAGCCGAAGAAACGGTTGACCCGGTCGATGATCTCCGGCGCGATATGCTGCATCATCGGCGCGTGCGCGCCCCTGACGGTGACGGTCAGTACGCCGTCAGCCTTGCGTCCCGGGGGAAAGCGGATCGATTCGGGGGTCGATACCGCGGCATAGCGGCTGCCGACGATTTCCGACCAGCGCGTCACGACCCCGCTCTGGACGAAGCCGTAGCGCTTGAACGCCGCACCGCCGACCGCGGGCAGCAGCTCGGCGACCGAGCACGCGCGACCATGGCGCTCGGGCGCGGCGGCGGGCGGCCTGGCGGGGGGGCGCTTGCTCATCATGCCGTCCATGCCATAGCGGGCGGGTGGCCGCCAAGCTCCCTTCGATCGCGCCCGCGCCCGGCGTCGCGGCGGCGCTGCTCGCCTGGTACGATACGCATGCCCGGATGTTGCCATGGCGTGCCGCGCCGGGCGCGCGGCCCGATCCGTATCGCGTCTGGCTGTCGGAGGTGATGCTCCAGCAGACCACGGTAGCGACGGTCGCGCCGCGCTTCGTGGTCTGGGTCGAACGCTGGCCGACGGTCGAGGCGCTGGCGGCGGCCGACGCGGCGGAGGTGATGGCCGCCTGGGCGGGGCTCGGTTATTACGCCCGGGCGCGCAACCTGGTCGCCACCGCGCGGCTGGTCGCGGCGCGGGGCGGCTTTCCCGCCAGCGAGGCCGGGCTGCGCGCGCTGCCGGGCATTGGCGACTATACCGCCGCCGCCATCGCGGCGATCGCGTTCGGGGCCGGTGCCACGGTGATCGACGCGAATGTCGAACGCGTCGTCTCGCGGCTGTTCCGCCTGGCATCGCCGGGTGGCGTGCGCGAGGCAGCCGCCATGCTGACCCCGCCCCGACGCGCCGGCGATTTCGCGCAGGCGATGATGGACCTCGGCGCGACGATCTGTACCCCGCGCACGCCGCGCTGCCTGTCCTGCCCGCTCCTCGCCGATTGCGGCGCGGCGGCCTCAGGTGACCAGGGCACCTATCCGGTCAAGCCCGTCAAGGCGCCCAAGCCCGTCCGCCACGGCACGATATTCTGGGCGGTGGCGGACGCGCATATCCTCCTCGTCCGCCGACCGCCGCGCGGGCTGCTCGGCGGCATGCGCGCGCTGCCAACCGGGCCGTGGGCCGACTCGCCGCCCGGGCTGGCGGCGTCGCCGATCGCCGCCGCCTGGCGCATGGTCGATGCGCGGGTCGAGCATGTCTTCACGCACTTCCGTCTGCAACTCGCGCTTGCGGCCACGCATATCGACCGGCAGAGCGACGTGCCCGATGGCGAGTGGTGGCCGGCGGACTCGCTGGACGAGGCGGGCTTGCCTACGGTGTTCGCCAAGGCGGCCAGGGCGATGGGAGAGGATCGATGATGCGTCTTGTCGGATTGGCGACGGCCGCCGGAATGTTGGTGGCGCTGGCCCTGGCCGCTGCGCCCGCGCGACCGGCGGCGACGGCAACCGCGCTGCCCGCGACGCAGGCGCTGTTCTCTTCGTACGTCGCCGACGACAAGATGCCGGGCATCGTCGGCGCGTTCGGCGCCGGCGACCGGCCGACCGTGTTCGTCTCCGCGGGGCGTATTGCCGACGAGGGCGATGCGCCCGCCGCCGGCCCCGACAGCCTGTGGCGCGTCTATTCGATGACCAAGCCGGTGACCGCGATGGCAGCGATGATCCTGATCGAGCAGGGAAGGATGCGCCTCGACCAGCCGGTCAGCGACTTCATTCCCGAATTCAAGGAGATGCGCGTCCAGCTCAACCCCAATACGATCGACAGCCGCCCCGCCCTCCGGCCGATCACGATCCGCCACCTGCTGACCCACACCGCCGGCCTGGGATACAACATCATCACCACCGGGCCGCTGCTGAGGCTCTATGAATCAAAGGGCCTCCTGCCCGGCGCGTTCAACGTCGCGATGGAAACGCGCATGCGTCAGTTGCGCCCAACCAGTCTCCAGGAATTCGCGCGCCGCGTCGCCGGCGTGCCGCTGGTCGCCGATCCGGGGACGACCTGGCGCTATTCGATGGGCCTGGACGTGCTGGCGGCGGTGATCGAGAAGGCCGGGGGCATGCCGTTCGACGCCTTCGTCCAGCGCCGCATCTTCGATCCGCTGGGGATGAAATCGAGCTATTGGACGGTCCCCGGGGGTGCCGCCGGCCGGCTGGCGACGACGTACAGCTTTGTCGCCGGACGCCGCATCCCGATCGATCCCGGCGCGACCTCGGTGTTCCTCCAGCCGCCCAGCTTCCCCTATGGCGGCGCCGGGCTGGTCATGTCGGCGCGCGATTACGACCGGTTTCTGCATATGCTCCAGGACCTGGGAACACTGGACGGCGTCACCATCATGCGGCCCGAAACGGCGCGGCTCGCCATGTCCGACCTGCTCCCCCCGGGCGTGCGGTTCACCAGCGTGCCGGGCGAGACCGGCGGCGTCGCCGGCCCGCAAATGGGTTACGGCGCGGGCGGCGCGGTGATCCTGAAGGACGCGAACAATGCGTTCGGCGCGGGCACCTATGCCTGGGGCGGCGCCGCGGGCACCCACGCCTGGGTCAATGCGGTCAGGAAGCTCAGGGGCACTATCATGGTCAATTATCTTCCGGCGACGCAATGGCCGGTGCGCGACCAGACAATCCGGGCGCTCGCCGCCGACCTGGCCCCGCGAAGCACGCGGTGATCCGCCCGGGCTTCACCGGCTCGACGCTGGATCGGGCCGACTGCCTGCGCCATGATCCGGCGGCGCTGGCCGAGGCGGCGGCCGATCCGGGCGCGCGGCTGCTCAAGCTCGATGGCTTCGATCCGGACGTGGATGCCCGGGGCCGGCTGGGCTGGACCAGCCTGGGCGACGCGCCCGACGATGCCCGGCTGGTGCTGCTCGGCCTGGATCAGGGAAGCCCGCGCTTTGCGGCCTATGTCGAGGGGATGCGGGCGCCCCCGGCCAGGTCGTCGTGGCTCAACCGCGCGCTTGACGAGCTTCGGCCCGACGAAGCGGCGACCTATGCCGCGGCGCGCAGCGTGCTCGATTGGCACGCGCGGCACCGGTTCTGCGCCAATTGCGGGCATGCCACCGACATGATCCGCGCCGGCTGGGCGCGGCACTGCCCCGGTTGCGGGGCCGAGCATTTTCCGCGCACCGATCCGGTCGTCATCATGATCGCCGAACATAGCGGCCGGGCCCTGGTCGGGCGTGGGCCGCATTGGCCGCCGGGGCGCTATTCGGCACTGGCCGGCTTTGTCGAGCCCGGCGAATCGATCGAGGAGGCCGTCGCCCGCGAGATAGCGGAGGAGGCCGGCGTGCGCGTCACCGCCGTGCGCTATGTCGCCAGCCAGCCGTGGCCGTTCCCGTCGCAGCTGATGATCGCCTGCGTCGCCCAAGCGGGCGACGATACGTTGACGCTAGACGCCAATGAGCTGCAGGATGCCAAATGGGTCGATCGCGCCGGCGTCCGCGCCGCGCTGGCGGGCGACCCCGACGCGCCGTTCCTGTGCCCGCCGCCTTATGCGATCGCCCACACCTTGCTCAGCGCCTGGGTGAAGGCATAGCCTCTCGGCCGCGGCGCCTGGCCTGGGGATACGTGCCGAGCAGGCGCAGCCATTTGGTATGGAAACCCAGTTCTTCGATCGCCCGGTCGAAGCCGGGCTCGCCCGGGCGGCCCTCGACGTCGGCGTAGAATTCGGTGGCGGCAAAGCTCGCGCCGCGCTGATAGCTTTCCAGCTTGGTCATGTTGACCCCGCTGGTGGCAAAGCCGCCCATCGCCTTGTACAAGGCGGCGGGAACGTTCCTGACTTCGAAGATCAGCGTCGTCATGAAGGGGCCGTCACCGACCAGCGGGCGACCGCCGCGCGCCAGCGTCACGAACCGGGTCGTATTGTGGTCGGCATCGGCGATGTCGGCGGCGACGATGTCGAGGCCATAGATCGCCGCCGCCGCGGGCGGGGCCAGCGCGGCGACCGCGGGGTCGCGCCGTTCGGCGACGACCGCCGCCGCGCCGGCGGTGTCCGGATAGGTGACCGGCGCAATCCCGTGCGCGCGCAGCCAGTGGCGGCACTGGCCCAGCGCCTGGGGATGGCTCATCGCCTGGCGGATCGTGTCGACCCGGGCCAGCCCCATCAGCGCATAGCGGATGTGCAGGAAATGCTCGCCGGTGATCGCCAGCCCTGATTCGGGCAGCAGGAAATGCATGTCGGCGACGCGCCCGTGGAGAGAATTCTCGATCGGGATGACCGCGCAATCGGCGCGTCCGTCCTTCACCGCGTCGATCGCGTCTTCGAAGCTGAAGCACGGCATTGGCAGTCCATGGGGAAAGGCCTCCACCACGGCGATATGGCTGTTGGCGCCGGGCGCGCCCTGGAACGCGACGGCGCGTTCGGGTTCGGCGGCGGCGGCGGTGACCATCGCCGCGACGATCGGGCGGGCGGGAGCGGCGAAGTTCTCCATCGGAACGCGCCGCTTAGAGGGGGTGGCTACGGCGATCAACCGCGCTTGTGCCCTGCGTTTGCGCTTACTATGGGATCATCAAGCCACCAGGGACATTGCCGAAAGATGGAAAATCGCACCAATACGATCGCGGGATGGGTGCTGGCCGGATGCGGTGCCGCGCTCGGGCTCACGATCGTCGGCGGCATGATCTATGACGGCGAGAAGCCCGCAAAGGAGGGGTATCCGGTCGAAGCCGCCGAGGAGGGCGGCGATACCGCTGCCGCCGAAGTGCCGATCGCCACGTTGCTCGGCGCCGCCGACCCGGCCAAGGGCGCGGATGTGTTCAAGAAATGCGCCGCCTGCCACACGGTCGACCAGGGAGGCGCCAATGGCATCGGCCCCAACCTCTACGGGACGGTGGGCGAGGCGATTGCCCAGGGCAAGGCCGGATTCGCCTTCTCGGATGCGCTGAAGGCAAAAAGCGGCAAGTGGGATTTTGATTCACTCAGCGCCTGGCTGACCAGCCCTCGCAAATACGCGCCGGGCACCAAGATGACCTTTGCCGGGCTGTCCAGCGCGCAGGATCGCGCGAACGTGATCGTCTATCTCAACAGCCAGGGGTCGAACATCCCGCTGCCCCCGCCCCCCGCCGCCGCCGCCGCCGGGGCCAAGCCCGGCACCGGTGGCCCGGCCGGACCCGCCGGCAAGACTGGCGGCGACGGCACCGCGCCCATCGCGCCGGACAAGGGCGCGGCCACCGTCGGATCGCCGGCGATCGGCGCGCCGTCAAAGGACCCGCAGGCCGCTATCGAGGGCGCCAAGGCTCCCGCCGCGACCAAGTGACCGGCGCTCTTGGGCTCCGTTCGGAAACTCGCGATAGAGCGAGTTTCGTGCGGTGCCGCCCTGCGCAGCCTTTTAGTCGGTGGAGGGGACGGCAACTTCGCGGTCGCGGTAGAAATCCTGGACGTGTGCCCAGCCTTCCTCGGCGGTCTCGCAATAGGTGAAGATATCGAGGTCCTTGGGGCTGACCACGCCCTCGTCGCACAACGCCTGGAAATCGACCACTCGTTCCCAGAATTCGCGGCCATAAAGCAGCACCGGGATCGGCGCGATCTTGCCGGTCTGGATCAGCGTCAGGAGCTCAAAGAATTCGTCGAACGTGCCGAAACCGCCCGGAAACGCCGCCAGGGCGCGTGCGTGAAGCAGGAAATGCATCTTGCGCAGCGCGAAATAGTGAAACTGCAGGCTCAATGAGGGCGTGACATAAGGATTGGGCGCCTGTTCGTGGGGCAGGACGATGTTGAGCCCGATCGTGTCCGCTCCTGCCTCCGCCGCCCCGCGATTGGCCGCCTCCATGATCGAGGGTCCACCGCCCGAACAGACGACGAAATGACGCTTGCCCGCGGCGTCGCGCGGGAAGGCGGCGGCCAGCCCTGCCAACCGGCGCGCGATATCATAATATTTCGACTTGGCGACCAGCCGCTCGGCGACCCGGCGCCCGGTTTCGTCGGTGGCCAGATCGAGCAACGCCTGCGCCTTGGCCGGTTCGGGGATGCGCGCCGACCCGTACATCACGAAGGTGGAGGCGATGCCTGCTTCGCTCAGGATCAGTTGCGGCTTCAGCAATTCGAGCTGGAAGCGGATCGGGCGCAGATCCTCGCGCAACAGGAAATCCAGGTCCTGGAACGCCAGGCGATAGGCGGGGTTTTCGGTTTGCGGGGTGTTGATGCCGGCCTTGGCGCTCGCGGCGTCCTGGCTGGCGCGCGCGAAGACCCGCGACGGTACTTTGGTATCGGTCATTTCGCGCGCTGTAGTCCAAAGCGGAGGGTGGGCCTAGGGTGACGTCGCCCGCCATCGGCTAGCGACAGAAATTCTTGCCGTCGTCCTCCAGGTGCAAATGATCGTGGTGCGCCGCATTGTATTCGGGGCTGAGAACGGTGCCGAACCTTTTGCAGGCCGAATCATGGATGATGCGCAGGAACCGCCGGATGCCGTCGTCGGCCGAATTCCAGCCGCCGGCGATCGTGATGCGGCGGCCGTCCTCCAGCACGAATCCCGATATGTCGACGGCATTGGCCAGCGCGTGGCCCGACAGTCTTCCGGTCGGCGAGCCGGCCACGGCGCGGCACGCATAGGTGCCCATGCTCTCGATCTTGACCAGCCGGCTGCCGAGGATCTGGAAGGCGGCGGGCGCGACCGCGTTGCGCGTCCAGCCGACGAACGCACGCGCCAGCCCGCAGCGCATCGCCGTCAGGTTGGTGACCGGCACGCCGATGTCGATCAGCTGGACCGCGCCGATCACCATGCAGCCGCCGCCGAAATCGCGATCGGGCAGCGGCGAGTATCGGACGTCTTCGCGCGCGAGGTCGGCATAGCATGTTTGCGTTTCGCGGCTGGTCGGCAAGTTGAGGGTGATCGGCCGCGATCCCATCGGTCGCACCGGTGGCGGCCTGGTATCGCGCTCGCCGCCGAAGACGCAGCCGGCGAGCAGCAGCGGCAGGACGATCGACGGATGGACGGGCGGGCGCATCGCCAGCGATCATGGACCGGCGAAGGTTAACGGCGGTTTACCCTGTAGCCGGGCCGGCGGTCCCCGCACCGACGGGTTGACGCAGCCCGGAAAACATTTAGGGCCGCCAACGGGCCACGCGGTCCCAACGCCGCGCGCGCTCTCTGCAAGGAGAGACTGACATGACTGATCTCGCGACCGCGCCCGCCATGGGTGCGCCCGTCAAGCCCGCCACCCGACCGGCTCGCCCCTATTTTTCCAGTGGTCCGTGCGCCAAGCCGCCCGGCTGGACACCCGACAGGCTCGCCACCGCCAGCCTCGGCCGGTCGCATCGCTCGAAACTCGGCAAGCAGCGCCTGCAATATTGCCTCGACCTGATGCGTGATCTGCTCGATCTGCCCGATACGCACCGCATCGGCATCGTTCCCGGTTCGGACACCGGCGCGTTCGAGATGGCGATGTGGACGATGCTGGGCGCGCGACCCGTTACGACACTGGCGTGGGAAAGCTTCGGCGAAGGCTGGGTGACCGACGCGGTCAAGCAACTGAAGATCGACCCCGTCGTGATCCGCGCCGATTACGGACGGTTGCCCGACCTGGCGCGAGTCGACTGGTCGACCGACGTATTGTTTACCTGGAACGGCACGACCAGCGGCGTGCGCGTGCCCGATGGCCACTGGATTCCCGACGACCGCGAGGGGCTGAGCTTCGCCGACGCCACGTCAGGCGTGTTTGCCTATGACCTGCCCTGGGATCGGATCGATGTCGCGACCTTTTCGTGGCAGAAGGTGCTGGGCGGCGAGGGCGCGCACGGCGTGCTGATCCTCGGCCCGCGCGCGGTCGAGCGGCTGGAAAGCTACACGCCCGCCTGGCCATTGCCCAAGGTCTTCCGTCTGACCGCGAAGGGCAAGCTGGCCGAGGGCATTTTCAAGGGCGAAACGATCAACACGCCGTCGATGCTGGCGGTCGAGGATGCGATTTTCAGCCTGGAATGGGCCCGCGCGCTGGGGGCAGGCGGGCTGATCGCGCGGTCGGACGCCAATGCCGCAGCGCTCGACCGGATCGTCGCCGAGCGTCACTGGCTGGGGCATCTCGCCGCCGATCCGGCATCGCGATCGAAGACCAGCGTCTGCCTGACCGTTGTCGGCGCCGACGAGGCGCTGATCAAGAAGATGGCGTCGCTGCTCGAAGCCGAGGAAGCAGCCTATGACATCGCCGGCTATCGCGACGCGCCGCCGGGTCTGCGCATCTGGTGCGGCGCGACGGTAGACACCGCCGACATCGAAGCGCTCGGGCCCTGGCTCGACTGGGCCTATGCGATGGCCAAAATCGCCTGAATCACGTTGTCCCGGCGTAGGCCGGGGACCGCTCTGTAACGGAGCGCACCCATCCAACATAGCGGCCCCGACATTCGCCGGGGCGACGAAAGGCTCAAAATGCCCAAAGTTCTCATCAGCGACAAGATGGACCCCAAGGCCACGCAGATCTTTCGCGAGCGCGGGGTCGAGGTCGACGAGATCACCGGCAAGACGCCCGAAGAGTTGATGGCGATCATCGGCGACTATGACGGTCTAGCGATCCGCAGTTCGACCAAGGTGACCAAGGCGATTCTCGACCGCGCCGCCAACCTAAAGGTCATTGGCCGTGCCGGGATCGGCGTCGACAATATCGACATCCCCGCCGCGAGCGCCAAGGGCGTGGTCGTCATGAACACGCCGTTCGGCAATTCGATCACCACCGCCGAACACGCCATCGCGCTGATCTTCGCGCTCGCCCGCGACCTGCCCGAAGCGGACAAGTCGACCCAGGCCGGCAAGTGGGAGAAGAATCGTTTCATGGGTGTGGAGGTGACGTCGAAGACGCTCGGGCTGATCGGCGCAGGCAATATCGGCTCGATCGTCGCCGACCGGGCGCTGGGCCTGCGGATGAAGGTGATCGCCTATGATCCGTTCCTGTCGCCCGACCGCGCGATCGAGATGGGGGTCGAGAAGGTCGACCTGGACGACCTTCTCGCGCGCGCCGATTTCATCACGCTGCACACCCCGCTGACCGACCAGACGCGCAACATCCTGTCGGCGGAGAACCTCGCCAAGACCAAGAAGGGGGTGCGCATCGTCAATTGCGCCCGCGGCGGGCTGATCGACGAAACCGCGTTGAAGGCCGGGCTGGAGGCGGGGCATATCGGCGGCGCCGCGCTCGACGTGTTCGTGACCGAGCCGGCCAGGGAATCGCCGCTGTTCGGCACGCCCAACTTCATCTCGACCCCGCATCTCGGCGCCTCGACCAACGAGGCACAGGTCAACGTCGCGATCCAGGTTGCCGAACAGATGGCCGACTATCTGGTATCCGGCGGCATCACCAACGCGCTCAACGTGCCGTCGCTGTCGGCCGAGGAGGCGCCCAAGCTGAAGCCGTACATGGCGCTCGCCGAAAAGCTCGGCAGCCTGGTCGGCCAGCTCGCGCATGGTGGGCTTTCCGGCGTGGCCATCGAGGTCGAGGGCGCCGCGGCGCTGCTCAACCAGAAGCCGGTCACCTCGGCAGTGCTGTCGGGCATGATGCGGGTCCATTCGGACACGGTGAACATGGTCAACGCGCCGTTCCTCGCCAAGGAGCGCGGCATCGACGTGCGCGAGGTGCGGCACGACCGCGAGGGCGATTACCACACGCTGGTCCGCGTGACGGTGAAGACCGCGGCCGGCGACCGGTCGGTGGCGGGCACGCTGTTCGGCGATCAGGCGCCGCGGCTGGTCGAGCTGTTGGGGATCAAGGTCGAGGCCGACCTGGCAGGGCACATGCTCTATGTCGTCAACGAGGATGCGCCGGGATTCATCGGCCGGCTCGGCACGCTGCTGGGCGAACAGGGTGTCAATATCGGGACCTTCCACCTTGGCCGGCGCAGCGCCGGGGGCGAGGCGGTGTTGTTGCTGTCGGTCGATGACGCGGTGACGCCGACGCTGATCGCCAGGGTGCGCGGGCTGGCCGGCGTGAAGACCGCGACGGGGCTGTCGTTCTGACGGTGAACGGGTAAGGCGATATCCGTGACCCATGCTTTGCTCCCCGCCGGCTTTCGTGATCGCCTGCCGCCGGTGGCGGACGCGGCAGCACAGCTGGAGCGTGCCGTGCTCGATGCCGCGCGGCTGCACGGCTATGAACGCGTCGATCCCCCGCTGGCCGAATTCGAGGACGCTCTGGCCGGCCGACTGAAGGCCGCGCGCCGGATAGATGCGGTGCGCTTCGTCGATCCGGTGTCGCAGCGTACGCTGGCAATCCGCCCCGACATCACCGCGCAGGTCGGCCGGATCGCGGCGACGCGGATGGGCCACCATCCGCGTCCGGTACGGCTGAGCTATGCCGGGCCGGTGCTGCGGCTGCGCGCGTCCGACCTGGATCCCCGGCGCGAACGGCGTCAGGCCGGATGCGAGCTGATCGGGCTGGATACGATCGCCGCCGCGCGCGAGGTGGTGACGGTCGCGGTGGAGGTGCTGGAGGCGGCGGGAATCGGCAGCGTGTCGATCGATTTCACGCTGCCGGACCTGGTCGCGACGCTCGCCGCCGGGCCGTTGCCGCTTGCCGGCACGGACCTGGAAACGCTGGCCGCGCGACTGGATGCCAAGGATGCCGGCGGGGTCGCGGCGCTCGCGCCCGCTTACCTGCCGCTGATCGAGGCGGCCGGGCCGTTCGCCGCAGCGCATGACCGGCTGTCCCGGTTCGACGTCGGCGGCGCGCTGACCAGCCGGCTCGACGGTCTGTGGGCGGTGGCCGAGGCGGTCAAGGGACGCGTCGGACTGACGCTCGATCCGACCGAGCGGCATGGCTTCGAGTTCCAGAGCTGGCTCGGCTTTTCGCTGTTCGCGCAGGGCGTACGCGGCGAGATCGGGCGCGGCGGCACCTATATGGTCGTACACGAAAATGGCGCCGAGGAAGCGGCGACAGGCTTCTCGCTCTACATCGATGCGATCCTTGCCGCGGGCCTTGTGCCCGAGGATCGACGCCGCCTCTTCGTGCCGCTCGGCACCGATCCGGGGCTGGCGGCGCGGTTGCGCGGCGAAGGCTGGGTCACCGTCGCCGCGCTCGAGGCGGGCGACACGCCCGAGGCGCAATTGTGCACGCATCTGCTGGTGGAGGGCGAGGCGCGGGCGATTTAGGGCGTCATGCTTTCGCGGGCCGGCGGCTCGCTTCTTGGCGTTTAGCGGACGTTCGCCAGAGTGCGTCTAGATTAATCGGCTTTCGCGGCAGCGCGAAAACAGACCGCCGAAACCAGCCACAGCGCCATGAAAAGGCCGCTACAAAGCAGGATTTTGACCGCGCCGTGCGGCGTGCTCGCGATCGACGGCGCGGTGGCCATGGCGACGCCGAGCAATGCCTGCATGATCGCTATGCCCAGCATTGTTCGCGCCATTCCGGCAGGCCGAAACCAAGCGGAGAACCCCCCTACCGCCGCTGCCATGATCAGCATGAAAAATCCGATGCCGTTGCCATCGTCGCGAACGATCGTTGTCCATACGATCAGGAACGAGGTCGTGAGTGCGACGGCAACTCCCAAGCCGTAGGCGCGGCCTCCGTTCGTCCGTTCGCCCAATCCAGTCATTTGCCCGCCTTCCATGAGAGCCTCGACCCGCTCTTCGCACAAGACCATGCAGGTGGCATGAGCAGGAGGTGAGGAAACAGTGAAGAAGGATGTCCCCCGGCTTTCGCTGTCGCATCTCGACGTTGTGAAGGTCCGCTTCTGGACGCAAGCCGCCAAAATGCGGCCCGCCGCCCGGACGCAAGGATAGGCATGGATCCCCGTCGGCTCCCTCGGTAGGGCTGCACGCCGATACACAAAGGTGGATATGGTTTGACCAACGTAACGGTTATCGGTGCGCAATGGGGCGATGAGGGCAAGGGCAAGATCGTCGACTGGCTCGCCGAACGCGCCGATGTCGTCGTGCGGTTCCAGGGCGGGCACAATGCCGGGCATACCCTGGTGGTCGACGGCACCACCTACAAGCTGTCGCTGCTGCCGTCGGGCATCGTGCGCGGCACGCCGTCGGTCATCGGCAACGGCGTGGTGCTCGATCCCTGGGCGCTGAAGGCGGAGGTCGAAAAGCTTTCGGGTCAGGGCATCGTCATCACCCCCGACACGCTGATGGTCGCGGACACTTGTGCGCTGATCCTGCCGGTGCACCGCGATCTCGACGGCATGCGCGAGGATGCGAGCGGCGCGGGCAAGATCGGGACGACGCGGCGCGGCATCGGCCCAGCCTATGAGGACAAGGTGGGCAGGCGGGCGATCCGCGTCTGCGATCTCGCGCATCTCGACGATCTCGGGCCGCAGCTCGACCGACTGACCGCGCATCACGATGCGCTGCGTGCCGGGTTCGGCGAAGCCCTGATCGATCGCGACGCGCTGCTTGCCGGACTGCGCGGCATTGCGGGCTTCGTGCTGCCGTTCGCCAGGCCGGTATGGCGTGATCTCAACGCGGCGCGTGAACGCGGGCGGCGCATCCTGTTCGAGGGCGCGCAGGGCGTGCTGCTCGACGTCGATCATGGCACCTATCCGTTTGTCACCTCGTCGAACACGATCGCTGGCACGGCGGCGGGGGGCTCGGGGCTCGGGCCGGGCGCGGTCGGCTTCGTTCTGGGTATCGCCAAGGCCTATACCACGCGGGTCGGGTCAGGCCCGTTCCCGACCGAATTGGAAGATGCGACCGGCCAATTGCTGGGACAGCGCGGTCACGAGTTCGGCACCGTAACGGGGCGCAAGCGGCGGTGCGGCTGGTTCGATGCGGTGTTGTTGCGGCAATCGGCGGCGGTCGGCGGCATCACCGGCATCGCGCTCACCAAGATCGACGTGCTCGACGGGTTCGCCGAGGTAAAGATCTGCACCGGCTATCGGCTGGGCAACAGGAGCCTCGACTATTTCCCCTCGCATGCCGCGGACCAGGCGGCAGTCGAGCCGATCTACGAAAGCATGCGTGGCTGGCAGGAATCAACGGCGGGCGCGCGCAGCTGGGCCGAATTGCCGGCGCAGGCCATCAAATACATCCGCCGGATCGAGGAACTGATCCGTTGCCCGGTGGCGCTGGTGTCGACCAGCCCGGAACGCGCCGACACCATCCTGGTGCGCGACCCGTTCGCGGACTGACCGATCCCGCTTACTTCCGCTTCTTCTTGGTCTTGCCGGTCGTGCTCGTATCGACCGTCGTGCCATCGGTCGACGTCGTGCTTGACGTGGTGGCGGACGGATCGGGGGTCATGGGCGGCGTCGCCGACGTATCCGTCGTCGTCGTATCGGTGGTTGTCGAAGTGCTCGGATCAGTCGTCGTGACCGGCGCGGTGGCGGTCGACGGATCGGTGGTCGTCGGTGTGCCGGTGGAAGGTGTCTTGGTGGACGGCGTGGATGTCGAGGGCGTGGTCTGCGCCATAACAGCACTCGACGTGCCGACTGCCAAGGCAGCGGCGATAATGGCGAACTTCATGAAAACTCTCCTGTCCGAAGGGACGAGGAAGGAAGGCTTGAGCAGCGTTAAATATCCGCAATAGGACCGTAAAAACAACCGCTTCGTCGTCGATCAACCGATTTGGGCGCGATGGAGCAGCTTGTGGTCGGCCAGCACCAAGGCGGTCATGGCCGCGACCACCGGCACACCGCGAATGCCGACGCAGGGGTCGTGGCGGCCCTTGGTGCGGATATCGGCGGCTTTGCCCTCGCGGGTGATCGTCGGCACCGGAGTAAGGATCGAACTGGTCGGCTTGAACGCGACGCGCAGGGTCACCGGCTGCCCGGTCGAGATGCCCCCGGCGATCCCGCCGGCATGGTTGGCCAGGAAATACGGGCCGTCGCCATCGCGGTCGCCCGGGCGCATGGCATCGGCATTCTGCTCGCCGGTCAGCGCGGCGGCGGCGAAACCGTCGCCGATCTCGACCCCCTTGACTGCGTTGATCCCCATCCCGGCGCCGGCTAGATCGGCGTCGAGCTTGGCATAGATCGGCGCGCCCCAGCCGGCGGGTACCCCGGTCGCCGCGCATGCGACCACCGCGCCCAGCGAAGACCCCGCCTTGCGCGCCTCGTCGACCAGCTTTTCCCAGCGCACCGCCGCATCGGCGTCGGGGCAGAAGAACGGGTTGCGCCCGATCTCGTCGAGGTCGAACTTCGCCGGATCGATCGCATCGCGGCCGATCGCCGCTACCCAGGCGGTGATCGTCACTTCGGGGATTACCAACCGCGCCACCGCCCCCGCTGCGACGCGCGCCGCCGTCTCGCGTGCGGAGGATCGCCCGCCGCCGCGATGGTCGCGAAAGCCATATTTGGCATCATAGGCGTAATCGGCATGGCCTGGGCGATACGCGCCGGCGACCTCCGAATAATCCTTTGACCGCTGGTCGACATTGTCGATGATCAGGCTGATCGGCGTGCCGGTTGTCCGCCCCTCTAATATGCCGGACAGGATGCGGACCTCGTCTGGCTCCTGCCGTTGCGTGGTGAAGCGCGACCGGCCGGGACGGCGAGCGTCGAGGAACGGCTGGATATCGGCCTCGGACAGCGTGATACCCGGCGGGCAGCCATCGACCACCGCCCCGATTGCCGGCCCGTGCGACTCGCCCCAGGTGGTGAAGCGCAGGACGTGGCCGAAGCTGTTCCAGCTCATTCGCTACGGACCTCGGTAGTCGGCGGGCGCGCTTCCAGCGCGCCGGTCAGCTTGCCCCACACCGTCGCGATGCCCAGGCAAATGGCGATCGCGACGAAAACGGCGATCCCGACCGTGATCGTGGTCTGCCAGTCACCCAGAAAGCCGGGCATCTGCGGCACCAATGCCTGTTCGACCTGAAGGATGATCACGGCGATCGCCAGCGCCAGCGCGATCATCGCGGTGGGCGCCAGCACCTCCCGCCAGTTTGCGCCATTGCGGATCGCGATGACCGCCAGATATCCGGCGACATAAACCCCGACGCCTAACGTGATGTAGATCGCCGTCCAACTCATCTGTCCTCCCCCCGAAGCTCTGTGATTACGCCAGCGCGATATCCGGCGCATCCTCCGCCTTCATGCCGATCACGTTATAGCCGGCATCGACATGGTGGATCTCGCCTGTCACCCCGCTCGCCAGGTCGCTGAGCAGGTACAGGCCGGCGCCGCCGACATCCTCGATCGTCACCGTCCGTCGCAGCGGTGAATTCAGCTCGTTCCATTTCAGGATGTAATTGAAGTCGCCGATGCCGCGCGCGGCCAGGGTCTGGATCGGCCCGGCGGAGATGCCGTTGATGCGGATGTTCTCCGGCCCCAGGTCGACCGCCAGATATTTGACGCTGGTCTCCAGCGCAGCCTTGGCAACGCCCATCACGTTATAGTGCGGGATCACCTTTTCCGCGCCGTAATAGGTCAACGTCAAGATCGCGCCGCCATCGGGCATCAGCCGCCGCGCGCGCTGTGCGACCGCGACCAGGCTGTAGGCCGAAATGTTCATGGTCAACAGGAAATTATCGAGCGTGGTGTCGTAATAATGGCCGCGCAACTGGCTCTTGTCGGAAAAGCCGATGGCGTGGACGACAAAGTCGATCGTCGGCCATTCGCCAGCCAGCGCGGCGAAGGTGGCGTCGAGCGCCGCCATGTCCGCCACGTCGCACTCGAACAATCGCGCGACGCCCAGTTGCTCGGCCAATGGCCGGACCCTTTTCTCGATCGCCTCGCCTTGATAGCTGAAGGCCAGTTCGGCGCCCGCCTCGCTCAGTTTCTTGGCGATCCCCCAAGCCAGCGAGCGGTCGTTGGCCAAGCCCATGATCAGTCCCCGCTTGCCCGCCATCAATCCGTTCACGCCGCCACCGCCTCCTGTCCGTCCTCCGGCCGTCCGTCCCTTACGTCGTCCGCCTGGGGTTCGGCTAGTGCCGCGTTCAAATGCGCGCCGATCGATATGCCAAGACCGATGATGTAGAAGAACAGCAGGGTCACGATGACCCCCGCCAGACTGCCATAGGTCAGGTCGTACGATCCCAGGCTGGACAGGAACAACGGCAACAGGGCGGTCGCGCCGACCCACCAGATCGTCGTGAATGCCGCGCCCGGCCAGCGCGGACATCCTTTCACGCGATATTTGGCGGGTGTCACCGACAGGAACAGGACGTACAGCGCGCCATACATGACCAGCCCGGGCACCAGCCGCGACAGGCCGACCCATCCCGCGGCATCCTGCGCAAACGGCAACAGGCGATAGATGAACTGCTCGATCGCGGTCATCAGACCCTGAACCAGGAACGACAGCAAGGCGACGATAACCGATCCCACGATCACCAGCATCGACCATAGCCGGTAATGCCAGAACGGCTTGGTAAAGGTGACGCCATAGGCACGGCGGAAGATGTCGCGGATCGTCTCTACGAAACTCGCCACCGACCACAAGGCGACCAGCGCGCCCAGCCACAGCAGCGTGCCGCCGGTCCGCGCGGCCAGCACGTCGGTGATCGGCTTGCGCAGGATATCGCCGACATTGGGGGGCAGCGTGACCAGGAAGGAGTCGACCGCGCGGATCGTCTCGCCGCTTTGTCCGAAGATCGCCGCAATCGCCGCCGCCAGGATGAAGAACGGGAAGACCGTCAGCAACGCCAGATAGGCCAGGTTGCCGGCATACATGAAGCCGTTGGTCATGACACCGATGCCGACGCGCTTGGTGACGATCCACCAGCGTTGCCACCAGGGTTTGCCGTGGCGCTCGCGAATACCGCGTTCGCCACGCGATTCGGGGGAAAGGGGCGAAATGTCCGGCACGGAGGATCAGACGCCCAGGTTGGCGCGCGGGTTCCTCTGCTCGGTGTCTTTCCAACCCTCGACAAAGGCGACCAGGGCCGCGTCGTCGCCGGGAATGTCGACCATCAACGTCACCAGCTGGTCGCCGCGCCCGCCGCTCTTGCGGTGAAAGCCGCGACCCTTAAGGCGCAGCACCTTGCCCGAGGTCGAGCCGCGCGGAATGGTCAGCATCACCGCGCCCTCGACCGTCGGCACCCGGACGCCGGCGCCCAGCACCGCCTCGGCCAGCGTGACCGGCAGGTCGATGCGGACATCGTCGCCGTCGCGGGTGAAGAAGCGGTGCGGCTGGACCTCGATCGTGACGATCGCATCGCCCGCGCCGCCCGGCCCCGGCTCGCCCTTGCCCGATAGCCGCATCTGCGTGCCGGTCTCCACGCCGGCGGGCAGTTTCAGGTCGATCGTCTTGCCGTCGGCCAGCGTGATGCGTTGTACGGCAAGCACCGCCGCATCGCCGAAATCGACCGCCAGGCGATAGGCGACGTTCGCCCCCCTGGCCGCGGGCCGGCGGCCGAAACTCCCGGCAAAGCCGCCGCTGCCGCCCCCCCGCCCGCCGAACAGGCCCGAGAAGATGTCCTCGAAATTGCCGCCGCCTTCGCCGGACTCGAATTGCGCGCCGCCGGGACGGAAGCCCCCCTGCGGCCCGGCGCCGGGGCCGAAGCCGAACGGCGCGACGGGGTTGCCGTCGGCGTCGATCTCGCCGCGGTCGAACCGCGCGCGCTTGTCCTTGTCGTTGAGCAGGTCATAGGCCTGGGTGACCTGGCTGAACCGCTCGGATGCATTGGGATTGTCCTTGTTGCGATCGGGATGAAGCTCCTTGGCGAGCTTGCGGTATGCCTTCTTGACGTCCGCCTCGCCGGCGCCGCGTGCCACCCCCAACGTCTGATACGGATCGGCCATCTTCGTCCCGGCTTGCCTGTTCGCGCGCTATTTGGGGGATCGGCCGGCGAAGCGCAAATCCCGAGCTTGCGCCGGCGCGCCGCGGGTGCCAGTCTCGCGCGGCGAGGGGAGGGGCGGCATGGCGGACATCGTGGACGAGCTGACCAGGCTGGCGGGCCTCCGGGACCAGGGCATCCTCACCCCGGCCGAATTCGACAAGGAGAAGGCATTGCTGCTCCAGCGCGAGGGCGGCGCGGTCGCGGCGATGAGCGCGGCGGCATCTCCAGTGCCGCCGGCCGGGGCACCGATCGCGGCGGCGCGCAAGTCGACGATCTGGAATTATGCGATCCCGGTATTCGTGGTGCTGTTCATCGTCGTTTATTATTTCGCGCGAATGGATTTCTCGACCAGCCGCATCCTGTCGTCCCTCAAGCCCGGTATGATCGCGGCGGGCGGCAACGGCACGACCCGCAGCCTGGCCGCATCGGGCGGCGGGGCGGTGTCGGTTCCCGTGATTCTGGCGGCGTACAAGGCAGACCAGGCCGGTGCCACGGCACGTTATGGCCGCTCGGTCTTGATCTCGGCCCTGGTCAACAAGGTCAGCGACAGCGGCACGACCGCGCGGATCGACGTCGGCGACATGCCGGTATTCGCGGTAATGGATGCACAGGACCGGTTCGACCAGTCGATCACCGGCCGCACCGTGATCGCCCGCTGCGCGCAGAGCGCTTATGGCCTTCAGGGCAGCGATGCGACGCTTACCTTCGAGCGCTGCGTGGTGCAGTGATCCGGGGCCTGGTCAGGCATTCCGATTCAGCGTTGCCGGGCCGGAGGCAAGCGGCGCGACATCCACGCTGACGTCCAGTTTCTGCGCACCCGATCCCAGGACGATGCCGTCGATCGGCGCGATCTCCGCATAGTCGCGGCCGACCGCCATGACGATGTGATCATTGGCCATCCAGATGCCGTTGGTGGGATCGAGCCCGATCCAGCCGAGCTCCGGCCCGCACCACATCAGCACCCAGGCATGGGTCGCATCGGCGCCAACCAGGCGGGGTTTGTTTTTGGGGGGGAGCGTTCGGATATATCCCGAGGCGTAAGCGGCTGGAATGCCCGCGGCGCGCAGCCCGGTGATCATTATCTGGGTCAAATCCTGGCAAACGCCGCGCCGCTTCAGGAATGCCTCGCGCGGGGACGTATCGACCAGCGTGGCCTTGGCGTCGAAGGTGAACTCGCGCTGGATCCTGCGCGCCAGCGCCATCCCCGCTTCCAGCACCGGCCGGTCGGGGTCGAGATCGGCGCGACACCAGTCGGCGATGTCGCGATCGAGGGCGATCAGGTGCGAGGGGTAGATATAGGCCGAAGGCCCCGCCGGCGACGCATCGCGACTGTCCCGCGCCAGCCCCGCGATCCGGCCCAGCACGGGGTCGTCGGCGCGCGGGACGGGCACCGGGCGGTCGACGACCACCCGCGACGCGCTGTCGATCGTCAGCGTGCGCGCCGGCTCGGTCACGACCAGCCGGACTATGTTGGCCAGCCCCGCCTCGGCCCGGGCGGGAAAGGTCCGCCCGGACGGGGTCACCGTCAGCGTGTAAAGTTCGGTCCGCTGCCCCGGCCAGTCGATCGGCTTCAGCCGGAGGTTGCAGCGGGCAAAGGCGACCGGCCGGCCATAGTCGAAGCGCGTGACGTGCCGGATGTCATAGATCATGCCAGCGTCATCCCGCTGGCGCGCAGCGGCTCGGCGCCCTGGAGGAAATACCGGCGCGCGATCGCATCCGACAGGCCGCCGAGCAGGCTTTCGACGCCGTTCAGGAGGGCGCCGTCGATCTGCTCCGCACCGGTCGTGTCGAGTTTCGCGCGCAGCGCGGCTGCCTGCACCTGTTGCGCCTCGGGCAGGCCGTCGTCGTCGAGTACCGGCAGATGCTGCAGATGGGCATCGATCCGGGCGACCTGGAAAGCGATGCCGCGCGGATTGCCGGGGTCGAGCGCGACCAGGTCGACCACGGGCCCGCGCGCCAGCCCGGTCAGATAGCGCTGGCGATAGCTGATCTGGCTGTCGGCCAGGTCGAGCAATGTCGACATATCGTCGGCGCCGGCACCCGCCAGCCCGAACGTCCGGACGAGCCGCGCGGTCGCGACCGCGCGCTCGACCCGCCGGCCCAGATCGTGGAACCGCCAGGCGGCGGTGCGGCCCATATGCTCAGCCGACAGCCCGGTCAGCGCGGCATAGCGGCGCTGCAGCGACCCGGCGCGCTCCAGCAGGCTGCCCTCGGTCGGAAACGGCGCGTCGAGCAAGCGCACCATGTCCGCCGACAGCCGGTCGCGCGAGACGCCGGCGATGGTGCGCGCCGCGCGGTTGATCGCGCGCACGCTGTACCAATTGCCCGGCTCGGCCGGATCGGCCTCCAGCGCGGTGCGGGCCAGCTCGACCAGGTCGGCGCGGCGCAGATGCTTGGGCGCGGGCGCCGCATCGCCGGCGACGACCAGGGCGACCAGCCGCTTGATCGTCGCTTCGCCCAAGGCGGCGCCGGCATCGGCGTCGATCGTGTTGCCCAGCATCACCCGGATCAGCGCCAGCTGCGCCTCGCCGCGCTCGAGATAGCGGCCCAGCCAATAGAAATTGTCGGCGACACGGCTGGGCAGGGTGCCCGGATTGCGGCGGATCTGCGGGCTCTCGGTCGCGTGCAGCAACGACACCGAAGGCACCGCATCCGGGCCGTGGATGACGACATCGGACGACCAGATGCCCTCCCCCATCACCGCCGCGCGCGGATCGGGATGCTCGCCGATCCGCGCAAACCCGCCGGGCATCACCGTCCAGTCGCCGTCCGGGCCGCGCGCGGCGAACACCCGCAGCGTGAACGGCCGTGCCGCCAGTTCATCCTCGAGCACGACCGGCATGGTCGACAGGCGGACGATCTCCTGACCGACATAATCCATCGGCCGCCGATGCAGATCGGCGACCAGCACGTCGCGCTGCCCGGGCGTCAGCTCGGCGCCGGCAACCACCCGGCCATCGGGCAGGCCGATCGGCGCCGCACCGAACGCCGGCCCGATCATCATCGATTCGATCGCCTCGGCAACCTCGATGCGTGCGCCGTCCTGCCCGCACCACCAGGTCGCGATCGACGGCAGCAACAGGCTCTCGCCCGACAGCCGCGTCGCCAGCCGGGGCAGGAACGCCTGGAACGCCGGCGCCTCCAGCACGCCGGCGCCGGGCGCGTTGCTGATCAGGACGTTGTGCGCCGCGAACGCATCGATCAGGCCGGGCACGCCGATCCGCGAATGCGCATCGAGCGCCAGCGGATCGAGCAGGCGCGGATCGGTCCGCCGCCACAGCGCGTCGATCCGCTTCAGCCCGGCGATGGTGCGGACATAGCAGCGATCCTCGACCACCGCGAGGTCGGCGCCCTCGACCAGAAGGAAGCCGAGATAGCGCGCCAGATGCGCCTGTTCGGCATAGCTGGCATTCCATCGGCCGGGAGTGAGCAGCCCGATGCGCGGTTCGGCGCGCCGGCACAGCGCCGCCAGCCCTTCGCGGAACGCCGCGAAGAACGGCGCGTGCCGCTCGATATTGAGCCGCCCCTGCAACCCGCTAAGCGTCTGCGCGGTCGCCAGCCGGTTCTCCAGCGCATAACCGGCGCCCGCCGGCGCGCGCAGATGGTCGGCCAGCACGCGCCATTCGCCGGTCGGCCCCCGGCCCAGGTCGAACGCGACGAATTGAAGATGATACCCACCCGGCGGCGTCAGGCCGACCATCGGCCGCAGGAACAATTCGCTGCCGTTGACCAGCGCGGCGGGCAACGCGCCGCTCGATATCAAGTGCCCCGCATCGTAGAGGTCGCCGAGGATCGCCTCCATCAACCGCGCGCGCTGCGCGACGCCGGCGGCGATCCGGTCCCATTGGGCCTTGGCGATCAACAGCGGGACGGGTGAGACCGGCCATGGCCGTTCCTCGCTCTCGCCGCCCAGGCGAAACCCCGTGCCGATATCCGCCGCCCGACGCTGCATCCGTTCGCGGGCATGGTTCAGGTCGTCGCCCGCGGCCCCTGCCAGTTCCTCGAACGCGGCGGTCCAGGCGGCGGTATCGCCCCCGACCAGCATGTCGCTGGCGGCGGCGCGCGCGCGATAATCGGCCATCCATCGGGTGGCCCGGGCAGTGATGTCGAACGGCTTGGTGGCGGCGCGGCTGGCCATGGACGACGCGTATCCCCCTGTCGTTACTCGACCACAATCGACCCGCCGAGGCAATGCGGATAGTGGCCGCCAGGCGATCGGCGTTCAGACGTCGGGCAGAACCTGCCGTGCCACCCCCCAGCCGGCGAGCGATCGCGACGCGGCGCGTTCGAGCAGTTCGGCCTGGTCGCCGACATGCCAGCGCGCGGCGGTCTCGATCCCGTCGAGCTCGCTCCACGTCACCGGCGCCGACACCGGCGCGCCGGCGCGGGCACGGGCGACATAGGGCATCACCGCGGTCGACCCGCGCTGGTTGCGGAGCCAGTCGAGGAATATCCGGCCCTTGCGCTTGGCCTTGCTCATCGTCGCGACGAAGCGGTCGGGCTCGGCCTGCGCCAGCGCGCGGCAGAAGCGATCGGCGAAATCCTTGACCAGGGGCCATTCGGCTTCGGGCGTCAGCGGCACGACGACATGGATGCCCTTGCCGCCCGACAGCATGGCGAAGCTGGTCAATCCGATCTCGCCGAGATGGCCCTTCAGGTCGACCGCGGCCCGACGCACCTCGGCAAAACCGAGGCCTTCGTCGGGATCGAGATCGAACACCAGCCGGTCGGGCCGTTCGATCGCGCCGATCGACGATCCCCAGCCGTGAAATTCGATCGTCCCCATCTGGACGCAGGTGACCAGCCCGTCGACGTCGTCAATATAGAGGTATTGCTCGGTCGATCCGTCCTTCTCGCTTATGTCGACCTGCTTGACGTGGTCGCCGAACACGCCGGCGTCGTGCTTCTGGAAGAAGCAGGCCTTGCTCCGGCCCTGGGGGCATCGGACCAGGCTGATCGGTCGGTTGGCCAGGAAGGGCAGCGCAATCGGCGCGACATCGGCATAGAATTGCGCCAGCTCGCCCTTGGTCACCGGTGAATCGGGAAACACCTGGCGTTCGGGATGAGTGACCTTGACCGACGTCGCGGGCGCCATCGGGGCGGGCGCGGGCGTTTCGACCACGACCTGTGCCGCCGGCTTGTCGCCGCGCAGCCCCAGGAAGCTGGCATGGCGCAGCACGCCGTCTGGCGTGGTTTCGGCAAAGGCGATCTCGGCGACCAGCGTGGGCGTCACCCAATGTGCGCCGCGTATCGCCGCGCGCGGCGCCTCGACGGTCGGTGCCTTGCGTGTCAGGGGCGAGAGCCTAGCGAGCAGGTCGTCGATCGCCGCGCCCGAAAAGCCGGTGCCGACCTTGCCCGCATAGCGCAGCGAGGCCCCGTCATGCACCCCCAGCAGCAGCGACCGGAACCCACGGCCCTTGTCGCTGGGCGTCCAGCCGACGATCACGAATTCCTGGCGGTGCGTGCACTTGACCTTCAGCCAGGCCTGCGTCCGGCCGCCGCGATAGGGCGCGTCGGCGCGCTTGCTGACGACGCCCTCATAATGCTCGCGGCACATCGTGGCGAACAATTGCTCGCCCTGGCCGGCGACATGTTCGGCGAATTGCAGCCGCTCGCCCCCGGGGATCAGCGGGCGCAGCCGCTCCTTGCGCTGGACGGTCGGTAGCCCGGTTAGATCCTCGCCGTCGACTTCTAGCAGGTCGAACGCGAACAGCGTCATGTCCCCGCCTGTGGAAATGGCGTCCTTCAGCGTCGAGAAATCGGGCCGTCCGTCCTTGAACGCGACGATCTCGCCGTCGATCAGCGCCGAGCCGACGGGCAAGGCGGCGGCGGCGCGCGCGATCGCGGCGAATTTATCGGTCCAGTCGAGGCCGGTACGGGTAAAGACCTTGGCCGTTCCCCCGGCGATCGCGATCTGCGCGCGATAGCCGTCATATTTGACCTCATGGATCCAGCCCGATCCGGCGGGCACGCTGTCGACCAGGGTGCAGAGTTGCGGTTCGCGGAAGACGGGCATTCCTTCCCGGGACAAAGGGGGTGATGGTCCGCCGCCTTGTGCCGGCGAGGATTTGCGCAGCTTCTTCCACGCCGCCAGGTCCCTGGCCTTCATGCCGTCGGCGATCTGCTGCATCGTCCGTCCGGTCCTGACGCTGGTCAGCGCGCCGCCGACCAGATCGTCCGATCCGCCGGCATGGGCATCGTCGACCTTGCGCAACAGCCAGTTCTCCGCCTTTTCCCTGCCCCGCGGCTTGAGCCGGATCAGCAGCCATTCGCCCTTCATCCGTTCGCCGTCGACGACGAAGTGAAGGTGGCCCTTGTCGATGTCCCTGGCGGACTTGCCCGCGACCGGCGCCCAGGTGCCGTCGTCCCACAGCATCACCGTGCCGCCACCATATTCGCCGGCGGGAATCGTGCCCTCGAAATCGGCATAGGACAAGGGATGGTCCTCGGTCCGGACCGCCAGCCTCTTGTCGTCGGGATTGGCGCTGGGGCCGCGCGTCACCGCCCAGCTCTTCATCACGCCATCGACTTCCAGCCGCAAATCCCAGTGCAGCCGGGTGGCGTCATGCTTTTGCACCATGAAGCGATTGCCATGGCCGGGCACCAGGGTGCCGGCGGGCTCCGCGGTCCTGGTGAAGTCGCGCTTGGCATTGTACCGCGCGAGTGGATCGAGGTCAGCCATCGTCATCTCGTCGCCCAGGCGCGGGCGAGAGCCGCTTCATGGTCAGGCGATCGTTCGGAATCCGTTTGGAAACTCGCGAAAGAGCGAGTTTCGAGCGGTGCCGGCCCGCCCCCCCGGCTTGAGCCGGTGCGACGATCAAGCACGTTTCTTCGCCGCCGGTTTCTTTGCCACCGCCTTGGCCGGCGCCTTTGCCGGCGCGGCACTCTTGGCCGCCGCGTCGGGCTTTTCCAGGCTCTTCTTCAGCGCCGCCATCAGGTCGACGACGTTCGATCCCGACCGGCCGCCGCCGTCCTCCTTGTCCTCGATGATCTTGCGGTTGGACTTCTGCCTGGCCTTGCGATCGATCAGGTTCTTCAGCGCATCGACATAGCGATCGTGATAGTGGCCGGGATCGAAGGCGGCGGTCTTCTTGTCGATCAGCGTCGTCGCCAGGTCGAGCAGGTCGGCATCGGGCTCGTCGTCGGGGATATCGCGGAAATAGCCCTGCGCCTTGTTGACCTCGTCGGCATAGCGCAGCGTTTCCAGCACCATGCCGCGGCCGCACGGCTTCAGGCTGACGACATATTCGCGGCCGCGCATCGCCAGCTGGCCCAGCCCGACCTTCTTCGACCGCCTGAGCGCCTCGCGCAGCACGATGAACGCTTCCTCGGCCAGATCGTCCGCGGGCACGACGAAATAGGGCCGCTCGTAATAGAGCACGTCGATCTCGCTGGCGTCGACGAACCGGGTCAGTTCCAGGGTCTTCTTCGATTCGAGCTTGACCGCGTCGATCTCTTCCTGGTCGAGCAGGACATAGTCGCCCTTGTCGAGCTCATAGCCCTTGACGATCTCATCGGCATCGATCGCGCCGATGCCGGGGACGGTCTTTTCGTACTTGATCCGCTTGCCCGAGGGTTCGTGGATCTGGTGGAACGCGATCTGGGTTCCCGACTTGGTGGCCGAATAGATTTCCACCGGGATCGACACCAAAGCCAGCCTGATCTGTCCCTGCCAATAGGCGCGCGCGGCCATGCTTTGTCCCCAAACCGTTGCGAAGGCGATTCAACCGTCATGCGGTGGAGTCGTTCCGCACCGGTCCGCGTCTCGATCGGGTACAAGAGGCGCACGTTGGCGCACGATGCGTTTTGTTCTAAGCGCGGACCGATGCTCGCCGATCCCTTCGCCCTGTTCGATACGTGGTTCGCCGAGGCCCGGGCAGCGGAGCCGAACGACCCGAACGCCATGGCGCTGGCGACGGCGGATGCCGCCGGCCGCCCGTCGGTGCGAATGGTGCTGCTCAAGGGGCACGGGCCGGACGGCTTCGTGTTCTACACCAACCGCGACAGCCGCAAGGCCGGCGAGATCGCGGCCAACCCCTACGCAGCGTTGCTGTTCCACTGGAAGTCGCTCCGCCGCCAGATCCGTATCGAGGGGCCGCTGACGCTGGCCGGCGATGCCGAATCCGACGCGTATTTCGCCAGCCGCAGCCGCGATTCACGGCTGGGCGCCTGGGCATCCGACCAGTCGCGCCCGCTGCCCGATCGCGCGACGTTCGAAGCGCGGTTCGCCGCCATGGACGCGCGCTTTGCCGGCGATGACGTGCCGCGCCCGCCGCATTGGGGCGGCTATCGCCTGATGCCGGGCCATATCGAGTTCTGGCAGGACGGCGCGCACCGCCTCCACGAACGCCGCGTGTTCGTTCGCGCCGATGATGACCGGTGGTGCGAAGGCCTGCTCTACCCGTGAGCGAGCACGGCAAGCTGACCGCGCGCGCCGCGATCGCCAGCGTCTCCGTCGCCTGCGGGCTGATGGTGCTGAAGGGCTATGCCGCCTGGACCACGGAATCGATGGCGATGCTGGGCAGCCTGGCCGACACCGCGCTCGACCTGGTCGCCAGCCTGGTCACGTTGTTCGGGGTGCGGGTGGCCGCCTTGCCCGCGGATCACGACCATCGCTTCGGTCACGGCAAGGCGGAGGCGATCGTCGCCTTGTTCCAGGGGATCGTCATCGCCGGATCGTCGATCGCGATCCTGATCGAGGCGACCAGCCGGCTGAGCGTATCGCGCGCCGCCCAGGCCGCCGAGCTGGGCATCGGCGCGTCGGCCGTCGCGATGGCGATCACGGCCTGCCTGCTGGTCTATCAGCGCCGGGTGATCGCCGTTACCAACAGCCTCGCGATCCGAACCGATTACGTTCATTACCAATCGGACCTGTTTCTCAACCTGGCGGTGATCGTGGCGTTGATGATCCAGCGCCATTTCAACTGGGGCGGGGCCGACGCGGTGTTCGGCATCGGCATCGCGCTGTGGCTGCTGCGCGGCGCCTGGCGGTCCGGGCGATCGGCGATCGACCAGCTGATGGACAAGGAATGGCCCGAGGCGAGGCGGCTCCGGCTGGTCGAGGTCGCCAGCGCCTGTCCGGGGTTCATCAATCTCCATGACCTGCGCACCCGCTCCAGCGGGGCGCGCGATTTCGCGCAGTTCCACATCTGGGTCGCCGGCGACATGACGATCGCCGCCGCGCATGACGTGATCGAACGGCTGGAGGATATGATCGAGGCCGAGTTCCCGGGCACGGAGGTACTGATCCATCTCGACCCGATCGGCCGGATCGATACCGACAACCCGCTGGTCGAGGCCGACCAGCTGGCGTTGCTGAAGGACGTTCCATGAGAATCCCCATCGCCCAGATCGATGCCTTTGCCACGGCGCCGTTCACCGGCAATCCGGCGGCGGTGATGCCGCTCCCGGCATGGCTCGACGACCCTGTGCTCCAGGCGATCGCCGCCGAGAACAATCTGAGCGAGACCGCCTTCATCCTGCCCGACGACACCGGCGCGGCGGATTTCGCGCTGCGCTGGTTCACCCCGGTCAGCGAGGTGGCGCTGTGCGGCCATGCGACGCTGGCGAGCGGGCATTTCGTGCTGTCGAGCGACCCCAAGCGCGATGCCGTCGGCTTCCGCACGCGCAAGGCGGGCATCTTGACGGTCACGCGCGCCGGAGACGGCTACGAGCTCGCCCTGCCCGCCTGGGCCCCCAGCCCCCGGCCGTTGCCGGAGATCGTCGCCGCCCTGGGCGTGGCCGCGGTCGAGACGCTGTACCGGGCGGGCGGCTACCGGGTCGTGGTCGTCGCGGACGAGGCGACGGTGCGCGCGATCATCCCCGACCTCCGCGCGCTGGCGGAAGGCGGCGACCGCCAGACCATCGTCACCGCGCCGGGTGACGCCACCGATGTGGTGAGCCGCATGTTCGCCCCCGGTGCCGGGATCGACGAGGACCCGGTGACGGGGTCGGCGCATGCGGTGATCGTGCCCTATTGGGCCAAGCGCCTCGGCCGCGACCGCTTCACCGCATATCAGGCGAGCGCGCGCGGCGGACACCTGACCTGCCGGCTGGAAGGCGACCAGGTGATGCTGGGCGGCGGATGCGTGACGGTGATGGAGGGGATTTTCTTCCTGCCCTAGGCGCCGGTCAGGCGGCGACCGCCACGCGCTCGGTCTCCTCGATCCATCCGCCGCCGAGCACGCGGTCGCCGTCATACAGTACCGCCGCCTGCCCCGGCGCGACGCCGTATTCGGGCGCGTCGAACACCACGCGGTCGCCGATCAGCCGCGCCGGCACCGGCCTGGCGAGCGAACGCACCTTCGCGGTCAGCGACCCGGCGAAGCTGCCGCCGAGCCAATTGATCCCGCTCAGCCGCGCCGCCGCGATGGCCGCCGCCGCGCGCGGCCCGACCACGACCCGGCGGCTCTCCGTCTCCAGCCGGACGACGTAGAGCGGCTCGGGTGTCCCGCCGATCTCGAGCCCGCGCCGCTGCCCGACGGTGAAGTGGATGAGGCCGCGGTGCCGCCCGAGCGCGCGGCCATGCTCGTCGACGATCTCGCCGCCGGTATCGGCTTCGGGCCGCAGCTTCTTCACCAGCGACGCATAGTCGCCGTCGGGCACGAAGCAGATGTCCTGGCTGTCGGGCTTGGCCGCGACGCCCAAGCCCAGCTCCGCCGCGAGTTCGCGGACGCGCCGCTTAGGCAGGCCGCCCAGGGGAAAGCGTAAATAGTCGAGCTGGCGCTGCGTCGTCGCGAACAGGAAATAACTCTGGTCGCGCGCCGGATCGGCGGCGCGGTGCAGCTCGGCGGCGCCTGTCCGCTCGACCCGGCGGACATAGTGCCCGGTCGCGAGACAATCCGCGCCGAGATCGCGCGCCGCCGCCAGCAGGTCGGTGAACTTGGGCCCCATGTTGCAGCGGATGCAGGGGATCGGCGTGCGCCCGGCCGCATAATCGTCGGCGAACTGATCGATGACGGCGGCACGAAACGCGCTTTCGTGATCGAATACGTAATGCGCGATGCCCAGCCGATCGCACACGGCGCGCGCGTCGCGTATGTCGCGCCCCGCGCAGCAGCTGCCGGCGCGTCCGACCGCCTCGCCATGGTCGTAGAGCTGGAGGGTAATGCCGATCGTCTCCGCGCCGGTCCCCGCGGCGAGCGCCGCGACGACCGACGAATCGACTCCGCCGGACATTGCGACGACGATCCGTCTGCCCGCCAGGTCCGGTCCCAGCTGAAAGTCGCCATCGGCCATCATCGCCACGCCAGATAGGCGCGACCCGCCGGCTTGGCCAGCCGCACGGCGGGACGGGGAGGCTTTACCTGCCCTTTAGAAGCTTTTGCTAGGCCACCTGCTCCTGATGGAGTGGACGACTGCGCGTGGACCTCGGCAAGTATCGATTCGAGCACGATCCGACGATCGCGATGCTGCCCGCCGACCTGGCGGTGCTGCTGGCGAGCGTGGTCGCGCGTCAGTCGATCAGCCCGACCGCCTTGCGGCACCAGCGCGCCCAGCCGCGCCGTCCGCATGCCGAGCATCGCTTTGCACCGCTGCACGGTGCGTTCGACCAGCGCGTGGCGGCGCGGCTCAGACGATGGCGCCAAGAATGAAGACCGCATTTACCGAGCCGCTTCAACCGATGTTCAAGTCCGGCCGCTAACGGTCGTTGTAGTTAGGGTACGGGGCCTGGCCCCAGTCGAGGTAGCGAATGATCGAACACCAGAAGATCCGTCCGGCAAGGGTGATCGGTCCGCTCGGAGAACCCCTGACTCTCGACACGCTGCCCCCCGCGGACACCACGCGCTGGGTGGTGCGGCGCAAGGCCGAGGTTGTCGCTGCGGTCAATGGCGGGCTGCTGAGCGTCGACGAGGTCTGCGCGCGCTACAATCTCACGGTCGAGGAGTTTGCCGGCTGGCAGCGCGCGATCGATCGGTCGGGCATGCCCGGGCTGCGGGTGACCCGCATCCAGCACTATAAGTCACTCTACGAGCGCCAGCAGAAATATTGAGCGCCGGATTTTCGGGCGGCGACGTTTTTTCCGAAATCAACCCAACACGCCGGACGGATCGTCATTTCAGCAGGAAACGCACCACTACCGTCGCCGTGACGTCGGTCTCGCCGGCGGCGATCGACGTATCGGCGGCGGCCCCGGCCATCGGCGCGGCCGCCACGCGGTACATCATCGGCGGCGGAACATTGCTTTCGCCGCCCTCGCTGATCGACAGGATGCGCGCGACGGACAGCCCGGCGGCGCGCGCATACAGATCGGCGCGCCCGCGAGCCCGCTTGACCGCATCGGCGCGGGCCTCGTCCAGCGCGGCATCGGGCTGGTCGATCGAAAGATTAGGGCCGTTGATCTGGTTAGCTCCTTGCGCGACCAGTATGTCGAGAATCCTGCCGGCCTTGGCGATATCGCGGAACCGGATCGAGATGCTGTTGCCGGCCTGATAGCCGGTAATCACCGGTGCCTGGCCGCTCTCATAGCGATATTGCGGCTGGAGCGAGACGTTGGCGGTCGCGATATCGCGCGGCTGGACCCCCGCCGCCTTCAGCGCGGCGAGCACCCTTGCCATGTTCCGGGCATTGTCCGACAACGCCTGGGCTGCGGTCTGTGACTGGGTGACGACCCCGGCGCTGATCGTCGCGATATCGGGGACGCGGGTGGTCTTGCCGGTGGCGCTGACCTCCAGGACAGCTCCGTCGGCGACGGTCGGGGCCGTGCCCTGCGCGAGGGCAGGGCCGGCGGCAACGGTCGACAAGGCGAGCAGGGCAGCGGCGACAGGACGCATCGTTCAAGGTCTCCCGAGGATCATAGGTCTGTCCGGCAGCGCTAGCAGACCGAACGCAACCCGACATGAACAGGCTGGCCGACATGAACAGGCCGGCCGACATGACCAGGCCGGCCGACATGAACAGGCCGGATCACCGTACCCGGCGCGCCACCACCAGCCGATAGAGGATCAAGAGGACGACCGCGCCCGCCGTCGCCGCGCCGTAATTGGCCCAGCCGCCGGTCAACGTCCACCCCAGCGATTGCGCGACGAAGCCGGCCAGCAACGCGCCGGCGATGCCGATCAGGATGGTGACGATGAACCCGCCGGGGTCCCGGCCGGGCATCACGACCTTGCCCAGGATACCGGCGACGAGGCCGATGAGCAGCCAGCCGAGTATCGAGCGTTCGTGCATCCGACTTTCCCTCACTAACCGGAATCGCGTCCGGGCGCCGGTCGGACACTCGCGCCGCGCCGGTTCCTTTGCAACCATTTGGTTGGCGCAACGATCTTTTGTCCTGGCGGAGGATTGTTGCGATATCCTCGCCGAAATGGCAAAGCGCGCGCCATATCGTCAGGGCCCTTGAGGCCGGTGACTTATTTCTATAATACAGCAAGGCGCCGGGGGCTGGACCTTCGCTGTAAGGGCATCGGGGATCGTGACGGACATGAACTACGAGACGCGTGACGTCAGCGGCCAATTTGCTCTTGCCGGCGAGGATGCTCCGTCGCGCCGCCGCTGGTGGATCATCGGTGGTCTCGTGCTGCTGGTCCTCGTGCTGATCGCTGCCGGGATGATGATGCGCGGGGGGCAGCAGGCCGCCGCGGTCGCCCCGGATGCCGCCGCTCAGTTGCCCTCGGTCACGGTCGCCTCGCCCGGCAGCGATGTCGTCGCGCGGACGCTGTCGGCCACCGGCAGCCTGGCGGCGCGGCGCGAGATGCCGATCGGCGTTGCCGGCGAGGGCGGCCGGGTGACGCGCGTCCTGGTCGAGCCGGGGACGTGGGTGGCCGCCGGCCAGGTGCTGGCGACGGTCGACCGGTCGGTCCAGACGCAGACGGCGGCCAGCCTTGCCGCGCAGATAAACGTCGCGCGATCGGACGCGCAGATCGCGCAATCGGAATATGACCGGTCCAAGACGCTGGTCGGTCGCGGCTTCATCTCCAAGGCCGACCTGGAGCGCAAGGGCGCCACGCTGGGGGCCGCCAATGCCCGCGTCAAGGTCGCGCAGGCGCAGCTTGCCGAGGCGCAGGCGCGCAACGGGCGGCTCGACATCCGCGCGCCGGAGGCGGGGCTGGTGCTGACCCGCAATGTCGAGCCCGGCCAGATCGTCAGCTCGGGCTCGGGCGTGCTGTTCCGCATGGCCCGGGGCGGCGAACTGGAGATGCGCGCCGAACTGGGCGAGGGCGACCTGGCGAACATTCGCGTCGGCACCCGCGCCGACGTGACCCCGGTCGGCAGCGATCGCAGCTTTACCGGCGAAATCTGGCAGGTATCGCCGGTGATCGATCCGGTGACGCGCCGCGGCATCGTGCGCATCGCCCTCAAATACGATCCGGCGTTGCGCCCGGGCGGTTTTGCCTCGGCATCGGTCTATGGCGGCTCCAGCCGGGCGCCGCAATTGCCCAATTCGGCGATCCAGACCGACGTCGCCGGCAATTTCGTGTACATCGTCGGTCCCGACGACAAGGTTCAGCGGCGATCGGTCAGGACCGGCGAGGTCTCGGACCGTGGCGTCGCCATCGTCGAGGGGCTGGAGGGGACCGAGCGGGTCGTGGTGTCGGCAGGGGCGTTCCTGAACCCGGGGCAGAAGATCAAGCCGATCCCCGGCAAGCTGTGAAGGTCGCGCCATGAACTTCCGCAACATCTCCGCCTGGTCGATCCGCAACCCGGTGTTCAGCATCGTCCTGTTCATGATGCTGACCCTGGCTGGGCTGGTGTCGTTCCAGTCGATGAAGGTCAACAACGATCCCGACATCGACTTTCCCGTCGTGATCGTCAGTATTTCCCAGCCCGGCGCCGCGCCGACCGAACTGGAAAACCAGGTCACGCAAAAGATCGAGGCGGCGATGCGCAGCCTGTCGGGGATCGACGAGATCAACTCGACGGTGACCGAGGGCCAGTCGACGACGGTCGTCCAGCTCGACATCGGCACGCCGATCGATCGCGCCGTCGAGGACGTGCGCAGCGCGATCCAGCAGGTCCGCGGCAGCCTGCCCGACGGCATTCTCGAGCCGCAGGTCGAGCGCGCCACCACGACCGGCAACGACCTGGCAAGCTATGCGGCCATCGCCAGCGACATGACCGTCGAACAGCTCAGCTGGTACATCGACAACACCGTTTCCAAGGAATTGCAGTCGGTGCCCGGCATGGCGACCGTCAACCGCAATGGCGGGGTCAGCCGCGAGATTCGCGTCAAGCTCGATTCGGCCAAGCTGCAGTCGCTCGGCATCACCGCCAGCCAGGTCAACCAGCAGCTGCGCCAGGTCAATCTGAACGCCGCCGGCGGCCGGGCCGAGATTGCCGGCGGCGAACAGACCGTGCGCGTGCTGGGCAACGCCAAGGACGCCTATGCGCTCAGCCAGACGCAGATCGCGATCGGCGGCGGCCGGACGATCAAGCTTTCGGATATCGCGACGGTCGTCGATCAGTTTGCCGAACAGAGATCGGCATCGCAGCTCGACGGGCGACAGGTCGTCACGTTCGATTTCCAGCGCGCCAAGAGCGCATCCGACGTCAGCGTCTTCCACGGCGCCGAAAAGAAGCTCGCCGAGCTCGAAAAGCGCAATCCGAAGGTCAGGTTCAAGCTGATCTTCAACGAAACCGAATATGCCGAAAAACAGTATCAGAGCGCGATGGAGGCGATGTACGAAGGCGCCGCGCTTGCCGTCCTGGTCGTCTTCCTGTTCCTGCGCGACTGGCGCGCGACGGTGATTTCGGCGCTGGCGATCCCGTTGTCGGCGATCCCGACCTTCTGGATAATGGACCTCCTGGGCTTCACCCTCAACCAGATGACCCTGCTGGCGCTCAGCCTGGTCGCGGGCGTGCTGGTCGATGACGCGATCGTCGAGATCGAGAATATCGTCCGCCATATGCGGATGGGCAAGACCGCCTATCAGGCCGCGATCGACGCCGCCGACGAGATCGGGCTGGCCGTCCTGGCGACGACCATGGCGATCGTCGCGGTGTTCCTGCCGGTCGGGCTGGCGCCGGGCGTGTCGGGGCAGTTCTTCAAGAATTTCGGCCTGACCGTGGTCGCCTCGGTGCTGGTCAGCCTGGCCGTCGCCCGGCTGGTGACGCCGATGATCGCCGCCTATTTCCTGAAGTCGCACGGCACGAGCAAGCACGGCGAAGGCCGCCTGATGAACGTCTATATGGGGGCGCTGCGCTGGACGCTGCGTCATCGTTGGTCGTCGATCGTCGGCGGCGCGGTGGCGCTGGGGCTGACCGCGCTGGTCGCGTCGACCCTGCCGGTCACGTTCCAGCCAAATCGCGACCAGGATTCGTCCACCGCCGGGATCGAGATGGTGCCCGGCACGACGCTGGCCGAGACGCAGGCGGTGGTGACGCGCGTGGCGGCCTTCCTCAAGCAGCAGCCGCAGGTCGAGACGGTCTATTCGCGCGCCGGCGTCGGCAGCGGCCGGGTCACCGCGATCTTCAGGAAGGACAAGGACCTGAAGAGCGTCGCGTTCGAGCGCAAGCTTGCTCCGGCACTGGCCGCGATCCCCGACGCGCGCGTCACCTTCCGCTCGCAACAGGGCTGGGGATCGAGCGGACGCGATCTCACGCTCGTCCTCGGCGGCGAGGACCCCGACCTCCTCGCCAAGACCGCGCAGAAGCTGGTCCAGCAGATGGGCAGTTTGAAGATCGTGGTCGCGCCGCGCGTCCAGGGCGACCTGCAGTCGCCCGAACTGCTGATCAAGCCGCGCTTCGATCTCGCCGCCGACCTCGGCGTCACCACCCAGGCATTGTCCAGCGCGATCCGGCTGGCGACGTTGGGTGACATCGAGCAGAACAAGGCGAAATTCTCGCTCAGCGACCGCCAGGTGCCGATCACCGTGGCGCTGGACCAGCCCGAACGGTCGCGCATCGCGACGATCCGCAATCTGCCGGTGCCGACGTCGACCGGCGGATCGGTGACACTGTCGACCGTCGCCGATATCGGTTTCGGCGCCAGCCCCTCCAGGCTCCAGCGTGTCCAGTTGCAGCGTCAGATCACGGTGGGCGCCGATCTTGCCCCCAATGTCGTCAGCGGGACGGCAATGGCGGAAATCGACAAGCTGCCGGTCATGAAGAACCTGCCGAACGGGATCCGCCGGGTGACGCTCGGCCAGAGCAAATGGCAGGCCGAGATGTTCAACAACTTCATGGTCGCGGTGATTGCCGGTATCCTGCTGGTATTCGCCGTGCTGGTGCTGCTGTACCGCCGCGTGCTGCCGCCGTTCGTCAACATGGGGTCGTTGCTGCTTGCCCCGCTGGGCGGCCTGATCGCGATCAAGATCGCGGGCCAGCCGATCTCGATGCCCGTGCTGATCGGGTTGCTGATGCTGTTCGGGATCGTCGCCAAGAACTCGATCCTGCTGATCGACTTCGCACTGGAGGAGATGACCAGGGGCGTTCCCAGCCTGGTGGCGATCGAGGATGCCGGGCACAAGCGCGCGCAGCCGATCGTCATGACCACCGTGGCGATGGTCGCCGGGATGGTGCCGACCGCCGTGTCGCTGTCCGGCGACGCATCGTGGCGCGCGCCGATGGGCACCGTCGTGATGGGTGGGTTGATCCTGTCGACGGTGCTCACCCTGCTGATCGTCCCGGCCAGCTTCAGCCTGGCGGTCGGGATCGAGAAATGGCTCGGCCCCAAGCTCGGGCGGCGGTTGCTCACCTATCGCCCCGGCGACGACGGATCGCGCGTGATCGATACCCGCCCCGACCAGCCCCGGCCGATCGGCTATCGCCCCGCGATCGACGGTCCTGCGGCGGGGTGACGATCGCGCGACTGACTGCTGACTGACCGCCGGCCATCCGCTGCGTGAACAATCCCGAGCGTGGGGAATTGTTCGGGCCATGAGGTCACTGGCGCGCGTGTCACGATCGTCGAGCGCCGGGCCGCCGCCCGGGCTGGTGCGCATGCGGCTGGTCGCGACCGCGCTGCTGCTGGCGATGGCAATGCTGTTCCTCGCCGCGCGAACGCAGCAGCATGTCGCCCCGTTCTGGGGGTTCGTCCGCGCCTTTGCCGAAGCCGCGATGGTCGGCGGGCTGGCCGACTGGTTCGCGGTCACCGCGCTGTTCCGCCACCCGCTCGGCCTGCCGATCCCGCATACCGCGATCGTTCCGCGCAACAAGGACCGCATCGGCGACACGCTGGCGCATTTCCTGCGCGACAATTTCCTGGTACCCGATGTGGTCGCGCGGCGCATGAGCCGGCTTGACCCGGCCCGGGCGGCGGGGCGCTGGCTGGCCAATCCCTCGGGCATCGGTGGCGGCCGGCTGCGTGAGGGGGCATCCCGACTGGCCAGCAACATGCTCGAATCGCTCGACCAGGAACGGCTGGGCGGCATGGTGCGCGCGACCCTGGGGCAACGGCTGCGGGCGCTGGAGATAGCGCCGCTGCTCGGTCAGGCGCTGACTGCGGCGATTGCCGAGAACCGGCATATCCCGTTGCTCGACGGCATCGTGCGCTGGGCCGGGCGGGTGCTGTCGGCAAACCAGCCGGTGATCCGGACGATGATCCATGACCGCGCCGGCGCGCTGCTGCGCTGGACCGGTCTCGACGAGACGCTGGCCAACAAGATCATCGCCGGGCTCGACGCGCTGCTGGCCGACATGGCCGAGCAGTCCGATCACCCGCTGCGCGCCAAGGCCGAGGAAGGACTGGCGACGCTGGCGCACGACCTCCAGCACGATCCGGCGATGCGGGAGCGCGTGGAGCGGTTCAAGGCGCAGATGCTGGACAATCCCGCGCTGGCCGATTGGTGGCAAAGCGTGTGGGAGCAATTGCGGGCGGCGATGCTGCGCGTGGTCCGCGATCCCGATGCGATGATGGCCGGCGGGTTCGGCGATGCTCTACGTCAGTTCGGCACGACCTTGCAGGCCGATCCGGCGCTGGCCGCGACGGTCAATCGCTTCGTCCGGCGCGCGGCGGTGGGGGCGGCGGCGGATTATGGCGACGCGATCGTCCGGCTGGTGTCGGAGACGGTGCGCGGCTGGGATGCGCGGACGATCACCGGCCGCCTGGAAAACGCCGTCGGCCGCGATCTGCAATATATCCGCATCAACGGCACCGTCGTCGGCGGGCTCGTCGGCCTCGCGATCCACGCCGTCGACCGGCTGTTGTGACGGTCTCTAAGTAGTTGCCGTTCCATCCGGGATCGCTCATTGAGGAGCGCGATGAGCGCCCAGGCCACTTTCGACGGCAACCGGGAAGGCGACGCGGCGACGTTGCGATTCGCCGGCAGTTTGTCGCTGCCCAATCTTGGCGACCTGCCCGAACGCCTGTCGGCCTATGACGGCAAGGTCGAGCGGATCGACCTGAGCGCGGTCGACCGCCTCGACACGATCGGCGCATGGACGGTCTATCGCTTCGCCAGGAACCACGGCGCCAGGATCGAAGGGCTGGACGACAACGGCAAGCACCTGATGGAACAGGTCGAGGCGGCCGATCACCCGGTACGAACGCGGCCGCAGCACGTCCCCGCCTTCACCCGTGTGCTGGGCGAGATCGGCGAGGCGACGGTCGCCGTCACCCACACGATGATCGGGCTGCTCGGCTTTCTCGGCGCGACGGCGCTGGCGTTCCTGGCGGTGCTGCGCCATCCCAGCCGGTTCCGGTTCAACGCCACCGTCCAGCGGTTCGAGGTGGTCGGCGTGTCGGCGCTGGGCATCATCGGCCTGATGAGCTTCCTGATCGGCATCGTCATCGCGCAACAGGGGGCAGTGCAGTTGCGTCAGTTCGGTGCCGAGGTCTATACGATCAACCTGATCGGGCGGTTGACCCTGCGCGAGCTGGGCGTGCTGATGACCGCGATCATGGTCGCCGGACGGTCGGGATCGGCCTTCGCCGCGCAGCTCGGCACGATGAAGCTGACCGAGGAGATCGACGCGATGCGCACGATCGGCGTCTCGCCGATGGAGGCGCTGGTGCTGCCGCGCGTCATCGCGGCGATCGCGATGATGCCGTTGCTTGGCTTCTATGCGTCGCTGATCGCGATCATCGGCGGCGGCCTGTTATGCTGGGCCAATCTGGGTATTCCGCCGGTCACCTATATCCAGCGCATCCGGGAAGTCGTGCCGATCACCGATGTCTATGTCGGGCTGGTCAAGGCGCCGGTGTTCGGCGCGATCATCGCGGTCGCCGGCTGTTTCCAGGGCATGCTGGTCGAAGGCGACGCCGAACAGGTCGGCACGCGCACCACCGCCGCGGTGGTCCAGGCGATCTTCCTGGTGATCGTGCTCGATGCCTTTTTCGCGGTGTTCTTCACCTGGATCGGCTGGAACTGATGGCCGACACCGACCTCGTCATCCATGTCAGCGGGCTGAAGAACGGCTTTGGCGAGCAGATCGTCCACGAGGACCTCGACCTCGACGTACGGCGTGGCGAGATATTGGGCGTGGTCGGCGGATCGGGCACGGGCAAGTCGGTGCTGATGCGCGCGATCATCGGGCTGCAGACGCCGATGGCCGGCGACATCACCGTCTTCGGCGAACCGACGATCGGCCGCGACGAGACCGAGGCGGTGGCGATCCGCAAGCGCTGGGGCGTGCTGTTCCAGGGTGGCGCGCTGTTCTCGACGCTGACCGTCGCCGAGAATGTCGAGGTGCCGCTCAAGGAATTCTATCCCGAACTCGATCAGGCGCTGCTCGACGAGATCGCCTCGTACAAGGTCGTCATGACCGGCCTGCCGCCGGACGCGGGCCCCAAATTCCCCGCCGAGCTGTCGGGCGGCATGCGCAAGCGCGCCGGACTCGCGCGCGCCTTGGCGCTCGACCCCGAATTGCTGTTTCTCGACGAGCCGACCGCCGGTCTTGACCCGATCGGCGCGGCCGCCTTTGATCAGCTGACCAAGTCGCTCCAGCGGACGATGGGGCTGACGGTGTTCCTGATCACCCACGATCTCGATTCGCTGTACGCGATTTGCGATCGGGTCGCCGTGCTGGCCGATAAAAAGGTGATCGCGGTGGGCACGATCGACGAATTGCTGGCGTTGGACCATCCGTGGATCCAGGAATATTTCAAGGGACCGCGCGGGCGCGCCGCAGAGACGACGATGGAACGCGATCGAGCGCAAGTGACGGCCACGACAGAGGCAGGGGCTGACTGATGGAAACCCGTTCGAATCACGTCCTTGTCGGCGGCGTCGTGCTCATCCTGTTTGCGGTGCTCGCCCTCTTCATCGTGTGGATCGCGCGGTTTGGCGGCGAATCAAAGCTGGAATATGACATCCTGTTCAAACAGTCCGTCGACGGCCTGGCCAAGGGATCGTCGGTCAACTTTTCGGGCGTGCCGATCGGCCAGGTCAAGGACATCGCGCTCAACCCGCAACAGCCCGAATTCGTCCGCGTCCGCGTCACGGTCGACGACAAGACGCCGATCCTGCTCGGCACCACCGCGACCATCCAGGGCAGCTTTACGGGCACCAGCACGCTGCAGCTCGACGGCGCGCAGACCGGCAAGCCGCGGATCGACTGCAGTAATTCGGCCTGCCCGCTGGGCGTCCCCTTGATCCCGACCAAGCCCGGCGGGCTGGGCGCGCTCCTGTCCAACGCGCCGCAATTGCTGGACCGGCTGACCACGTTGACCGAAAAGCTGACCTCGCTCCTGTCCGATCGCAACCAGGCGTCGATCGCCGGCATCCTCGCCAATACCGACCAGCTGACCAAGGCGCTGTCGGATCGCGGGCCGGAGATTGCAGCGACCCTGGCCGAGACGCGCGTCGCGATCCAGAAGGCAGGCATCGCCTCGGAACAGATCGGCCAGCTGGCGGCGACCACCAACGGCCTGCTGGCCAATGACATCAAGCCGACGATCGCCAACCTCAACCGCACCGTCGCTTCGGCGCAGAAATCGATGGAGACGCTGGACGCCGCGATCGGCGATGCCCGGCCGGGGCTGCAGGCATTCTCCAAACAGACCATTCCGGAGGTCGGTCAGCTGGTCCATGACCTGCGCGAAATGGCGGCGGCGCTGTCCTCGGTCGCCGAGAAGGTCGATCGCGGTGGTGCCCGATCGATCATCGGCAGCCCCAAGCTGCCCGATTACAAGCCCGGCAAGTGAGGATATGCGCGATGATCGGCAAGACCACAATCCCCGCTTTGGCCGTGGCCCGAGCGCTGGCCCTGGCCCCCGCGATGCTGGCGCTGCCGCTGGCCGGGTGTATCAGCCTGGGCGCTAAGCCGCCCAAGGCGCTGCTCACGCTGACCTCTGCCCAAAGCGTCCCCGCCGGCACCATTCAGAGCTCGGCCGCCTCGCCGACGATTACCATCCTGGTGCCCGCCGTGCCGCAGTCGCTGGCCACCGCGCGCGTGCCGGTGCAGGCCGGCGACGTCGCGATCGCCTATGTGACCGACGCCGTGTGGGTCGAGGCGCCGCAGCGGATGTTCGCCCGGGTGATGGCCGATACGATCGCGGCGCGGACCGGCCGCGTCGTGCTGTCCTCGGCGCAATCGTTCCAGGATCCCGGCGCACGCCTGTCGGGGGAATTGCGCAATTTCGGGATCGACGCGACCGGCGGCGGCGCCACCGGCGTCGCCCTGGTCACCTTCGACGCCACGCTGACCCGCGGCGAGGCCGGCAAGTTCGAGAAGCGCCGGTTCGAGGCGCGCGTCCCGGTGGCCATCGTGGACGCGACGACGGTGGGGCCCGCGCTCAACGACGCCGCCAACAAGGTTGCCGCCCAGGTGGCGGACTGGGTCGGCAAGTAACCGCGACCAGCCTTGTCACCCCGCCGATCGCCGCCGCACCGGCACGGCGACGCTGCACAAATCGGCGCCCCCCGCCGACACCGTAAAGAATGGCGGCTCGCGATTCTCTCGCGCCTTCAGATACCGCGCGAAAGTTGGCGAGGTGGGCATCAGATATTCGAATCTGGGCCGCTCGGCCGGGAGCAGGGCGCTGGCCAGCCGCGCGGAGACGATCGCGGCCGGCACCTGGTCCTTCTCGTAGAAGCCGAGCTTACCGGTCCCGCGCGGCAGCGAGGACAAGGCGTCGATCCCCTCGATGACGCGACCGACCAGCGCGATGTTGCGATCTAGCGCGCGCGGCGCATGGCCGATCACCGCATAGAGTTCGGCCCCCGACCCGACGCTCGGCGCCAGGTCGCGCGCGACGCCGACCATGCCGTAACAATGGGTCAGCCAGCTGTACTTGCCGTCGCTCGCCACCGGCCAGCCATCGTCCGAAAATCCGGCGATCGCGGCGAAGCTGTCGGGCCGTGTCATGCGCAAAACGGGCGCGCCGCCGATACGCTCATATTCCGCCGCGCCCCCATCGGCGACGCCCGCGGGCAATGGCTTCTTCTCGCTCGCGTCGCCCCATTGCGCGACGTAATTGTCCTGCACGCGATAGACGCTGGCGCCGTTCCACCATCGGCTGCCGGCAAGCAGGCGCATCCGCTCGACATGGCGCGGCGCGAAGGAGGCGGCGAGCTGGACGATCACCTGCCGCCGATTGAACAGCGTGAAGATCAGGATGTCCTCGTCGGCAATCGCCCGCCACGCCGCCGCCGGCGCGCCGGCGGCGATTTCCGCCGGCGAGGGCGGCGGCTTGGCGGCGGGCACGGCCTGGTCGAACAGGAAGGCGAGCGGCAACAGTATCGGCATGTCCCCACAAAATGCCATCACCGTGCCGCGCCGGCAAGCGCTTGCGTGGTACGGATGCAGGCTCTACGGCCCCTAGCCTCCAGGAGAAGCGGAGCGGTGGCCGAGTGGTCGAAGGCGCTCGCCTGGAAAGTGAGTATACGCCAAAAGCGTATCGAGGGTTCGAATCCCTCCCGCTCCGCCACAGTCTATTGTTTTAATTGAGTAATTTGGCGTTAAAAAGTTGCTTGTTCGAGTTTCATCCCCGATCAGGGCAAATTTTCTGCGACCGGCCCTGAACTATAATAGCCGCACTACTCCGCTCAAAGACAAGGCATAGTGTGCAGAGCCGCATTGGACGCCGCGAACCAGTCCGGATAACCGAACCGATCATGCAGTGGCCCGTAAATACGCTGTCTCGGCGAGACGTGCAATGGAGGCCGCTTAACTACAGCAACGATCCGAGACTATCGCTGCACAGAATTACTCCCCGAACGCGATCCTGCCATATAACGTTATGTTATAGCCCACGCGATAGATTATCGCGTCGCTATCGCAAACCGCAAGATCGACCCAGAACTCGCCATTCGAGGTCGTCCCCGGGCCAGGGCCCAATACGTTCTGGACGATCCTTCCATTCGGAGCTTCTTCTATAATCCCGAAATGGGGACGGCAATTGTCCACTGCAAAACCCGCGTTGACACTCTGGTTTTTATCAAAGATCGAATTGAGCGAAGCAAGGATCGCAAAGTCCTCAACAACGAATCCGAATGTCAAATCTGGCGGCACAGATGTGCTTGTCATGTGAAGTGCCCGTCCGATAGGACCAGTTACACTCGGAGCAAAAGAGAAGGTCTGACGGTTCCACTGGCCCCCCGAGGTGTTTGACTTGAAATCTGGTTCGATGATACCGGTTAGCGTCATTATCCAACGTTGATCACGAAAATTGTTGGGCGGTGGCGTATTGAAGACCGTGCCAGACGGCGCGATCACCCAGTTCTGGTAGGCAAAGTTTGTGGTCGCTTCAGCCATATCATATCTCCAATTCCTGGTCGTCAGTCCGATAAGGAAGCTAGCCAATCAGTGTCCGGTGAATACCAAAAGTCTCCACCCAGGAGCAAGCTTGTGGCGCGTCCACCCGCCCACCCTTGCGCAGGGACCAGGCCGTCTGCATCGGACAAATCATCTTCGGGGATAAGGATGACAAAACCGAGGCTTTCTTGCTGGGGTATGCGCCAAGGTGCAGCCCCCTTTCCCGCCAGGTCGAGACAGCGATGCCGCCAGTCGAATAGAGCCGGCCAGCCGGTGTCGGTTGACTTCTCCCCGATCGCTCCGCTCTAATGGCCCGTGAGATCAAGGGACGGGGCATGACGGATGCTGCACCGCGGCCGCTTTATCCGGGAAAGGCCGGTTTGCGCCGCAACATCCTGCTCGTGCCAAGCCGCGATGGCATTCGCGCCGATGTCGAGGACGATTTTCACGAATTCGGCATCGAGTTGTCGGTAGAGCACGATCGGATAGTTGATGTGCGAACCGATGCCGGGCGAACGCCGTGGTCGAGTTGCGCGGAGGCGGGCGGGTTTCTCGCCGAAAGACTGGCCGGTCTGGCTCTTGAGCAAGTCGCCGGTTTCGACAATCCTCTGCTCCATTGTACTCACCAGTTCGACTTGGCCCTGATCGCCGTGGCGCATGTCCACGACAAGGCCCCGACATTGTTCGAAATGTTCGTGAGCGATCCGGCCGATGGCCAGGTAAGCGCCGAACTGAGGCGGGATGGAGAATTCGAGCTGTCCTGGCGGATCGAGGCGACGCGGATCGTCTCCCCCGCCGCGTTCGCCGGACGTGACCTGAAGATGCTGCGCGAATGGCAGGGGACGCTGGAGGCCCGGACGCGCGAAGCGGCGCTGATGCTGCGCCGCGCCGCGTTCATCGCGCGCGGGCGGAGCATTCCCTCCGAACTGCTCGATCCCGCCATGCTGAACCAGCTACAGGTCGGCGCGTGCTATAATTTCCAGCCCGAACGGATCGGGCGCAGCATCTGGCATGTCGACCGGCGCCGCGATTTCACCGATTCCCGGACGGCGCCGCTTGCCTCCCGGATCAGCGCCTTGAGGGAAGATTGTTCGCTATCCCGGTGACGTATGCCAGCCTCATCCCCGTCGGTCGCCATTCTGATTCCGGTTGCTGGGCAACGTGTCGTCGAGTGTCGCCTGGCCGCGGACCCGGTCGTGGATCAGGTCGAGCGTCTCCCGTACCAGGCCGGTCCAACCGGCTGATTTCAGTTCGCGCCACGCCTGTTCGTTCAATCCGCCGGGAGTGGAATGCTCGATGGCGAGCCGGTCGAAACCATCCGCGGCCCGCGCTTGCGCCGTTGCCCCCAGCGCGTTGAAGATCGCACCGACATAAGGGCGGACCCGGTCGTCGCCGAGCCCCCGGCTCGACAGCCAGTCGGACACGCTGTCGAGCAGGCCGAAATAGCTGCCCATCAGCGCGGTGACCGCCAGGCAGGCATCGATATCCGCCTCCCGGTCCAGCAAAACCAGTCGCCCCAGTCCGTCGAGGAGCGCGGCGATTTCAGGGAGCGGCGGGTACAGGGTCAATGCCCCCAGGCGATCCGCTACCGGGGGCAGCGGGACCGCCCGAGCGATGGTCGTGGCGGGTGCCACCAGCGGCTTGAGCCGTTCCACGTCGAACGTGGCGACCAGACTGACGATGCGTTGCTCGGCCCGAAAGATCAGCGGCGAGAGCACTTGTCGGGCCACTTGTGGCCGGATCGCGAGGAAAACGATATCGCTGCCGTCAACCACCCCCTGATTGTCGGCGGCTATCGCAATGGACCGATGGCGTCCCGCCAGCCGGTGCGCGACCTCTGTATTGCGCGGCGACAGCAGGAAGTCGGCGCGGCGCTCACCGCCCGCGCACATGCCGGTGACCAGCGCCTCGGCAATGGTGCCGACGCCAACGATCCCGACCCTGGGCAAGCCGACACTCATCGGGCGACGGCCCTCTTCCCGCAAAGCGCAGGGTTCGGAACTGGGCAGGGGTCGATCATGCTCGCGCCGTTCTCCCCAAGACCGCGCGCGCCGCGGCTCAGATCATGTGTCCACCCCCTCCGCCATAGGCATGAGACCCGCCGGCATGTCGAGCCGAAAACGACGCCGCCCACGAGGCGAATGCGGAGCGTCACGCCCTTCATCGACCGGGCAAACCGCGCCCATATCGGAATTAGTTTCGGTCGCCGACTCCATCGGTTCTCCGTCATCATCCGAAAAAGGGAATTTGCATGACGGATACCGCGGCTAGTGGCCGCCGAGCATTTGGTCCGCGCACGATCACGGTATTCGCTTCACGCGCGCGATCCGGAGAAATACTGAAGGCCTTGGCTCGGTCGGGGCTGGATACGGCCGATATCAACATATCGGACGACCCAAACCTGCCCATCGCGCCGATGGTGGTCGACTGCCGCGACCTTGATGACTCGCGGGATTTGGAACCTGTACTGGAGCGCGTATTGCAGCTTTCCGGTACGTCCCTGATCATCGCCACCTTCGATCAACTCGACCATATATGGTCGAGCTTCTGCCGGACCGATGTCGCCATCGCTTGCGACCCCGCGCCTCCGGAATGGGAGCTCCTCGCGGAGGAAATGCTGGGCCGCCACGATCGAGTGCATGAGAGTAGCGGTGCAGAGACCGACCGCCTGAGAGAAGTACACCTGAAAATATCGACATTGTCCGCACGGCTTGCCGAGGTTGAGAAGCTGGCCAGCGTGCAGAACCAGAATCAACAGAGTAGATCTCAGGCAGAGTTGATCAGGAACACCATCCGAGCTCGACGGTTAAGAGATCGTTTTGTCCCCAATTTGTTGGCCGATCCGGCATGGGACATATTGCTTGATCTGTTTCTCAATGACCTTGAACAGAAAACCATCAGCATCTCCAGCCTGTGCGTTGCCGCGAATGTACCCACGACCACGGCATTGCGGTGGATCACCCAATTGGAAGAAGCCGCACTGGTCGTAAAGTTTCCTTCCACCCGCGACCGACGAATGACCTTTGTCGCGCTTTCCGAAAAAGGGCGGGAGGTGATGCTGGCATATTTCAGCGCGACACGCGATGCCGGTCTGCCGCTGGTGTAACATGAATCAGGCAATCGTATCCATAATGGATAAGATTGTCGGCTACGTTCGGTCGCAATCTGCCGTTTAGGCCAGAAGTTGTTCCGCGCGAAAGCTCAGCCAATTGCCTTTGGCCACCACGATGTGGTCGATCAGACGGACGCCGATCGCATCCAGCCCCTTGGCCAGGGCGAGCGTCACCAGCCGATCCGCCTTGCTGGGCATCGGATCGCCCGATGGATGGTTATGCACGAGCACCACCGCCGTGGCGCCCAGCTCCAATGCGCGCTTCAGGATCGGGCGCACGTAGATCGACACCTCATCCACGCAGCCGCTGGCGACGAGCTCGTCGCGGATCAGGTCAAGCTTTGTGTTGAGGAACAGGACGCGGACCTGTTCGACCGGCGCGTAGGACGCGGTCACGATCAGATAATCGATCAGCTGGCGCATGTCGGCAAGTGACGGCCGCGCCCTGTTTTCGGGCGTGACCATTTCCCTGAGGCACAGCCGGATCGCCTGCAAGCGGTTGGCGATGTGCACGCCCGCCGCGGCCTGGATTGCGGGATGCCCCGCGCCGACTACTCCCCCGATAGAACCGTACGTCTCTAGCAGCGACGCGGCTATCTCGTCCCCCTGGGCGCCTAGAGTGCTTTCCAATAAGGCGACCAGGATGGCTCTTTGCCGCTCCTCGCTTCGCGCCGCCAGTGAAAGATCGTCCCCGTCAGCAGGATCATCACCTGGAAATAGGGCCATGCCGCGTTCATTACCATGTTGACCTGCCACATCCAGTTCGGACCGACGCGCCGACCCAATTGGGCAAGGATGATCATCCACTGCAAACTCGAGACCAGCATCGGCCAGCTGCGATTGGCGATCAGCGCCACGCAGAACAGCCCCAGCGCCAATGCCAAGTTGATCCCGAAGCTGATCCAGTCCGCGCTTACGTAGCGATTGAGATCTCTGAACAGGGCAACCGAGATCAACCAGGCGGTCAAGAACATGAAGCCAACGACGCGTTCCGGCGCGCCACCCTTCCACCCAGCGAGTCCGACGCTGCTTGCGAGCAAGGCCACGAATGTTGCGAAGAAGAGCACGCGCCGGAACGACCACCGACAAAGGCTTCGCGTCAAGCCGCAATCAGGCGACGGAACGGAGCGGATGGACGTCGGCCAGGACGCCGCTCGGCCCGCATTCGGGTGACGTGCAGCCCCAGCCGCTGTCCATCAGCGGGGTTCCGGGCAGGAATTTGGCGAATTCCCGATGGGCTTCGCGAAGCGCTTCGTCGGCCTGGACTGACAGCAGCACGCCGCGCGCCAGCGCGACCTTGGCCGCGCCGGTATCGGCCTGCTTGAACCCCGGCAGGGTGGCGGCGCGCAAGGCGATCGCCAGCGCGTCCGCGGCCCCTTGCGCCGCGGCGGTCTGGGCCTTTTCCGCGGGCATGAACGATTCCGACAGGGCAGTCGCGGTTTCCAAAAGCTTCTTGCGCATGAGTTCTCCTTTCCGCGCACGGATGGTCGCGGATGAAATGGGTGAATGTCGTGATTGGCGGATTAGTGAACGAATGCTTCGATTGTTCGCGTGAGCGACTCCGCGACCGCCGAGATGACCAGCACCGCGACCGTCATCGCACAGGTGATCCTGAACACGATCCCGGCACGTTCGCCCGGCGTCAGGTCACCCGTGAACACCTTCAACCATTGTTCAAGCAATCGCCGGACCGTAATAATGGTCGGGATTTCATGACCAGTGTCGAACAGTGCCCGCTCTTCTTTCAGCCTCCTGTTGTCGATGTCCGTCGGCGCTGCGACTGGCAGCGGCGACAGGTCCAGCATGGCCGACAAAGGCGATCGCGCAACAGCGTCCGATTGATGTCTCAACTCTTGAGATTGTTCGAGGCGTTCCAGCGCCCGCGCTGCGGCCACCCTGTCGACCACGCCGAATGCGCGGATTGCGTGACGGCAATAGGTGTCGATCGTGTTGGGCGCCAAGCCGAGTTCAAGCGCGATCTTCTTGGAGCTGTAACCCCGCCCGACCAGCCGCAGGCAGGCCAGGTGAGTGGCGGACAGCTTTACCGAGGGTCCCTCGGCGTCCGTCACGAGCCAATGACCTGTCGTAATCGCACCGGCGGGGCGGGGGCCGGCGCGGGGCCAGCCGGGCGAGGGCGATGAGGGTCGTCCATTGGCGGATGCTAATCACCGGCCTTCGCCCAGATCAAGCCCAGACTGCCCGCCCGGCCAAGATGCCGCGTTTACCGCCGGAGCGGGAGCCGCCGCCCGTCGACGATCGAGCGCCAGGCCCATTCCACGGGAGCGATCCTGAACCGGCGGAGATACCAGGCCGCAAGCGCCAGCAGCATCGCGTCGATCGCGACCGCGGTCAGCATCAGCGGCATCCAGCTGAGCTTGCCGTACAGGGCGAGCCCCTGGGGCGGAAACAGCATCCAGACGCAGATGATCGACTGCAGGACATAGATGGTCAGGGCGGTTCGCCCCGCCGCGGCGAACGGCCTGAGGATGCGCCCGCCCGCCCTGGTGCCGAGCAGCAGGCAGAGGAGGCCGACATGGCCCAGCGTCATCCCGATCCGGGCGAATTCGTCGGCCAGCCAATGCCATTGCGGCTGATCGTCGAACCGCGTCATCGCATAGGCGCCGGCCGCCCGGTATCCGCCGGCCAGCGCATAGCCGATCGCCGCCATCCGCGCGTAGAAACCTGGTCGTCGTTCGCCCTGCAGGATGCCGAGCCTGAACAGGGCAGCGCCGATCAGCATCGTGCCCGCCGCTTCCCAGATCGCGAACAACTCGTCGATGCCCAGGCGCTCGATCGACTTCTTCCACGCCGCGACCATCCAGCGAGCGACCGTGGACGAGCGTTCCTGGTCCTCGAGGGCGACCGCCCGCGCGGTATCCGCCCTGGCCCTGGCGCGCTTGACGACGCGCTGCCGAAACGACTCAATCGCCTCGCGATCGGCCGGGCCGAGCTGTTGCCCCGCGTCGCGTCTGGCGGTCGCCGCCGCCGCGGCGGAGCTGAGCTGATGGTATTTGTACAGGCCCTGGCTTACGCCCACCACCTGGCCGGTCGCGCCGATCAGGCCGATCGCGATCAGCCAGCGCGGTGGCAGGCGCCGGAACAGGAAAACGATCATTGCCGCGAGGCCATAAGTATGGAGGATGTCGCCGGGCCACAGCAGGACGACCATGTGGATCAACCCGAACGCCGCCAGCACCAGGTTACGCCGATAATAACGTCGCATCACCATCCACCGGCCGGCGCGTTGCGCGATCCTGTCGGTCAGGATCACCATGCCCGCCCCGAACAGCATTTCGAGGAGGCACCGTGCCGTGCCGTCCGCGAGTATCTGGCGTGCCCACCACGCCATCCGGTCGGCCGCGCTCCAGCCGAGATGCCGGATGTCCGGATAGCTGAACGACGCCCCCATGCTGTCGATGTTCATGAACAGGATGCCCAGAATCGCGACGCCGCGCAGCACGTCGAGCGTCACTATTCGCGGTGCGCCGTCCGGCTCGTTCGATATCAGGTCATCGGCCATCCGGCGGCTCCGTGCTGGTCGACGGGTTCCCCTCCCCGGGACGCGGAGTCAAGGAACGGCATCGGCCATGACCGAAAGAGGAAGCAGCATGGCTGAAGCGATGAACGACCGGGTGGCGATCGTGACGGGCGCCAGTCGCGGCATCGGCGCCGCGATTGCCAGCGCCCTGGCGGCAAGGGGATGCGACGTGGTCGTCCATTACCAGCATGATCGCGCCGCCGCGGAGGCGACACGGGCGGCGGTCGAGGCGGCGGGCCGAAGGGCGGTGACCGCGCAAGGGGCGATCGAGGCCCCCGATACCGCGCAGGCGCTGGTCGACGCCGCGCTGGCGGCGTTCGGTCGGATCGACATCGTCATCAACAATGCCGGCATCGTCAATGCAGGTTTCGCGCTGCACGAAAGCGAGGTGGCGGAGGTGGAGCAGCAATTCCGCGTCCATTGTCTCGGCGCCTTCGCGTTGACCAAAGCGGCAATGCCCCACCTGCTGAAGCAGGCGCGGGGCGACATGGTCTATATCTCGAGCACCGCGGCCAAGAAGCTGATCCCGCTGACCGGCCCCTACGCGATGGCCAAGGCGGCGGCCGAGACGATGGCGATCATCATGGCCAAGGAATTGTGCCGGCAGGGCATCCACGTCAACGTCGTGGGCCCGGGCCTGACGGTGACGGACATGAACATGGGCAAGGCGATCGCCGACGCGGCGGCGCTGGCCGAACTGGACAAGACGATGCCGTTCGGCCGTGTCTGCCGGTCCGAGGAGGTGGCGTCGGTCGTCGCCTTCCTGTGCTCGCCCGAGAACAGCTACGCAAGCGGCGAGCGTATCTACATGGACGGAGCCAGGGGACCATGAGCCTGAGCCAGGACTGGACGCCGCAATATTGCGAGGATGCGACCTATATTCCTGCGTCACCGGATCAGGTGTTCGACGCCTTGCTGGATATTGACGGATGGAATGATTGGTGGGTGATGATGCGGTTCGAGCCGGAGGCGGCGGGCGCCCTGGTGCCCGGCAGCCGTGTCGTGTTCGATGGCGGGGTGAGCCGCTGGATCGCCGAGGTCCTGCGCATCGACCGCCCGCGCAGCATCCGCTTCCGCTATGCCGAGGGCGACCTGCTCGGCGAGACCGAGTGGCGGATCACGCCCGAGCCCGGCGGGTGCCGCGCCGCCTATGTCTATCATGGCGTGACCGCCAATGCCAACCGCGCGGCGGCTACCTTCGGAACGTTCGGCACGAAATTGCATATGATGGTGATGGAAAAAGATGCGCTCGACGGCCTCGTGCGCAAGGTGACCGGCGCGCCGCTCGACGCGGCGTGGCGTGATTCGGTCCGGGCGGCGGTCGCGGTCGGGCGCGCGGCGCTGGTCACGGAGATCGGCGCGTGAGCGAGGGACGGTTCGCCGGCAGTGTCGCGATCGTCACCGGTGCCGGCTCGGGGATCGGGCGCGCGACCGCGATCGGCCTTGCCGAGGGCGGTGGGCGCATCATCGTCGGCGACGTCAATCGCGCGCGGGCGGACGAGACGGTGGCGTTGCTGCCGCCGGGCGCCGGCGTGGCGGTGGTCGGCGATCTCACCGAAAGCGTCGTCGCCGATGCGCTGGTGGCCGCGGCCGAAGCGCTGGGGCCGCCCGACATTCTGGTCAATTGCGCGGGGTATGGCGGCGGACGTGCCGCGTTCGGATCGTTCGAACCGATGCTGTGGAACCGCATCCAGGAGGTAAATCTAGGCGGCCCGTTCCACCTCATCGGCCGCGTGATCGAGGGCATGGCCCAGCGCGGGCGGGGCGCGATCGTCAACGTCGCGTCGGTGGCCGGCATCGTCGGCGAACCCGGCATTTTCGGCTATTCCGCCGCCAAGGCCGGCATGGTCAACCTGACGCGCGCGCTGGCATTGCATTACGCCGCTCGCGGGGTGCGTGTGAACTGCGTCTGCCCGGGGGTCACGGACACCAATTTCCTGGTCAACGTCCGTGCCGCTCCGGATGCGGAAGAAATCTTCGCGCGCTATGCCCGGCTGATGCCGATCGGCCGGATCGCCCGGGCCGAGGAGATCGCCGAGGCCATCCTCTTCCTCGCCTCCGACGCGGCGAGCTTCTGCGTGGGGGTCGTCCTGCCGGTCGATGGCGGCTGGACCGCGGGGTGACGCAATGCGCCGGCCAGCCGGCCGCTCCTGAAGAGAGACCGGCCCGGACTTGTTTCAAACGCGCTCGATGATGATCGCTGGTGCCATGCCGCCCGCCGCGCACATCGTGACGAGCCCGCGTTTGAGGTCGCGGCGCTCAAGCTCATCGAGGATCGTGCCGATCAGGATCGCGCCGGTCGCCCCGATCGGATGGCCCAATGCGATCGCGCCGCCGTTGACGTTGACCTTTTCGCGGTCGAGATCGAGATCGCGGATGAACTTTTCCGCGACGGCGGCGAACGCCTCGTTAACCTCCCACAGGTCGATATCGTCCGGCGTCAGGCCGGCCTTTGCCAGCGCCTTGCGCGCGGCCGGGACCGGCGCGTTCAGCATCAGCGTCGCGTCATCGCCGACATTGACCGCCGCGAGGATCCGCGCGCGCGGCTTCAGGCCGTGCTTCTCGGCATACTCGCCGGAGGCCAGCAACAGCCCCGCCGCGCCGTCGACCACGCCCGAGCTGTTGCCGGCGTGATGGACAGGGTTGATGGTCAGATCGGGGAACTTGCCGGTGATTACCGACCGGAAGGTCTCGCCCTTGTCGTTCATCGGATAGTCGGCGATCTGCGCAAAGGCGGGCTTCAGCGCGCTCAGGCTTTCGGCCGTGGTGTCGGGACGAGGATGCTCGTCCCGCTCCAGCACCGTCGTGCCGGTCTCGTCGACCACGGGAATGAGGCTCTTGTCGAAGCGCCCCTCGGCGATCGCGCGGGCGGCGCGCTTCTGGCTCTCCAGGCCGAACGCGTCCATCTCCTCCCGGGTAAAGCCTTCCAGCGATGCGATCGCGTCGCCGCACACGCCCTGGTGCGATTGCGGATGGGCGCGGTGCAGCCGCTCGTTGCCCGATCCCATGCCGAACCCCTTGACGCCCATCGCTATGTCCTCGGCGATCGAGGCGTTGATATAGGACATCATCTCCGTACCCCCGGCGACGATCAGATCTTCCAGGCCGGCCATGATCTGTCCGGCGGCAAGGCTGACGGCGGTGATCCCGCCACCGCAGAAGCGGTCGAGCGTGGTGCCGCTGACCGTCGGGTCATAGCCGGCATCTAGCGCGGCCATTCGGCCCAGGCCGCCGCCCTGCTTGCCCTTTTGCGCCGAAACCGACCAGATCACGTCGTCGATGTCGGCGGTGTCGATGCCGTTGCGCTCGACCAGCGCGCGCATGACGGCGGCGGTCAGGTGATGCGGGTGCATGTGGGACAACGCGCCCTTGCCCGCCTTGCCGGTGCCGCGCGGCGTGCGGACCGCATCGATGATATATGCTTCGGCCAACTCTATCTCCATCGTGATGATGCGCGCGCGATCGGCGCGCTTGGCGTGCGGCGTTTCACGGACGTTGATATGGGATGGCGTGGCTGCCGGCACCCCGTGCATGGCCGGCGTGAGCTATTTATCGCCTAGGCGATCATTCCGCTGCGGCATCGGTCGTAGAGAAGCCGTCACCGCCAGCGATCGAAGAATCCGGCAACCTCTTCGGCAAAGGCGGCCGGCTGTTCCCAGGCGGCAAAGTGACCGCCCTTGGCCATGCGCCGCCAATGGACCAGGTTGAAGTCCTGTTCGACTGCGGCACGGGGCGGCGGCGGCAGGAATTCGGCGGGAAATTCGGCAAAACCGGTCGGCACCGCGATGCGCGGCCAGACATTGTCCTCGCCGGCGACGCCGCGGTACATCCAGATTGCCGTGCCCACCGCGTCGTTGACCAGATAGGTCATGATGTTGGTGATCAGCTGGTCCTTCGACAGCACGCTTTCGAGATCGCCATGGCAATCGGTCCAGCTCCGGTTCTTCTCGATTACCCAGGCAGCGAAGCCGATCGGCGTGTCGGCCAGCGCCAGCCCGATCGTCTGCGGCTTGGTCGCATGCTCGGCGGCGTAGCTGCCCTCGCGCCGCATCAGTTCGCCGACCCGGGCGAGATAGTCCGCGACCGCGGGCGATGGCGTGCCCCCGGGGACATGATGCAGCATGTTGAGGTGGATTGCCGCGACGACGTCGCCATGGTCGCGCCCCAGCGCCCGCGTCACCATCGACCCCCAATCGCCGCCCTGCGCGCCGAACCGGCGATAGCCGAGAACATCGACCATCAGCATGCGCCACAAGGCGGCCGTGCGGCGCGGGCCGACCGGCACCGGCGGTCGCCCGGAAAAACCATAGCCGGGGAGCGAGGGCACGACCACGCTGTAGCCGCGCGCCGCCAGCAGCGGCATGGCGGCGAGAAACTCGACCACCGAACCCGGCCAGCCATGGGTGAGGATCAGCGGAAAGGGATCGGACCCGTCCCCCGTCACATGATAGAAATGGATCTCGATCCCGTCGACCGCCGCCTTGAACTGCGGAAGGGCATTGAGCTCGGCCTCCGCCCGGCGCCAGTCATAGGACGACAGCCAGTAATCGCGGAACTCGGCGAGATAGCGGGCGTCGGTGCCGTATCGCCAGTCGGCGTCGTCGGCGGGCGCGGGGCCGATTTCGGCGAGTTCCAGCCTGGCGCGGATCTTCGCCAGTTTCTCATCGGGCACGGCGATGGTAAAGCGCGTCGCGATCATGCTGATTCCTTTCGATAGACCCCGCCCAGCCGGGCGCCGGCGCGCATGGCGGGAGAGACGGTCATGACCATCGCCAATGCCGACAGCGGGCGCCGCTCATGAGCGGCGATCGGCGTGCCTGGCTGAAGCGCTTCATCGCCGCCTGGCATGCACGCGATCTGGCCGGGGTCGGCGCGTTGCTGGCGCCGGGCTTCCGTTACCAGGCGGCGACGGTACAGGCCGATTCGATCGAGGCATTGTTCGCGATGGCGCGAATCATCTGGGCGGCGACCCCCGACGAGGCGGTCGAATTGCTCGACGTTATAGTCGAGGACGACGCGATGGCAGTTGAGGTCCGCACTCTTGCGACGCACACTGGTGACCTTCTTTTCGGCGGCATCGTCATCCCGGCAAGTGGCCGGGCGCTCGACATCCGCTCGGTCTGGATGATGCGCTTTCAGGGTGACAAGCTGCTCCATTGGCGCGAATATGGCAGCATCAAGCAGTGGGTGGAACAGATGGGCGCAACGGTGACCATCACTCCCGGAGAACGGCCATGAGACGTACGAAGGTCAGCAGCGATCGAGTTGACAGGGCATGAGCGCGCCCAAGCCGCGTTTTCGTGTCTATCGGGCACAGGAGTCGCGGGAGGTCAATGAGGAGCTCATGCCGGTGGTCGGCATGACCGATGACGACGCTGCCGGGATGACCGCGGCGATGGCGGCGGGTCTGGCGACGGGCGCCACATCGCGGCTGGTGATGGCCGACGAGGCGACCGGCATGAGCCTCACCTATGCCGCGTTCAAGGCAGGCTTCCTGTTGCCGCGGCACAGCCACGATGCGCATTGCGCCTATTACGTCATCGCGGGCGAGGCGCATCTGGGCAACGCCGTGCTGAAGGCGGGGGACGCGTTCGTCGTGCCCGCCGGGCATTTCTACAGCTACCGCGCCGGCCCGGCGGGGGTCGAGGTGATGGAATTTCGCACGCGCACCGAATTCCACTTCAAGTTCGGCGGCAATACGCCGTCATTCTGGCAGGAGGTGATCGCCGCGACGAAGGCCAATGCGGACGCCTGGCGCAACCAGCCGCCGTCGGAGGCCGCGCGGCGGTTGCTGGCGGGACAGGCCGATCGCGACGGGACGCAGCCGGAGGTGTCCCCGGAGGCTGTTTGAAAGGTCAGGCCGCTGCGCTGGCGGCTGCGGCAAGCCGGACGCTTGGCTGCCGCTCGCGGGGGCCGAGATAGTCGGCCGGGTCGGGATTGCGGGTCCAGCGCCAATATTGCGAGCAGGACCAGGGCGAGTTGGTGGTCACGCGCCCCTTGGCGTTCTTGAACCAATTGTTGGTGTGCTCGAGCGTCCAGACGAAGTCCTTGAGCTCGTGCTGCACCTTGTCGTTATAAGCGCGATAGACGTCTTCGCGGACCTCGATCTCGTCCTGGCCGTCGGCGATGCCGCGCCCGATATTGCCGATGATGTACCGCGCCTGGCATTCCGAATTGAAGATCAGCGTGCCGTTGAAGCCGAGGTTCGTGTTCGGGCCGTACATCATGTAGAAATTGGGGAAATGCGGCACGGTGATGCCGTACAGCCCGCCCGGCTCGTCATCCCAGAAGCCGTTGAGCGACATGCCGCCGCGGCCGAGTATCTCCATCGGGTGCAGGAACTTCTGAGTGTGGAAGCCGGTCGCGAAGACGATCACGTCGGCCTCGTGCAGCATGCCCTCGCCATCGACGATCCCTTCCGCCACGACCTCGCGGATACCGCTGGTCACCAGGTCGACATTGGGCTGCTGGAGCGCGCGCAGGAAGCTGCCGTCGATCACGTTCGGCCGCTTCATGTAGGGTGGGTAGTCCGGCACCACCTTCGGGATCAGATGCGGCGTGTCGGCGAGGAACTTCTCGATCCCGTCGGTCAGCCGCACCCGGCTCGCCTCGTTGGCCGCGCTCGTCGATCGCGATCCGCCGTCCCAATCGGGGTCGATCTTGAACCGCACCGGCGTCAGGTCGAACGGCCAGTTGAAATAGAGCGTGCGCGTCCAGCCGGCATAATAAGGCAGGTGCGTGAATGCCCATTGCTCGCTGTCGCGGATCGAACGGGTATATTCGGGATGCACCGCCATCCAGTTCGAGCTGCGCATGAAGATGCTGGTATGTCCCGCGATCGCCGCGACCTGCGGGATCGCCTGCGTTCCCGTCGCCGCGGCGCCGACGAAGATCACGCGCTTGCCGGCAAGGTCGACGTCCTGCCGCCACCGCGAGGTATGGAAAGCGATGCCGGCAAAGCTCCCCAGCCCCGGCAGGTCGGGAATTCTGCCGCGGTTGAGCTGGCCGACCGCGCTGACCAGCGAGCGCGAGCGTTCGGTCCGCTCTGCGCCGTCGGGGCCGCGCAGCACGACCGCCCATTCGCGGGCGGTTTCGTCATAGGCGGCGCGCGCCACTTCGGTCTCGAAGCTCACCAGCCCGCGCAGGTCGAACCGGTCGACGAACGTGTTGAAATAACGCTCGATCTCGGGCTGCGGTGAGTAGAGCGTCGGCCATTCATAATCCTGCATGAACGAAAAGGAATAGGAGTGGCTGGCGACGTCGACCCGGCACCCCGGATAACGGTTCTCGTACCAGGTGCCGCCGACGCCCCTGTTCTTCTCGATCACCCTGACCGGAATGCCGGCCTGCTTCAGCCGGAACGCCATCAGCAGGCCGGACATGCCCGCCCCGATGATCAGCACCGGGTTCGCCGCCTTCTGCGCCTCGCTGACGGGTTTCGGCCATTCATAGCGCCGGCTGTCGCCGTCATAGCCCATCTCGTCCTTGATGACGGGGACGTACGAATCGCCCATCTTGGTGCCGACGAGGAAGTCCAGCATCCTGCTCAGTTCGGCGTCGTTCGGGCGATAGGGTTCGGGCTGTCCGGCGTCTCGCCATGCCACGATCGCGTTCACGGCGCGCGCGCGCAGGGCGGCGGCCTGCTCGGGCGCGATCTGGCCGCTGCCGTCGCCATTGTACATTGGCGGCCTGGTCGCGACGCCGTCCAGGATGGCCAGGCTGCCGGTCATGTGCACGACCGAGCATAGCAGCTGGACCAGGCCGATATCGCCCACGACCTGCGTCAGCGTCTCCCGGTCCTCGACGATCGGTTGAGTGGCCTGGTTGGCGCCGATCATGACGGGCTCCCTGTGAAACGACGATCCGAACATGGCAGTCCAGCTATTGGCGTCTTGACGACTCGCGACAAAGTTCGGGGCGGCCGACGCATCCGTATAGCGATACCGGTGCGCTTGCCCGAGCAGTCAACTTACCGGCATCTATGGCGCGTCGGTCGGCGAGCAGGAGGCCGTCGCGGCCCGTTCAAAAGGTCGCGCTGAGTTCGCTTGGAAACAGCTCCCACCGGCCATCCGAGTGACGCGCCCAGCCGCTCGAAGCCCAGGTTCCGCCATCGACGTTGATCGTGACGCCGGTGATATAGCTGGCCATCGCGGAGGCGAGGAAGACCGCGGCGCCCGCGCAATCGTCGAAATTGCCCGCACGCTGCAGCGGGACGTGGCGGCGGCGCGTTTCCAGCGCGGGCGCGTCGAGCATCGCGGGCACGTGCTTCACCATGAATTCGGTCGTGACGAGATCGGGCGCGATGCCGTTGACGCGGATGCCGTGATGGCCGAGCTCCAGCGCGATCGAGCGGGTGAAGTTGATCATACCCGCCTTGCACGCGGCATAGACCGAATAAGCCGGCGCGGCGCGCATGCCCTCGATACTGGCGATGTTGATGATGGCGCCGCCCTTGCCCGCTGCGATCATCGCCTGAGCGGCGGCCTGCGTCGCGGTGACCAGGTTCTGGAGGTTGATCGCGATCTGTCGGTCCACCGCCCGATCCGACATGTCGACCAGGTCGATCGGCCGCGTGCCGCCGGCATTGTTGACGAGGATGTCTAGCCCGCCGAGCTCCGCGCCGGTGCGGGCGATGGCGGCGCGGATCGCGTCGCGGTCCATTACGTCGGTCGGGATCGCGATCGCGCGCCGGCCCTTGGCGCGCACCAGGTCGGCGACCGTCTCGCCGGCGATCGGATCGATGTCGGCGACCGCGACGTCGGCGCCGAATTCCGCCATGCCGATCGCGATCCCGCGCCCGATCCCGCCGCCGCCGCCGGTCACCAGCGCGACCTTGCCCGTCAGCAGGATGTCGTCGCGGGTCATCGCCGTGCGGGTGACGTCGTCGACCATTGCCGTCCTTTCCGTTTGTCCGCCCGCGGTCGTCAATCGCCGTTCCCGCCGCCATGGACGACCATGTCGTGGCCGGTCATATAGCTGTTGGTCCTGGATCCCAGGAACGTGATCGCATCGGCATATTCCGCGATCAGGCCATAACGGTCCATCCACGGCTTGGTCCCGCCGAACTGCCGCACGCTGAGCTCGACGGCGTCGTACGGATTGGTCGGATCAAGGCCGTGCTTTTCGAAATAGCCGTTCATTACTTCGCCCCAATTGCCGCCTTCGACCATGATGCCGGCGGGCGAAAAGATGTTGACCGAAATACCGTAGGGCGCGAACTCTCGCGCCTGGGCCTTGCTGAGCGAGACGACCGCGGTCTTCGACATGTTGTAGATGTGGAGTACGGGCGAAGAGCCTCCGCTCGACGCGGTGGACACATTCACGATCCGCGCCCAGTCGGCGGCCTTCATGAACGGTAAGGCCGCGCGCGTCGTACGGACGTAACCCAGCGTGATGACGTTGTACGCATCGGCATACATCGTCTCGTCGGCGAATTTCTCCGATGGTCCGTGGGTGCCGATCGAGTTGGCGGCGTTGTTGATGAGGACGTTGATCGTCGACCAGCTCTTGCCGATCTCGGCGAATGCCGCGTCGACCGCCTCGCGGCTCGACATGTCGGCCTCGGCCAGCAGAACCTCCGGCGCGCCCAGCTCACGGCATTGCGCCGCGGTCTTTTCAAGCCCCTTGCGGCTGCGCGCGATCAGCGCGAGCCTGGCCCCCTCGCGCGCAAAGGCCCGGGCGATGCCGCGTCCCAGCCCGCGCGATGCGCCGACCACGACGACATGTGCGTCCCTCAAGCCCAGGTCCATGATTTCCGTCCTCTCCGTCAGTTTGACAATAACCTGCCCGGCCGAGGCATGGCGGTAAATGACACGCGACGGATATCGCCAGGGCGTTGGCGATGTAGCATGGGGGCGATATGGAAGAAGGCGCGGCGCGGCGCCATTGCCGCGACGAGCGGCTCATAGCAGATTGACCAGCGATACGCGCACCGGACGGGCCGGCGTCGTATGTGCCGCCGGACAGCCAGGGAAGGGATGCGCATGGCGCTTTACGTCACGATCCATCTGCACAACGTACCCGACGCGCGCGAGGCCGATTATGCCGCCTGGTTCGATGGGCCGCATCGCGAAGCGGTTGGCCGGCTGCGCGGCTTCACCGGCACTGCCGACCGCTATCAGGTCACGCCCGAGCAGGTCATGGTCGATATCGCGCAGCCGTGGAAGTTCTGCAGCATCTACGATTTTGCGACCGAGACGCCGGAGATCGATATTCCCGCGCTCGGGCCGACGCTCGCCGACGCGCGCGACGCCGGGCTGATAGAGACGGCCGGCGATTCCGAGCGGCTGTTCACGTACCGCATCTACACCGACGACTGGGAAGCCAGCGCCAATTTCCAGCGCGACCAGCCGCTGTCCGGCGTCAGCATCCTGATCGGCAATTATGTCGCCGGCCGCTACGA
>NZ_CAXTHV010000012.1:0-84609 GCF_964244265.1 uncultured Sphingomonas sp. | reverse complement strand
ACATCGCCTATTCGCTCGGCGACGGCCTGCGCCCCGGCAGCATCGCCGACGCCAATGACGAGGCGCAGTTCGCCGAGCTCTACACGCTGGGCGAGCTGACCCACCGGGCGTGGGCGCAGGATGTGCAGGTGATGATCGAGGGGCCCGGCCATGTGCCGATGCACAAGATCAAGGAGAATATGGACAAGCAGCTAGCGGTGTGTGGCGAGGCGCCGTTCTACACACTCGGGCCGCTCACCACCGACATCGCGCCGGGCTACGACCACATCACCAGCGGCATCGGCGCGGCGATGATCGGCTGGTACGGCACCGCGATGCTCTGCTACGTCACCCCCAAGGAGCATCTCGGCCTGCCCGACCGCGACGACGTCAAGGTCGGCGTCGTCACCTACAAGCTCGCCGCCCACGCCGCCGATCTGGCGAAGGGCCACCCGGCGGCGAAGATGCGCGACGACGCGGTGAGCCGCGCGCGCTTCGAATTCCGCTGGCGCGACCAGTTCAACCTGTCGCTCGACCCGGATACGGCGGAATCTTACCACGACCAGACGCTGCCGGCGGAAGGTGCCAAGACCGCGCATTTCTGCTCGATGTGCGGTCCCAAGTTCTGTTCGATGAAGATCACCGCCGAGGTGCGCGAGTTCGCTGCTAAGCAGAACCAGGAAGCGACCGCGTTCATCGCCGCCGCCGACGCGGAGAGGGGGATGGCGGCAATGAGCGAGTTGTACAACGAGACCGGGCGCGCGCTTTACATGGGCGCTGGTGAGCGAGAGCATGATTGAAGCTTTTTCACGCTGCCTCGATCAAATCTGCACATTGACCGGATAGGTTCCGGTAATGCTGGCGGCGGAACTTCACGTTATGTACGTCCTTGGCCAGTCTAAATACACCGCCGCTTCTTTGCATCGCACTGCGGCATCTGGCCGGTCTGGCCGGTACTTACTCCAGGCACCGCGCTAGTCGGGCGGCGGCAGCGCCCAGTCGATCGTCCCGCGGCCGTGCGCCGCCAGGAAGGTATTGGCTTGCGAGAAAGGGCGCGAACCGAAGAACCCGGCATGCGCCGACAGCGGCGAGGGATGCGCGGCCTTCAGCACCAGGTGCCGCCCGCCGCGCGACACATCGTCGACGAACGCGGCCTTTTTCTGGGCATAGGCGCCCCACAGGATGAAGACGGTCGGCTCGGGACGCGCGGCGACCAGGCGGACGACGGCGTCGGTGAAGCGCTCCCACCCGCGTCCCTGGTGCGAGGCGGCGACACCCATCCGTACCGTCAGCACGGCGTTCAGCAGCAGCACGCCCTGCCGTGCCCAATGATCGAGCAGGCCGTGCCGCGCAGGGGCGATGCCGAGATCGGCGTGCAGCTCCTTGTAGATGTTGACGAGGCTCGGCGGGATGCGCACGCCGGGCCGGACCGAAAAGCACAGGCCATGCGCCTGCCCCTCCCCGTGATACGGGTCCTGCCCCAGGATCACCACGCGCACCGTGTCGAGCGGAGTCAGGTCGAGCGCGCGGAACCACGCGCCGCCTTTGGGAAAGATGCGCGTGCCCGCAGCCTTCTCGGCGACGAGAAAGGTTTTCAGCGCCTGCATATAGGGGCTGGCGAATTCGTCGCGCAGCGGCTCCAGCCAGCTTGGGTGCAGGATCACGCTATCGCTCATGCCGGTCAGGCATGTTGGATCGCGCATGCCGCTGTCAATCGCGCCGTGACGGGCAGTCCCCGGACAGCGGGCATGCGCCGCAGATCGGCTCCTCGAAGCGGCAGCGATCCTGGCCCAGCCGCTTCAGCGCGATGTGCAGGGCAAGGAACCGGTCCGCATCCCACCCCGGCATCGCGGCGGTGACGGCTTGGCTCGTCGCGCGGCCATCGGCGGTCGTGGGTACGAACCGCAGCCGATGCAGCACGCGAAGGACATGGCTGTCCACGATCATCACCGGGCGCGCCAGGCTGCTCGCGTTCAACGTCGAGGCCGCGACCTTGCGGCCGACACCGGGTAGCCGCTCCAGCCACGCAAGCGCCGTATCGAGCGGCACGCCGGCCAGAAAGGCGAGGTCGAAACTACCCCGCTCCGCCGCGATCATCCCCAAGGTCGCTACCAGCCATTCGGCCTTCGCCTTGGCAAAGGTAACTTCCGCGATCACGGGCTCGACCGTAGCGGGGGTTGCCGCGGCGATCGCGGGGGCCGAGCCGAAGTGCCGCCCGAGCCGGTGATACGCGGCCAATGACACAGCGTCGCGCGTCCGCCCGCTGATCAGCGACTTGACCAATTGCCCGATCGGCGTCCGTCGTGCCGCGGGCAGGATCACGGCGACATCCGGTGCCAGCACCCCCTGCCAGCGCGCCAGATCGCCCGAGAGGAAATCGAAACCCTGCTGCATTTGCGCATCATAGAACATATAACGAACAGATACAGCGCTATCTTGAGGGAGCCGCCTCGGCATCCTTCACCGATCTTGATCAACATCACTATTCTGCGCGTCGTCACGCAACCTCGCGCCGGGTGATCCGTTGGAACCCTACGCCGGACGTGGCCCCTTTCGCGTCCGGCGACGCTATCCGGTCACTGACCGCCGAGGAGAAACGACATGGGCTTGTTCACCAAGGATATCCAGACGTTCGAGGATCTGTTCCTGCACCAGTTGCAGGACGTCTACTACGCCGAGAACCAGATCACCAAGGCGCTGCCCAAGATGGTCGAAAAGGCCACCGACCCGGTGCTGAAAAATGGTTTCCAGACCCATTTAAAGGAAACCGAGGTCCAGATCAGCCGTCTCGAGCGCGTGTTCGACATCATCGGCGAGCAGCCCAAGGGCGCGACCTGCCCCGCAATCGACGGAATCATCAAGGAAGCCAATGAAGTAGCCGGCGAAATCGCGAACAAGGCGGTGCTCGACGCCGCACTGATCGCATCTGCACAGGCGGTCGAGCATTATGAGATCACCCGGTACGGCACGCTGATCGCCTGGTCCAATCAGCTCGGCCGTCCTGAGATCGCCGCGATCCTGAAGGAAACGCTCGACGAGGAATATGCCACCAACGACAAGCTGACCCAGCTTGCGGTCGGCAGCGATAATGCGAAGGCAGCGGCGGCCGCCGTACCGGCCTGACGCCCGACGAATACCGGCCTGGGCGCGTGATGCGCCCGGGCCGGCGCCTGGTGACCCCTATGCCGGACTGACCTCGATCCTTTGGCTGTTCATGTCGGCGCGGCCGAAGGCGGTAAGGAAGGCGACGTCCGCGGCGTCGCGGCCGATGCCGATCTTGGCCATCTGCCCCTCGGTCGCCATGCCCGTGGCGTCGACCAAATGCCATTCGCCGCCCAGAAACACCTCAGCAACGGCGTGGAAGTCAGGCGGATCGACGCCGACCGCATAGACGCTGGCAATCCGGGCGGGGATTACCGAGGCGCGGGCCAGGGTGATCAGAATATGGGCGAAGTCGCGGCACACGCCCTCGCGCCGGACGAACGTCTCGCGCGCCGTGGTATCCCCGGTGCTCGATCCAGGTACATAGCGGAAGCGGTCGTGGATAAAATCGCGCAGCGCCGCGATGCGTGATCCGCCCTGCGTCCCGCCAAACTCGCCTTCGACGAAGCTGTGAAACTCGCCGGCCGGGCAGTAACGCGAATCGAGCAAATACGGCACCGTCTCCCCGGGCAACCGGTGCGGCGGCATCGCGGCCAGTCCCTCGATCGCCGCCAGCCGCCGCTGGATGTCGACGGTCGCGACATAATCGGCGGTGAACCTGCCCTGCGCCCGCAGCCAGATGCGCTCGCCGATTGCGTCCTGCGCCTGCATGCGCGCGAAATGATCGCACGTGCTCAGGACCAGATTGCCGCTCTCGACGATCTGTTCGGGCAGATGCGCCGCCTCGACTTGGAGCAGCAGGTCGGTCGGCTCGGCCAGGAAATAATCAAGCGTCGAATGGATGGCTAGTTTCATGCCGGCCGAACGCCACGCCATCGTGTTCGTGCCATAAGGCGGGCGATAAATCCTTGCCGAAGTAGCGGGAGCCGCAAACGGATCAGCTCTTGGTCGGCGGAACCGACGCGTTGCTGCCTTTGGTGCTCGGCTTGGATGCATTGGCCTTGGGCGGTTTTTCGGCCTTGGGCTTGCGCACCTCCTTGTTCGACTTCTTCTGGCTCTTGGCCATGATGCCTTCTCCTGGGGCGGGACGCCCGCGCTCATTCTGGCATGCTTTACCGCCCTACTTCAACAATTCGCGGGCCGGGAATCGATCAGGCGCGCACGACCTGGAAACCCGCGAACGACTGGCTGACCGGCATCAACTCAATCGTGTTGATGTTGAGGTGCGGCGGCAGGTCGGCGACCCACCGGATGGTCCGCGCGATGTCGTCGCCGGTCATCGGGTCGGCGCCGGCATACAGGCTGTCGGACGCGGCCCGGTCGCCGCCGTTGCGGACCAGGGTGAATTCAGTCTCGACCATGCCGGGCTCGATCGAGGTGACGCGTACTCCGGTTCCGGCCAGGTCCGACCGCAGGCTCAGGCTGAACTGGCGGACGAACGCCTTTGTCGCGCCATAGACGTTACCCCCGGCATAAGGGTAGCTGGCGGCGACCGACGATAGGTTGACGATCGCGCCGCGTCGCTCGACCAGCCCCGGCAGCAGCTTCGCGGTAAGAGACACCAGAGCGGTGACGTTGGTGTCGATCATCGTCTTCCATGCGGCCACATCCGCCTCCTGCGCGCGCGCCATGCCGAGGGCGAGCCCGGCATTGTTGACGAGCAGGTCGATGTCGGCAAAGTCGTGCGGCAACGCCGCCAGCGCGATGTCACGCGCGGCCTCGTCCCGAACATCGAACACCGCCGGACACAGCCGGTCGGCGCCCAGCTCGGCAACCAGCGTCTCCAGCCGCGCGCGCCGCCGTCCGGTGGCAATCACCCGCCATCCCGCCGCGATCAGCGCGCGCACGGTCGCCTCGCCAATGCCCGAGGTGCCGCCGGTAACCAGCGCGGTGCGCCTGTTTCCCATCTCAGCCACGCAGCACTGCTCCCAGCTTTGCCGCCGCAGCGATCACCCGGTCGGCGATCGCCTGCAATTCGGCCTCGGTAAAGCTCCGCTCGCCGGGCTGCATCGTCGCCTCGACCGCCATCGATCGGACGCCGTCGCGTTCGAACACGTCGAACAGGCGCACGTTGGTGATCGTCGCCTTGTCGGCGGCCCGCACGGCACGAACCAGCCGTTCGGCGGTCAGCCCCGCCGGCACCGTGAAGGCAAAGTCCCGCCTGACGGCCTGCAGGGCGGGCGGAGCGAAGGCCGGGCGCATGAAGCCGGCAAGCCGCTTGGCCGGGATCGCGTCGGAATAGAGCTCAACAGCGGCTACCGCCCCGTCCAGGTCGAACGCCCTGGCGGTCAGCGGGTGGAGCATGCCGAACGCCGCCAGCACGGTCTTCGGCCCCAGCCGCAGCGTGCCCGACCGCCCGGGGTGGAAGGGGGTGCCGGCGGCGATCGCCTCCGGCTCCATCACCTGGAGATTGTCGACCGGCACCCCCGCCGCCGCGAGCAGCGCCAGCGCCTCGGCCTTGGCGTCAAAGGCGTCGAACGGCGTGGCCTTGCCCCCCTGCCAGCCACGCGCGCGGCGTTCGCCGGCAAGGACGAGACCCAAGGTCGGGCGCTCGCCATCGGCCAGATAGCGGCGGCCGATCTCGAACAGCCGTACCGTCCCCGCCCCGCGCTTCAGGTTGCGCGCCGCCGCCGCGAGCAAGCCGGGGAGCAGCGACGGGCGCATGACCTTCAACCCCTCGCTGATCGGATTGGCCAGCGTCCAGGCGCCGCCACCCAGCACATCGGCCTCGGTCTGCGACACGAAGCTCCAGGTGACGGCCTCGTCATGCCCGCGCGCCGCGGCGGCCCGGCGCAGGCGCCGCTCCAGCTTCTGGTCGGGGTTCGCGGTGGGCGTCGCCACGCCGGGTGGGCGCGGCAAAGGGACCGGCGCGACCTTGTCGATCCCCTCGATCCGGATGACTTCCTCGACCAGGTCGGCGGAGCCGTGGACGTCGCGGCGCCATGGCGGTGGCGTTACGCGCCAGTGATCATCGACCGCAAAGCCAAGCCGCGTCAGAATGTCGCGCTGGCGATCGGGCGCTACGGCAAGGCCACCGAGCGTTTCGGTGCGACCCGGATCATAGCGGATCGTGCGGGCAGCGATCGGCGGCCGGCCCGCACGCGTCACGCCGCTGGCCGTGCCGCCGCACAGATCGAGCACCAGCCCCGTCGCAATGGCCAGCCCCTCGTCGAGGAAGGCCGGATCCACGCCTCGCTCGAACCGCTGGCGGGCATCGCTGGTCAGGCCCAGCTTCTGCCCGGTGCGCGCGATATGATCGGGATCGAACCATGCGCATTCGATCAAGACCTCGGCAGTCGTTGCCGATACGCCCGATTGCCCGCCCCCCATGATCCCGCCGATATCGTGCACCGCCATGTCGTCGGCAATCACGGTCATGCCGGGGTCGAGCGTATAGGTCTTGCCGTTAAGCGCCAGCACCTGCTCGCCGGGCGTCGCCTTGCGCGCGACAAGACCGCTCGACAGCTTGGCGCGGTCATAGACGTGTAGCGGCCGGCCGAGATCGACCGAGACATAGTTGGTAATGTCGACCAGCGCCGAGATCGGCTTCTGCCCGATCGCCGCCAGCCGCCGGCGCATCCATCCGGGTGCGTCGCTGTTGGTCAGGCCCGAGACCGCCTGCGCGTAGAAGGCCGGGCAGCCCTCCGGATCGTCGGTGCGCACATCGGGCCCTGGCCCCAGGTCCGGCACGCCCGGCACCGCGAGCGGCTTCAATGTTCCCAATCCCGCCGCCGCAAGGTCGCGGGCGATACCGCGCACGCCCATGCAATCCTGGCGGTTGGGGGTGATGCCGACCTCGATCACCGGATCTTTCAGCCCGGCATAATCGGGGAACGGCATCCCGACCGGCGCGTCCTCGGGCAGTTCGACGATGCCGTCATGATCGTCGCCGAGTTCGAGCTCGCGCGTCGAACACATCATGCCGTTCGATTCGACGCCGCGGATCGCCGACACCTTCAGGACCATGCCGTTGGCCGGCACGGTCGCGCCGGGCAGCCCGAGCACGCCGATCAGGCCCGCACGCGCATTGGGCGCGCCGCACACGACCTGAAGCGGGGCGCCGTCACCGGCATCGACCGTCAGCACCTGCAGCTTGTCGGCCTGAGGGTGACGCTCCGCCGCCAGCACGCGCGCGACCTTGAACGCGGCGAGCTTGGCGCCCGGATCGTCCACGCCCTCAACCTCCAGCCCGATACGCGTCAGCGCCCCGACAATCGCGTCAAGCGAGGCGTCGGTCGCCAGATGCTCCTTGAGCCAGCCCAGCGTGAACTTCATGTCGGACATCCGTCGCCCCGGCGCAGGCCGGGGGCGTAATATCGGTTTGCGAATGGCTTGCGCCACGTCAACCGGCCTCGACGGTGGAGGATCATGCCCCCACCCCGCCCGACAGCGTGGGCACGTCAAGCGCGGCAAAACCGTAATGCTTGAGCCAGCGGACATCGCCGTCGAAGAACGCGCGCAGATCGTCCATGCCGTATTTTAGCATCGCCAGCCGGTCGATCCCGCAGCCGAACGCAAACCCCTGCCATTCGTCGGGATCATAGCCGCCGGCGATCATCACCTCGGGATGTACCATGCCGCTTCCCAGCACTTCCATCCAGCCCTCGGCGCCGCCGATCACGCGCTTGCCGTTGACGATGGAGAAGCCGACATCGACCTCCGCCGACGGTTCGGTGAAGGGAAAATAGGACGGGCGCAGCCGCAGCACGACATCGTCGCGCTCGAAGAACGCCTTCAGGAAAGTCTCCAGCGTCCATTTGAGATGGCCGAGCGTGATGCCCTTGTCGATCACCAGCCCCTCGACCTGATGGAACATCGGGGTGTGCGTAGCGTCCGAATCCGAGCGATAGGTACGCCCCGGCGCGATGATCCGGATCGGCTTGTCGCCCCCCGCTGCCTGCATCGCGCGGATCTGAACCGGTGAGGTGTGCGTCCGCAGCACCATGTGCTTCGCGCGTCCTGCCGCGTCGGCAAAGCCATCGCCATCGGGCGGCGGGTTTTGCCCGCCCTCGGCCGCTCTCGGTTCCTTGAGATAGAAGGTGTCGTGCATCGCCCGCGCCGGATGCGTCTCCGGGATGTTGAGCGCGGTGAAATTATGCCAGTCGTCCTCAATCTCCGGCCCGGTCGCGACCGCAAAGCCAAGGTCAGCGAAGATTTCGGCGAGCTCGTCCATCACCTGGCTGACCGGGTGGATCGTGCCCATCGGCGCCGCATCGACAGGCAGCGTCATGTCGAGCGTCTCGCTCGCCAGCCGCCGGTCGAGATCGGCGCGCTCCAGCATCGCCCGGCGTGCGGCAATCGCCCCGGCCACCGCTTCACGCAATCCCTGGATACGCGGTCCCTCGACTTGCCGCTGCTCCGGCGACATGCCGCCCAGCGTCTTGAGCAGGCCGGTGACGCTCCCCGACTTTCCGAGCGCGGCGACGCGGACCGCTTCCAGCCGGACGAGGTCGGCATCGCCGATGCTCGCGAGCAGGTCGGTCTTCATTTGGTCGAGATCGGTCATCCGGTCCTCATCAGAACCGTTCGCCATGAGCTTGTCGAAGGGCTCTGCACTTCTTCGCTCGTGAAGAACGTACAGGGCTTTCGACAGGCTCAGCCAGAACGGAGCTGCACCCTAGCCATGCGGCGCCGGAAGAAAAGGGCGCCGGTGGCAAACCACCGACGCCCCCTCGTCTCAGTCGCTGCAGGTTCCTTCAGGCGGCCTGGGGCAATGCCGCCTTCGCCCGGGCGACGATCGCGCTAAAGGTCGCCTCTTCGTGCATCGCAATGTCGGCCAGGACCTTCCGGTCGAGTTCGACGCCGGCCAGCTTCAGCCCATGCATGAACTGCGAATACGTCAGCCCTTCGGCGCGCACGCCGGCGTTGATCCGCTGGATCCACAGCCCGCGAAAGGTGCGCTTCTTAACCTTGCGGTCGCGATAGGCATATTGGCCGGCCTTCTCGACCGCCTGCCGCGCGACGCGGATGGTGTTCTTGCGACGGCCCCGATAGCCCTTGGCCTGTTCGAGGATGTTCTTGTGCTTGGCGTGGGTGGTAACACCCCGTTTGACGCGTGCCATCGTTCAATCCTCCCTCAACCCAGGCCGTACGGCGCCCAGGCCTTAACCGTCGCAGTGTCGGCCTTCGCCAGCACCGTGGTGCCGCGATTCTGGCGGATATATTTGCCGTTGTGGCTGATCAGGCGGTGGCGCTTGCCGGCGACACCGTGCTTCAGCTTGCCGGTGGCGGTGAGCTTGAAGCGTTTCTTGACGCCGCTCTTCGTCTTGAGCTTGGGCATTTTCGTCCTTTCACTGTGAGCATCGCACGGACAGCCGCGGCAGCCCTTGATGGCCGGGCAGTCCTTCACGCAATCGCTCGGGAAAGGCGCGCGCATAACCTCGCTTAACGCCAAATGCAACCTTGACGCCCCTCGCGCGATTCATTTCGCCATGGACACGACCGCACCCACCGAATCGAGCCAACCGCCTGCCAGGCGATGGCTGAGCCGCCCGTGGCGGATCGCCCGCAATGTCGCGATCGGCATCGTTGCGGTGCTGTTCCTGGTGTGGCTGGTGCTGTTCATCACCAAGGGGCGGTTCCTGAAACACCCGTTCGAATCGATTGCCGGCAAGCTGACCGGACGCGCCGTGACCGTGCGCGGCGACTTCCAGCTCTATTTCGCGCCGTTGCAGATCAAATTCTATGCCGAGCGGTTCACCATCGCCAACCCGCAATGGGCGACCCGGCCAAACCTGTTCCAGGCGCAGCGGATCGACACGCGGATCGCCCCGCTCAGCCTGCTGTTCGGCAAGCGGCGCCTGTACTGGCTCGACCTGACCGGCGGCGCGGTCGACCTGGAATGGAACGGCGCGCACACCGCCAACACCTGGACGTTCGGCGACAACAAAAAGGGGGGCAAGCCGCTCGATCTGCCGCGGATCGATCGCGCGACGGTGGCCGGCACCGGCGTCCGCTATCTCGACTCGCAGATGCGCCTGCTCGCCGATCTCAAGATCGACACGATCACCTCGACCGATGCGCGGATCGGCAAGGCGGTGGGCCTGCAGGGCACCGGCCGCATCCGCGACACGCCGTTCCGCCTCGTCGCGCGGCTGTTGTCGCCGGATGCGACGGTCAATCGCGGCAAGAACCAGCTGACGCTCAGGGCATGGGCGGCGAACAACGTGATCGACGTCGCCGGCACGCTGCCCTCGATCGCCGATGTCGAGGGCGTGCCGCTCCAGACCCGCGCGCGCGGCCGCAACCTGGCCGAACTGCTGGGCATCATCGACGTCGCGATCCCGATCACGCGCACCTATGCGTTGAAGGCGCAGCTGGTGAAGTCCGGCAATGCCTATAAGTTCACCCAGCTGAGCGGCACCTTCGGCGACAGTGACCTGGCCGGACGGCTGACGGTCACCAACGGCGATCGCCTGACGCTCGATTCGGTGCTGGCGACCAGATCGCTCGATATCGTCGATGCGGCGCCGTTCATCGGCTATAATCCCGACATCGTCGCGGCCAAGGGCGCCGTCGCTGCCGCCGCCGCCACGGGCGCCGCGCCGCAACGCATCCTGCCCGACGCCGCGCTACCGATCGCGACGATGCAGGTGTTCGATGCCACCCTGAAATGGACGATCGGCGTCGTGAAATCGCGCAACGTGCCGATCTCCGACGTCGACCTGACGCTGGCGCTCGACCGCGGCCGCCTCGTTCTGTCGCCACTGACCTTCGCGATGGCGCGCGGCCATGTCGCGTCCGATATCGTCTTCGACACGCGCCAGCGGCCGGCGGCCGACCGCTACGACATCCGCCTGTCGCCGACCCCGATGGGGCGGCTGCTGGCCGGCTACGGCGTCGACGAGGCGGGAACATCGGGCACGATCAAGGGCCGTATCCAGTTGAACGGCCGCGGCGACACGATCCACGATTCGCTCGCCGGCGCGAGCGGCCGGATCGCCTTCATCATGCCGCAGGGATCGTTCTGGACCCGCAATGTCCAATTGTCCGAACTCGACCTGGGCACCTTCGTGCAGAAGATGTTCGAGCATCGGTTGAAGGAACCGGTGAAGATCAATTGCGGATTGATCGGCTTCACCGTGCGCGGCGGGGTGGCGGCGGCGGACCCGATCCTGATCGATACCCAGAAGAACGTGATCCTCGGTCGTGGCGGCTTCAGCTTCAAGGACGAAAGCCTCGACCTGGCGTTCCGCGCCGACGGCAAGCGCTTCTCGCTGATTTCCGGGCAGTCGCCGGTGGGGCTGAACGGCTATTTCGCCAAACCGGGAATCGCGGTCATCAGCCCCCAATTGGTCGGCCGCGCCGGCGCCGGGCTGGCGCTGGGGCTGTTCGCCAGCCCGCTCGCCGCGGTCCTGGCCTTTGTCGATGTCGGCGATGCCAAGAGCGCGGCGTGCGGTCCGGTGCTGGCCGGCGCCACCGCCGGGGCGCAGCGCACCACCAGCGGCAAGCCGCGCGACGATGTCGGCACCGGCACGACCGCCAAGACCGATGACGGAAAGCGCCTCGGCACCGACCGCAACCCGAAGCGCAAGAAGGTCCTCGGCATCTTCTGATCCGCCCGGCGGCGCGCGCCGATCATCGCGCGTGGCCGGCCAGCACGTCGATGATGTCGTCGATCCGCGCGGGGTCGCCGGCGGCAATTACCTCGCCCGCGCTGTCGGCGGTCAGTGGCTCTCCCGACCAGTCGCACATCCGCCCGCCCGCGCCCTCCACCACCGGCACCAGCGCGGCGAAATCGTGGAGCTTCAACCCTGCTTCGACCACCACGTCGAGATGCCCCGACGCGAGGCAGCCGTAATTGTAGCAATCGCCCCCCAGCACGGTCGATCGCGTGGTCGCATCGAGCCGGTCAAAGGCGGGGCGCTGACCGGCATCGAACAATGCCGGCGACGTGGTCGCCAGCAATGCCTCGCTCAGCTTCGCGCACCGTCGGGTCGCGGCCGGCGCGCGGTTGAACCGGGTCGATCGTCCGACCGCGCCCACCCAGCGTTCGCCGATGACCGGCTGGTCGATCACCCCGAGTACCGGCCAGCCATCGACCATCAGCGCGATCAGCGTGCCGAAGATCGGCCGCCCCGCGATGAACGCGCGTGTCCCGTCGATCGGATCGAGCACCCAGTCGCGCCCCGACTGGCCGGACGCGATCCCGAACTCTTCGCCGATCACGCCGTCACGCGGCGCTTCGGCGACAAGCAGCATGCGCATCGCCGTCTCCGCCGCGCGGTCGGCGAGCGTCACGGGCGAGGCATCGTCCTTGATCTCCAGCCCGTGCGCGGCCCGGAACAGCGGCCGGATCGCAGCGCCCGCGGCATCGGCCAAGGCGTTGGCGAGCGCGATATCGGTGTCGGTAATCCGCATCTTGCCCGCCTAGCCCCGCGTCCCCCGCTGGTCTAGGATGCGACCGCTCAATTCAACAGGAGAACCGAAATGCGCCTGACCGTCCTGACCGCGCTGGCGCTGACGATCGGCGCACCTGCCTGGGCAGCGCTCGCCCCCGGCGTCGTCGCCCCCGATTTCACAACCCGGGGCGCGATGGCGGGCAAGGAGTTCAAGGTCCACCTTGCCGAACAATTGAAGAAGGGGCCGGTCGTGCTCTATTTCTTCCCCGCCGCGTTTACCGGCGGATGCAATGCCGAAGCGCATGCCTTTGCCGAGGCGATCCCGGATTTCACCGCCGCCGGCGCGACCGTGATCGGCATGTCGGCCGATACCGTCGACGTGCTCAAGAAATTCTCGCGCGAGAAATGCGCGGGCGCCTTCCTGGTCGCCAGCGCCGGACCGCGCGTGATCAAGGCCTATGACGTCGCGCTCGATCGGCAGATTCCGGATCCCGTCACCAAGAAGCTGCGCAGCGTCACCAACCGTACCAGCTATGTCATCAGCCGCGACGGGACGATCAGTTTCGTCCATTCGGACCTGAGCGCCGCCGACCATGTCCGGCTGACGCTGGCAGCTGTCCGCGCGCTTAAATAATCATACAACCCATTTCGCCCGGATTGATTTAACGGCAGCGTAACGGTCGTGCCTGCAACCGGATATTAGAGTTTTTCCTTTAGGCCGCGTCCGGGGATAGGGATGGGGCATAGGAGGAGACATTGGCTAGCGCCGCCTATTCGGCACAATTGGGGCCGTCGGATCTGCTGTTTTCGCAGATCGGCGACTTCCTGGCCGCGCACCGGTTGAGCGTCGATCCGGCGCATTATACGTTCGCGCATCGCGTACTGACCCAATCGGAGGGCCCGCTGGCGGCCGAGGTCGCGAAGCTGACCGACGGCGGCGTGCGGCTGACATCGCGCGATATCGAGGCGCTGGGCGGCACCGCGGGACCGGCCGGGCCCTCGCCGTGCCGCGACGCGACCCCCGACGATCAGGGCATGCCTCGGGCTGCCGGCAAGCCGGACAAGGTTCAATCGCTGGTTGCCCAGACCCAGATGCAGGTCGAGGGATTTGCCGATACCGTACGGTCCATCCACGCCGAGACGCGCGATTTCGGACGTGACCTTCGCGCCAGCACCGCCGCATTGCGAGGCGATGACGCGGTAATCGCGGTCGAACACGTCGCCCGGCTGGCCAACACCATGCTGGATCGCGTCCACTCGGCCGAAGCTCAGCTGGCCGTGGCAACCGAAGAGGCGGAGGATCTGCGCCGCAAGCTGGAAGAGGCGCGCGACGACGCCCGCCGCGATCCGCTTACCGGCCTGCCCAACCGGCGCGCCTTCGAAGACGCCTATGCGCTGGCATTGGCCGAAGGCGCCCCGGTGTGCATCGCCTTGTGCGATATCGACAAGTTCAAGTCGGTGAACGACCGGTTCGGCCACGCTGTCGGGGACCGCGTATTAAAGGCGATCGCCGATGCGCTGGTCGAAGGATGCCAGGGCCATGTGGTCGCGCGTTATGGCGGCGAGGAATTCGCCATCCTGTTCACCGGGAGATTGCTCGCCGATGCCGCAAATACACTGGAGGAGACTCGGGAAACGGTCGCCGCGCGCCGGTATCGCCTGCGCGAAACCGATGCGCCGTTGGGTGCGGTGACCTTTTCGGGCGGGATCGCGCTGGGTGCCCCGGGCGAGGACCTGGCCGCGGTGCTCCGCCGTGCCGACGCCTTGCTCTATGCTGCCAAGAGTGACGGGCGGGACTGCATCAAGATATGAGGGCGATCGTTAGATGAGGGCGATCGTTTGCCAGCTAATGGCCTGATTTTCGTGAGAAGTTGGTAAATTTTACCCACATTAAATTAGCTCCTTCGATTAATCTTGATTTTACATAGCGTTATAGAATTGGCACGGTCGGTGCATTTCTCAGGACATCGTCCGGATCAGCCGGACGAGGACAAAAGGGAAATGATCATGACGCTTCGCTACGAACTCGCCCAACGGGTCGCCATCTCGCTGATCGGCGCGCTGTTCTGCACCGCCGCGCTCGTCAACATCGCTACGTCGGTCATCCCGGTCGCTTGACCGGGACGCCTCCCCTTCACCATGGAGCAATCAACCATCCCCGGGCGTTGGCCGGTCTGTTCGATGGAGAGGAATATGACCGGCAAGACTCTTAGCGACATAGCCGAGTGGATGCGCGACATCGATTTCTGCATGCTCGCCACGCACAGCCGCGACGGCGCCATCGCCGCGCGCCCGATGAGCAACAACCGCGAGGTGACGTTCGGCGGCGATTGCTGGTTCTTCACCTGGGACGAATCGCTGATGGTGGACGACATTCGCGACGATCCGAAGGTCACGATGACATTCCAGGGCAGCGCGGGCCTGCTCGGCACGCGCCCGACCTTCTTTGCCGTCGAGGGCGTCGCCGACATCGTGCGCGACCGCACGGCGTTTGCCGAACATTGGACCGACGGCCTCGACCGATGGTTCGAACAGGGCATCGACACGCCCGGCCTCGCAATGATCCACGTTCATGCCACGCGCATCCATTACTGGGATGGCGAGGACGAGGCCGAGGTGCCGCTGGGGCCGCGTCTTTCGGCGTGACGCTGGCGCGCTTCGTCGATGCCCAGCGCGAGGTGCATGACCGCGCGATCGCCGAACTGGTGGCGGGACGCAAGCAGAGCCACTGGATGTGGTTCGTCTTTCCCCAGATCGCTGGACTGGGCCTCAGCCCGATGGCGCGCCGCTATGCGATCGCCGACATGGCCGAGGCTCGCGCCTATCTCTCACACCCGTTGCTCTCGACGCGGTTGGTCGCAGCCGGCAATGCCGTGCTGGTTTGGGCTGGACGCCGATCGACCGTCGAGATCCTGGGCGACATCGACGCCGTCAAGCTGCGCTCCAGCATGACGCTGTTCGACCTCGCCGCGAAGGGCGAAGGACCTTTTGCCGCGGTGATCGGGGCGTTCTATGGCGGCAAGCGCGACCCCGCGACGATTGCGCTTGCCGGAACATGATCTGCATCGCCTCCGATCGATTGTCCGCGGTCATCAACCCGCTCGGCGCCGAACTGACCACGTTGCGCGACGGCGATAAGCGCGATCTGATGACCGACGCCGATCCGGCATTCTGGACCGGCCATGCGCCGATCCTGTTCCCGATCGTCGGCCGGCTGAACCAGGATATGCTGCGGGTGGACGGCGCCGGCTATGCGATGAAACAGCACGGCTTTGCGCGGCGGCAGATGTTCGACGTAATGGAGCAGGACACGGCGCACGCCCTGTTCCGCCTCACCGACAATGAGGAAACTCGCGCGCAATACCCCTTCGGCTTTGCGCTGGACGTCGCGTTCACGATCAGCGCCGCGACGCTGACGATTACCGCGCAGATCGCCAATCCAGGCAAGACGGCGCTGCCCGCCAGCCTGGGCTTTCACCCCGCCTTTGCCTGGCCGCTGCCTTATGGCGCGGCGAAAGAGACGCACCGCATCGTCTTCGACGCCGACGAACCCGGCGCGGTCAAGCAACTTGCCGACGGGCTGATGGCCGGCGAACGGCCGTCGCCGCTTTCCGGACGCATCTTGGCGTTGCGTGACGCGCTGTTCGCCGATGACGCGCTGATCTGGGATCCGGTGCACGCCGGGTCGGTGACCTATGGCCCGCCCAGCGGTCAGCACCTGAGGATCGACTTCCCCGATACGCCACAACTCGGCCTCTGGACCAAGCCCGGCGCGGCGTTCGTCTGCATCGAGCCATGGCACGGCCATGCCGACCCGGCTGGCTTCACCGGCGACTTCCGCGACAAGCCCGGCATGTTCGAAGTCCCTCCGGGTGGCGAATGGCGCTGTGCGATCGCGGTAACCCTGGTCGGCTAGCGTGAGGGCTCGGTTGGGTGGAGGCGCAGACCCTGTATTGCCGCGCTAATACGGAGCGTTTACTCGCGATCGGCCATGCTTTAGCGATAAGACGAGACGCTCAGTTCGGGGGACGGTGACGTGAAACTGGTTCGGACGGCCTGGAAGATCCTGGTCGGCATCAAGGATGCCCTGGTGCTGATGGCGATGCTGCTGTTCTTCGGCCTGCTGTTCGCCGGCCTAGCAGCACGGCCGAACACGTCGATCCGCGACGGCGCGCTGGTGCTCAAGCTCAACGGCCCGATCGTCGAGCAACCAAGCGTCACCTCGCCCTTGGCCGCCTTGAACGGCCGCGACATCCCGCACGAATTCCGCCTGCGCGACCTGGTCCGCGTGATCGACAAGGCGAAGGACGATGCCCGCGTCAAGGCGGTGGTGCTCGACCTGGACGGTTTCGGCGGCGGCTATCCCGCGGCCGTGACCGAGGTCGCCGCCGCGCTGGGCCGGGTGCGGGCGTCGGGCAAGCCGGTGCTGGCTTATGCCACGGGCTATACCGATTCGGGCTATCTGCTCGCCGCCAATGCCAGCGAAGTGTGGGTCAATCCGCTGGGCGGCGCGCTGTTCACCGGGCCGGGCGGGTCGCAGCTCTATTACAAGGGGCTGATCGACAAGCTGGGGGTCAACTATCACGTCTATCGCGTCGGCAAGTTCAAGTCGTATGTCGAACCCTATACCCGCACCGACGAGAGCCCGGAGGCCAAGGAAGCCAGCCAGGCGCTGTACGCCGCGCTCTTTGGCCAGTGGCAGCAACTGATCGCCAAGGCGCGGCCCAGGGCGCGGATCGCGCCGTTCCTCGCCACGCCGGGTCAGGTGATCACCGCCGCCGGCGGTGACATAGCCCGCGCCAATCTGGAGGCTGGGCTGGTCGACAAGCTGGGCGACCGCGTCGCCTTTGGCAAGCGCGTCGCGGCGATCGCCGGTGAAGGCAAGAAGAAGGTCGGCGGCACTTTCGCCGCGATCGCCTATGACGATTTCCTCGCCGCCAACCCGCCGCTGCTGCTCGGCGATCCGATCGGCGTCGTCACCGTTGCGGGCGACATTGTCGACGGCAAGGCGCAGCCGGGCACCGCTGGCGGCGACACGATCGCCAAGGCGGTGCTCGACGCACTGGCCAAGAAGGACCTGAAGGCGCTGGTGGTGCGGGTCGATTCGCCCGGCGGGTCGGCGCTGGCGTCCGAACAGATCCGGCGCGCGGTGCTGGAGGCCAAGGCGCAGAAGCTGCCGATCGTGGTGTCGATGGGGAGCCTGGCGGCATCGGGCGGCTATTGGGTGTCGACCGCCGGCGACGTGATCTTCGCCGAGCCAAATACTATCACGGGATCGATCGGCATCTTCGGCCTGCTGCCGACGTTTGAAAATTCGCTCAAGAAGATCGGGGTCAGCGCAGACGGCGTCCAGACCACGCCGCTGTCGGGCCAGCCCGACATCTTTCGCGGCACCACGCCGGAGGTCGACGCGATCTTCCAGTCGGGTATCGAGAACGGATATCGCGAGTTCATCACGCGCGTCGCCAAGGCGCGCGGGCTGACGCCGGAGCGCGTCAACGAAATCGCGCAGGGCCGCGTATGGGACGGCGGCACCGCGCACCAGCTGAAGCTGGTGGATCGGTTCGGCACGATATCCGACGCAATCGCCGAGGCGGCGCGCCGCGCGGGGCTTGACCCGGCAAAGGTCCGCCCGGTCTATCTGGAAAAGGAACCCAGCTGGTTCGCGCAATTGTTGAAAGGGCTTGGCGACAATGACGATGACGATGCCCAGGCGGTGGCCGGACGCGACGTCTTCTCGTTGATCGCCGCCGATCGCCGCGCGGTTCTGGCGCGCGCGTTGGGCGACGCCCGGCGGCTGGCGACCGGCCCGGCAATCCAGGCACGCTGCCTGGAATGCCAGGGCTTCGGCGGCAGCGCGGCGACCGGTGACGATCTGACCCTGGTCCAATTGCTGGTCAAGGCGATCTGGAAATGATCGCGATTCGCGCCGCGCGTCCGGAGGACGCCGCAACGATCGCCGCCATTTACGCCCCTTACGTCCTGACCGGCACGGTATCGTTCGAGACCGATGCGCCCGACGCCGACTCGATGCGCGAGCGGATGGCGGCGAGCGCCGGCCTCTATCCCTGGCTGGTCGCGACCAACGGCGACGAACAGGGCGGCGTGCTGGCTTATGCCTATGCCACCCGGTTCCGCGATCGGCCGGCCTATCGCTACATCGTCGAGACGTCGCTGTATGTCGGGGGCGGCACACAGGGCCAGGGCATCGGCCGCCTGCTCTACGAGGCGCTGATCGACACGTTGCGCGCGCAGGGCTTCACCCAGGCGGTCAGCGTCGTCGCCCTGCCCAACGACGCTTCGATCAAGGTCCATGAAGGCGTCGGCTTCCGCCGCGCCGGCGTGTTGCGCGAGATGGGCTACAAGCAGGGGCGCTGGGTGGATGTCGGCTTCTGGCAGAACGAGCTGAACCCGTCGACCATGCCGCCCCCCGAGCCCAGGCCGTTCAGCGAGATCGGGCTGATCCGCGCCTGATCGTGGCGAGTCGCAACCCCGCGCGTGCTTGACGCGACCCGCCGCCCCGCGTCACTAGCGTTCATGGCGAATCCCCGACCCTCGGTGCCCGACAAGTTCAACAGTCGGGGCCTGATGTTCGTGCTCTCCTCGCCCTCCGGCGCCGGCAAGTCGACCATCGCCGAGCGCCTGCTGGAACGTGAGGAGGGCCGCATCCGGATGTCGGTATCCTATACCACGCGGCCGATCCGCCCAAGCGAGACCGATGGCGTCGACTATCATTTCGTCGATACCGGCACCTTCAAGAAGATGGCGGACGATGGCGGTTTCCTGGAATGGGCACACGTCTTCGACTATCGCTACGGCACCCCGCGCGAGAACGTGTTCCGCGAATTGGATGCCGGCAAGGACCTGTTGTTCGACGTAGACTGGCAGGGCGCGCAGCAATTGTTCCAGCTGGCCGGGGGCGATGTGGTCCGCGTGTTCCTGTTGCCGCCATCGATGGCGACGCTGCGCGAGCGGCTGGAGCGGCGCGCGACCGACAGTGCGGCGGTGATCCAGAGCAGGATGGAGCGCGCCGGACAGGAAGTCAGCCATTGGGACGGCTATGACTATGTCCTGGTCAACCGCGACCTTGACGATTGCTTTGCGTGCGTCACCACCATTCTGGCCGCCGAACGCTTGAAGCGATCCCGCCAGCGCGGCCTGATCGGCGGCATCAACGCGCTGCGGAGCGAAATCTAGGCCGCTCGACGTCCGGTATCGACGCTGCTTCCCTCAAAGCAACACCAGCAGTCGTGCCCCCGCATCGAATTCCCCCCGCCGTGCGTCGCGCGCGGCGATCGCGAGCGGATCGTCGCCCCATTGCTCGGCCTGCCACGCCTCGTCGACCTGGGCCGCGCGCCACATTGTTTCGGCATCGGCCGCGCCCTCAACCAGGGCCAGCGCGGCGACCAGCGAGCCGGTGATCGTCACCAGCGGCGACATCGCGGCTAATTCGAACGGCGTACGCGCCGCCACCGCCGCTGTCAGCCGATCGATCGTCCGCGCCGGCTGGGCAACGTGCATCACGCCAATCGCCAGCGTGAAATGGACATCGTAGCGGCGGCTCGCCCAGTCGAGCAACGGGTCCCACGCCGCCGCCTGCCGCGCGACCAGCGGATCGGGCGCATCGGCGCGATAACAGAGAAGGTCGCTCTGGCCATACGCCCCCAGCCCCCGCGCAAACGCCAGTGGGTCCGGCGCGATGCGATCGATCGCGGCATTGGCGAGGCCGGTCAGCAGCATCGCGCGCGGGTCGATCGTGTCGCCGACCGCGCGCCATTCCTTGGCCACCGCCTGCGCCAGCGCATCGGTCGGCAGCAGCAGCGGCACGCGCCCCGGGGTGCGCACCGGACGATCGTCGAGCCGGACGCCGCGATCGGCATCGACCGTCACCTTTTGCCAGAACCGCTTCATGCGTCAGGCGGCGTCCGCCATTTGCGCGCGAGCGACGCGGGCACGACCCACGACATGTAGAGCGCGGACAACACGATCGCGACGCCCAGCGCCTTGATGCCCCAGACGTTGGCGCGGCCGATCAGCACCACGCCCGACACCGCACCGGCCAGCGCCACCATGCGGGCCAGCGTGATGATCAGCCAACGGTCGCGGTCGGGCAAGGGTTTGCGCTTCGGGCTCATCGCGCCGCCGCCTCGTGCGGCGGGTGACCGCCCCAGATCGCCGGTCGCGTCATAGGTTGCGCATCCAATGAGCAATGCCGCGCCGGCCCGATCCCTCCATCCCATTTGCGGCGGCGAGGCGCGCGGCTTCGGGCTTGTTCTGGCCGAGCTTGATCGTCCCGCGCCAGCCGGCGATTTCCAGCCGAAAGCCGATGATCGCGCGGGTCATCCGCTCGAATGTTGCCGGCTCCATCGTGGCGCGGCTCCACGGTGCCTTGGGGGCGAGGCGCGCCTCCTGTTCCGTGGTCAGCCGGTCGATCTGCGCGATCAGCGCGTCATGGTCCATGCGGCGGACCGTGCCTTCCAACTCGAGGGCGACATAGTTCCAGGTCGGCACCTGGCCGTCGTCCAGGCCGTACCAATCGGGGCTGACATAGCCGTCGGGACCCTGGACCACGAACAGCCCAGTCGCGCCGTCCAGATGCCGCGCGATGCCGTTGCCCCGCGCGACGTGGAAGCCCAGCGTTGCCTCGTCGAGCCACACCGCCGGTACGTGCGCGACGCGGGGCCCGTCGGGAGTGGCGGCGAACAGCGCGCCAAAACCGAGCTCGGCGACCAGCGCGCGCATCGCATCGCGATCCTCCCAGCGAAAAGCGGAATCAGGATGCATCAGCGCTTCTTCGGTCCGGGCTTCTTCACGCCCGGCTTCCGGGGCGGCGGGCCCTTGCGCATGGCGCTATCCCCACCGCGCGCGCGACGTTCGCCCTTGCGATCCTTGCGTATCGTCTTGGCATGCGCCTTCGCCCGCTGCTTCTCCATCGCGCGGGTCGGCGGCAACGGCTCGTCGAGCGGCATCATGGTGCCGAGTATCGGATCAAAGCCCAGTTGCGCCAGGCTTTCGGCGAAATGGGCGGGCAATTCGGCCTCCACATCGATCTCGCCGCCATCGGGATGGTCGACGCGGATGCGCTGTGAATGGAGATGCATCTTGCGGCTGATCCCGCCGGTCAGGAACGCCGCCGGCCCGCCATATTTGCCGTCGCCGACGATCGGGTGCCCGATCGCGTTCATGTGCACGCGTAGCTGGTGCGTGCGACCGGTATAGGGCGTCAGCTCGACCCAGGCGGCGCGGTTGCCGGCGCGCTCGATCACGCGATAGCGGCTGCGCGAGGGGCTGCCCCCCGCCTCGTCGACGTGCATCTTCTCGCCGCCGCTGCCCGGCTGCTTGGCCAGGGGCAAGTCGATCGTGCCGTCATCGATCGAGGGCACCCCGACAACCAGCGCCCAATAGACCTTCCTGGCGGTGCGGCCCGAAAACGCCTTGGCAAAGAACGCCGCGGCACGCGAGGTCCGCGCGACGAGCAGTGCGCCGCTGGTATCCTTGTCGAGCCGGTGGACCAGCTTGGGCCGCCCCTCCGCCTCGAAGCGCAGCGCGTCGAGCAGGCCGTCGACATGGCTGACCGTCTTCGTCCCGCCCTGCGTCGCCAGGCCCGGCGGCTTGTTGAGCACCAGTGCCTGCATGTCCTTGTGGATCACCAGGTCGCGGGCAAAGGCAGCCTCGTCGTCGCTGATCGGCGGGCGCTCGCGTGGTGGCTTGCCGGCGACCGCCACCTGCTCCGGCGGGGGGACGCGCAGTTGCTGGCCGGCAACGATCCGGTCGCCCGGGGTCGCGCGCGCGCCGTCGACCCGCAACTGCCCGGTGCGGGCCCACATGGCGACAATGGTGAAGCTGGTGTCTGGCAGATGCCGCCTGAACCAGCGATCCAGCCGGATGCCATCGTCGTCGGGGGCGACGGTGAACTGGCGGATCGCGCTCATGCCACTACCCGGACCAGATAAAGCCCGGCGAACAGCGCGGCGATCGATCCCGCGACCGACACCAGCGCATAGGTAATTGCGGGCCCAGCCATCCCGCGCTCGATCAGCGTCATCGTATCCAGCGAGAAAGCGGAGAAGGTGGTGAAGCCGCCAAGCACGCCTACGCCCAGCAGCAGGCGCGCCGGCTCGCTCCCCCCGCCGCGCGCGAGCAGTCCGGCGAGCAGCCCCATCAGGAAGCCGCCGACCAGATTGACCGCCAGCGTGCCGGCCCATGGCCATGCCGGCCCCAGCCAGCCGAGCAGCAGCCGGCCGGTCAGATACCGCGCGGCACTGCCGATCGCGCCGCCGATCATCACCAGAAGCAGGTCCATCGCCACGGCTGTAGCCGCGCGCTGCGTCCGCGACAAACGCGGTGTAGACTGACGCCTGCCTTTACCGTCCGTTATTGGCGATGATGTCGACGCCGGTGCGGCCATCGCCACGCGTCGACACGTAGATCACATAGGCACCGCCATCCTTGCCGCGCGTGCCGCCAAGCACATGCTGGCCGCCATCGGCCTGATGCTCGGCCGAATAGCCCGCGGCGGTGAGGCGCGCATAATAATAATCGATCACGCCGCCGACCGCGGCCGAGGTCGAAAAGCTTACGACGCGCAGCGCGCAGCTCCCGCTGCTTGATCCCGCGGCCTCGTCGACCCGCGCATCGGGATATAGCGGCAGGTCGGCGGGCAGGCGCTGGGCCCAAGCAGTCGAATAGGCGAGCGATCCGGCGCAGCCGCTGGTCCTTCTGTCGCCCTGTCGCCGGGCAAGCGCGGCAAGCGTCACCGCATCACGCCGGGCGGTGCATTGCGGGCACGCGCCGCTGGGCGGCGGCGCGGGCTTCGCTGCGACCGACCCGCCAGCGGGAGCCCCTGCGGAACCCGACGCGATCGAATCAGGCGGGGTGGCGCCGGAATAGGGCTGTTGGGGCGGTCGCACGGCATCGGCATTGGACTGCCCGGCCAGCGCCGGATCGACCATGATCTGGTCCTGCAGGGCGCTGGTCATCGCCGGGTCGCGCGTGTTGCCCTGCCCGTTGCCGGTCAGTTCGGCATCAAGCGAATCAAGATTGTTGTCGGCGGTCGCGCGTGGTCCGCACGCGACCAACGCGAGCGGCATCACGCACCACAATTGGGGTCGAAACCTGGCGGGCACGCTGGCACTCCGAACGATCGAAGCACTTTTATGCCCTGCAATGGTTAAGATCCGGCGACCCTGCCATATTCGGGCGCGGACGGCTTGCGCAATCATGCCCAGACCAGCATTATCTCCGGCATGAACATCCTGTCGATCGTGATTGCGCTGATCGTTTTCCTTATCACCCTGGTCGGGCTGGTGCCGCTGTTCGGCTGGCTCAACTGGATCGGGCTGCTGCTCGGCGCGGTCGGCGTGCTGTTCGGGATGCTGTCGCGGCACCGGCTGGGAACCACGCTCAACATCATCCTGATGCTGATCGGCGGTCTGCGGCTGGTGTTGGGAGGAGGCCTGCTCTAGCGGCGGCCTTAAGCGATCAGCGTCGCCCGAGCCCAGCGGCGCCAACGGCGAAGGGCGCGACCTGCGCCGCGCCCTTCTCGCTGCGTCAAGTCGCTTAACGGCAGCGCTTTTCCGCAGTGGCGGTGCGATCGATCGCCCGGCCGCCCAGGGCACCGGCCGCGCCGCCGATCACCGTCCCAAGCAGCTTGTCGCCACGCCCGGCAATGCTGTTGCCGACCACCGCGCCGGCGACGCCGCCAACGACCAGGCCAGTCGTGCCGTTCGACCGGCGGCAATAGGTCCGGCCGTCACGACCACGATATTCGCGATATCTGTAGGATTTCTTCGCCTCGGCGGGCGCATAGGGCAATGCCATCGACGTCGTCGCGACCATTGTCGCCGCACCCATGGCCAGGATCAGATTACGCATAACAGACTCCCTTGCTTCAAATTCAATACCCGGCCGTAACGTCTGCGGCGTTGCAAGGGTTGCATGGCGGGCAAAATCTCTTGTGCGACAGGGCGGCGGGTGTGCACGATATCCACGTTATCCACAGGTCGGACAGAACGTTTTGTACTTGGTGCGACTCGCGCTTGATGACAGCATGATGACATCAAGAGCAAGGTGGTCTGGCGAGAAATCGGTGGACGTTCAAGGACTTGATGGCCGAACATCAGGCAGGTGCCGCAAGGAACCCGTAGATTTCGGATCAGGAATGCCAGGTTCCGCAATGGCTGGACGGTCGCGAAGGCGACCGCGACGGACAGGGGAAGGTGTTCCGAACATCGGCTACCGCCTTCGGGCACAGGCCGGTGGATCGTGGAAGTCGACAGGCCGCGTGCCGGAACGGCGGGTGGACGGCGACGAAACGGTCAAAGCGGAGGATCGATGCCCTGGCATCGGTCGTTCGCAGGCCGCCGGCGGCCGGGATGGCAGGCCTCTTCGGAGTGACCGCGCCCGGCCCCGACGACCGAACCGTGCCTTGCGATGCGCCTTCGGGTGTCATGGCGGGCATGGTGGCGACGCCGGCGACGCCTCCTGGGCGATGACGGCCGAGCAAGCGAAGCTGGCGGCGTCCTCGGATGCCGCGGGTGGAGCGACCGCGACGCTCGGTACTGCCTTCGGGCAGGCCGGGCGAAGCATCGCAAGGCCGGCGCCGCCTGCGTGGCGCCGGCCAAGCGGGCCGCCGAAAACGGAAAGCGCGGATCGGCCCAAAGCCGATCAGGCGGATCGAAATTCGGTGACGGGGGCCGGCAGCGATGTCGGCCCCTTTTGCGTGTGCCGCGCTACGCTATTGACGTAGCGTCGGTTCAGCCGCCGGGTCGAGCAGGTCAGGCGGACGGACTGGGCGACTGCTTGAGCTTACGGCTGATGTAGCGTGCGGCGAGCGCCGCGCTGCCAAGCACGATCGCCGCCGGCACGACACGCTTGGCGACTTCCCAGGTCAGCACGCCGACCGCCGCGCCGACGGCGCCGCCCTCGCCGTCCGAAGAATCGATGCGCTCGCCGATGAGGCCGGCGATGAATTGACCGATCATGCTGTGCTCCCGCTAAAGTTGTCACGCGGCCAAGCGCCGTAGCGAGCAATTGGTTCCGCCGCCGGCGGTCAGCGTCCGACCATCGCCTCGGCCCGGACCAGCCGGTCGAACGTCGCGGCATCGACCAGCCCCAGCGCCAGCCCCGCCTCGCGCAGCGTCAGCCCGTGCGCATGAGCATGCTTGGCGATCCGGGCGGCATTATCATACCCGATTTCGGGTGCGAGCGCGGTGACGAGCATCAACGAGCGGTCGACCAGCTCGGCGATGCGCCGCGTGTCCGGCTCCAGCCCATCGACGCACCGTTGCGCAAAGCTCGCCATTCCGATCGCGAGCAGGTCGATTGAGCGAAGCACCGCCGCGCCGATCATCGGCTTGAAGACGTTGAGCTCGAAATGCCCCTGCATCCCGCCGACCGTCGCCGCCTGGTGGTTGCCGATCACTTGCGCGGCGACCATCGTCAGCATCTCGCACTGGGTCGGGTTGACCTTGCCCGGCATGATCGAGCTGCCGGGCTCGTTGGCGGGGAGCACCAGCTCGCCGATGCCCGAACGCGGGCCCGAGCCGAGCAGGCGAATATCGTTGGCGATCTTGGTCAGTGCGACGGCCAGGCTGTTCAGCCGGCCGGAAAAGTCGACCAGCGTATCGTTGCTCGCCAGCGCCTCGAACTTGTTCGGCGCGGTCTCGAACGCAAAGCCGGTCAGGTCGGTCATCGCCGCCGCAAAATCCTCGGCAAAGCCGGGGCGCGCGTTGAGCCCGGTGCCGACCGCGGTTCCGCCCTGGGCGAGCTTGCCGAGGCCGTGCTCGATCAGCGGTGCCAGCCGGGTGCGCGCCAGCCTTACCTGCGCGTAATAGCCCGAAAATTCCTGCCCGAGCGTCAGCGGCGTCGCATCCTGAAGGTGGGTGCGGCCGATCTTGACGATGTCCCCCCACGCCTCGACCTTGGCGAGCAACGATGCCTCCAGCAGTGCCAGCGCGGGCATCAGCCGCCGCGACGCGGCGAGTGCCGTCGCGACATGCAGCGCGGTCGGGAAGCTGTCGTTGGACGATTGGCCCATGTTGACATGGTCGTTGGGGTGGACCGGCGCCTTCCCGCCGCGCCTGCCGGTCAGCTCCTCGTTGGCGCGGCCGGCGATGACCTCGTTGACGTTCATGTTCGTCTGGGTGCCGCTGCCGGTCTGCCAGATGACCAGCGGGAACTGGTCGTCGAGCTTGCCCGCCGCCACCGCCGCCGTCGCCGCGTCGATCGCGTCGGCGATCTCGCCGGCCAAGCCATGGCGGCGGTTCACCCGCGCCGCCGCCTGCTTGACCAGGGCCAGCGCGTGGACGATCGCGATCGGCATCCGCTCGGTCGCCGGAAATGGGAAGTTGGCGATCGATCGCTGCGTCTGCGCGCCCCAATAAGCGGCGGCGGGCACCTCGATCGGCCCCATCGAGTCGGTTTCGGTCCGGGTATCACCAGGCATGATCGACTCCGTTGCGCCGAATGCCGCGGGCGGAAAAGTGGGCATCGCCGCACGGCAACCCAGACCCCCATCCGGGCGTGAAAGCGGATAACAGGCCGCGCCTTCGTGATCCATCGCTCTGTCGTTCCGGCGCACGGGGCTCTATGGGCGACGGCATGAGAATCGCCCGCCTGCTCGCTGCCGTCCGGATCGCCGCCGCTTTGTCCTGCCTGCTGCCCGCGTCGCTTGCCGCCGCGCAGGACGCAGCCACGGCGAAGGACGATGCTCGGGCTCCCATCGTCGTCACTGGCACCAGGGACGGCGAGCAGAAATCGATCCGCAAGCAGACCCGGTCGGTCGCGGTCGCGGTCGAGGGGCAGGTCGCGCGTTTCGCCGGGACGATCTGCGCCGACAGCATCGGCCTGCCGCCCGACCTCAACAAGATCGTTGCCGATCGCATCGCTGCCGACGCCATCGCCGCCGGCATCCCGGTGGGCAAGCCGGGTTGCCAGGCCAACGTCATCGTCGCGATGGTGCCCGACGGGCGGGCGGCGCTGCGCGTGCTGATCCGCAATCAGCCGCAATTGTTCATCGGGTTCGACCGCGAGACGCTGAAGAAGCTGCTGGCCGATACCGGACCCGCGCACGTCATGACGCTGACGACCTTGCGCAGCCGCGACGGCAAGAGCCTGAGCATCGCGCTGCCGGGCATGCCCAATGGGTTCAAGGGCGACGCGCCGTTCCTCCAGGTCGACAATGCGTCGATCCTGGGACCGCCGACGCGGCAGGTTATAGGCGGCGCGCTGGTGCTGCTCGACCAGCCCGCGCTGACCGGCAAGACGCTGCGCCAGATCGCGGACTATGCCGCGATGCGCACGCTGGCAATGACCCGCGAACCGCCCGCCACGCCCGCCGGGGAGACGATCCTGACGCTGTTCGGCGGGGGGCCTGCGCCATCGGAAATCACCGGTTTCGACCTGTCCTATCTCAAGAGCCTGTATCGCGGTCCCCCCACCCGCAGCTATTCGAGCGCGGTGGGCGAGATGGCGCGGGATATCGGCAAGCGGCGTAGAGACGACGACCAGGCCGGCGACGACAAGCCGGCGAAGTGACCGTCATTCCGTTGCGGAAGCGCGATCCGGGCCGATGACGGATCGTCTGCCGCCCCCTATCTGACCCCCATGCCCGGCCGTTTCGACACCTTGCCCAATCGGCGCGCGATCATCGATCGCCGCGTTATCGCCGACCAGCTGGCGGCGCTGGACGGCCACGACAATGCGGCATTGCGGGCCGGGGCGGCGGCGGTGCTGAAGGCGGCGCTGGCGGCCGGTCGCGCCGAGATCGAGCGGCGGCTGGTCGCGCATCCCTCGCGCGGGTTGGAGATCGCCGGGTCGCAGGCGTTCCTGGTCGACCAACTGCTGCGCGTGCTGTACGATTTCGTCGTCCAGCGGCTCTATCCCTCGACCAACCCGACTGCCGCCCAGCGGCTGACGCTGATCGCGGTCGGCGGTTACGGCCGGGGCGAGATGGCGCCCCATTCGGATGTCGACATCGCCTTTCTCACGCCGTGGAAGCAATCGTCGTGGCACGAGCAGGTCGTCGAATCGATCCTGTACACGCTGTGGGACCTCGGCCTGAAGGTCGGCCAGTCCACGCGCAGCCTCGACGAAATGGTGCGCCAGGCAAGGGCCGACATGACGATACGCACCGCGTTGCTCGAGGCGCGCTATGTCTGGGGTGACCAGCCCCTGTATGACGAGGCGGCGCGCCGATACGCCTCGGAGGTGCAGGCCGATACCACGCGCGCCTACATCGCCGGCAAGCTCGCCGAACGCGAGGAGCGCCACCAGAAGATGGGTGATTCGCGTTATGTCGTCGAACCCAATGTCAAGGAGGGCAAGGGCGGCCTGCGCGACCTTCACGCGCTGTTCTGGATCGGGAAATATGCCTATAATGTTGGCACCGCCGCGCAACTGGTCGAGGTCGGGCTGTTCACGCCCGCCGAATATGCCCAGTTCCACCGCGCCGACACTTTCCTGTGGGCGGTTCGCTGTCATCTTCACGCGCTTGCCGGACGTGCCGAGGACCGGCTGACCTTCGATTTCCAGCAGGAGATCGCCGACCGCATGCGGTTCGCCGAACGTCCCGGCAAGTCGCGGGTCGAGCGCTTCATGCATTATTACTTCCTGCAGGCGAAGATCGTCGGCGACCTGACCGGCGTGTTCGTCGCACATCTTGATGAGCAGTTCGCCGCGCGCGGACGCCGCTTCGGGCTGCCGACGGTGCGCCGCCGCCCGCGCCGGCTGAACGGTTTCGTGCTGGATCGCGGGCGCCTGGCGCTGCCCCACGACACCTTCTTCCAGGAACGGCCGACCCGGCTGGTCGAGGTGTTCGCGCTGGCCGATCTCTACAAGCTCGAAATCCACCCGCTGACGATGCGCGCGGCATCGCGCGACGCCAAGCTGGCCGACGACATCAGGCGCGACGCCCCTGCCAACGCCTTGTTCCTCGACATCCTGACCTCGCCGCGCGATCCCGAAACGCCGCTGCACTGGATGAACGAGGCCGGCGTGCTGGGTCGCTTCATCCCCGATTTCGGCCGCGTCGTCGCGCAGATGCAATTCGACATGTACCACCATTTCACGGTCGACGAGCACACCATACGCGCGGTCGGCCTGCTCGGCCGGATCGAACGCGGCGTGCTGCCCGATGAGCATCCGGTGGCAAGGGCGATCCTCGGGCAGATCGTGTCACGCCGCGCGTTATATGTCGCGGTACTGCTGCACGACATCGCCAAGGGACGCGGCGGCGACCATTCGGTGTTGGGTGCCGAGGTGGCCATGCGGCTGTGCCCGCGATTCGGGCTGACGCCTGCGGAGACCGAAACCGTCGCGTGGCTGGTGCGCCATCACCTGCTGATGTCAGCGACCGCGTTCAAGCGCGACCTGTCGGACTTCAAGACGATCCTCGATTTCTGCGCCGTGGTGCAATCGCCCGAGCGGCTGCGCCTCCTGCTCGTGCTGACCGAGGTAGATATCCGCGCGGTGGGGCCGGGCGTCTGGAACGGCTGGAAGCGCCAATTGCTGCTCGACCTGTTCGAGGCGGCCGAGGAGGTGTTGCGGCGCGGGCACAAGCAGCGCGGCCGGGCCGAGCGCATCGCCGTCAAGCAGGAAGCGGTCGCCGCCCGCCTGGGCTGGCCGCCCGAACGGTTCGCCGAGTTCGGCCGGCGGCTGCCCGAGGCCTATTGGGTCGCCGAGCCGGAGGACGTGCTGACCGGCAACCTGAAGTTGATGGCGGCCGCCGGCGACGCATTGCTGTCGATCGAGACCCGGCCCGCGGCCGAGCGCGGCGCGACCCTGGTGACGATCTTCGCCGCCGACCATCCCGGGCTGTTCGCACGGATCGCCGGCGCAATCCACGTCTCCGGCGGCAACATCATCGACGCGCGGATCCACACCACCCGCGACGGCATGGCGCTGGACAATTTCCTGGTGCAGGACCCGGTCGGCCGGCCGTTCGACGATCCAGCCCACCTCAACCGGCTGAAGCGCGCGATCGAGGATGCGCTGGCCAACCGCAGCCGGCTGGCCGACCGGCTGAAGGCCAAGCCCCTGCCCCGCCCCCGCGCGACCGCCTTCACCATCGTGCCCAACGCACTGATTGACAACAATGCGTCGAACCGCTTCACCGTGGTCGAGGTCAGCGCGCGCGACGGGCCGGCGCTGCTCAACCGGCTCGCCACCGCGCTGTTCCAGTCGAAGGTAACGATTCACTCGGCCCATATCGCCACTTATGGCGAGCGCGCGGTCGACACGTTCTACGTCACCGATCTGACGGGCGACAAGATCATCGCGCCCGCCCGGGTGCGCGCGCTGGAACGCCGCCTGGTCGATGCCGCCGCCGGCCGTGCGCATGTCGAGGCGGCCTGAGGGGAGACATCATATGTCGGTGGTGGGAATTGGCGGCTTCTTCTTCCGGGCACGCGATCCGGACGCCCTGTCGGCCTGGTATCGCGAGCATCTCGGGGTCGGTGCGGGCTGCGTCTCGACCCCCGGCGGCACGCCCGACAAATGGTCGTGGCAAGCCCAAGGCGGTCCCGTCGTGTTCGCGCCGTTCAAGGCGGACACCGATTATTGGGACGCGGACAAGCAGGTCATGCTCAATCTGCGCGTGTCGAACATCGACATGCTGCTTGAACAGCTGAACGCGGCCGGCATTGCGGTCATCACCAAGCCGGAATGGAACGATCCGCAGATCGGACGCTTCGCCCGCGTGCACGATCCGGAAGGCAATCCGATCGAATTGTGGGAAATGCCGGATGCGTGAACTCGATTCGCCCCGGCCTGCGCCGGGGGTGACGATCAACGCCGACGGACGTTACTTGGGCGACAGCACCATCAGCATCTGGCGGCCTTCCATGCGCGGATAGCTTTCGATCTTGGCATCCTCGGCGCAATCCTCCTGGACGCGCTTGAGCAGGTTCATGCCGAGCTGGCCGTGGCTCAGCTCGCGACCGCGGAAGCGCAGCGTGATCTTGACCTTGTCGCCCTCGCCGATGAACTTGTGCACCGCCTTCATCTTCGTATCATAATCATGATCGTCGATATTGGGACGCATCTTGATCTCCTTGATCTCCTGCGTCTTCTGGCTCTTGCGCGCCTGGTTGGCCTTTTTCTGCGCCTCGTATTTGAACTTGCCGACATCGAGGAACTTGGCCACGGGCGGGTCGGCATTGGGCGACACCTCGACCAGGTCCAGCCCGAGCGCATTGGCCTGCTCCATCGCCTCGCGCGTGTACATCACGCCCAGGTTCTCGCCGTCCTGATCGATCACGCGGACCTTGGGCGACTGGATGAATTCGTTGAATCGGGGGCCGTTCATCGGCGGCGCCTGCAGGGGTCGGCGCATCATGGGGGGACGGATAGGTGCTGCTCCTTGAGGTTGGACTCAGCCGATATAGGGAATTTCGCGCGACTGCGAAAGCGGTTCCCGCAGATTGGCGCCGCGACGCTTCAGACGGCGGCGATTCGCCCGATTGCCGCGTCGCGCCCGATCAGCGGCAGCAGCGCCGCCATGTCGGGGCCCTGGTCGCGGCCGGTCAGCGCGCGGCGCAGCGGCAGGAACAGCGCCCTGCCCTTGCGGCCGGTCGCCGCCATCAGCGCGGCGGTCAGCGCATGCCAGGGGTCGCCCGACCAGTCGATCGTCGCCGCCACCTGCGCGGCGATCACCAGATAGGCGCGGTCTCCATCGTCGAATGCGGGCGCCGCCACCGGGCCCGTCACCACCGCCCACCAGTCCGCCGCCTCCGCAACGGTCGCCAGATTGGGGCGGATCGCGTCCCAGGCCGCTGCGTCCATCCCGGCCGGCAGGCGATCGGCGACCGCCAAATAATCGAGCTGGTGAACGATCCGCGCGTTGAGCTGGGCCAGTTCGGCATCGTCGAACCGCGCCGGCGCGCGGCCGAAATGACCGAAGGCGAACTGCGCGATCAGCGGCGCGCGATCGACAAAGGGTTCGACGGGCTGGCTGGTGCCGATCCGCGCCAGCAGCGCGACGATCGCCGCGGGCTCGATCCCTGCCGCGCGGAAATGATCGACGCCGAGCGACCCCAGCCGCTTGGACAGCTTGCCCTCCGCCCCCGTCAGCAGTGCGGCATGCGCGAAGCGCGGCGGCGCCGCACCCATTGCGGCGAACATCTGCAACTGGAGCGCGGTGTTCGAGACATGATCCTCGCCCCGTACCACGTCGGTCACCGCCAGCTCGACGTCGTCGATCGCCGAGGGCAGCATATAAAGCCACGATCCGTCGGCGCGGCGCACCACGGGGTCGCTCATCGTCCCCGGATCGAACCGCTGGCCCCCGCGGATCAGATCGTCCCATTCGATCGGCGCGTCGTGATCGAGGCGGAAGCGCCAGTGCGGCCGCATGCCCTCGGCTGTCAGCCGGGCATGGTCGGCATCGGTCAGCGCCAGCGCGGCGCGGTCATAGACCGGCGGGAGCCCCCGCCCGAGCTGGACCTTGCGCTTTAGATCGAGCTCCTGCGGCGTCTCATAGGCGCGATAGACACGGCCCGCATCCGCCAGTTCGGCCAGGCGCGCCTCGTACCGGTCGAACCGCGCCGACTGGCGGACCTCGGCATCGGGCGCCATGTCCAGCCACGCCAGATCGCCGCGGATCGCGGCGACGAACGCCTCGTCGCCGCGCTCGGCATCGGTATCGTCGATCCTGAGCACGAACCGCCCGCCACGCGCGCGCGCAAACAGCCAGTTGAGGATCGCCGTGCGCAGATTGCCGACATGGAGCCGCCCGGTCGGGCTGGGCGCGAAGCGGGTGACGGTCATGCGCGCGCCCGGCGGAAGGCGGCGAATCGATCGATCGCGCGGTCGAGCGTCGCATCGGACTTCGCAAAGCATAGCCGCACGATGTCGGTCACCGCATCCCCGGCATAGAAAGCCGAGATCGGGATCGCCGCCACCCCCGCCTCGTCAAGCAGCCGATCGCAGAATGCCACATCATCGAGATCGATGCCCGATCCCGTCAGGTCGATCGACAGGAAATAGGTGGCTGGCGCGGGCAGCACCGCATAGCCGGCAGCGACGAGTCCCGCCGCCAGCCGGTCGCGCGACGCCTGCAACGCCGCGCGTTCACCGTCGAACCACGCGCGCTCCCTGCCCAGCCCGTAAGCGACCGCCCATTGCAAATTGGGCGGGGTGGTGAAGGTCAGGAACTGGTGCGCCCTGGCGAGGCCATGCGCCAGTTCGGGCGCGGCGCACATCCAGCCGACCTTCCACCCGGTCAGCGCGAACATCTTGCCCGCCGACCCGATCTTGATGGTGCGCTCGCGCATCCCGGCCTCGGCGATCATCGACCGGTGGCGGGCGCCGTCGAACGTCACTTCCTCCCACACCTCGTCGCAGATCGCGATCAGGTCCCGCTCGACGCAGAAGCCGGCGATCGCCGCCAGCTCGGCTTCCTCGACCATCGACCCCGACGGATTGAGCGGGCTGTTGAGCACGATCAGCCGCGTGCGCGGGGTCCAGGCGGCATCGAGCATCGCACGCGTGATCCGCCAGTCAGGCGGACTCAGCCGCACCAGCCGCGCGACCCCGCCGGCGCGCTCGACCAGCGGCAGATAGGCGTCGTAGAGCGGCTGGAACAGGATCACCTCGTCGCCCGGCGACACCAAGGCCAGGAGCGCCGCCGCCAGCGCCTCGGTCGCGCCAGAGGTGACGATCACCTCGTCGGCCGACAGATCGAGCCCCTGATCGCGCGCATAATGATCGGCGACCGCCTGGCGCAACTCGGGCAGGCCCAGCATCGGCGGATATTGGTTGGACCGTTCGGCCAGGGCGCGCGCCGCCGCGTCGATGATGTCGGCGGGTCCCTGGGCCTCGGGAAAGCCCTGGCCCAGGTTGATCGCGTCCGATGCCCGCGCCCGTGCCGACATCGTTTCGAAGATGGTGGTGCCCATTCGGGCATAGACAGGGTTCATGCGCCGGGCCTTGCCCCAATCAGGAAGCAAGCGAAAGCACGGGCGCATTCATCGGGCGTACAAGCGGGAACGGCGACGATGTTCCGGGGGTTGATGGCGCGGGGCATCGCGCCTCGCAACGGAAGGCCGCCCTTGCCCGCACAATCCGCCTATATCAATGCCATCGGCACCGCCGTTCCCGATCATGAAGGGCATGGCGCGTTCATCGGCTGGGCGCGGAACAGGGTCGACGATCCGCGCCTGGTCAAGCTGTTCGACCGGATGGTCGCACGGTCGGGGATCGATCGCCGCTGGACCGTGCTGCCGCGCGCCGATGATGGCGGATCGCCGATCGAGCCCGGCGGTTTCTACGAAGGCGGCCGCATGCCGGGCACCGCGGCGCGGATGGCGGTCTATGCCGAGGCCGCACCCTTGCTCTGCCTCCAGGCGATCGGGCGGCTGCGCGCGCAGGTCGACCTCGACGGCATCACCCATATCGTCGTCGCCAGCTGCACCGGGTTCGTGGCGCCGGGAATTGACCAGATCATTGCCCGGCGCATGGGGCTGGCGCCATCGGTCGAGCGACTGCTGATCGGCTTCATGGGCTGTTACGCGGCCGCCGCGGCGATGCGCAGCGCGCGCCACATCGTGCGGTCGGAACCCCGCGCACGCGTGCTGTTGGTGTGCGTCGAGCTGTGCTCGCTCCATCTCCAGGATACCGGCGAAATCGAGAAGCTGCTGGCGATGCTGCAATTCGGCGACGGCGCCGCCGCGGCGCTGGTCACCGCCGATCCGAAAGGGTTCGAGATCGAGGCGCCGTTCGCCACCACCCTGCCCGATTCGGCCGACCTGATCCGCTGGGACATCACCGACCACGGCTTTGCAATGCACCTGTCGGGCGCGGTGCCGCAACGGATCGCGGCGGGGCTGGCCGACCCGCTGTTCGCCTCGGCGGCGCGCGGCGGACGCGCGACCCAGGCGATCGACGGCTGGGCGGTGCATGCCGGCGGCCGATCGATCCTCGACGCGGTGGAGACCGCCTTCCACCTCCAGCCCGATGCGCTCGCCGCCTCGCGCACCGTGCTGGCGGAAAACGGCAACATGTCGTCGGCGACGCTGATGTTCACGCTGGAACGGATGCTGCGCGGCGCCCCCGTCCGGCACGGCGTGGCATTGGCCTTCGGGCCGGGGCTGGCGGCGGAGGGATTCGGCTTTTCGAGCGCGGCATGAACCTGGCGCAGCGGGCAACCGCCGAGGAATTGATGGATGCCGATGACCTCGACCAGGCGACCTATGCCGCCGTCGTCGGCGATCTCGCGCGGGTGAATGCGCTGACGATGGCGGCGCGGCCGACGCTGGCATTCCTCAGCCGCGCGCTGGCCGGTCGGCGGCGGATGCGCCTGCTCGATGTCGGGTTCGGCGACGGCGACATGCTGCGGACGATCGCGCGCTGGGCAAGGCGGCGCGGTGTCGTCGCCGATCTGACCGGTGTCGACCTCAATCCCCGGAGCGAGCAGGCCGCGCGCGCGCATGGCGATGCGGCGTTGCCGATCCGCTGGACCATTGGCGACTATGCCGATCTGGCCGGCCAGGATTGGGACATCGTGCTGTCCAGCCTGGTCGCGCATCACATGACCCATGACCAGCTGATCGCCTTCCTGCGCTTCATGCAGGCGGAAAGCGCGATCGGCTGGCTGGTCAACGACCTCCACCGCCATTGGTTCGCGCATGCCGGCTTTCCATTGCTGGCGCGGCTGGCGGGCTGGCACCGCATCGTCCGGCTCGACGGCACGCTGTCGATCGCGCGCGCCTACCGTCCGGCGGAATGGCCGCCGCTCCTGGCGGAGGCCGGCATCGCCGACGCGCGCATCTATCGCGCCTTTCCGTTCCGGCTGTGCGTCGAACGCCTGCGCTGATCGTCGGCGGCGGCCCGGCCGGGGCGACGACCGCATTGCTGCTGGCGCGCGCACGCGCGCCGCACGTGCTGGTCGAGCGGAGCGCCGTGACCGGGGATGCGCTATGCGGCGGGTTCCTCAGCTGGCGGACGCTCGACGCGCTGGAGGCGATCGGCATCCCGCGTGGCGCGCTCAACCGCGACGACATCCGCCGCGTGCGGCTGTTCGCGGGCCGGTTGCGGGCCGAGGCGTGGCTGCCGCGCCCGGCGCTGGCGGTGTCGCGCCGGCGGCTTGATGCGCTCCTGATGGAGCATGCGATCACCGCCGGCGCGGCGGTCGAGCGCGGCGTCGCGGCGCGATCGGTCGCCGGGCTGACCGCGCAGGTCGACGGCGATGCGATTGCCGGCGATGCGTTGTTCCTGGCGACCGGCAAGCACGACCTGCGCGGGCTCGCGCGCCCGGCCGAAGCGCGCGGCGCGGATCCCACGCTGGGGCTGCGCGTGCGGCTCGGTCCGTCGCCGACGCTGGACCGCCTGGTCGGCGGGACGATCGAACTGCACCTGTTCGATCGCGGCTATGCCGGGCTGGCACAGCAGGAGGACGGCACGGTCAATCTGTGCCTGGCGGTGCATCGCTCCCGCCTGAACGAGGCCGGATCGCCTGACGCCCTGGTCAGGGCGCTGGGCCGCGACTTGCCACGGCTCGGCGAGCGGCTGGCCCATCGCGCGGGGCGCGCGACGATCGATGCCGTCGCCAATGTGCCCTATGGCTGGCGCGCCGACCGGGGCCCGGCGGGTCTCTATCGGCTCGGCGACCAGGGCGCGGTGATCCCCAGCCTGGCCGGTGAGGGGATGGGCATCGCCGTCGAAAGCGGCCGCCGCGCCGCCGCCGCGTATCTGCGCGACGGCCCGGCGGGCTCTCGCGATTTCCAGCGGCGGCTGGCGCACGACCTGGCGGCGCCCTTTGCCCTGGCCGGGGCGATACGCGGCGCCGCCGAACGGCCGGCGCTTGCCGCCGCGCTGACCCTCGCGGTCCGGCTGGCGCCCGTGCTGGCCGGAATTGGGGCAATGATGACCAGGATCAGGCATTCGTGACTTGACGGTGGAGCCCGGCCCCACGATTTCAGCCGCCATGGAACACCTGTCCCTATCCGAAACCGAATGGCGCAAGCGCCTGACCCCCGATCAGTTCCACGTATTGCGGGAGGCGGGGACCGAACGCGCCTTTACCGGACGGTATAACGACAACAAGGCCGACGGCATCTATGCCTGCGCGGCGTGCAAGCTCGACCTGTTCGACAGCGTCGACAAATATGATTCGGGATCGGGCTGGCCCAGCTTCACCCAGCCGGTCGCCGAGGATCACGTCGTCAACCATTCGGACACCAGCCACGGCATGGTCCGTACCGAAAGCCGTTGCGCGCGATGCGACAGCCATCTCGGCCATGTCTTTCCCGACGGACCGCCGCCCACCGGGCTGCGTTACTGCATGAATTCGGTCAGCCTGGACTTCCGCCCGCGCGAAAGGGCCTGAGAGTCTTGTCCACCGTGGGTTAACCCTCTATCGATCAGGCCATCCCGATGGCCGTCGCTGCACCCAAAACCGTGCCGAAATGGCGCCGCTGGCTGGTTCTCTTCCTGCGGCTGGGCGTGGTCGCGGCCTTGCTTGGCATCATCGCGCTGGTCGTCGCGGTCTATGTCGCGCGTGCGCAGCTGCCGAGCTACGACGAACTGAAGGCATCGCCCAACGGCCAGATGATCCGCGTCCATGCCGCCGACGGGCGGGTGATCGTCTCGCTCGGGCCCAGCTATGGCGAGTGGCTGACCTATGATCAGATCCCCGCCGTGATGCGCGACGCGATGGTCGCGGTCGAGGATCGCCGGTTTCGCCAGCATCCCGGGGTCGACCCGATCGGCATCGCCCGGTCGCTGGAGGTCCGCGTGACCAACGGCCATTGGACGCAGGGCGGATCGACCATCACCCAGCAGCTGGCGCGCAACATCTTCCTGTCGTCGACCAAAAAATTCGGCCGAAAATTCCGCGAAATGATCCTGGCGTTGGCGATGGAACGGGCGTTTAGCAAGGAACAGATCCTCGAGCTTTATCTAAACAAGGTATATTTCGGCGGCGGCGCCTATGGAATTGATGCAGCTGCGCGAAAGTTCTTTGGTCATGGCGCCGACCAGCTTACGCTATCCGAGGCTGCAATAATCGCCGGATTGGTGAAGGCCCCCTCGCATTACTCGCCCACTGCGGACGCCGAAGCCGCGGTCGGGCGCGCCGGCGTCGTCATCAAGCTGATGAAGGACACGGGCAAGATCACGTCCGCGCAAGCCGCCGCCGCCGACCCTAAAAGCGTTAAGTTGGCCGAGGAACCCAAGCAGAACAGCGTGCGCTACTTCACGGACTGGGTGTTGCCTCAGCTGGACACGCTGATCGACGAACCGTCCCGCCCGCTGGAGGTCTATACGACGCTCGACCTCGGCATGCAGGAAGCCGCCGATGCCGCGATCGGCGCGAATGCCCCCAAGGGTGCGCAAGGCGCATTGATCAGCCTCGACCGCGACGGCGCGATGCGCGCGATGGTCGGCGGCAAGGACTATGTCTCGTCGATCTACAACCGGTCGGTGACGGCGGTGCGGCAGCCGGGGTCGTCATTTAAATTATTCGTCTACCTCGCCGCGCTGGAAGCGGGGCATAAACCCGCGGATCGCGTCGTCGACGAGCCGGTGACGATCAACGGCTGGAGCCCGCGCAACTCATCGGGGGCCAATCGCGGCGAAATGGATATCCGCACCGCCTTTGCCTATTCAGTCAACACCATCGCCGCCAAGCTGGGCCAGGAAGTGGGCTTTTCGACGGTCGCTGACATGGCGCGACGATTCGGCATCAGCACGCCGATCTCGGTCGTGCCGTCGATGGTGCTGGGGTCGAGCGACGTCCGCCTGATCGACATGACGCGCGCCTTCGCCTCGGTCGCCAGCAAGGGGATCGCGGTCACGCCCTATGGCATCACCAAGGTGACCGCGATGGGCGAGACCATCTACAGCCACGAGGTCGATCGCAGCCGCGTGCTGGTCGCGCCCTATGTCGCCGCCGAGATGACCGACCTGCTGCAGACGGCGGTCAGTACCGGCACCGGCCGGGCGGCGCAGATCGGGCGCCCGGTCGCCGGCAAGACCGGCACGACCAGCTCGAACAAGGACGGCTGGTTCCTCGGTTTCTCGTCGGGACTGACGACGGGCATATGGATGGGCCGCGACGATGCGCGCGCGATCCCCGGGCTGCAGGGCGGCACCGCCCCGGCCAGGGCATTTGCCGCCTTCATGAAGGTTGCCGTGTCCGGCCGGCCCGTCGAACAGTTCGATACGCAGGTCACCCTCCCAGATTGGCAGCTCGACAATTCGGAAGGCTTTGGCGAGCCCGACAACGGCGTGTTCGTCGATCCCGACGGCAATCCGGTGACCCCTGACCAGATGGAGGCGCCGCGCGACGATCCGGCCCCGCCGGGAGACGATCGGGAAGCACAGCCCGCGCCCGGCGACGGCGACACCAATGGCCGCACCGACGAGAAGCTCGACCGCCGCTGGCTGGACCGCATATTGGGCAATGAGCGGCGTCCGTCCGTCACCGGCGGATCGGGAACGCCGCCTGCCGAGGCCGATCGGGGCCGCCCGGATCCAGTCGACCGCCCTCCCCGTACGCCGGTTCAGGAATCGCGCCCGAACCAGTGAAGCGCGGCACCGTGGCGACGCAGCCAGGCGCGCGACACGGCCGGGTCTTCCCCCAGCAGCGCGCGCACCTGGGCGTGGAAGGCGGGCGAATGGTCCATATGTACCCGATGCGCGACCTCATGCGCGACGGTCGCGCGGCGGACGAAGACGGGGGCGAGGATCAACCGCCAGCTATAGCGGATGACGCCGTTCGCCGCACAGCTGCCCCAGCGCCCCTTGGGATCGCCGATGGCGACGCGGGCGACAGTCACCCCCGCGCCGCGCGCCGCATATTCCGCCGTTTCGCGCGATAGCGTCGCCAGGGCATGACGTTTGAGCCACGATTCGATGCGGCGGGCCACGCCATCGCGCGGGCCCCCACAGACCAGCAGTCCGTCATGCCCGTTCAGGCTGACGATCCGCGGCCGCTCCGCCGACCAGTCGACGATCGTGTCGACGCCCCCGATCGGCAGCACCGCGCCAGGCACGAACGGCCGCGCCGCCGGCATCGCGGCCTGCTGGCGTTCGATCCAGCCGCGTTGTTCCTCGACCCAGGCCAGCGCTCGTTTCAGCGAAGCGCGCGGCGGCAGCGTCAGCCGCACGCACCCGCTGGCAGCATCGACCCGCAACCGCAGGCGCCGCGCGCGCGCGTTGCGGACGACCTGGACCCCGGCGGAGGTCACAGCTGGCGATCGACGATATGGTGCTCGAAATCGTCGCCGACATCGTTCTCGCTGACCGTCCAGCCGCGCGTCGACTGGCCCGCTTCATGGACCGCCTCACGGTCTCCACTCACCAGGTAATGCCAGTCGGGCAGCGGACGCCCTTCGGCGCGGAGGCGATAGGCACAGGTCGACGGCAACCATTCGATCGTGTCCACGGTGCGCGCGGTCAGCCGCACGCAATCGGGAACGAACGCGCGGCGGTTGCGGTAATCCCGGCACTGGGCAGTGCGGCGGTCGAGCAGCTTGCAGGCGATGTTGGTCGGATAGACCTGGCCGGTCTCGTCATCCTCCAGCTTGTGGATACAGCATTTGCCGCACCCGTCGCACAGTGCCTCCCACTGGCCGCGATCAAGCTGCGCCAGGGTCTTGGTCTCCCAGAAACGGTCGGTCATTGCACCCAGCGCTCGAGTTCCGCCACCACGCCGTCGGCCGTGCCGTCGACCGGCAGTAGCGCGATCGGCTTGCCATCCGGCCCCATCAGATAGGCGGCGCGGCTATGGCTTACCATATACCCGCCACCGGGGGTCTTGTCGCCCTTGGCATAATAGACGCCGTAGGCGTCTGCCGCCTGCTTGATCGCCGCCGGCGTGCCGGTCAGCCCGACGAACCGCGGATAAAAAGCGCGGACGAAGGTCTTGACCACCACCGGCGTGTCGCGGTCGGGATCAACCGAGACGAACACCGGCACGATTCGCGCGGCGACGGCGGGCCGGTCCTTTTCCAGCGTGCGCATCGCCGCACCGATCGCCTGGACGTCGGTGGGGCAAATGTCGGGACAATAGGTATAGCCGAAATACATGATCCGGTACTTGCCGGCGAACGCCGCATCCGTGACCGGCCGCCCGTCCTGGTCGATCAGCGCGAACGGGCCGCCGATCTTCGCCCCCTCCAGCGGGGGGCGCGCCACCTGCTGCGGCGTGCACGCAGGGACCGCCAGGATCATCAGCGGCAGGACGACCACACGAAACATGACTGCGCCTTGATCTTTCCCCCCGCAATGCGCAAGTCTGGCCCACGCCTAGGTTTCGGGAAAGTCACATGGCCGCTCGTTCTGTTCGCCTCGCGCTGATCGGCGCGCTGGCGCTTGCCTCGACTCCGCTGGCGGCTCAACTGGGCGGTGTCGGATCGCCAAGCTATCGTTTCCTGAAGGCGGTCCGTGACGCCAAGGGCAATGACGTGACCCAGATGCTGAAGGAGCCCGGATCCCGCCTGATCGACACCACCGACCAGGATACCGGCGAGACCGCATTGCACATCGTCGTCAGGCGCGGCGACGCCCGCTGGGCCGGCTTTCTGTTGAGCGAAGGCGCGAATCCGAATATCCGCGACCGCAAGGGCGACACCCCGCTGCTCGCCGCGGTCGACGGCGGCTGGGACGGGTTGATCGGCGTGCTGACGGATGCCAAGGCCAATCCCAACATCGCCAACGGATCGGGCGAGACGCCGCTGATCCGTGCCGTCCAGCGCCGCGACCTGGGCATGGTCCGCGACCTGATCGCCGCCGGGGCCGATCCCGACCAGGCCGACATCATCGCCGGCAAGTCGGCGCGCGCTTATGCCAAGGAAGACCCGCGCGCCGGCCCGATCGCCAAGCTGTTCGCCGAGACGCCGGTCAAGGTGAAGCGGTCGGTGTCAGGCCCGACGCTGTAAACCGAAGGCAGCGGCAATGCGCGGCGGCATCTGGGTCCTCGGCTTCTTCGCGGCCTTGTGGAGCATTGCCGGCATCCTGGTCGAAGGGCTGTCTCCGGCATGGGCTGTATTGCCGGTAGCTGTGTCGGTCGGCCTGCTGGTCTGGGCCAGCCGGCAATCCTATCCGGATGAAGGCGGTTCGGCGCGCAACGTCGGTCGTCTCGTCGGCATCTGGAGCGCGATCCAGGGCGTGGCGATGTTCGTGACGGCGAACGTGCTGGTCAACATGGATCGGTTCTGGGCGGTGATCCCAGCGTGCGTGATCATCGTCGGGCTGCACTTCCTGCCGCTCGCCCGGGGCATCCCGGTGCGGCTCTACTACGCGACCGGCGCGGCGATGATCGCGATCGGCACGATCGCGCTGGTGGCGCCGGCCTGGCACCTGCCGCTGGCGACGGGGCTAGGCGCGAGCATCGTGCTTTGGCTGAGCGTCATCGGGCTGGTGCGGCAGGCGCGCTAATGATGGGCAAAGCGGCGCAAGTCATTCACCTGACCTCGCTTATGGAAATCGGGCTGGGCCTGCGTAGCTTCCCTAGCTCATCACTAGAGACAGAGATCTGAAAGGCAGGAAATTAGGCAATGGATTAAACACCGGCTCACCTGTACCCGGTCGCTTTGATCCAGGATCGGTATCGCGGCACGTATAGTGGCGGGCCATGGATCGCAATAGGAAACGCCGACGGGCCGATCGGGCCCACTGGTCAGTCGCGGGTCGATTGGGCAATTGGCGACAATGGACCATCCGGGTGCGACACAGAAGCAAGCGATTTCTGGTGCGACCCGCCGCAATGGATGAGCGTAGGTTCGACGCCGGATGAGGCACTTGCTTCGCTGATCAAGCAGGGCTTGGGTCAATAATATTCTCGCCGGCACGGGCGCGTTCGACGCTGGCTTACTCTTCCAGATCCCGCGCGACGTCGGGCTGGCGGAGCAGGGCGTCGATATGGCTGCCCTCGTCGAAGCTTTCGTCGGCCAGGAACTTCAGCTTCGCGGCGTATTTCATCTTCACGCGATGCGCGACCTCGCGCTGGATATAGGCGGTGTTGGTGCGCAGCGCCTTCAGCACCGCTTCCTCGTCCTTGCCCAGCAGCGGCTTCACGAACGCCGTCGCATGGCGCAGATCGGGCGACATGCGCACCTCGGTCACCGAGACCATGTGCCGCGCGAGCGTCTCGTCATGCACGTCGCCGCGCTGGAGGATCTCGGACAGGACATGCCGCACCTGCTCGCCGACGCGCAGCAGGCGGACGGAACGGGTCTCGGGGGCTTCTAGGCGCAAAGCGATCAGCTGCCCTGCATGATATCGTCGATGGAGACGCGCAATTCGTTAGCGATCGCGCGCCACACGTGCGCCGAACCTGCGCTCCTGCCACGCTCGATGCTTGAAATCGTCATCTTGCCCGTCCCGGCTGCGGTGCCGAGTTCGGTCTGGCTGAGGCCGCGATATTCGCGCCAAACCTTGAGCGCATTTTCGCCAGCCAAAAGACGATCCACCATTTCCGACGGAAGATATTCTTCGCCGTCCTGCCGCCGCTGCTCTGCTGCAAGCGCCGCCATCGCATCTGCCTTTTCTTCGGCGATGTCGATCAGGCGATCATAGTCGGCGACGGGCAGGATCGCCATCTTCTGCCCGGAAATTTCAACAATCTGAACGGTCATGGCATCACCTAATATACCGATCCGCGCGGCGCGATCTCATCGATCCAGAGTACGCCATTTTCGATCCGGAAGATGACGCGCCAGTCCTGGACGCGCAACCTATACTCCGATCTCCCCTGCAATCGCCTCACATTTCTGTTTTGCGAAAGCGGCTCGGCCTCAAGATCGTCGATCTTGGATCGGATCAAGGCTCCCTTGTGCGAACGAGCGAGAGCCTTTGCGGCCGAGGAAGAAAAACGGATTTCCACCGGCAAACACTATCGGTCGCTGTGTCGATGGCAATGCATCTACACAGCGATGATGGATCACAGCGTCCTTTCGCGCATCTCGACTTCGTAGGTCTCGAGGAAGTCGCCCGCCTTGATGTCGGTGAAGTTCTGCGTGAAGGTCACACCGCATTCCAAGCCCGCGCGCACCTCCGCCACGTCGTCCTTGAAGCGGCGGAGCGATGCGATCTCGCCCTGGTAGATGATGACGTCCTCCCGCGTGATACGCGCCTTGAGCGCCTTTCTGATGACCCCGTCGGTGACCAGCAGGCCCGCCGCCTTGCCGTGCTTGCCGGCCGAGAACACCTCGCGGATTTCGGCGCGGCCGACGACCGTCTCGAATGCCTCGGGTCCGAGTTCACCCGCCATGCCGGCGCGGATTTCGTCGGTAAGTTCATAGATCACGTCGTAATATTTGAGCGCGACCTTCTGGCGGTCGGCGATCTCGCGCGCCTTGGCGTTGGCGCGGACGTTGAAGCCGATGATCGGCGCACCCGACGCACCCGCCAGCGTCACGTCGCTCTCGGTGACGCCGCCGACGCCCGCATGGAGCACGCGCGCCTTGATCAAATCGGTCGAGATCTTGTTGATCGCGCCGACGATCGCCTCGACCGTCCCTTGCGTATCCGCCTTGACCACCAGCGGGTATTCGATCGCCTGCTTCTCCTTCAGGGCGGAGAACATCGAATCGAGCGTCGCCGGCGCCGAGGTGGTTCGCTTTTCCAGCAGCACGCTCTGGCGGTATTCGGCGACCTCGCGCGCGCGCGCCTCGCTGTCGACCACCTGCAGCGGATCGCCGGCCGACGGCACGCCCGACATGCCGAGCACCTCAACCGGCATCGACGGCCCGGCTTCCTTGATCTGGCGGCCCTTGTCGTCGATCAGCGCGCGGACCTTGCCGCTTTCGGCGCCGATGACGAACACGTCGCCGACCTTCAACAGGCCGCGCGTGACCAAGACGGTGGCGACCGGGCCGCGGCCCTTGTCGAGCTTGGCCTCGATCACCGTGCCGTCGGCGCCGCGATCGGGATTGGCGCGCAATTCGAGCAGGTCGGCCTGGATCTGGATCTTCTCGATCAGATCGTCGAGCCCGGTCTTCTTGAGCGCCGACACCTCTACATCCTGGGTCTCGCCGCCCATCTCCTCGACCTGCACGTCATGTTCGAGCAAGCGCTCGCGGACCCGCTGCGGGTTGGCCTCGGGCTTGTCGACCTTGTTGATCGCGACGATCATCGGCACGCCCGCCGCCTTGGTATGGTTGATCGCCTCGATCGTCTGCGGCATCAGCCCATCGTCCGCCGCCACCACCAGCACGACGATGTCGGTGACGTTGGCGCCGCGCGCGCGCATCTCGGTGAACGCCTCGTGGCCCGGCGTGTCGAGGAAGGTGACCTTCGACTTGTCCTTCAGCGTCACCTGATAGGCGCCGATATGCTGGGTGATGCCCCCGGCCTCTCCCCGCACCACGTCGGTGCCGCGCAGCGCGTCGAGCAGGCTGGTCTTGCCGTGATCGACATGGCCCATGATCGTGACCACCGGCGGGCGCGGCTGGAGCGTCGCATCGTCGTCGACGTCATGCTCGACCGCCAGATCGATGTCGCTGTCGGCCACGCGCACGATGTTGTGGCCGAATTCGGTCACCAGCAATTCGGCGGTGTCCTGGTCGATCGTCTGCGTCATGGTGACGGGCATCCCCATCTTGAACAGCGTCTTGACCAGATCCGCGCCTTTTTCCGCCATGCGGTTGGCGAGCTCCTGCACGGTGATCGCCTCGGGCACCTGGACGTCGCGCACCTGCTTGGCCTGCGCCTCGCGCGGGCCGCCCATTCGGCGGTGTTCCTTTTCGCGGGCACGCTTCAAGGCGGCGAGGCTGCGGGCGCGGGCGCCGTCATTGTCGCCCAGCGCGCGATTGACGGTCAGCTTGCCGCCGCGCCGCTCGTCGCCCTTGCGGTCGCGCTGGCCGGGACGACTGGCGGATGCCGCATCGGGACGGCGCGGCGTTGCGGCACCCGTGCCGGTCGGCACCGCGCGCGCCGACGGCGTGGCTTCCGCCGCGGGGGCGGGCGGCGGGGCAGGCGTTACCGGCTCGGCCGGCCTGGCCGGCGCCTGGCGGACAACGGGCGTGAAGCGTCGCGGGGCCGGTATCGACGGATCGAGCACGAGTCCCGCCGGCTCGGCGGGCGCCGGCGCAGGCTCCGGGCTCGCCGTTTCGACCGGCGCGGGAGCGGTCGGCTCGGCTGTCGCAGGCTGGCCGTTCTGACGCGCGCGTTCCTCGATCCGGCGGCGCTCTTCCTCGACGGCGGCGGCACGTCCGGCATCCTCACGACGGCGCGCATCCTCCAGCGCGCCCATGCGCTGTTCCTCCGCCTCGCGCAGCAGCTTGGTCTGGCGTTCCTGCGGCGACAAATTGCTGACGGGCGCGCGTACCGGCGCAGGCGCGGCCGGATCGGGCTGGCGCGGCTGCGGAGCCGCCGGTGCCGGAGCGCTGTCCTCGACCACGGGCGCGTCGGCCGGGCCGGCGGCGGGACCGAGCACGCGGCGACGCTTGACCTCGACCACGACGGTGTTCGACCGGCCGTGGCTGAAGCTCTGCTTCACCTTGCCCGTCTCGACCGTACGTTTCAGCCCCAGCGGCTGGCGCATCCCGAGTTTCGGCTTGTCGTTGTCGGTCTCGCTCACTCAATATCCTTCAGTCGCGTCGTCTTCGGCCATGCCGACCGCGCCGGGAAGCGCCGATGCGCCTTGCGGGGCCGTTTCGCAAGGCTTCAGGTCAGGTTCGGGGCCGATAAACTGCAGCCAGCGGTCGAGCGCATCGCGCACCCGCCGAGCCGCATCGGGATCGGTCATGGCGACGTGTACCACATTTTCGCGGCCCAGCGCCAAGCCCAATATGGTACGTCCGACCGGCAGCGCCAAGCCCCTGTCGCCCGATCCCTCGCGCGCGCGACCGACGCGGAGCGCCTGGTCCAGCTTGCGCGTGCCGTCGGCGCCGGCATCGGCCGCATGCAGCAGCAGATGCGCCTTGCCGGACCGCGCCGCCGCCTCGATCCGCTCGGCCCCCGTGACCAGCCGCCCGGCGCGCGCCTCCAGCCCCAGCCGGTCGAGCGCCGCGCGCTGCAACTGGTCGGCGACCCGCTGGCCGAGATCGGCCGGGACGACGATCGCGCCCGACCTGAACGACCGCGCCAGCGCGCCCTTTAGCTTGCCCTTGGCGACCGCGACATCAAGCGCGATCCGCCCGACCCCGATCCACGCGCCGCGCCCTGGCGCCTTGGCGCGCACGTCGGGCAGCACCTCACCGTCCGGCGACAGCGCGAGGCGGATCAGCGATCCCCGCGGCTCGCGATCACCCGACAGGATGCACTTGCGGACCGGGACGTTCCCGCCCGGCCCCGTCCCGGTGGTTACACCATCGCTCTCATCGGGAAGAGGCCGCATCTGCGTCTCCCCGTCCGGTCGAGGACACTTCGGTCGAGGGCGCGTCGCGGTCGACGATCAGGACGCCGCCGGCGCCGTAATTCTCGGTGCGCACTTCCTCGATCACGATCTGCACCGCGACCGGGTTCTTCCCCAGCCGCTCGACAAGCGACCTGGTCACGTCGGCCACGATCGCCGACTTCTGGTCCTTCGTGGCGGTGCCCGAAATGCGGATGGAGACGAACGGCATCAGGCGTCGTCGCCCGCCGGCGCGGTTTCGTCTTCGTCGGCAAACCAATGCGCGCGCGCGGCCATGATGATCTCGTTGCCCTGTTCTTCCGACAGGCTGTATTCGGCGAGCACCCCGCCCTTGTCCTCGGGCCGCTTGGGCGCATCCTCGTTGCGGCGGCGCGGTTCCTGGCGCTTTTTCTGCACCAGTTCGTCGGTCGCCAGGTCGGCGAGGTCGTCTAGCGTCTTGATCCCGGCCTTGCCGAGGGTGACCAGCATCGCCTCGGTCAGATAGGGGATCGCGGCGAGATCGTCGGACACGCCGAGCCCCTTGCGCAATTCGCGGTTGGCGGCATCGCGCCGCTCCAGCGCCTCGACCGCGCGGCTCTGCAATTCCTGGCCGAGATCCTCGTCGAAACCCTCGATCCCGGCAATCTCGTCAAGCTCGACATAAGCGACCTCCTCCAGCGCGCCAAAGCCCTCGGCGACGAGCAATTGGGCGAGCGTCTCGTCGACGTCGAGTTCGTTCTGGAACATCTCGGTCCGCTCGACGAATTCGCGCTGGCGCTTCTCGCTCGCGTCCTGCTCGGTCAGGATGTCGATCGCCTTGGCGGTCAGCTGCGAGGCGAGGCGGACGTTCTGCCCGCGCCGGCCGATCGCGAGGCTCAGCTGGTCGTCGGGCACCACCACCTCGATGCGGTCCTCCTCCTCGTCGATCACGACGCGCGACACGCTGGCGGGCTGGAGCGCGTTGACGACGAACGTCGCGGTGTCGGGCGACCAGGGGATGATGTCGATCTTCTCGCCCTGCATTTCCTGCACGACGGCCTGCACACGGCTGCCCTTCATGCCGACGCACGCGCCGACGGGATCGATGCTGCTGTCGTGGCTGATGACGCCGATCTTCGCGCGCGAACCCGGATCGCGCGCGGCCGCCTTGATCTCGATGATGCCGTCGTAGATCTCGGGCACTTCCTGCGCGAACAGCTTCTTCATGAAATCGGGGTGCGCGCGGCTGAGGAAGATCTGCGGCCCGCGATTTTCGCGGCGGACGTTGAGGATCAGCGAGCGGATGCGGTCGTTGACGCGCACCACCTCGCGCGGGATCTGCGCGTCGCGGCGGATGACGCCCTCGGCACGGCCCAGATCGACGACGATGTGGCCGAACTCGACGCGCTTCACCACGCCGGTGATGATCTCGCCCATGCGGTCCTTGAATTCCTCATACTGGCGCTCGCGCTCGGCATCGCGGACCTTCTGGAAGATCACCTGCTTGGCGGCCTGCGCGGCGATGCGGCCGAATTCGATCGGCGGCAGCGGATCGACGATATAGTCGCCGATGACGGCGTCCTTCTGGAGCTTCTGCGCTTCCTTCAGGTTCACCTGCTTGAAATAATCGTCGACCGCCTCGACCACCTCGACCACGCGCCACAGCCGCAGGTCGCCGGTGGTCGGATCGAGCTTGGCGCGAATGTCGTTCTCGGCACCATAGCGCGCACGGGCGGCGCGCTGTATCGCATCCTCCATCGCCTCGATGACGATGCCCTTATCGATCATCTTCTCGGTCGCGACCGAATTGGCGATCGCGATCAGCTCGGCGCGGTTGGCGGTGACGCCAGAGGTTCCCGGGGTGGCCATCAGTTCGTTTCCTCTTCCTCAAATTCCTCATCCGCGCCCTCGGCCGAAAGCGGGACGGTTGCCCTGATCAGCTTGTCGGTCAGCACCAGCTTGGCGTCGACGATGCGGGCCAGCGGCAGGGCCGCGACAATGCCGTCGCGCGCCGTGATCAGCACATCGCCCTGCGCGTCGAGGCCGGCCAGATCGCCCTTGAACTGCCTCTGCCCCCCGACCGGCTCGGCCAGCACGATGCGCGCCTCGTGCCCTGCCCAGTCGGCGAAGTCCTTCCGTCGTGTCAGCGGCCGGTCGATGCCGGGCGAGGAAACTTCCAGTCGATACGCCTCATCGATCGGATCGACCGCGTCGAACCGGTCCGAGATACGCCGCGACAAGGCGGCGCAATCGTCGATCGTCAACTGGCGCGTGTCGGGCCGCTCCGCCATCACCTGGAGCGTCCGATCGTCGCCCTTGCCGAACAGCCGCACGCGCACGAGGTCAAAGCCCAGGGCCTGCGCCTCGGGCTCGATCAAGGCGGTCAGTCGGGCGATGTCGGCCACGGGACCCTTTCAAATGGACAGGCAGGATCGGCGCCGGAACCGAAGGCTCCGACCTCTTCACCTCAGGATGTAGAGAATGGCCGCAGATATAGCCGGCTCGCGGCGCGCTGGCAAGCGGGCAACTTGGCGCATTGCGGCGCGTTGGGTATGCAACAAAATGCAAGGATACCGACGATGACATGGCGCTCCTTTCTCCTGCTCGTCGCGGTCGTCGGCAGCGCGTGTTCCGCGCCGGGCGATACCGGCAGCGCCGCGGCGCAAGGCAAATCGGGCGTGCCGCGCAACTCCCCGCTCGAACCCGACATCAGGAACGTCCCCGCGACCACCGGCCGCGCCAACGTTGCGCCGACGACCTCGCCCTTCGCGGTGGCGACGATCGGGAGCTTCGTCGAGCCGTTCGCGATGGCGTTCCTGCCCGACGGCGGACTGATGGTGACGGAGAAAGCCGGGCACCTCAAGCTGCGCGACACGGCCGGCAACGTCGTCGAGGTTGCCGGCATCCCCGCCGTCGCGGTGGGCGGCCAGGGCGGGCTGCTCGACATCGCGGTCGCGCCGGACTTTGCGGCGAGCCGGACGATCTATTGGACCTATGCCGAGCCGGGCAATGGCGGCAGCGCACTGGCATTGGCAAAGGCCATGCTGAAGCTCGATCATGTCGTGTGCGTGCGCGCGCCCTGCCCGGCGCGGGCGCATCTGGAAAACCTGCAGGTGATCTGGCGATCGGGGTCGAACGGGCCCGGCGGGCAGTTCGGCGCGATCGTTACCTTCGCGCCGGACGGCAAGTCGCTGTTCCTGACGTCGGGCGAACGCCAGCGCTTCACGCCGGCGCAGGACCCCAAGCAGGCACTGGGCAAGATTCTGCACCTGATGCTCGACGGCAAGGCGGCGCCTGGCAACCCGATGTACGCCAAGGGCGGGGTGGAGGCGATGACCTGGAGCACCGGCCACCGCAATCCCTATGGCCTGGTGTTCACCCCCGACGGGCGGCTGTGGGAAGAGGAGATGGGCCCGCGCGGCGGCGACGAGGTCAACCTGATCCTGCCGGGCCGCAACTATGGCTGGCCGATCGTCTCCAACGGCGACAATTATTCGGGCCAGCCGATCCCCGATCATCCCAGCCGCCCCGATCTGGAAGCGCCCAAATTGTGGTGGAACCCGGTAATCTCGCCAGGCGGCATGATCTATTACTCAGGGGCGATGTTCCCCGATCTGAAGGGCAGCCTGCTGATCGCGGCGCTGTCCGGCGAGGCGCTGGTCCAGGTCAAGCCGGCAGGCGATGCCGCGACGGCGGGCGCGGTGTGGCCGATGGGGACACGCATCCGCGACGTGGCGCAGGCGCCTGACGGCGCAATCTGGCTGCTCGAGGATGACGAGCGGGGAGCGGGCGGCAAGCTGCTCCGGCTGACGCCTAAGAAGTAACGCGGACTCCGTCCATCGCCGCCATTTCGGCGGCGGTCGGCGGCTCCCACATCGTTTCGACGAAATCGAACATCTCGCGGGTGACGGCGAAATCGAGCTGCGCGGCAGAGGCATCGCGGTTGCGCGCCTCGGTACGACGCCACCGCTCATCCGCGCCGACATCGATGAAATGCAGCCGCGCCGCCAGGCCGGCCGCGCGGGCGAGGTCGGCAAACCGGGAGCGTAACGCGGCCGTCGTCAGGCCGAGTTCCAGGATCACCGGCACGCCGCGCCGAGCGATCGCAGTCGCCGTGCTCCAGATCGCCATCGAACAGCGCTCGATCCGCTCGATCGCCCAGACCGGGTCGGCCGGTTGCGGCGAATCCATCCAGAACAGCGCCGACATCCACTCGTCGATCGAGAAGCGAACGGCGCCGATCCGGTCGGCCAATGCAACGGCGTAGATAGTCTTGCCCGCGCCCGTCGAGCCGGTGACGAAATGGACAAGCGGCGCGGACATCAAGTCGCCGGAAAAGCGCGGTCGATCGAAAGGCATCAGCCGGCCGCGGAGGTCCGGGCACCACCCTGGCCGCCGCGACCGCCGCGGCGACGCCCGCCGCCGCCGGGTCCGCTGCGGCCGCGATGACCGCCGGCGGTGGGCGCCGCGGCATGCGTCGCGCGCGGCGGGCGCACGCCGCGGGGGCCACGCGGACGCTCCTCGCGCGGCGCGGGATCGTTGCCGATCGCCTTGGCGCGCGCCGACGTCAGCCGCGCGGCCTCGGCCAGGAAACCCTCGGGCAGGGCGCGCAACGGCACCTTCTGGCGCGTCACCTTCTCGATGTCGCGCAGATAGGGCCGCTCGTCATCGGCCACGAAGCTGATCGCGATACCCGCCGCGCCGGCGCGCGCGGTGCGACCGATGCGATGGACATATTGCTCGGGCACGTTGGGGATCTCGAAATTGACGACATGGCTGACCCCCGACACATCGATGCCGCGCGCGGCGATGTCGGTGGCGACCAGGATGCGCACCTCGCCCGACTTGAACGCGGCCAGCGCCTTCTCGCGATTGGCCTGGCTCTTGTTGCCGTGGATCGCGGCGGCGGCGATGCCGTTCCCGCCGAGCAGCCGGACGACACGGTCGGCACCGTGCTTGGTGCGGGTGAAGACCAGCGCACGCTCAATCGCTGGATCGCTCAGCGTCATCGTCAGCAGCGCCTGCTTTTCCGACTGGTTGACGAAGGTCGCATATTGATCGACACGCTCGGCGGTGGTCGCCGCCGGCCTGATCGAGACGGTCGAGGGGTTACGCAGGAACTGGTCCGCCAGCTCGCGGATCGACGCCGGCATCGTCGCCGAGAAGAACAACGTCTGACGATCGCGCGGCACCATTCGCACGATCTTCTTGAGCGCGTGGATGAAGCCCAGGTCGAGCATCTGGTCGGCCTCGTCGAGAACCAGCGTCTCGATCAGGCTGAGGGTGACGAAACGCTGCTCGACCAGGTCGAGCAGGCGGCCGGGCGTCGCCACCAGGATGTCGACGCCGCGGCTCATGTCCTGGCGGTTCTTGTTGATGCTGGTGCCGCCGAACACGGTCGCTACCGAGATACGGCTGAACTTGCCGTACTCGCGCGCGCTGTCGGCGATCTGGCTGGCGAGCTCGCGAGTGGGGGCGAGGACGAGCATCCGGCAATGCGTCGGAAGCACGCGCTTGCCTGCCTCGACCAGCCGCTGGATCGAGGGCAGGACGAAGGCGGCGGTCTTGCCGGTACCGGTCTGGGCGATGCCGAGCAGGTCGGTGCCTTCGAGGACGGTCGGGATCGCCTGTTCCTGGATCGGGGTGGGCGTGACATAGCCCTTGGCCTCGAGCGCGCGGACGAGCGGCTCGGCCAGGCCGAGATGAGCGAATTTGGTCATGAAACTCTTTTCAAAATGCCTCGCGTACAGCCGATATGGCCACACGGGCGGCGGGGATGGAATGACACCCCGCGTGACTTGGGAAGCCTGTCGCTAACGACCGAGACGGAGCCTGGACCTTGCGGGTCCGATCACGCTGCATACGCCTCGATGCGCGACCAGATGCTCGCTGCGTTGCAAAAAGTCAAGGACGTTCCTCAATAGGCGCAGACGGAGAAGTCCGCACCGACCCAGCAGGCCCCGTCCCTGCGCGAGCGCTTGGCGTCACCCCAGCGTGAATTGGCGCCCGCCCCGGTCAGGCCACTGACCTGCCCCTCGCCGTCGGGATCGACATAGACGGTGATCATCATGATGCCGGAAATCAGGAACCTGCCGCGCATCGGCTTCAGTGTGAAGGTGCCGCCCTTTCCGGCCGAATAGCTGCACGGTCCCTTGTAGCTGGCATCGGCCGTTCGGATCACGCACCGCGCGACCTTGGCGGAGGCTGGCGCGGACAGCGACAGCGCGACTGTGGCGACGACGGCGGTCAGGATGGCTTTGACCAGCATCATAAGCGACTTTCCCTTGCATCGAACGCCATGACATTATGAACGGGCCGGCGGCCGGACGCGGCCGATACGCATCGTCATCATCGGCGTGCCTGCTTGCGTACGGCATCGCCGATCGCCCCTCGCTGCTGGTCGGAAGAAAGGTTGGCGTCGGTGCGATAGAGCGCCGTCAGAAATGCCTGGTCGGCCGGCGTCAGACCGGCGGGACCGGCACGACCCGCATCGCGCGCGGCAAACATTGCCATGATGCTGTCGCTGTCGGCGAAGTTGGCGTCGATCCGTGGCTGGGCGAACGTCACCATCGCCAGATAATCGGCGAGTTGCGTCCACTTGATCCCGCCCAGCTTGCTTTCGTCCACAACGATCAGCGCCGCGACCGTGTTCTCGCGCGTGCGCGCCATGATGCGCGAGGCTGGGATGCTGCTTGGCGAGGCATCCGTCGCCAAGCCGGCGCCGTTACGGTCGACGGCACCGGCTCGCTGCCCGTCGGCGTTTGTTGTCGCATTGATCGCGAACCATCGGATCGGGCGCGGGGCAAGGTAACGCGCGATCTGCTTGCGCGGCGGCAGACCATAGGAATCGACGTCGCTGATGAGCGCGGGGACCGCATCGACGATCTCGGCGGTGAACTTGTCGGCCTGGCCAGTAAAGGCGATCACCGTGTTGGGCGTACATTTGGGAGGCGTCTGATACGATACGCCCAGCCTGCCGGCGAGCGCGGCGATGCGATCGCCGACCGTCCGCTCGCGTTCGGGCCAAAGGCCGACGATCCGCACGCAAAGGCGCCCGTTCCAGCGCGCGAGCTGGCGGCCGTCCTTGTCGGATGCGAGCGAACGGACGAAGGTCTCGACATCCTTGTCGCGGCGCCCGCGCACGACGATGTCGTCCGACGGTATCTTGCTGTCCTGCGCCGTGGCGGGGACGGCAAGCGCCAAGCCGGCGATGGCGGCGAGGGTCAGTTTCACTGCGGTCATGATCGGCTCCATGGCGGCAGGCGAGCAAATCACGAAATAGCGATCCAGGCAAGGTCGCGGCAGCCGGCCGGGTGAGCCGATACCGTGTCGCGGCCAGCGCGCGCCCGGTTGTTCCGGAGCATCACTCTCCTGCGGACCCAATTGCCTTGAGTTCTCTGCCGGCCGCGACCCGATACCGATAATAACAATCAGGCGATAGGACAATCAATACAAGCAAGCACGGAGCAATTGACCTGACTTATTAAATTATGCTGCATGGCACAATGATTTCGATTATATTGCGGTGCAACGACAAAATATCCGATGCATTGCCTACAAATAAAATAATATCGATTGCCGCTTTGAAAACGGTTTTCCGCCGTCATAGTGCAAAATCCTGACCAGAACCGAGCATCGCTTCCGGTTTGCCACTGGCGTCGGCATCGCTATGGTCGCGCGAAGTGAAGGAGCGCGCATGAAACTGGCCAGCCTGAAGCACGGACGCGACGGCAGGCTCGTCGTGGTGTCGAGCGATCTCGCCTGGTACGCCGATGCGGGGCATATCGTGCCCACGTTGCAAGGCGCCCTGGACGACTGGGACCGGCTGGCCCCCGCGCTGGAGAACCTGGCCACCGATCTCGACCATGCGGTGATTCCGCGCGATCGCTTTCACGAACATGACGCCGCCGCGCCGCTGCCGCGCGCCTATCAATGGGCGGACGGCTCGGCCTATGTGAACCATGTCGCGCTGGTGCGGCAGGCGCGCGGCGCGGAGATGCCCGACAGTTTCTGGCACGATCCGCTGATGTACCAGGGCGGTAGCGATGCGTTCCTGGGGCCGCGCGATCCGATCCCGTTGGCCGACGAGGCCTGGGGCTGCGACCTGGAGGCAGAGATCGTCGTGGTAACCGGCGACGTGGCGCAGGGCGCCGGCCGCGACGACGCGCTGGCCGCGATCCGGCTGGTCGGCCTGACCAATGACGTGTCGTTGCGCAACCTGATCCCGGGCGAACTGGCCAAGGGGTTCGGCTTCTTCCAGTCGAAGCCCGCCAGCGCCTTCTCGCCGGTGTTCGTCACGCCCGACGCGCTCGGCGGCTGGTGGCGGGGCGGCAAGCTGCACCGCACGCTGATGGTCGACCTGAATGGACAGCCGTTCGGCCGCGCCGAGGCGGGCGAGGACATGACCTTCGATTTCGGCACACTGGTCGCGCATGCCGCCAAAACGCGGACGCTTGGCGCGGGCACGATCATCGGCTCTGGGACGGTGAGCAACCGCGATGCCGGGGGCGGTCCGGGCAAGCCGGTTGCCGCAGGCGGCGTCGGCTATTCGTGCCTGGCCGAGCTGCGTACGGTCGAGACGATCGCCGGGGGTGCCGCGACCACACCGTTCCTGAAGCGCGGCGACACCGTCCGGATCTGGGTGGAGGACGACCGCCACCATCCGGTGTTCGGGGTGATCGAGCAGATTGTGGGGGGCTGAGCGGCGAATTGCCATGGGCGCCCGGGGAATGGCGGCAAATCCGCGAAAGCTCAGCGTCCGATCAGTACCTCGCCGGCATAATCGACCATCGCCACCAACGTGCGCGGGCCTTTCACGACGTTGCGCAGCGCCAGTGCGATCAGGCCATAAGCGGCGTAAAGCACCAGCCACGGCAGCATGAACACCGCCGCAATCAGCAGGGCGGGCGCGCCGACGACTCGGTGCAACGCCCGCGGACGGGCGGGCCTGGCGCGAACGGGCGGTGCCATGAACATGATACATTTCCTTCGTGCTCTGGTGTCTCCCCAAAAGGTTAACCGACGGTAAGTGCCCGCATGCTGGTCAACCCGGCTCAAATTTCCTACTCAGGCACCCATCGGCCAATCCCGGCGTTTGTCGGGACTTGGCAGCCTGTCGAAAGAATCCATGTCCAGCGATCCACCATCGGCGACACCCGCAAGCAATCTGCCACCGCTGGCGCTGCACGTTCCCGAACCACGTTTTCGTCCTGGGGACGCGGTCGATTTCGCGGAGGTGGAGATCCCCGTCGCCGACGCCGCGCGCCGCCCCGACACCACGGCACCGGCGCGGGAATGCGGCGATCTCGCTTACGGCCTGATCCGCGTCCTCGACGACGAGGGCGGGGCGGTCGGTGCCTGGAACCCCCGGCTCAAATCGGATTTGCTGCGGCGCATGCTGCGCAGCATGACGCTGGTTCGTGCATTTGACGAGCGGATGTTCCGCGCCCAGCGCCAGGGCAAGACCAGCTTCTACATGAAATCTACCGGTGAGGAGGCGGTTGCGGTTGCCGCCGCCTTCGCGCTGCAACGCGACGACATGTGCTTCCCCAGCTACCGCCAGCAGGGCCTGCTGATCGCGCGCGACTGGTCGCTGGTCGACATGATGAACCAGATCTATTCGAACCGCGCCGATCGGCTGTCGGGCAAGCAATTGCCGATCATGTATTCGGTGCGTGACGCCGCATTCTTCTCGATCTCGGGCAACCTCACCACGCAATATCCGCAGGCGGTCGGCTGGGCGATGGCATCGGCGGCGAAGGGCGACACGCGGATCGCGGCGACCTGGTGCGGCGAAGGATCGACCGCCGAGGGCGACTTCCATTCGGCGCTGACCTTCGCCACGGTCTATCGCGCGCCGGTGATCTTCAACGTCGTCAACAACCAATGGGCGATATCGAGTTTTTCGGGCTTTGCCGGCGCCGAGGCGACGACCTTTGCGGCGCGCGCGATCGGTTACGGCATTGCCGGCCTGCGCGTCGACGGCAACGATGCGCTGGCGGTCTATGCCGCGACCGAATGGGCGGCCGAGCGCGCCAGGACCAACCGGGGCCCGACGCTGATCGAGCATTTCACCTATCGCGCGGAAGGACATTCGACCTCGGACGATCCGACCCAATATCGTTCCGCCGGCGAGCCCAACGCCTGGCCGCTGGGCGATCCGATCGGGCGGCTGAAGGCGCACCTCATTTCACTTGGCGAATGGGACGAGGATCGCCATGCCGCGCAGGACCTGGCCGTCGCCGAACAGGTCAGGGCCGCGCAGAAGGAAGCCGAGAAGAACGGCATCCTCGGCCACGGCCTGCACCAGCCGCTCGACACGTTGTTCGACGGCGTGTTCGAGGAAATGCCGTGGCACTTGCGCGAACAGCAGGAGCAGATGATCGCGGAAGAGCAGGCAAGCGGCCGGCCATGGGCACGGAAGTGAACCGAACATACCCCGTCGCCCCGGCGCAGGTCGGGGCCGTTGCGTGTCGGGCGGCCCGCGCGCCAAGCAACCCGGCGGCCCCGGCCTGCGCCGGGGCGACGGGAGGGGGGCGATGACCGATTCAACCCGGATGAACATGATCCAGGCGATCAACTCCGCGCTCGACGTGGCGATGGCGCGCGATCCCGACGTCATCGTGATGGGCGAGGATGTCGGCTATTTCGGCGGCGTGTTCCGCGCCACCGCGGGCCTCCAGCAGAAATACGGCAAGACGCGCGTATTCGACACGCCGATCACCGAATGCGGCATCATCGGCGTGGCGGTGGGGATGGGCGCCTATGGCCTGCGTCCCGTTCCCGAAATCCAGTTCGCCGACTATATCTATCCCGCGCTCGACCAATTGGTCAGCGAGGCGGCGCGGCTGCGCTATCGCTCGGCCGGTGAGTTTACCGCGCCGCTGACGGTACGATCGCCGTTCGGCGGCGGCATCTTCGGCGGCCAGACGCACAGCCAGTCGCCCGAGGGTATCTTCACCCATGTATCGGGGGTCAAGACGGTGATTCCCTCGACGCCGTACGATGCCAAGGGCCTGTTGATCGCGGCGATCGAGGACAATGATCCGACGATCTTCTTTGAGCCCAAGCGCATCTATAACGGCCCGTTCGACGGCTATTGGGACCGCCCGGCCAAGAATTGGTCGGCGCATCCGGCAGGCGAGGTGCCGACCGGTTACTACAAGATCGAGCTCGGCACGGCGAACATAGTCCGCGCCGGCGACGCGCTGACGATCCTGGCTTATGGCACGATGGTCCATGTCTGCCTGGGCGTGGTCGAAGAGGCCGGCGTGGACGCCGAGATCATCGATCTGCGCACGCTGGTCCCGCTAGACATCGACGCGATCGAGGCGTCGGTCAGAAAAACCGGCCGCTGCATGATCGTCCATGAAGCGACGCGCACCAGCGGCTTCGGCGCGGAATTGTCGGCATTGGTCCAGGAACGCTGTTTCTACCACCTCGAAGCGCCGATCGAGCGCGTCACCGGGTTCGACACGCCCTATCCGCACAGCCTGGAATGGGCGTATTTCCCGGGTCCGGTGCGGATCGGCGAGGCGCTCAAGAAGATCATGAGGGACTGACCACCATGAGCCGTTTCACGTTCAAGCTTCCCGATATCGGCGAGGGCATTGCCGAGGCCGAGATCGTCGCGTGGCACGTCAAGGTCGGCGACCCGGTGGTCGAGGACCAGCGGATCGCCGACATGATGACCGACAAGGCCACGGTGGAAATGGAATCGCCGGTCACCGGGACCGTGGCCGCGCTGGCCGGCGAGGTTGGCGACCAGGTTGCGATCGGCGCGGCGCTGGTGGTCATCGAGGTTGCGGAAGAGGAAGCGCCGGAAGAATCGATGATGGACATCGCTCCCGCCGACCTGCCCGCCGGCGTCGAGGCGACCGAGGTCAAGGCGGCGCCGCTGTCCGGGGCGCAGGAAGAGACCGCCGAGCAATATGAGGCGGAAAATCCCGGCGTGGAAATCCTCCCCGGCACGGCGAGGGGGACCGGCAAAGCCGGTGGAGGCCGCTCGCCGCAAGCCGGTTCGCCCGTGGAAAGCCCCCCCCACCGTCCATCGGATGGCTCCCCTCCCCCTGCCGGGGAGGAGTTGAAAGCCCTCGCCTCTCCCGCGGTGCGACAGCGCGCGAAGGAACTCGGTGTCGATCTTGGCCAAGTGAAAAGCGACGGCGACCGCATCCGCCATGCCGATCTCGACGCATTCCTGCGCTATGGCGCGGGCCAGGGCTATCACGCCCCCCATGCCAGCCGCGCCCGCGATGACGAGACGATCAAGGTCATCGGCATGCGCCGCCGCATCGCCGAGAACATGGCGGCGTCGAAGCGCAACATCCCGCATTTCACCTATGTCGACGAAATCGACGTGACCGCGCTGGAGGCGATGCGCGCCGACCTCAACGCCAATCGCGGCGCCAGCAGGACGGACGGGCGCCCCAAGCTGACGATGCTGCCGCTCATGATCGTCGCGATCTGCCGCTCGCTGCCCGATTTTCCCATGCTCAACGCGCGTTATGACGACGAGGCGAACGTGGTGACGCGGTCTGGCCGGGTCCATCTCGGCATGGCGACGCAGACTGCGGCGGGGCTGACCGTCCCGGTCATTCGCGATGCGCAGGATCGCAACGTCTGGCAATTGGCCACCGAGATCGCCCGCCTGGCCGAGGCGGCGCGCACGAGCAAGCTGGCGCCGGGGGAGATGGGCGGCGGGACGATCACGCTGACGTCGCTCGGTCCGCTCGGCGGCATCGCGACAACCCCTGTCATCAACCGGCCCGAGGTCGCGATCATCGGCCCCAACAAGATCGTCGAGCGCCCGGTATTTGATGGCGACGACATCCGCCGCGCCAAGTTAATGAACCTGTCGATCAGTTGCGACCATCGCGTGGTTGACGGATGGGATGCGGCAAGCTATGTTCAATCACTTAAGCGTTTTATAGAAACTCCGGTCTTGCTGTTTGCCGACTGATCGCGCCGGCGCCAGGACTGATCGCGCTGGCGCCAGGGGCGTGAACTTCTGTGAACTTTGGCGCCACCGCTCGCCTATGTCGCGCTTGTCTTTGGCCCCGCTTGCCCCCATATCTTGTTGGCTACAGTCGCAAATCGACGGTTTTCGGCGCTTTGCGGCTCCCTCCTCCTTCTTTCCCTGCTGCCGAGGCACCAGGCGTTCCGGCTTTCGGCCCGCCCCCCAGCTAAGAAGGAGTAACCGATCATGACCATCGGCACCGTAAAGTTTTTCAACGCCGACAAGGGCTATGGCTTCATTTCGCCCGACGGCGGCGGCAATGACGCGTTCGTCCATATTTCGGCGGTCGAGCGCGCCGGCATGCAGACGCTTAATCAGAATGACCGCCTGTCCTACGAGCTCGAATCGGGCAAGGGCGGCAAGACCAGCGCGGTGAACCTGGCGCTCGCCGACTAAGCGCCCAGCGTGTTGCGGCGGGGCGGGATCACGTCCTTCCCCGCTGCAATTTCCTCCAGCAACCGGACGTCCGACGCATGGCCGATACCCCAGCTTTCTATCGCACCCGCGCCGCCGAGGCGCAGGCGGACGCCGATGCCGCGACGCTCGACAATGTGCGCCAGCGCGCGCTCCGCGCCGCCGCCGCATGGGGGGCGATGGCCGAACGCAGCGAAAAGGTCGCGGTGCAACGCGCCGAACGCGAAGCCGGGGTCGGCACGGTCCAGACCATCGCCACCACTACCGGATCGCTGGTCGTCGGCTGACGGAACCGCGCCGCCTGCCCGCCGTTGATCGCCGCAATTCGACATAGGAGAATCACATGGCGACGCCCCCCGGCCGCAATTCCAGGCCCCGCACTACCGCCCGCCGCCGCGCCAAGTCTTCCTCACCCGCCGCGCGTCGCGGTCGCACCGAGCCGGCAAAGCCGACGGTAACGGCAAAGCGCGGACTGGCCGGCCTTGCCGCGGTGGCGCTGGCGCTGGGCGGCGGGCTGATCGCGCGCACCCTCCTGCGCGGCCGCCGGAACCCGGCCGAGCACGTCCCCGACGATCTGTTGCGCGATACCTGCCCCGTGCCGGGGGATCGCGCTCCCGACGCCTTCCGCCCCGATCCCACCGCCCCGGTCCCGAATGACCTGCGCGACTCGTTGCGCCCTGCGACCATCCCGATCGACTGATTGTTGCCGGGCCTTCGCGCGTGACGGCGCCAAGTTTCGCACCCTGTTTGACAGATCGTTATTGATACTCACTCGCAGCCATCCTAAGACAGGAGGATGGCATATCCGCTAAGCCTCGAACAACTGCCCCGGCAAGTCCGCGCCACCGTCAGCGACATCGCCTGGGAAGCGCTGGCGGTGCCCGAGGCCAGGCGGTTGCGCGAACTCGGCTTCGACGAGGGTGTCGGGGTCGAGGTGCTGCACCGCGCGCGGATCGGCGGCGGGCCGATCGCCTGCCGGATCGGTCGGATGACGGTGGCCCTGCGCCGCCGCGTCGCCGGCGCGATCCATGTTGCCCCCTCCCGGGATAGATGAACGCCACGCCGCTGGTTGCGCTGGTCGGCAATCCCAATGCCGGCAAGAGTGCGCTGTTCAACGCGCTGACCGGTGCCCGGCAAAAAGTCGGCAATTACCCCGGCGTCACCGTCGAGCGGCATGCCGGCCGAATGACGCTGAACGATGGCCGGCCGGTGGAATTGCTCGACCTGCCCGGCACGTACAGCCTCGAACCGTCGAGCCCCGACGAGCGCGTCACCCGCGACGTGGTCACCGGCACGCAGGCGGGCGAGCAGCTGCCCGACGCGATCATCGTCGTGGTCGACGCGTCGAACCTCGACAATCACCTGCGCTTCACGCTCCAGTTGATCGCGCTGGGACTCCCGATCGTGGTCGCGCTCAACATGATCGACCTTGCCGAACGCGACGGGCTGACGCTCGATCCTGCTATCCTGGCGCGCGAGCTGGGTGTGCCGGTGGTGCCGACCGTCGCGGTCCGCCGCCGCGGCATCGACGAGTTGCGCGACCGCATCGCCGAACTGGTCGGCGCGGGCACGGTGAAGCTCAGGCCGGGCGACCCCGTGCCCCCCGCCGACATTATCGCCCTGCAACGCCGCGCGCGCCAGATCGCCGTCGCCGCCACCCTTTCCGAGGCGCCGGTGCGGCGCTGGACGCATACCCTGGATGCCATCGCGCTGCATCCTTTGTGGGGCCTGCTGCTGCTGCTGACCATCCTGTTCCTGATGTTCCAGGCGGTGTTCAGCTGGGCGACCGTTCCTGCCGACGCGATCGATGCGGGTTTTTCGGCGATCGAGGATGTAGTGCGCGGGGTGATGCCGCCGTCGGTCCTGCGCTCGCTGATCACCGACGGGGTCATTGCCGGGGTCGGCGCGGTGATCGTGTTCCTGCCGCAGATCCTGATCCTGTTCTTCTTCATCCTGCTGCTAGAGGCGTCGGGCTATATGGTCCGCGCGGCGTTCCTGATGGACCGGATCATGGCGTCGGTCGGCCTGTCGGGGCGCGCGTTCATCCCGTTGCTGTCCAGTTTCGCTTGCGCGGTGCCCGGGATCATGGCGACGCGGACGATCGACGACGAGAAGGACCGGCTGACGACGATCCTGATCGCGCCGCTGATGACGTGTTCGGCGCGGCTGCCGGTCTATACGCTGATCATCGGCGCGTTCATCCCAGACCGCAGGGTGCTGCCGCTGGTCGGGCTGCAGGGGCTGGTGATGCTCGGCCTGTACGTGATGGGCGTGGTCGGCGCGTTCGTCGTTGCGCTGGTGCTGCGGCGGACGGTGACCAAGGGCGCGTCTTCCGGCTTCCTGATGGAAATGCCCAAATACCAGATGCCCAATGGGCGCGACATCGCGATCGGGCTGTGGACGCGGGTCGAGATCTTCCTGAAGCGCGCCGGCACGATCATCGCGACGACGACGATCGTGTTGTGGGCGCTGCTCAGCTTCCCGCAACCGCCTGCCGGATCGGGGGTCTCCCCGGTCAATTACTCGATTGCCGGCCGCATCGCCAACAATGTGCTCGAGCCGATCTTTCGCCCGATCGGCTTCAACCGGGACATCGCGCTCGCGCTCATCCCGGCGATGGCCGCACGCGAGGTGGCCGTGGCGGCGATCGCGACCACCTATGCGGTCGACAATCCGGGCACTGAGACCGGCGGCCGGGCGATCACCGAGCGGCTGCGCGGCAATTGGAGTCTGCCGACCGCGCTCGCCTTCCTGATGTGGTTCGTGTTCGCCCCGCAATGCATCTCGACGATCGCCGTCACCCGGCGCGAGACCAACGGCTGGAAATGGCCCGCGTTTATGGTCGGCTATCTGTTCGCGCTGGCATATGGCGCGGCCGGAGCTACATACTGGCTGGCAAGGGCATTGGGTCTTTAGAGGAAGTCATGGCGGGCAGCGTCAACAAGGTCATCATCGTCGGCAATCTGGGGCGCGATCCCGAAAGCCGCAGTTTCCAGAATGGCGGCAAGGTGGTGAACCTGCGCATCGCCACGTCCGATACATGGAAGGACAAGAACAGCGGCGAGCGCAAGGAACGCACCGAATGGCATTCGGTGGCGATCTTCAACGAGGGCCTCGCCAGCGTCGCCGAACGCTATCTGCGCAAGGGGTCCAAGGTCTATATCGAGGGCGCGCTCCAGACCCGGAAATGGCAGGACCAGCAGGGCCAGGAGCGTTATTCGACGGAAATCGTGCTGCAGGGGTTCAACAGCGTGCTGACGATGCTCGATGGCCCCCAGGGCGGCGCGGGCGGCGGTGGCGTGTCGAGCGGGCGCGACGACTGGAATGCGGGCGGCGATGATGCCGGCGGCGGGTCGCACGGCGCCGCGCGCAGCAGTGGCGGTGGCTCGGGCGGCGGCGGCAAAGGTGGTGGCGGCTTTGGCGGCGGCGGATTCGCCGACGAGCTGGACGACGACGTGCCGTTCTGACGAAGCGGGGCATTGCGTGGCCGCAAGCGCCGCGTCATGCTTTGCGCAGGCGGGATTTCCGGCGGTGTCTATCGTCGCAACAGGAATATCGCATGCTCGGCGAACAGGTTCGCCATCGTCGCTCCGGTGCGCTGGTCGCCCGACAGGAACCATGCCCATTCCGCTGTGATGCCGCGGTCGCGGACGAAGGCACGGAAATCGTCGATCGTGACATGGTGGATGTTGGGCGTTGCATACCATGCAACCGGCAGGGTCCGCGTCACCGGCATCCGCCCGCCCCACAGCAGTGACATGCGCACCCGCCAATGCGCGAAATTGGGGAAGGAAACGAAGGCACGCCGCCCGATCCGGAGCAGATGGTCGAGCACCATGTCTGGCGCGCGCGTGGTCTGGAGCGTCTGGCTGAGGATCGCATAGTCGAACGATTTGTCGGGATATTCGGCAAGGTCGGTGTCGGCGTCGCCCTGTACCACCGACAGCCCGCGGGCGACGGCCCGCGCAACGCCGTCGGCATCAAGCTCCAGCCCGCGCGCGTCGACCCCGCGCCCGTCACGCAGCGCCGCCATCAGCGCGCCGTCGCCGCAGCCGATGTCGAGGACGCGCGTGCCCGTCGCGACATTGGCCGCAATCACTGCCAGGTCGGCGCGCAGGCTCATCGGGGCGCTGCCCGCAGCATCTCGGCGATGCCCGGTCCCAGCCGCTCCATGAAGCGGGCGGGGCGGAGCAAAGGGTGGAAGCCGAGCGCGGCATAGACGCCGTGCGCATCGGCGGTAACCAGCGCCATCCGGCGAATGTCGCGATAATCGGGCCGCTCGACGAACCAGCCGACCATCCGCCGCCCCAGCCCCTGCCCGCGCATGCCGTCCTCGACCCAGACGTCGGCCAGCCAGGCAAAGGTCGCACGATCGGTGATCATCCGCGCGAACCCGACCTGCTCGCAGCTGTCATAGGCACCAAGGCAATGCGACCCGGCGATCGCCTTTTCCACCGTCGTCCGTTCGATCCCCGGAGACCAATAGCTCGATGCGAGCCAGCAATGCACCCGCGCCACGTCGAGCCGCGCCCTGTCGTCGTCGAGGTCGATCATGCCGCCCTCAGGAAGCCGTCGACGACGCGGTCAAGGTGGGGGGCGTCGAGCAGGAAGGCATCATGGCCATACGGGCTCGACAGCTCGACGAAGCTGACCGCGGCGCCGGCCGCGTTGAGCGCGTGGACGATGATCCGCGATTCGGCGGTGGGATAGAGCCAATCGGTATCGAAGCTGACCAGCGCAAATCGCGTGGGCGTGCCCCGGAAGGCATTGGCGAGCAGTCCGCCATGCTCCTCGGCCAGGTCGAAATAGTCCATTGCGCGGGTGATGTAGAGATAGGAATTGGCGTCGAAGCGGTCGGTGAAGCTCAGCCCCTGGTGGCGCAGGTAGCTCTCCACCTGGAAGTCGGCGTCGAAGCCGAACGACTTGGCCTCGCGCGCCTGCAGGCGCCGGCCGAATTTGTCGGTCAGCCCGGCTTCGGAAAGGTACGTGATGTGCGCCGCCATCCGCGCCACCGCCAGGCCGGCGGCCGGTGGGTCGCCCGAGCTGTAATAGTCTCCGCCGCGCCATTTGGGGTCGGCCATGATCGCCTGGCGCCCGACCTCATGGAAGGCGATGTTCTGCGCGGTGTGGCGCGCGGTCGCGGCGATCACGACCGCCTTGGTCACGCGCGCCGGGAAAGTCGCGGGCCAGCTCAACGCCTGCATCCCCCCCATCGACCCGCCGACCACGACGATCCGGTCGACGCCGAGATGGTCGAGCAGCATCGCCTGAGCGCGCACCATGTCGCGGATGGTGATGACCGGGAACGCCATCGACCAGGGCGCCCCGGTCGCCGGGTTGACCGTTGCCGGCCCCGACGAGCCGAGACAGCTGCCCAGGACATTGGCGCAAACGATGAAATGGCGGGCGGGATCGATCGGCCGCCCCGCGCCGACCATCCGCGTCCACCAGCCGGGCTTGCCGGTGCGCGGATGGGTGCTCGCGACATGCTGGTCGCCGGTCAGTGCGTGGCATACCAGCACGGCATTGCCGCCATCCGCCGCCAGCGTGCCGTAGGTCTCGTACGCGATCTCGACCGGCGACAGGGTGACGCCGCCGTCGAGCGCGAGCGGCCCCGGCAACGTCGCATGGCGCGACAGGCCGAAGCGTTGGTCGTCGGACATGGAGCGGCCAGTAGGCGCGGCCGCTGCCGGACTCAAGCCGCGCGCTTCAGGCTGCTCGCCGCAATCACTGCCTCGGCCGCCCAGCGCCCGGTCTGTGCACCACCGTTCATGTACCCCGGATAGGCATCGGACAGATGCTCGCCGGCAAACCAGATCGGCGCCGCCGATACGGGCTGCTCGGCGAGCATGCCGTCCTTGTTCTGCGTCCAGATCAGCGGCGCGAAACGCGTCAGCTGGCCGGGGCTGAAATTGACATAGCCGCCCCCGGTATGGCGCTCGCGATGCCAGGCCGTGCGCCAGGTCCGCGCGCCCGTCGCCGCGGCCATGCCGGGCGCCGCGGCTTCCGCATCCCGCGCGAACTTCAGCGCCAGCGCGTGGGCGTCGGCGGCATCGGCGCGCGCCACCTCGTCGCCGCCGAGGAACCAGGTCCAGACGCTGCCCGCCCCCGTCGACGGCCGGATGCCGCTGTCCCAGCCAAGGGCGGTGCCCCGCGCGGCATCGGTCTGCCACAATTCACCGCCCCGCCCGAACGTCGCCTCCCAGGGACGCGCGGTCATCTCGGCATTGATCTTGCCGACCTTGCCGAGGGTGACCTCGGCGATGAACCGCCGCCACAAAGCGGGCAGCGGCCCGCCGAATGCGATCCGCCGGGTCACCGCCGCGGGCGTGGTGACGATCACCGCACCGGCATCGACATGGCTGCCGTCGGCGAACCCGATTCGCACCCCGCCGCCGCGCGGATCGATCCGCGTGCAGACCTTGGCGGTGGAGATATGCGGTTGCAGCCGCGCGGTCATTGCCGCGATCAGCGAACTGCTGCCGCCGGCCATCAGGAACCGTTCGTCGCTGTTGCTCAGCACGTCGATCCGCGTGCCGTCCACCGTCGGCATGTTGAAGATCAGCTCGATTGCCGATGCCTCGCCGGGCTCGACGCCATATTCGGTCCGCGCGGTCGCCTCCATCAGGCGCCGCACCCACGGATCGGGCATCAGCCCGGCGTGCCGATCGAGATAGCCGGTGAACGACAGGCGGTCGAGCAGCGGCGCCACGCCGGCATAATCCTGGTCGAGGCGGTCGGCATCCCTGCCGATCTGCCCGGCGATCCCGCGCAGCCCCTCGACCAGGCGCGCCTCGGGGATCTCCGCGCCGCCGCCCAGCACGGCGGTTCGATGGTCGCCCGCCTTGCGGTCGATCAGCGCGACGTCGAATGCCTTGGTCAAGGCATGCATGTCGGCATGGTCGGTATTGACCAGCTGCCCGCCGATCTCGACCGCCGTGGCGCCGTCGTGCAGCGTGAACATCCGCCCGCCGGTGCGCGGACGCGCCTCATAGAGATGCGCGTCGATCCCCGCTTGGGCCAGCTGCCACAGCGCGGACAGACCGGCGATGCCCCCGCCGATGATCGCCACCGGTCCGCGGATCGGCGCGGCGCGTGCCGGCCTCGGCAACGCCGCGATCACGCTGGCGGCGGCCAGCGCCTTGAGCACGCCGCGCCGCGTCTCGCCGTCACGGCCAGCGACCGGGCACGCCTCGCCGGCTTCGGCCAGGTTGATCTCGCGCGCGGTTTCCAGCGCATGCCACAGGCCCGTCGATCCCCTCATGTTCCCCCCTCGCCGTCCAATGCAATCAATAACGCGATAGCGCCGCGCTTGCCAAGGCGACAGCCAACCGCGCATAGGCCCAGCCCATGTCCCGTCCGCTCCCCAAGCCTTGGATCATGGGCATCGCGCCCTACGTGCCCGGCCGGTCGACCACCGACGACGGCCGCACGGTGGCAAAGCTGTCGTCCAACGAGAACCCGCTTGGCACCAGCCCGGCCGCCCGAGCCGCCTTTGCCGAGGCGGCGGGAAGGCTGGAACGCTATCCCGACGCCGGCGCCGCCGAATTGCGCGAGGCACTGGCGGCGAAGCACGGCCTCGATCCCGCCCGGATCATCTATGGCAACGGATCGGACGAGGTGCTCCACCTCGCCGCGGGCGCGTTCGCCGGGCCGGGCGACGAGGTGATCTATGTCCGCTACGGTTTCTCGGTGTACGACATCGCCGCGCGGCGCGTCGGCGCGGTGCCGGTGATCGCACGCGATACCGATTATGCGACCGATGTCGACGCGATCCTGGCGTGCGTCACCGACCGCACGCGGATCGTCTATGTCGCCAATCCCAACAACCCCACCGGCACCTATTCGACCAGGGAAGAGATCGCACGGCTGCATGCCGAGCTGCGCCCCGACATCCTGCTGGTGCTCGACCATGCCTATGCCGAATATATCGTTGGCGATGCCGATGACGGCGGGATGGCGCTGGCCGAACGCGCCGACAATGTGCTGGTCACCCGCACCTTTTCAAAGATGTATGGCCTGGCCGCGGAGCGGATCGGCTGGGGCTATGCCGCCGCGCCGATCATCGAGGCGATGCACCGTATCCGGCTGCCCTTTTCGATCACCATAGCGGGTACGGCGGCGTCGATCGCCGCCTTGGGGGACACCGGCTTCGTCGACCATATGCGCGCGCACAATGCCGAGTGGCGCCGCTGGTTCGCCGGCGAGATCGCCAGTCTGGGCAATGCCGGGCTGCGCGCGGTGCCGAGCCAGGCCAATTTCGTGCTGGTGCTGTTCGAGGCCGGTCCCGAGCGGCGGCCACAGGCAGCCGGCCGAGCCGGCAGGCTGACCGCCGAGGCGGCGTATAAGGGGCTGATGGAGGCAGGCTATATCGTCCGCTGGCTGCCCGGCCAGGGCCTGCCCCACGCCCTGCGCATCACGATCGGCACCGAAAAGGAGATGCGGGGCGTCGTGACGGCGTTGCGCGCGATGGTCGAACGGGCCGGCTGATGCTCCCTTTCTCGCGCGTCACCATCATCGGTCTCGGACTGATCGGCTCGTCGATCGCGCGCGCGGCGCGGCGGCAGATGCCGACGGTACGGCTGACCGGGCATGATGCCGATGCCGAGGTGCGCGCGACGGCGACGGCGCTCGGGCTGTGCGACGACGTCAGCGACACGCCGGGCGCGGCGGTGACCCATGCCGATCTGGTGATCCTGTGCGTGCCGGTCGGCGCGATGGACCAGGTGGCGCGCGCGATCGCCGAAGATTTGCCGGCAGAAGCGGTGGTCAGCGACGTCGGATCCTCAAAGGCCGGCGTGCTCGCCGCGCTTCAGGCCGCATTGCCCGGCGCGACGATCGTTCCCGCGCATCCGGTCGCCGGCACCGAGCGCAGCGGGCCCGAAGCCGGCTTTGCCAGCCTGTTCCGCGGACGCTGGTGCATCCTGACCCCGCCCGACGGCGCCGACGGCGCGGCCGTCCAGCGCGTCGCCGAATTCTGGCGGCGGCTGGGCGCCCAGATCGAGACGATGGCCCCCGACCATCACGATCGCGTGCTGGCGATTACCAGCCACCTGCCCCACCTGATCGCCTATACGATCGTCGGCACCGCATCCGACATGGAGGAGATCACCCGGTCGGAAGTGATCAAATATTCGGCCGGCGGTTTCCGCGACTTCACGCGCATCGCCGCCAGCGACCCGACGATGTGGCGCGACGTGTTCCTGTCGAACAAGGACGCCGTGCTGGATATGCTGCAACGTTTCTCTGAGGATCTGTCCGCGTTGCAGCGGGCGATCCGCTGGGGCAAGGGCGACGAGCTGCACGACCTGTTCACCCGCACCCGCGCGATCCGCCGCTCGATCGTCGAACAGGGTCAGGACGATCCCGCCCCCGATTTCGGCCGCAGCCACGAATAAGTGTGCGGCCGAGCCTAAATGTGCGGCCGAGCCGCCTCGGCCGCGATTCAGCTTTGCCAAACCGCGGTGGCGGGTGGAGCGGGTAGCGGGAATCGAACCCGCATATTCAGCTTGGAAGGCTGCTGCACTACCATTGTGCTATACCCGCGTGGCCGCCGCGCGGGGTAGCGGCTTGGTCAGTCGGGCGCAAGACGGGCGCGCCTCTGGGGAGGTCGGAACCCGCGTGATGCTTAACCCGACGATTACCATTAACCCTTAGCAGTCGTCGCCATGTTCCACGACGCTGCGCTGGGGAATGCCGCGAAGGCCGAGCCGCGACCGCGATCGGCGGTGTCCATGGGCGTCGGCGTCGCGGGGCTGGCCGGACTGCTGGCGTGGGTCGGGGTGGCGCGGTGGCTCGGCATGGACGGACCCTATGCCGCGCTGGTCAACGTCGTTGCCTGCGCCTTGCCGATGGTGCTGTGGTCGGTGTTCGTCGACAAGGTCCACCGTCACCGCTCGACCGGCATAGACTGGGACAATCCGCGGCCCTGGCGCGAAACGATCGACCTCAGCCTGACCAAGCTTGCCGGCCTGTGGCTGACCTGGGCGGGGATCGCCGCCATCTATGCCACCGGCCGCTTCTATTGGGACTGGAATTATGGCGGCTTTCCGTTCGCCATGTGGTGCTTCAAATGGGCTGCGCCTTTCCTGTTCGTCGCTTCCATCCCGTACACGATCTGGCTCGATCGCCGGCTGGTCGAGCCGCGCGACGGCTGCTGGTCGCTCGGCGCCTGGCTGATGGGGCTCGACGAGACCATCGACCGTGAGGCAATCTGGAACCATCTGCGCAGCTGGGCGGTGAAGATGTTCTTCACCGCCTTCATGCTGTCGATCGTGCCGCCCGGATTCCGCGACTTCATCCGCGGCGACCTGGCGCAGGTATTGTACCATCCGGTGGCGCTGGCCAACTGGCTGATCACCTTCATGTTCATGATCGACGTCGCCTTCGCGACTGCCGGTTACATCGTCGCGCTGCGCCCGCTCGACACGCATATCCGCACCGCCAATCCGTTCGCGGCGGCCTGGATGGCGGCGCTGATCTGCTATCCGCCATTCGTCCTGATGGGCAATAACGGGCCGCTCGACTATCATCCCGGCACCGCCGACTGGACGCATTGGTTTGCCGGTCACGATGTGGTGCTGGCGACCTGGGGAGCGATGCTGGTCGCGCTGACCGCGATCTATGCCTGGGCCACGATCGCGTTCGGGCTGCGCTTTTCCAACCTGACGCATCGCGGCATCCTGACCCATGGGCCGTACCGCTTCTCGCGGCACCCGGCCTATCTGTCGAAGAACCTGTTCTGGCTGCTGGAGACCATCCCGTTCCTGACCACCGGCAGCCTGGTCGACGCGTTGCGCACCTGTGTGCTGATGGCGGCGGTCGCGGGCATCTATTATTGGCGCGCCCGCACCGAGGAACGCCATCTGGGTCTCGATCCCGATTATCGCGCCTATAGCGACTGGATGACACGCAACGGCATGATTCCACGCTTCTTCGGGTGGCTGGGCGGCCAGCGTACCGCCGTATAGCGTGTGATTCAGCAAAGCTGAATCGGGTCGGTGCCGGCCCGCTCCCCCACCCGACCGCCCAATCAGGATACATTGTGGGCGGTCGGGTGGGGGAGCGGGCCGGTACCGCTTCCACGAACGTGGATCAGACTCTAAAAGCTCATTTCGTCATAGACCGGGGCGACGTCGCCGTCCCAGGCGCCATGATAGCGGTCGAGCAGCAGTTCGGCGGGCACCTTGCCGGTCCGCACCACCGCGCGCAGCGGCTCCAGATAGCCGGTCTCGTTGGCGCCGCCGGCATCCGTGCGGTCGCGCGCCGCCAGCCCGGCATGGGCGATGTCGAGCACCGCCCCCGCAATGTCGCGCAACTTGCCGCCGCCCGGCAGCGGCGCGTCGAGCGCCAGCCGGGGCACCGCGTCGCGCAGCGCCTCGCGATCGTCCATCGACCAGCGCTTGACCAGGTCCCATGCCGCATCGAGCGCACCCTGGTCATAGAGCAGCCCGACCCACAAGGCCGGCAGCGCGCAAATCCGGTTCCACGGCCCGCCATCGGCACCGCGCATCTCCAGGAAGGTCTTCAACCGCACCTCCGGAAAGGCGGTCGACAGATGGTCCGCCCAATCCTCCATCGTCGGCAGTTCACCGGGCAGCACGGACAGGTCGCCCTTCAGGAAATCGCGAAAGCTCAGGCCGGCGGCGTCGATGTAGCGACCGTCGCGGTAGACGAAGTACATCGGCACATCGAGCGCATAATCGACATAGCGGTCATACCCGAAGCCGTCCTCGAACACGAACGGCAGCATGCCGGTGCGGTGGGGATCGGTGTCCGACCAGATATGGCTGCGGAACGACAGCATGCCGTTGGGCTTGCCCTCGGTAAACGGCGAATTGGCGAACAAGGCGGTCGCCAGCGGCTGCAACGCCAGCCCGACGCGGAACTTCTTCACCATGTCGGCCTCGGAACTGTAATCGAGGTTGACCTGGATGGTGCAGGTCCGGAGCATCATGTCGAGCCCCAGGCCGCCGACCCGCGGCATGTGCCGCCGCATGATCGCATAGCGCCCCTTGGGCATGACCGGCAGCTGGTCGCGCGCCTTGTCCGGCCACATTCCCAGCCCCAGGAAGCCGAGGCCGAGGCGATCGCCGATCGCCTTGGCCTGCTCCAGATGCCGGCCGGTCTCGGCGCACGTCAGGTGCAGGTTCTCGAGGGGGGCGCCCGACAGTTCGAACTGACCCGCGGGCTCCAGGCTGACCGATCCGTCCAGCCCGGTCAGCGCGATCACCTTGCCGTTCTCCTCGACCGGCTGCCAGCCATAAGCGGTCAGCCCCAGCAGCAGATCGCGGATGCCGCCGGGCTCATCCCATGACGGCGCGTGGCGATCGCCGACCGAATAAACGAACTTTTCGTGCTCGGTACCGATCCGCCACCGCTCAATCGGTTTTTCCCCGCCCGCGAAATATCTAATCAGCTGGTCACGCCCCCCCACCACCCGCGCGTTGCTGTCGGAGACGGTCCTGGTAGTCATGACGAGCGACTTAGGCGCCCCCCGCTTGGCGCGCTAGGCTTGTTTTCAGGCTTACCTGCCGGAGCTGCTTACGCCGTCACCGTTTCTTGTCCAGCCGGCCCAGCTCATCGCGGTTGAGCCGTTCGGTGGTACGCTTGTCCTCAACCAGTGCCGCACGCAACGCCGCACCGCTCAGCGGCTCCAGGATCCAGCTCGACGATCCGCCGCTGCGGTGACGCGTAACGGGCGCGGCGCCCGGTTGTATCCTCGGCCTGGTTTCGGCCAGCCGGACACCGTTGCGAGTCCGCCGCTTGGCCGGCAGCGGTCTTGGCGGGAGCACGACAGGCTCGACGTCGGGGACGATCGCCGGCGATGGGATAGCCTCGGCAACCGGCGCCGGCAGTCTAGCGGTCGGCGGCGTAACTATTGGCGGGGCCACGATCAACGGATTATCGACCGGCGAAACAGAAGCCGATGACGGGACCGCATCGTGCCGCAGCAAGGCCCCGACCACCAGGCCGGCCGCCATCAACGCACATCCAACCAGCGCGGGTACGCTGCCCGCTGTTTTCCTGGTGGTGCTCGGGCGAGACTTGAGTGCCGCCGGCGGCCCCCAGCCGGTGCCGACGATCTGCTCGATCAGTGCCTGGGTTCGCCCCAAGCTGCTCCAATCCTGCTCCTTGACCGCCACGTCCTCCAACCTCTTTCGGATCGGTAGCAGGTACGGTTAACCATAGGCGATGGTTGCATTTCAAGTAGTTGAGCACCCGGTTCAGCATTTGTGGAGGCTAGGCCCAGTCGCCCGCCGCCGCCATCCACAGCGCGACCGCCGCCGCCGCCGCGGTATCGGCGCGCAAGATGCGCGGGCCCAGATTGATGGCGACCGCCTGAGGCAAGGCGCGGATCGCCGCGCGCTCGGCATCATCGAAACCGCCTTCCGGCCCGATGAGGATCGCCGCCGGCCCGTGCCGCGTGTTCATCGCCTCACCCGCCGGTGCGCCGCCCGCCTCGTCGGCGAAGAACAGCGCCCGCTGGGCGGGCCAGCCGCCGAGCATCGCGTCAAGCTTCACCGGCGCGGCGATCTCGGTCAACGCTGTGCGATTGCATTGCTCAGCCGCCTCGATCATGTGGGCGCGCAGCCTGCCGAGATTGAGGCGGTCGACCACAGCGCGCCGCGTCATCACCGGCACCAGCCGCGCGACGCCTAGCTCGCAGGCCTTTTCGACCAGCCAGTCGATTCGCCCCTTCTTTAGCGGGGCAGCACACAGCCACAGATCGGGCACAGGCTCGCGCGGGCGCAACCGCTCGGTGATATCCAGGATCAGGTCGCGCCGGCCGACCGGGCCGGCGACCCCCAGCCATTCGCCGGTGCGATCGTCGAACAGCTTGACCGGGTCGGCGGGTTTGGTTCGCATTACTGCGATTAGATACTTTGCCGCGGCGCCGCTGATCGTAATCGACCCCGGCGCGAGTTCGATATCGACAAACAGCCGCGGTGTCGAACGTGGCGGCCAGGCGGGAGTGGCGGGCATCGCGGCTGTCCTAGCCGCGGTCAGTCGTGGTGCCTAGCGCCCGATCGCACGCGGCAGATCGATCGCCACGCCATCACCAACGCCGCCAGCCCCAGGAGGCCGCCGACCAGCGCGAGCCCCGCCGCCTGGGCAATGCTCCAGAACAGCGCCTCGGCAAAGCGGGCGATGGCGACCGACAGATGGACCATCCGCCGTCAACGCGCGATCACGGTATTCAGGACACGCGCTTCCAATGCTGCGTCTTGCAGCCCAGTCCGAGGATCAGGCAGCCCGAGGCGGTGATGCTGTCGGGGTCGGTAACCTCGATCGTGCCCGACAGCGTGCGGCCGATATCGGGGACGAACACCTTGCCCTTCCAGCGGCTGCCGTCCGCGCGGCGAAAGTCGCGGAACAGCTCCATGCCGATCATCGTGCGCCCGCTCGCCGCGACGTCGGCCTTCACCTTGTCGCTGGCCCAGATGACGACGCCGCACATCCCGACGCCACACCGCGTGGCGCGGATGTGGATGGTGTTCTTCATGTTGCGCCACACGCCCGTCCAGCCACCGGGTGCCGAGGGCGCCGGCGCGGTCGCGGGATCCGCCGCCGGTACGGCCCGCATCGCCGTCGTCGGCGGCAGCGATGCGCCGGCGGCAAGGCACAGGGCCGCGACCGACGACAGGGGGATCAGGAACGTCTTCATGCCAACTCCAGCCACAATCCCCCGTGTTCGGGGTGCCTGTAGAACATGACTTTGTTGGGGCAAAGCGCGGCGCTGGCGCGGCAGTCGGTCGCGCGATAGGGCTTGGCGATGACGCCACCGCCCGACATCGTGCCCGACAGCCAGCATCGCGGGCTGGCCGGCGCGCTGCCGCCCGGTGTTCGCGGATACGCCCTGCTCGCGCGGTTCGATCGGCCGATCGGCTGGCAATTGCTGTTCTGGCCGGGCGCCTGGGCGATCGCGCTGGCGGGTGGCGCCATCGATCGCTGGGACCTGATCGCCTGGTTCGCGCTGGGCAGCGTGGCGATGCGCGGCGCCGGCTGCGTGTATAACGACATCGTCGATCGCGACATCGATGCGCGCGTCGAACGCACCCGCCACCGTCCGATCGCCAGCGGCATGGTGTCGGTGCGGGCCGCCTGGATCTGGCTGGGCGTGCTGTGCCTGGTCGGCGTCGTGGTGCTGATCCAGCTCCATGCCCATGCCGCGATCGTCGCGGTGGCGAGCATTGCCCCGGTTGCCGCCTATCCGTTCATGAAGCGTATCACCTGGTGGCCGCAGGCCTGGCTGGGCATCGTCTTTTCCTGGGGGGCGCTGGTCGGGTGGAGCGAGATGGCGGGTGCGCTGACCGCGCCCGGGCTGCTGCTCTATGCCGGCGCCATCGCCTGGGTGATCGGCTATGACACGATCTATGCGCTGCAGGATCGCGAGGACGACGCGCTGGTCGGCGTGCGTTCGTCGGCGCTGGCGCTGGGCGCCCGGGTGCGGCAGGGCGTCGCCGTCTTCTATGGCGTCGCCGTGCTGCTGTGGAGCGCCTCCCTGTGGCTGGTCCGCCCCGACCCGCTGGCGCTGGCATCCTTGCTGCCGGCCGCGGCGCATCTTGGCTGGCAAGTGGCGACGCTCGACCCCGGCGACGGTGCCGGCGCGCTCGCCCGCTTCCGGTCGAACCGCCTCGCCGGATTGCTGGTGTTCGCGGCATGGTTCGTGGTCGGGCAGACGAGCGGGTGACCCGTTCCTTCCCTTTTATGGAACTGCGCCCTAAGTCGCGCGGATGCTGACAACCGATACCGCACGCGACCGCGCCGCCGACATCGTTTCCCGCGCCCGCGCTGCCGGGGCCGACGCGGCCGACGCCATCGTTCATGCCGCGGCGAGCATCGAGGTATCGGTGCGGCTCGGCGCGCTGGAGGATGTCGGCCGATCCGAAGAAGAGGAGCTCGGCCTGCGCGTGTTCGTCGGACACCGCTCGGCGTCGGTCTCGACGTCCGACCTGTCGTCGGCGGCGATGGATCAACTGGTCGAACGCGCCGTCGCGATGGCGCGCGAGGCGCCCGAGGATCCCTGGGCCGGCCTTGCTCCCGAAGCGCGGCTGATGCACGGCGCCCCGCCCGATCTCGATCTGGCCGATCGCACCGATCCGTCGCCGGCAATGCTGAAGGAGGCGGCGCTCGCCGTCGAGGATGCCGCGCGCGCGGTCCCCGGCGTCACCAACAGCGAAGGCGGCGGCGCCTCGGCCGCCCGCGGCGTGATCGCGCTCGCCACCAGCCACGGCTTTGCCGGCGCTTATGCCACGACCAGCCACGGTTTGTCGGCCAGCGTGCTGGCGGGCACCGGCGGCGGCATGGAGCGCGATTACGCCCACCATTCGGCGCGTCACCGCGCGCACCTTGAAAGCGCGGAGTCGATCGGCCGTCGCGCCGGCGAGCGCGCGGTCGCCCGGCTGGATCCCGGCCGACTGGCGTCGGGACCGATGCCGGTGGTATTCGATCCCCGGGTCGGCGCGTCGCTGATCGGCCATCTGATCGGCGCGATCGCAGGACCCGCGATCACCCGCGGCACCAGCTTCCTGCGGGATTGCCTGGGCACGCGGGTGTTCGCCCCGGGCATCGCGATCCGGGACGATCCGCATCGCCCCCACGGATTGCGCTCGCGGCCGTTCGACGGCGAGGGCGGGGCGGTGTCGCCGGTGCTGCTGGTCGACGACGGCATGCTGGAGACATGGCTGCTCGATTCCGCCTCGGCCCGTCAGCTCGGGCTGGAACCGACCGGCCACGCCACGCGCGGCGGCCCCGGCGCGCCGGGTGTCGGAACCAGCAACGCCTATATGGTTCCGGGCGCTGCCAGCCCGGCGGCGTTGATCGCCGACATCGCGCACGGCGTGTTCGTGACCGAATTGATCGGCCAGGGGGTCAACGGCCTTACCGGCGACTATAGCCGCGGCGCGGCGGGTTTCGTGATCGAGAATGGCGAGATCGCCGGGCCGGTCGCCGAATTCACCATCGCCGGCAACCTGAAGGACATGTTCCGCAGCCTCACCGCCGCCAACGATCTGGAATTCCGTTATGCCACCAACGTCCCGACCCTCCGCGTCGACGGCATGACCATTGCCGGCGGCTGACCTGATCACCGCCGTCGCCGCGATTGCGGCCGAGGCGGGCGCGCTGGCGATGCGGCGGTGGTCCGAGCCCTTCGAGCGCTGGGAAAAGGTTCCCGGACACCCGGTCAGCGCAATCGACCTGGAAGTCGACATGGTGCTGCGCGACCGGTTGTACGCGCTCGATCCGGACGCCGGCTGGCTATCGGAAGAAACCGCCGACACTACCGACCGGCTCGCCTGTCGCCGGACCTGGGTGGTCGATCCGATCGACGGCACCCGGGACTATCTGCGCGACCGCCCCGGATGGGCGATCTCGGTGGCGCTGGTAGAGGACGACCGGCCGATTATCGGCGTGCTGGAGGCGCCGGCGCGGGGCGAAAGCTGGGTGGCGGCGCGCGGCCTGGGTGCCACGCTGAACGGCCGTGCCATTACGGTTGTTGACCGTATGATGCTGGCCGGCGCACGCACCCCAGTTGATGCCTTGCCAAAGGCCGACCGCGATCTGGTCGCGGTCGCCAAGCCGAATTCGATCGCGCTGCGCATCGCCATGGTCGCCGCCGGCCAGGCCGACCTGCTCGCGACCTTGCGCTGGGGCAAGGAATGGGATGTCGCCGCCGCGGTCCTGATCGCCGAGGAAGCCGGTGCGCGCGTGACCGACGCGCTGGGCAGGAAATTGCGGTTCAACACCCCCCGCGCCGAAGCGTTCGGCGTGCTGGCGAGCGCGCCCGGCATCCACCACGCCGCGGTCGAGCGACTGCGCGATCGCGCGGTTTCCGGGCTGGGCAAGCCGCGCTGAAGGGTGTTGATCCTGGCGCGCGGCGACTGATCGGGGTCCGTTTGAAAACTCGCGGAAGAGCGAGTTTCGTGCGGTGCCGCCAAAACGTGCCCTCCGTACGTTTTCAAACAGACTTCAGGACACCCCATCGCCCTGATATTTGATCTCCAGATACCGTCCCCTCGTTTCCAGCGCGTCAAGCTGGCCGGTCGCCAATTGCGCCGACATCTCGCCGATCTCGCGGCTGATCGTGGTCAGGCCCTCGACCAGTTGCGCATCGGGCGTCCGGCCGTTGCGGGGCACCCCGCGCAGGGCGGCAGGGACAGCCGCATAGCCCTTGACGAAATCGGGCAGCTGTTCGCCGACCAGCTTGCGGATCTCGTCGGCGGCCGGCGTGTTTTCGGGCAACGTCGCCAGTTGCGGTATCAGCGCGTCGAGCTTCAGCCCGATCTGATCGACCAGCGTGATCGCCGGTGCCGGCAGCGCCGGCCGTTGCGCGTCAAGCCACCGTCCGGTCTGCGCGGGCAGCGCCTTCAGCTCGACCGAGCGCAGCCGTTCAGGCGTCGGCGCGCGCGTGGCCGGCATCGCCAGCAGGACGATCGTGGCGACGATCATCGTCACGATCATCGCCAGGAACCCGAATATGCCGATTGGCCCCACCGCCAGCCCGACGATGATCGCGATCGCCACGATCGCCGCGTCGGCGATCGCCGCGCGGGTCAGTCGGCGGCCGATGTCACGTTCGCGCGCACGGCGACCCGGCCCGGCGCGATACGTGTCGGACATCCGGTTCAACACGTCCCCGGCGCGCGACAGCGTGTCGTCGGAACTAGCCATCGACCGATTCCAGGTTGAACGTCGCCGCCGGTCCCGCCAGCTGCGCCTGCGCCTGGCCCTCGGCGCGCGCGATATAGCCGCGCGACTTCTCGACTTCGCTGGTCAGCGCGGTCACCGTGACCTTCATCGAATCGAGCGCCTTGAGCTTGAACGCGTCGATCGAATCCATCGTATCGTAGATGTTCTGGAAAGCGCGCTGCAATATGTCGACCGGGATGGTCGAAGCGGCCGCCTGTTCGTGGATCCGCGCGGTCTGCGACTTCAGGAGCTTGCCCGTAGAATCGATGATGTTGGCGGTGGTGGTGTTGAGCGTGGTGATCTGGTCGAGCACCAGCTTCTGGTTGGTCAGCGCCTGCGCCACGGTGACCGCGGTGCGCAGCGCCGAGACGGTGGTGGTCGACGCGCGATCCACCCCCTTTACCAGCTCGACGTTGTTCTTCTTGACCAGATCGAGCGCCAGATAGCCCTGTACCGACACCGCCATCTGCGTCAGCAGATCCTGGACGCGCTGGCGGGTGTAGAACAGCGCGCTCTCCCGGATCGCCTTGGCCTTGGCGGGATCGGTCGCGTCGAGGTCGTGCGCCTTGTCCTCCAGCCGCTGGTCCATCGTCTTGGCGAGGAAGATCATCTGTTCCAGCCGCCCCATCGCGGTCCACAGATTGGCGCGTTCGGTATCGATCGACGCATTGTCCATGAGGAGTTCGTCCTTGCCCGAGGCAAGGCTCTTCAGGATCGCCGAAATGTGGTTCTGCGAGGATTTATACTGGTCGAAATAGCCGGTCAGCCTGGTGCCGAAGACCTTGTCGAGCAGTCCGCGCGAGGTGAAGAACTTGCCGTTGTTGCCGGGATCGAGCTTCTCGATCGTCAGGCGCAATGCGACCAGGTCGGCGCCGACGCCGCTTTCCTTGTCCATCGCGCGCACCGGGCGGTCGAGGAAGCGATTCGACTGGCCGGCGGCCTCGCGTATCTCCTTCTGGCCCATCGCCGTGATCGCATCGACACGCTTGCCGAATTCAGGGCTGTCGACGTCCTGGGCCACGAGGTCGTCGATGAAGCCGTCGACGCGCTTGACCAATTCGCTCTTCTTGGCGTCGTCGACCGGCACCAGCCCGACCGACGCCGCCGGCATCACCGCGGGCACGGGATCGGGCGGCGTAAGTACCAGCGGCGGCTGGACGGTAACGGTATCAGGGGCGGTCGTCGCCATCATGTCCTCCAACAGCATCCCGTCGCGGGCAACGCTTTGTGCCGTGCCCGCGGCCGATCTTCAACCGTCATATATAGATAACACACCATGGCTGCCATAGGGATTGCGCCGCTGCGCTGTTGCCGCCGTCCCGCGCCCACGCACGTAGCGGCGGCCGCCGACCGAGCCACCCCTTTCCGCACTGCGTCATTTCGGCTATTGGCGCGCCCGACCCTCCTTACTCACGCATACCGGGAATTTCCATGAGCCTCCGCAACGTGGCAATCATCGCCCACGTCGATCACGGCAAGACGACCCTTGTCGACCAGCTGTTCCGCCAGTCGGGCACGTTTCGCGACAACCAGCGCGTGGAAGAGCGCGCGATGGATTCCAACGACCTGGAAAAGGAGCGCGGAATCACGATCCTGGCCAAATGCACGTCGGTCGAGTGGGCGCCCCCGGGCGGCAACGAGCATATCCGGATCAACATCGTCGACACGCCCGGCCACGCCGATTTCGGCGGCGAGGTGGAGCGCATCCTGTCGATGGTCGACGGCGTGATCCTGCTGGTCGATGCGTCGGAAGGCGCAATGCCGCAGACCAAGTTCGTCACCGGCAAGGCGCTCGCTTTGGGCCTGCGCCCGATCGTCGTCGTCAACAAGATCGACCGTCCGGACGAACGCATCCAGGACGTGCTGGACGAAGTGTTCGACCTGTTCGTCACCCTGGAGGCGACCGACGAGCAGCTCGATTTCCCCGTGCTCTACGCCTCGGGCCGCAACGGCTATGCCAATGCCGACCATAATGTGCGCGAAGGCACGCTGGCGCCGCTGTTCGAGAAGATCGTCGAGCATGTGCCGCCGCCCTCGGCCGACCCCGACGGGCCGTTCAAGTTCCTGGTGACGCTGCTCGACCGCGACAATTTCCTCGGCCGGATCCTGACCGGGCTGGTGTTTTCGGGCAGCGTCAAGACCAACATGCCGATCCACAGCCTCGACAATGACGGCAAGGTGGTCGAAACCGGCCGCGCGTCGAAGATCATGACCTTCCGCGGGCTCGAGCGCGTGGCCGTCGACGAAGCCAATGCCGGCGACATCATCTCGATTGCGGGGCTGACCACCACCACCGTCTCCAACACCATCTGCGATCCCAGCGTCACCGATCCGCTCCACGCCCAGCCGATCGACCCGCCGACGCTCTCGATGCGCTTTGCCGTCAACGATTCGCCGATGGCGGGCCGCGAGGGCAGCAAGGTGACGTCGCGGATGATCCGCGACCGCCTGTTCCGCGAGGCCGAATCGAACGTCGCGATCAAGGTGACCGAAGCCGCCGACCGCGATTCCTACGAGGTCGCGGGGCGCGGCGAACTCCAGCTCGGCGTCTTGATCGAGACGATGCGCCGCGAGGGCTTCGAACTGGGCATCAGCCGCCCGCGCGTGCTGTTCGGCGAGGACGATCAGGGCAACAGGACCGAGCCGTACGAGACCGTCATCATCGACGTCGACGACGAACATTCGGGCACGGTCGTCGAGAAGATGGCGATCCGCAAGGCCGAGCTGACCGACCTTCGCCCCTCGGGCGGCGGCAAGACGCGCATCACCTTCTCGGCGCCGAGCCGCGGGATGATCGGCTATCACGGCGAATTCCTGTCCGATACGCGCGGCACCGGCATCATGAACCGGCTGTTCGAGAAATACGGCCCGCACAAGGGCAGGATCGAGGGCCGCAAGAACGGCGTGCTGATTTCCAACGGATCGGGCGAGGCGAACAGCTATGCGCTCGGTCCGCTCGAGGAGCGCGGCGTCCTGTTCGTCGGGCATGGCGAAGCGCTGTACGAGGGCATGATCGTGGGCGAGAACGCCAAGCCGGACGACCTGGAGGTCAATCCGATGAAGGCCAAGCAGTTGACCAACTTCCGCGCGTCGGGCGGCAAGGACGACGCCATCCGCCTGACCCCGCCCCGGAGGATGACGCTGGAACAGGCGATCGCCTATGTCGACGACGACGAAATGGTCGAGGTGACGCCCAAGTCGATCCGGCTGCGCAAGCGGTATCTGGATCCGCACGAGCGGAAGAAGGCGAGCCGGGCGAAGGTGGCGGCATAGCTGGTTGCCGCGCTTCTCTGCCCGGCTCGCTTCAGGCTGCTAACCCGGCAATCTCGCCTCGTTGCAGGATCGAATTGCGACGGCCTGATCAGCATGCGCGGCGCACAGGCTCAGGATCTTCTCCAGCGTCCGCCACGTAGCGCGGCCAATCGGCTCGTTCCGACAGCGCAAGCGTCGCGAAGGCAAGCGGGCGGCGGCAAAGGTCGAACGTCGGGCCAAGGCCGAGACACGGACTTGAAACCAATCCGCCCCGCCGAAGCGGCCCGTAGATGAGCGCGCGTGCCAGCCGTCCGTTGCCGTCGCGAAAGGGGTGCGCGAAAACGGTGTGCGCGTAGACCGCAACGGCCTCGGTCACCGGCGGCAGGCCAGCGGCATACAGACGCTTCATCCCGTCCACCCATCGGGTTTTTCGAACAGCACGCCGTTGTCGCCGTCCCCGCCGGCGCAACCCTCGCTCTGCCTGATCTCGGCATCCGCGCCGCGGATCACCGACACGAAATCCAGCAGGTTTTCGTCCAGGAAAGATGCCGTGCCGATCGCATCCCAGCACCCGAGCAAGGCAGGCTCCAGGGCCGGGCGATAGAAGGGCTTGCGCGTGATCCGGTCGGACAGCGTTCCTCGATCAGTGCCTGTACGGTCTGTTCGAGCCCGACGCAGGCGAGTGGCGAGCCAAATGCCTGCGCGGTCCCCCTGATCCTCGCCGCCGTTGCCGGCAGCGAGGATAGGGGATCGACCGGCAACGCGGGCAAGGCCAGACGGCGATACCGTTGCATCCACGTCGCGATCACTCCATGTATGTGCCGAGGCATTTCTCCCCGTCACGGCGGAGCGCCCACCCCACCGGCACCGGCCCTCGCCCCGGTTTTTTTGGAAGGGCGATGCAGATGTTCAGCTTTAGCCCGCGTGGTTTGGGGACGAACACCACCGTATCGACAAGTACGCCGCCGCCGAGCCAAGTGACCTTGACCCGGTGGCGGCCGGGAAGCGTCCAAAGACACGCCCCGAAACCACCGGTGATCGTGGCATCGGTATACTCGCCTTCCAAAGAGATTCTGAACGGCGCGCCGTTTGCACTTCCGCTGTTTTCGGGGCGTGCAAAGCAAAGCGGCACAAGGCCTTCTTGAACATATCCCGATGGAGCGGCTGAAACCACACGATGACATACCAATGGTCAATGGGCATACGGAGGATCCTTAAAAGGCCTGATATAATGGTTAGGACTTCCGGGGGCGTTGAACGGACCATAAATCTCGAGAGGGGAAAGTCCGTTCTATGGCACGGTGCTATAATTATCTCGCATAATGAAAACGTTCGCCTGTGCGATCGGATTCGACATATCGTACCGGGATGAGAGGATGTTCGAATAGTTTTGCGCCGCGTATATCGCAGTAGCCCATGCCGCCTGCTGAGCTGACCCGTTTACCGTGGCGAGAGGCGACGCCGCCAGATAGCGGCGCCCCTCGTTGTTCGCGATGACCTGCATTGAACCGCCCCGGGTTTGCCGGAGGCCATTGGTTGTGAGTCACGCCGCCATA
>NZ_CAXTHV010000011.1:0-86929 GCF_964244265.1 uncultured Sphingomonas sp. | reverse complement strand
GGATCTTCCTGACGCTGGGGATCACCGCGGGCAGCTATTGGGCCTATTACGAGCTTGGCTGGGGCGGCTGGTGGTTCTGGGACCCGGTCGAGAATGCATCGCTGATGCCGTGGCTGGCGGCGACCGCCTTGCTTCATTCGGTCGGCGTGCTGGCGACCCGCGACGGATTGCGCGCCTGGACGCTGATGCTGGCGGTAGTCGCCTTTTCGATGAGCATGATCGGCACGTTCCTGGTTCGGTCGGGGATCCTGACCAGCGTCCACGCCTTTGCCGTCGACCCGGGGCGGGGCGCGTTCATCCTGGCACTGCTGGTGCTCTATATCGGCGGCGCGCTGGTCTTGTTCGCGATGCGCGTCGGCACCGTCCGCCAGGGCAATGTATTCGCGCTGGTCAGCCGCGAGGGCGCGCTGGTGGTCAACAACCTGCTGCTGTCGGTGATCCTGGGCATCGTCCTGATCGGCACGCTCTATCCGATCGCGGCGGCGGCGCTGGGCGCGCAGCTGTCGGTCGGCAAGCCGTTCTTCGATCGTACCGTGGGCCCGGTCGCGCTGGCGCTGGTCGCGGTGATGGCGGCCGGGCCGCTGTTGCGCTGGCGGCGCGACGAGGTGCCGGCGGTGCTGCGACGGCTGACCTGGCCGGTCGCGGCGGGGGGCGCGGTGCTGGTCGTTGCGGTGTCGTTTGCCGGTGATGCCGGCGTGCTGCCGATCCTGGGACTGGCGCTGGCCGGGGGCCTGGCGGTCGCCAGCGTCGCCCCGCTGGCGCGCCGCCGCCCCTGGCGCGCGCCGCTGTTCACCTGGGGGATGGCGGTCGCGCATCTCGGCATCGCGGTCAGCCTGGCGGGGATGGCGAGCGACAGTGCGTTCACCCGCGAGACGCTGGTCGCCGCGCGCATCGGCGAGGCGCGCGCGGTCGGGCCGTATCTGGTGACGTTGACCGGCATCCGCCCGGTGATCGGCCCCAATTGGTCGGCGCTGGAAGGCGTGCTGAGCGTCCGGCGCGGCGAGCGCGGCACGCCGTTCCTGCTCGCGCCGCAATCGCGCTTCTTCGCCGACCCGCCGACCACGACCACCGAATCGGCGATCGCGACGCGGCTCGACGGCCAGCTCTATACCGTGCTCGGCCGACCCGACGACGAGGGGCGGTGGCAGTTGCGGCTGTGGTGGAAACCGTTCGTGACGCTGATCTGGGCGGGCGGCGCGCTGGTCGCGATCGGCGGTGCGCTCTCGCTGGTAGGGCGGATCCGGCGCGAGGCGCGTGCGGCCCTGCGCGAGGCGTATCGGTGAGGCGGCTCGCGCTCTGGGTGCCGCTCGCGGTGTTCGCGCTGCTGGTCGGGCTGGTCGCGATCGGGCTGATCAAGCCGCGCGACCGCGATGTGCGATCGGCGATGATCGACCGCCCGCTGCCCGATTTCACGCTGGCGCCGATCGTTCCGACCAAGCCGGGGATCGCCAGCACCTCGTTCGGCGGGGGCCGGCCGCGCCTGCTCAACATATTCGCCAGCTGGTGCGTGCCATGCATCGCCGAGGCACCGCAATTGATGCGGCTGAAGGCCATGGGCGTCCCGATCGACGCCATTGCGATTCGCGACACGTCCGACCAGGTGCGGACCTTCCTGGCCCGTCACGGCGATCCCTATGACCGCATCGGCAGCGATCCGCGCAGCGTCGCGCAGATCGCGCTGGGGTCGTCGGGCGTGCCCGAAAGCTTCGTGATCGACGGCCGCGGGCGGATCGTGCGGCAATTTATCGGCGACATCCGCGCCGAGGATGTCGCGGCGATCGCGGCCGCCGTCAGGAACGCGCGATGAGGTGGCCGGTCGCCCTCCTGCTGCTGACGGCCGCCCCGGCACGCGCCGACGGCGCCCTGCCGCCGGCGCGCTATGCCAACGAGCAACTCCGCGATCCCGCGCGTGAGGCGCAGGCGCGCGCGCTGATGGCGGAAATCCGCTGCGTCGTGTGCCAGGGCCAGTCGATCGCCGACAGCGACGCCGATCTGGCGGGCGACATGCGCGCGCTTGTCCGCGAACGGATCGACCGCGGCGAGGCGCCGGCGGCGGTGCGCGCCTGGCTGATCCAGCGTTACGGCGCCTACATCACCTACGACCCGCCGCTGACCTGGTTGACCTGGCCGCTGTGGCTGGCGCCGGCCGCGCTGCTGGCGATCGGCGTGCTGGTCGCGCGGACCAGCATCGGGCGGCGCTGATGGGCTGGGCGATGCTCGGCCTGCTCGGCATCGGCACGCTGGCGCTGATGGTGCGGCTGGGCACGCCGCGGCTGGTCTGGTCGCTGCTCGGCGCGGCGCTGGCGCTGGGCGCGGCCGGTTATGCCTGGCAGGGCCGGCCGGCGCTGTCCGAGCGGCGCGCCCTTGCCGACGCGCTGCCGCTGCCGCCGCCGGAAAGCTACCGCGAGTTGCGTGCCGCGTTCTTCGGGCGGTTCGGAGCGGAGGCAGCCTATTTCGCGGCGTCCGATGCGGCGCTGCGCAACGGCGATTCCGAACTCGCCGGGCGGATCATGCTCGGCGCGATCAATTATGCGCCGGGCAGTGCCGCATTCTGGACCGAACTGGGCAATATCACCGCGCTCCACGATGGCGCACGGGTATCGCCCACGGCGCTGTTCGACTATCAACAGGCCATGCGGCTCGCCCCCACGCATCCCGGGCCGCCGTTCATGCTCGGCGTCGCCTATGTCCGCGCCGGCGATATCGCGGCGGCGCGGCCCTATTGGGCGCGGGCGCTCAAGCTGGCACCGGCCAATGCCGAGTACCGCCCGGCCATCGCCGAGCGGCTGGCGACACTCGACGCCGTCCTGCCGCCGACGGCGCGCCGTTAAGTCCTGCCGCGCCCGGTCTTGTCCTGCAGCGCGTCGATCCGCAGCGAGGCGTCGGCCTTGGTCAGCGTGTCGTCGAACGGCTCGCCGGCCTCCTCGCTCAGCGTCTTGAGGTAGCTGGCCTGCGCCCCGGTCATCGGTTCGTCGCCGGTGGTCCAGTCCTCGGGGGCCTTTTCGGCATTACCGGTGGGGTGGCTCTTGGGATTGGCGTCGTCGGTCATCGAACAGCATCCTTTCGCTGCATCAACCCTCACGTTCCACCTTCGTTCCCTTCAATCCCATTACTCAAAAGACAAGTCCAGTGCTTCGGCCACCGCCTGATGGCGGATCATGCCGTGCGATACGTTCAGCCCGTTGGCCAGATGCGGATCGGCGCGCATCGCCGCCTCGGCACCCAGCTCGGCGAGCTTCAGCGCGAACGGCAACGTCGCGTTGTTGAGCGCGAATGCCGAGGTGCGCGCGACCGCGCCGGGCATGTTGGCGACGCAGTAATGGATCACCCCGTCGACCAGGAACACCGGATCCTCGTGGGTGGTCGCGTGGCTGGTTTCGAAACAGCCGCCCTGGTCGATCGCGATGTCGACCATCACCGATCCGCGCTTCATCGTCCGCACCATATCGCGCGTCACCAATTTGGGCGCGGCGGCGCCGGGCACCAGCACCGCGCCGATCACCAGATGCGCGTTCCTCACCGCCGCCGCGATCGCCGCCCGCGACGCATAGGCGGTCTTGATCTGGCTGGAGAAGAACATGTCGAGTTCGGCCAGGCGGTCGTTGTTGATGTCATAGATGGTGACGTCCGCCCGCATGCCCACCGCCATCTGCGCCGCGTTCACCCCCGACACGCCGCCGCCCAGGATTGCGACCTTGGCCGGCGCCACGCCCGGCACGCCGCCCAACAGGATGCCGCGCCCGCCCTGTTCCTTTTCCAGGTAATGCGCGCCGACCTGGACCGACATCCGCCCCGCCACCTCGCTCATCGGCTTGAGCAGCGGCAGGCCGCCCCGCGCCGCGGTCACCGTCTCATAGGCGATGCATGTCGCGCCAGACCGCATGAGGCCCTCGGCCTGCGGCTTGTCGGCGGCGAGGTGGAGGTAGGTGAACAGCAAATGCCGCGGCTCGAGCATCGCGACTTCCCGCGGCTGCGGCTCCTTGACCTTCACGATCATGTCGCTGCCGGCGAATACCGATGCGGCGTCGGGCACGATCCGGGCGCCGGCCGCGACATAGTCGCCGTCATCGAAGTCGATCCCGCAGCCGGCCTTGGTCTCGACGATCACCTCGTGGCCCGCGGCGCTGAGCTCGGCGACCGAGGACGGCGTCAGCCCCACGCGATATTCGTGATTCTTGATTTCCCTGGGCACACCAATGCGCATCGTCGGCTCCGTCTCAAATGATCATCCCTCTATACGAAGGTCGCGCCCGATTGTCCCGTTGCGAGCTTTCGGGCCCGATGCTAGGGGCCGGTCCAGTGAACAGCCAATTCCGGCGGTCGCGATGACCCTAGGCGATGGCGTGCGTGCCCGACCATGAGCGACGCCGTGCCCGATGCCAAAGGACATGTTCATGGCAGTGACGCGGCGATCAAGCTGGCCGTGTCCGCGATCGGCGTCGTGTTCGGCGACATCGGCACCAGCCCGCTTTATGCCTTTCGCGAGACCTTTGCCGGCCACCACAAGCTGACGGTCGATCCGCTCCACATCATGGGTGTGGTCAGCCTGATGTTCTGGTCGATGATGATCGTGGTGACGCTGAAATACGTCGTCATCATCATGCGCGCCGACAATAAGGGGGAGGGCGGCAGCCTGGCGTTGCTGGCCTTGATCAGCGGGCGAACCAGGTTGCAGCGCTGGTCGCGCGGCATCGTCCTGCTCGGCGTGTTCGCGACCTCGCTTTTCTATGGCGACAGCATGATCACCCCGGCGGTGACCGTGCTCGGCGCGGTCGAGGGGCTGGCGGTCGCGGCGCCCGCCTTCAGCCATCTCGTCCTGCCGGTGGCGGTGGCGATCCTGATTTTCCTGTTCGCCATCCAGCGCCAGGGCACGGCGCGGATCGGGCTGGCGTTCGGGCCGGTGATGCTGGTCTATTTCGTCGCGATCGCGACGCTGGGCATCGTCAGCATCGTCAAGACCCCCGAAATATTGTGGGCGCTGTCGCCGCATTACGCGGTGGCGTTCTTCGCGCTCGATCCGTTGCGCGCGTTCCTGGCGCTCGGCTCGGTCGTGCTGGCGGTGACGGGGGCGGAGGCGCTCTATGCCGACATGGGACATTTCGGGCGCAAGCCGATCGGGATGTCGTGGCTGGCGTTCGTGTTGCCCGCGTTGATCCTGAACTATATGGGGCAGGGGGCGCTGTTGTCGCGGATGGGGCCGGCGGCATTGGAAAGCCCGTTCTACATGCTGGCGCCCGCCGCGTTGCAGCTGCCGCTGGTGCTGCTGGCGACCGCGGCGGCGGTGATCGCCAGCCAGGCGGTGATCACCGGCGCGTTCTCGGTGACGCAGCAGGCGATCCAGCTGGGCTTCGTGCCCCGGCTCAGGATCGAGCATACCAGCGCGTCGACCGCCGGACAGATCTACATACCGCTGATCAACTGGCTGCTGATGGTGATGGTGCTGCTGCTGGTATTGTCGTTCCGGACGTCGTCCAACCTGACTTCCGCTTATGGCATCGCCGTGACCGGCGCGATGCTGATCGATACCTGCCTGTTGGGCGTGGTGCTGCTCCGGCTGTGGAACTGGCCCCGCTATGCCGCGATCCCGCTGCTCGGCATCTTCTTCCTGGTCGATGGCGCCTATTTCTCGGCGAACCTGACCAAGGTGCCCGATGGCGGCTGGTTCCCGCTGCTGGTCGGGCTGATCGTGTTCACCGTGCTGACCACCTGGGCCAAGGGGCGGCAATTGATGATGGCGCGGATGCGCGAGGCGGCGATGCCGATCAAGGTGTTCATCAGTTCCGCCGCGGGCAGCGCCACGCGCGTGCCCGGCACTGCCGTCTTCATGACCTCGACCCCCGATGGCGTGCCCCATGCGCTGCTCCACAACCTCAAGCACAACAAGGTCCTGCACGAGCGCGTCATCCTGCTGACCGTCAGGATCGCCGACGAACCGTTCGTGCCCGAAGCCGACCGCTTCCTGCTCGATCATCTCGGCCACGGCTTCTATCGCATGGTGTTGCGGTACGGCTTCATGGAGGAGCCCGACGTGCCCGCCGCGCTGATGCGCACCGGCGAGTGCGGCGCCAGGTTCCGGATGATGGACACCAGCTTTTTCCTCGCCCGGCAGACATTGTTGCCGTCGTCGCGGCCGGGGATGATGATCTGGCGCGAAAAGCTGTTCGCGTGGATGCTGCGCAACGCCGAGAGCGCGATGGAATTCTTCCGCCTGCCGACCAATCGGGTGGTCGAGCTGGGCAGTCAGGTCGAGATATGAGAGCCGGTTGAACAGCACGCCGATTATCGTCACCGCCTTGTTCGGGAACGAGGATCAGGCTTGGTTCGATCGTCAGCGTACCGCGTATTTTCCGCCCGAGCGCAACCAGTTGCGCGCGCATCTGACGCTGTTCCACCACCTGCCGCCGTCGCTGGCGGACGAGGTGCGGCAGCGGCTGGCGGCGCTTGCCCGCGGGCCCCGGCCCGCCGCCACGGTCGCCGCGCCGTTCTCGCTCGGCCGTGGCGTGGCGTACCGGATCGCCTCCCCGGTGCTGGCGGCGTTGCGCGCCGACCTCGCCGAGGCATGGGCGCCGCTCCTGACGCCGCAGGACCGGGCCGGCTGGCGGCCCCACGTCACCGTCCAGAACAAGGTCGAGCCGCCGGTCGCCCGCGCGCTGCTGGCCGACCTGTCGCGTGACTTCGGCGCGCGTGCCGTGACCATCGCGGGGCTGGCAAGCTGGTGGTATCGCGGCGGGCCGTGGGCGCCATTGTCGCGCCACATGTTCGCTTGACCGTCTCCGGGCCGCTTCCTATAGGCCGCCGCTCGCGGGAAGGCGGCCGTTCGGGGCGGAGTAGCTCAGCTGGTTAGAGCACGGGAATCATAATCCTGGGGTCGGGGGTTCAAGTCCCTCCTCCGCTACCATCGTAATCAACCGATCCAGCGTCATTGCGGGGATCGGATCCGAACCCTAGATGATCCGGCATGACGATCCACGCCACCAAGATGCTGATCCTGGGCTCGGGGCCCGCCGGCTTGTCCGCCGCCATCTATGGCGCGCGCGCGGGAATGGCGCCGATCGTCGTCCAGGGCATCCAGCCCGGCGGCCAGTTGACGACCACCACCGACGTCGAGAATTACCCCGGCTTCCGCGACGTCGTCCAGGGCCCGTGGCTGATGGAGGAAATGCAGGCGCAGGCCGAGCATGTCGGCACGCGGCTGATGTACGACACGATCGTCGAGGTCGACCTGACCCGGCGGCCATTCCGCCTGACCGGCGACGGCGGCGACGTCTATCAGGGCGAGGTGCTGGTGATCGCGACCGGCGCGCAGGCCAAGTGGCTCGGGCTCGACAGCGAGGAGGCGCTGAAGGGCAAGGGCGTCAGCGCCTGCGCGACGTGTGACGGCTTCTTCTATCGCGGCAAGCGCGTCGCGGTGATCGGCGGCGGCAACACCGCGGTCGAGGAGGCGCTCTATCTTACCAACCATTCGGACGACGTCACGCTGATCCACCGCCGCGACTCGCTGCGCGCGGAAAGAATCCTGCAGGACCGGCTCCACGCCAACGACAAGATCAAGGTGCTGTGGAACAAGGAGGTCGACACCTTCGTCGACGGCGGCGGCACGGCCGGGCTGGTCGGGCTCGACCTGGTGGACACGGTGACCGGCGAGCAGTCGCGGCTGGACGTCGAAGGCGGCTTCGTCGCGATCGGCCACCATCCGGCGACCGAGCTGTTCCGCGGACACCTTGAGCTCGATGCCGACCATTATATCAAGGTCGAGACCGGCAGCACGCGGACCAGCATAGCCGGCGTGTTTGCGTGCGGCGACGTGATGGACAAGGTCTATCGCCAGGCGGTGACGGCGGCGGGCACCGGCTGCATGGCGGCACTGGATGCCGAGCGCTTCCTGGCTGAAACCGAGTTCCACGAACAGGCCGAGGCGGCCGAGTAAGCCGGCGGGCGCCTGATGCTCCCCGTTCCGTCAGGATAAGGGGAGTGTCTCCACTACCAGCCCCGCGACAGTCGCCGCAGCGATCGGCTCGCCGAACGCCACCTCGCGCCGTTCGGCATACGTCTCGCCTGCGGGTGCCCACAGCTGGTGGATCAGCTTCGCCTCAACATCGACCACCCAATATTCCGGCACGCCATATCGCGCATAGAGCCGCGCCTTGCGGCCCAGGTCGATGTCGAGCGTCGAATCGGAAATTTCGATCGCCACCCGCATGGCCGGACCCGGCAAGATGTTCGCGTCGCTCGCCTCGCCGATCGCGATATCGGGTTCGGGCAGCGAATCGTCCGAGAGCTCGGTTGAGGGGGCGGTGTAGAAGGTGAGGTGCGATCCGGCCGCCTTCAGCGCGGCTCCCACCTCGGCAGTGAATTGTGCATGAATACGGGCGTGGCGGCGATGGACGGCGTTCACGACCCAGATTTCCCCCTCGATCAATTCCGTGCGCGCATAGCGTTCGAACGCTCCCGCATCCGCGAGCAGCAGGAAATCCCGCACCGTCAGCTTGGCCAGTTGCGGGGAGGTGATCGCTTCCTGCGCGGTCATAGCCCCGCCGTCTCCACTGCCAGTCCCGAGATCGCCGCCGCGGCGATCGGCTCGCCGAACGCCCCCTCGCGCCGCTCGGCATACGTCTCACCCTTGGGCGTCCACAGCCGATGGATAATCCGCGCATTCACGTCCGCCACCCAATATTCGGGTACGCCCGCCGCGGCGTACATCCGCGCCTTGTCCTCAAGGTCGAAGCGCAAGGTGCTCGCCGATACTTCCACCACCAGCGCTACCGAGTCGACCGGTATCGCCCCGGCGCCGCGTGGTTCGGTAGTCAGGATGATGTCGGGCTGCGGCTCGCTATGAGGCAGGATTGCCACGGATTGCTCGGTGGCGACATGCAGCGGAGTTTCCCGATCTTTCAGCTTGCGGCGGAGCCGGTAGGCCAGTTCATCCTTGAGATAGCCTTGCGGACGATGCTGGGGACTCATTTGGTAGATCGCACCATCGACGAGCTCCGTCCTGTGGTGACCGGAAAGTGTGCCTGCGTCATCAAGCAGCGCATAATGCTCGGTGCGCAGCTTGATCGGGACGGACGCGTCTGATTGCTCGACGTCGCGGCGTGACGAGGCACACCCGACAATTCGCCTTCCAGCAATTCGGCCTTCGCAAAATCGCTAAAGGCGCCGGCGCGTTTCAACAGCATGAAGTCAGCCACGGTCAGTTTGACCGGCATGCGCTGAGATGCGATGGCCAGGACGTTCACGGACCGACTATAGCGTTTGACGGCCGGATTGTCGAACGCCGGCTATCGCGCGCTCATGCCGTGAACCGCTTGGTGAAGCCTTTTACCGGGCGGCCCTCCTCGGGAACCGCCTCGACATGGTCGACGCGGGCTTGTGGCGGGCCCTGGCGGCAGGCGTCGATCAGGGCGGTGACCGCGTCCGGTTCGCCGCAGGCGAGGATCTCGATCCGCCCATCGTTGCGATTGCGGATCCAGCCGGTCACGCCCAGCGCCTGCGCGGTCTTGACCGTCCAGTTGCGGTATCCGACCTGGTGGATCCGGCCCGAGACCAGCAGCCGCTGCATTACGCTCATCCCCAAAACCTTTACCCGCCGGCCTTTATTTGCCGGCCTTACCCGCCGGATCCCCGGCGCCGCGATGCTTGTAGCAGCCGGGCACGCCGGCGGGAGCGGTTTCTTGCCCCCACTCGGCGCGTGCCGGGCAGAGTTCGTCGCGCCGATTGTCCCGCCCCGAGGTCGCAGCTAGAATTGCCCATCGGGAGAAATCTTCATGCCGCTCAGCCTGCTTGTCCTGCTTGCCGCCGCGTCATCGGCATTGCCGGGTTTCGACGGCAGCAAGCTGCGCCCCGGCGAAAGCTGCTATGCCATGACGACGATGGTCGACGGCAAGCCCGTTCCCGCCGGCGCGGTCTTGCGGCGGATCGAACGCGCGCCCACGGCCGGGAGGAAAGCGGGATCGCCCTGGACCGTCACGATCCGCTCGCGTTATGACGCGGAGGCGATCGCCGAAACGCTGCTGACCCTGGACTATCGCGACTTGCGTCCGCTGACGGTGCGCGACGGCGACGTCGGGAAGCCTCGGACCGAACTGATATACGGGCCCGATCGCGTCACCGGCACCGATTATTCGGGCGACACTCCCCAACCGGTCGACGTCGGCATCGCACCCCCCCTGTGGGATCCCGCCGGGCTGGAGCTGTTGCTCACCGCCTTGCCGCTCGCGCCCGGCCTGCACGCCGACATTCCCGTCTTCAGCGGCACCGGCAAGCCGACAATGGTCGCGGTCGACGTCATCGGACCTCAGGCGGTAACCACCCCGGACGGCCCGGTCCAGGCGTGGGTGGTGGGCAAATCATGGGCCGACGGCACGCCGGTGAACTATTTCGTTGCCACAGCCGATCGGCGGCTGCTCGGCATTGATGTCGGCGACGTCAGCTCCCGGCTTGGCGGCGATTGTTCGGCGCTGAAGTGATCGGATAGGCGATCGCGACGATCTCGTATTCGCGCTCGCCGGCTGGCAGCGCGACCCGGCGCAGGTCGCCGACCGCGCTTCCCCGCAAGGCGTGGGCGAGCGGCGCGTTCCACCCGATTCGCCCGGCGCCGGCCTCCGCTTCGTCGTCGCCGACCAGCGTTACCGTCCGCCGGGCGTCGTCCTCGTCGGCGATGGTGACGGTCGCGCCGAACCAGGCGCGGGTGCGATCGGGCTGGTCGGCGGGATCGACCACGCGCGCCGCCTTCATCCGCTTCGACAACCAGCCCAGCCGGCGATCGATCTCGCGCAGGCGCTTGCGGCCATAGATATAGTCGCCATTCTCCGACCGGTCGCCATTGCCCGCCGCCCAGGAGATCGTCTCGACCAAGGCGGGACGTTCGATGCCGAACAATTGGTCGTATTCGGCGCGAAGTGCGGCAAAGCCGGCCGGCGTGATGTAGTTGGGACGCTGGTCGATCGTGTCAGCCCGGGCGCTTGTTGCCGATATACCAGCTCAGCCGCGCAGCGCCCGTCGACATTGCGCGCTGCGGACTGATCAAATCGTATACCACCGCATTCTCCAGCACGTGCTGGACGTAATGCCGCGTCTCGTCGAACGGGATCGCCTCGATCCATTCGATCCAGTCGACCGTCCCGGTCCGCGGATCGCCATTGGCGGCGAGCCATTTGTTCACGTTGCCGGCACCGCCATTATAGGCGGCGATCGCCAGCGGGTAGCTGCCATATTGCGCGTACAGCCGCTGGAAATAGGCCGAGCCGAGCTGGATGTTGTAATCGGTGCTGGCGGTCAGCAGTCCGGCATCCCAGGCCAGGCCAAGCTTGCCGGCCTGCTCGCGCGCCGTGCCGGGCATCAGCTGCATCATGCCGCGCGCGCCGGCGCGGCTGACCGCGGCGCGATCGAACTGGCTTTCCTGGCGCATGATCGCATGCACGATGGTCCACATCCCGGCATCCGGGGCAGGGACGCTGACCATCGGAAAGCCGGCCAGCACGTAATCGCCCAGCCCGTTGGTCTGGGCGCTGCGCCCGACCATCACCCCCAGATCGGGGCGGTCGAGCAGCCGGGACAGTTCGGCGGCCAGCGCATGGTCGCTGTCGCTGGTCGCATCGAGCGCGATCTGGCGCAGGAAGGCGGTCTGATCGTCATGCGCCCCGACGGTGCCGAGATATTGCGCGGCGCGGACTACCTCGCGGCGATAGAAAGCGGCGCGCACGGCAGGATCGATCGGGCGTAGGCCGGGGTCGGCTGGCGCCAACAGCGGCGTCGCCAGGCGTTCGGCGGCGAGCTGGCCATAAAATTGGTCGCGATAGGCCGCCGCTTTGGTCAGATAGCCGCGCGATTCATCGCGCCGCCCGGCCGTCTCGGCGGCACGCGCTGCCCAATACAGCCCCTTGGTCTTGATCGCCGGCGATCGCGACCCGCCGGCATAGCGGACGAACAGCGCGGCGGCATCGCCGGGCCGCGCCAGCTGCTTCATCGCGATCTGCCCGGCCAGCCAGGTCAGGTCGGTATATGCGTCGCGCACGTCATAGGGCAGTAGGGCGACGTCCGCCTGCGCGGGCAAGGCATCGTCGACCTGGCGCGCGATGTTGTAGGCGACCGCATATTGCCCGTCGGCCGCCGCGCCCTTTGCCATCCGCAGCATCAGCGAATACCAGGCGTCGAGATCGGCCGGCTGGCTGGTAAAGGCATGTGGCCGGGCGAGCAGCGCGCGGGCCGAAGCCACCGCGCCTCCATTGGCCAGACCCGCCGCGCGGTCGGCAAGATAGCCGGGATCGCCTGCGCCGACCGCCTGCGTGGCGGCGGCCTGCGCCTCGGCATCGGGGCTGTTGGTGCGGAAGGCCAGGCGCGCGGTGAACAGCGGGCGCCGGCCCGGGCTGACCAGCGCGATCTGGCGCGCGGCGGCCTGGGTCGCGCTTTGCCACAACAGGCGGTCCATCCGCGCATCCTGGTCGGCAGGCGTCAGCGCGTCGGGATAGCCGGCGATGACCTTGGCCTCGTCAGTGGCCGACAGCGTGCCGCCGACCCAGGCGGTGCGCGCGGCGCCGCGCGCCTCGTCGATCGCGCCGGTCGCCGACAATGCCTCGGCAAAGCGCACCCAGGCGGCGTTGGACATGGGCGGGAACCGGCGGAAATAGGCGACCGTCGTCGTCGGCGACCAGCCGCCCTGGTCGAGCGCCCGTTCCGCCGCCTTCTTCATCGCCGCCTCGCCCGGCCAGCCGGGATGCGCGAGGAGGAAGCGGGCATAGCTGTCGAACGGCGCGCTGGACGGCCGCGACAGCGATCGCCAGTCGGTGATCGCCGCGGACAGAGCGACGGCCGATGCCGGATCGAGCTGAGGCGAATCGGCGATCCTGGACTTGGCCCATTGGAGCTGGTCCTGGAACGCCATGCCCGACGCCGCCAGCCCGGAAACCCCGGCCAGCAACAGAGCGGATTTCACGTACGTCGGTACCATGTGGACATGATAAGCGATGGGCACTTATCTGTCAGTGAATAAAAACGGCAAATCGGGCGCGATCGCCCGTCGGGAGACGCCAAATCATGTTTTCGGGATCGATCCCGGCGCTGGTCACGCCGTTCACGGCCGACGGCGCGGTCGCCGAGGCGGCGTATCGCGAGCTGGTCGACTGGCAGATCGACCAGGGCTCGGCCGGGCTGGTGCCGTGCGGCACGACCGGCGAGGCCGCGACGCTGAGCGCGGAGGAGCATTTCGGCGCGGTCCGCATCTGCGTCGATCAGGCACGCGGCCGCGTGCCCATTCTCGCCGGAGCAGGCTCGAACGACACGCGCGTCGCGATCCAGAACGTCGGATGGGCCAAGGAAGCGGGCGCCGATGCCGCGCTGATGGTGCCGCCTTATTACAACCGCCCCAGCCAGGAGGGCATCTTCCGTCATTTCGAGGCGGTGGCGCGCGCGACCCCGCTGCCGATCATCCTCTACAACGTGCCGGGCCGGACGGTGACCGACATCCTGCCGGCGACGATGGCGCGGATCGCCGCGGCGTTTCCGGGCATCTTCATCGGCGTCAAGGACGCGACCGGCCAACTCGCCCGCGTCACCGAACAGCGCAGCGGGTGCGGCGCGGGCTTTGTCCAGCTGTCGGGCAATGACGAGACCGCGCTGGCGTTCAACGCGATGGGCGGCGTGGGCTGCATCTCGGTCACGGCCAATGTCGCGCCGCGCCTGTGCGCCGATTTTCAGGCGGCATGGGCGGCGGGCGACGCCGTGGGCGCGCTCGCGCTGCACGACCGGCTCTATCCGCTGCACGTCGCGATGTTCACCGACGCGTCGCCGGGCCCGATCAAATACGCGCTGGGCAGGGTGATGCCGCAATGGCCGACGCACCTGCGCCTGCCGATGACAGAGGCGGGGGAGGCAAGCCGCGCCGCGGTCGACGCCGCGCTAGCGGGGGCGGGAGTGTCCTGATCGCGGGTGCTTCACTTCCCCCGCGCGCGCGCCTACATCGCCCGGTTCCATGGCGCGTCCCAAGCCTCCCATCTTCGAAAAGACCAGGATCGTCGCCGAAAACCGGCGTGCGCGGTTCGAATATTCGATCGAGGACACCTATGAGGCCGGAATCGCCCTGACCGGGACCGAGGTGAAGTCGCTGCGCGGCGGCGAGGGATCGATCGCCGAAAGCTATGCCGAGGTAAAGGAAGGCGCGGTGTGGCTGGTAAATTCCAACATTCCCGAATTCAGCCACGGCAACCGCTTCAACCACGAGCCCAAACGGGCGCGCAAGCTGCTGCTGCGCGAGCGCGAAATCAACAAGCTGCACGGCGCCGTCGCGCGCGACGGCATGACCTTGGTGCCGCTGACGGTCTATTTCAACTCGAAGGGCCGCGCAAAGGTCGAATTGGCGCTGGCCAAGGGCCGCAAGGACCATGACAAGCGCGAAGCGATCAAGGAACGCGACTGGAAGCGCGAGGCCGCGCGCATCATGCGCGACAGGGGCTGACGGGTAGGCGTTGACGAGCCGTATCACCCGGGTACAACGTGGTTAATGACGGTTGCGATGGCCACGCTTGCCGGCGAGCGCTCGCATCCGCTGCTCTGCCGAGGAAAGGATCGCGATGAAGCCGTTCGTGTTCGCCCTGCTGGCCGCGACCGCTTCCGGCGGCTTCGCATTCGCGCAGTCGGGAGCTCCCCCCGTTGGCGCCAAGGCGGCCGCGATCGGCCGTTTCGGCTTCGATGAGCAGGGCATGGACAAGTCGGCCAGGCCCGGCGACGATTTCTATGCCTTTGCCAACGGCAATTGGGCCAGGACGACGCCGATCCCCGCCGACAGGTCGAGCTTCGGGGCGTTCGAGGTGCTGCAGGACCTGTCGGACATGCGCACGCGCGGCCTGCTGGAGGAGGCGGCCGGCGATCCAACATCGAAGATCGGGCGCGCCTATGCCACGTTCCTCGATAGCGCGACGATCGAGAAGAAGGGGCTGGCCCCGATCCGGCCGTGGCTGGCCAGGATCGCCGCGGTGACCTCGAAGGACGATTATCCCGCGCTGCTGGCCGAGGCCCAGCGCAACGGCGTCGGCGGGCCGTTCTCGACCGGCGTCGGGCAGGACGCGAAGAACCCGGAGATCTATACGGTCAACCTGCGCCAGTCGGGGCTCGGGCTGCCCGACCGCGATTATTATCTCAGCCCCGACGCCAAGCTGGCCGAGGCCAAGACCGCCTATGTCGCGCACGTCGCCCGGATGCTGACACTGGCGGGCGAGGCGGATGCCGGGGTGCGCGCCAGGGCGCTGGTCGAGTTCGAGACCGGTATCGCCCGCGTCAGCTGGACCAGGATCGACAGCCGCGACGCCGACAGGACCTATAACAGGATGACCGTCGCCAACGTGCAGAAATCAGCGCCGGGTTTCGATTTTGCGCGCTATTTCCGGGTCGGCAAGACCCCGGTGGATACGGTCATCGTCGGTCAGCCGAGCGCGATTGCCGGTATTGCCGCGTTGATCGGATCGACGCCGATCGGCGTTCTCAAGGATCAATTGCTGATCCGCTCGCTTGACGGTTATGCCGACGTCCTGCCCAGGGCGTTCGACGACGAGCAGTTTGCCTTTTACGGCACGGTCCTGTCGGGTACGCCGCAGCAGCGCGCGCGGTGGAAGCGCGCGGTCGGCTTTACCAGTGGCGTGCTGACCGACGATGTGTCGAAGGTCTATGTCGCCAAATATTTCCCGCCGGCGACCAAGGCGGCTGCCGACCTGCTGGTCAAGAACATCATTGCCGCGATGAACGTCCGCATCGACAGACTGGAATGGATGGCGCCTGAAACCAAGGTCAAGGCGCACGCCAAGCTCGCCGCGTTCACGCCGCGCATCGGCTATCCGTCGAAATGGCGGGACTATGCCGCGCTCGACATCGTTGCCGGGGACGCCTTCGGCAACGAGCTACGCGCCGCGCAATGGGCCTATGACTATAATCGCGACAAGCTGGGCAAGGCGATCTACCGCTGGGAATGGGGGATGACCCCGATGACGGTCAATGCCCAGGCCAATCCGACGTTGGTCGCGATCACCTTTCCGGCGGCGATCCTGCAGCCGCCGTTCTTCGATCCCAACGCCGATCCGGCGGTGAATTACGGCGGCATCGGCGCAGTGATCGGCCATGAGATGAGCCATCATTTCGACGACCAGGGATCGAAATTCGACCTCAACGGCAAGCTGACCCAATGGTGGACAGACGGCGATATCGCCAAGTTCAAGAAGCTGAGCGGCGATCTGGTCGCCGAGTATGACAAATACGAACCGCTGCCGGGGATGCACGTCAAGGGCGCGCTGACGCTGGGCGAGAATTCGGCCGACCTTGCGGGGCTGAGCGCGTCCTACGACGCCTATCACCGCTCGCTCGGCGGGAAGCCGGCGCCGATGATCGGCGGCTATACCGGGGACCAGCGTTTCTATCTGGGCTGGGCGCAGGTCTGGCGGCGCAATTATCGCGAGGCGAGCCTGCGCCAGCGATTGCTGACCGACCCGCACAGCCCCAATGACGCGCGCACCTGGATCGTGCGCAACATGGACCCGTGGTATGCCGCGTTCGGCGTGAAGGACGGCAAGCTCTATCTGCCGTCCGACCAGCGGGTCCGCATCTGGTAACGAGAAAATGTTTCAGAGAATGACATTTCAAGAGAGGCATGCCTGTATGAAACTCATCGTCTTCGCACTGCTCGCCGCAACCGCGCTCGGCGGTGCCGCCATCGCCCAGTCGACCGCGCCCGCGGCGATGGCGGCCGGCGACAAGCCGGCCTACGGCACTTTCGGCTTCGACGAAGCCGGGATGGACCGGAGCGTGGCGCCGGGCGACAATTTCTACAATTACGGCAACGGAACATGGGCGAGGACCACGCCAATCCCGGCCGACAAGGCCAATTACGGCGCGTTCAACTTCCTGTCCGACCTGTCGGAGGAGCGGACCAAGGGCATCCTGGAGACAGCTGCGGCCGACCCCGCGTCGAAGATCGGCATCGCCTATGCGACGTTCCTCGACCAGGCGGCGATCGATGCCAAGGGGCTCGCGCCGATCAAGCCGTGGATGGCCAAGGTGAAGGCCGTGACCAAGGCCGGCTATCCCGCTTTGCTTGGCGCGGCAGCGGCAGGCGGCGTGCGCGGCCCGTTCGGCGTCGGTGTCGGCCAGGACGACAAGAACCCCGAAGTCTATGTGCTCGGCCTCGGCCAGGCCGGGCTCGGCCTGCCCGATCGCGATTATTACCTGTCGACCGACGCCAAGCTGGCCGAGGCCAAGGCGGCTTACCAGGCGCATCTCGCCAAGATGCTGACAATGGCCGGCGAGGCCAAGGCCGATTCCCGCGCCGCCGCCATTGTGGCGTTCGAGACCGAGATCGCCCGGGTCAGCTGGACGCGGATCGACAGTCGCGACGCCGACAAGACCTATAACATGATGACCGTCGCGGCGCTGCAGAAATCGGCTCCCGGCTTTGATTTCGCGTCTTATTTCAATGGCTTGGGTACGCCGGTCGGCAACGTCGTGGTCGCCCAGCCGACCGCGATCACCGGCATCGCCAAGCTGGTCGCCGCGACGCCGATCACCGTGCTGCAGGACCAGTTGCTGGTGCGCAGCCTGGACAGCTATGCCGATGTCCTGCCCAAGATGTTCGACGACGAAAACTTCGCCTTTTATGGCAAGGTGCTGTCCGGCACACCCGAGCAGGAAGCGCGGTGGAAGCGCGGCGTCCAGTTCACCACCGGAGCGCTCGACGACGAGATCAGCAAGATTTACGTGCAGAAATATTTCCCGCCGGAAACCAAGGCGGCGGCCGATACCCTGGTCAGGAACATCATTGCCGCGATGGGCGAGCGGATCGATAAGCTGACCTGGATGGCGCCCGAGACCAAGGTCAAGGCGCATGAGAAGCTGGCCGCCTTCACGCCCAAGATCGGCTATCCGTCACGGTGGAAGGATTATACCTCGCTGGCCATCACCAAGGGCGACGCGTTCGGCAACGAGTGGCGCGCCAACCAGTGGCAGCATCAGGATAATGTCGCCCATCTCGGCAAGCCGCTGCAGCGCTGGGAATGGGGCATGACGCCGATGACGGTCAACGCTTATGCCAATTTCGGCATGGTCGAAATCGTTTTCCCCGCCGCAATCCTGCAACCGCCGTTCTTCGATCCCAAGGCCGACCCGGCGATCAATTATGGCGGGATCGGCGCCGTGATCGGTCATGAGCTCAGCCACCATTTCGACGACCAGGGCGCAAAGTATGACAGGACCGGCAAGCTCACCCAATGGTGGACCGACTCCGACGTCGCGGCGTTCAAGAAATTGTCGGCGGCGCTGGTCGCCGAATATGACGCCTATGAACCGCTGCCCGGCATGCGTGTGAAGGGCGCGCTGACGCTCGGCGAGAATTCGGCCGATCTGGCCGGCCTGGCGGTCGCGTTCGATGCCTATCACAAGTCGCTGGGCGGTAAGGCCGCACCGACGCTCGACGGTTATTCGGGCGACCAGCGTTTCTATCTCGGCTGGGCGCAGGTGTGGCGGCGCAGCTATCGCGAGGCCAATTTGCGCCAGCGGCTGCTGACCGATCCGCACAGCCCCAGCGAACAGCGCGCGAACATCGTCCGCAACATGGACGGATGGTATGCCGCGTTTGGCGCCAAGCCGGGGCAGAAGCTGTATCTGGCGCCCGACCAGCGCGTCCGTATCTGGTAGCGCGATTCGGGCTCGGCTTGACGGCGGCCGGGCGCGCGCGACAAGGGCTTGATGGAAATTCGTTCGACCACCACGCCCTCGGCCGCACCGGCCGCACCGGCCGCACCGGCCGCACCGGCCGCACCGGCCGCACCGGCCGCACCGTTGGGCGGCCCGCTGCTCGTCGCCGGCCTGACCGGCATCGTCGCGGCAGGCCTGGTGCTGTACCTGGTCCACGACCTCATCGTGGCGGGGGCGTTCCTGGCCGCGATGCTCGGGGTCGCCGGCGCGATGATCGTATGGGCCAGGGTGATGCCCCGCGCCGCCGCCGCGCCGCTGGCGGTTGACTGGAGCGTCGCTCGGGCGTTGGCTGGTATAAGCGACGATGCGGTCGCGGTCACCGACCATAGCGGGCATCTGGTATGCGCCAACCAACGCTATCGGTCGCGGTTCGGCGGTTATCCGACGCCCCCCGCTTTGGCACTCGACGGCCGCGGGGCCGCCGACCTGGCGCTCGCCGGGCGCAATGCGTGGCGCGACGGTATGGCCGAACTGCCGCGGCTGGTCGTGCGCGGCGCGCCGCTGGCGGTCCGTATCGAGCGTGCGGGCGATGACGAGGACATCCTGGTCTGGCGGTTCCGCGATGCCGAAACGCTGGACCTGGCGGTGTCGGCCCAGGCGCTGATCGCGGGGCCGATGGGGGAACGGCTGGCGGCGGCGGGGGTGATGGCGGCTCTTATTTCGCCGGATGGCCGCTTGCTGGCCGCCAATCGCGTGCTGAGGGCGCGGTCGATGGGGCATGAGGAAAGCGCCGTCGTCGGCCGCGACTTCGCCCGGTTTCTCACCAGCGACCATCACGGACAGATTCGCTTCGAGCGCGAGGGACAGGACGGCACGCCGCTGCGCCTCATCCAGCTGCCCTTCCTGGAGGGCGACGATGCCCCAATCCTGATCGCGCTGCTCGACGAGGACGAGCGCGGCCAACCCCTCGCCGGCGGCAACGCCGTCCCCATCGACGCACTGGTGTCGATGTTGCCCGTCGGCATCGCGCTGGTCGATCGCGACGGCCGGGTGATAAACCTGAATGACGCCTTCGCCCGCGCCGCCCACGTCGATCCGGCGCATCCTCCGCTCTATCCTGGCGACCTTCTGGTCCGCGAGGACAAGGCGGCGGTGGCCGATGCCATCCGCCGTTTCGCTAACGGCGCGACCCACAGCATGGACATGGCCGTCCGGCTGAAGGGCCACCCCGACGAACCCGTCGCGCTGACCATTGCGGGAGCTCGGGGATTGGGAGAGGCGGCGGTGCTGCTGAGCCTGAAGGACAATGGCGAGGAGACGCGGCTCAAGCGCGAAGTCGCGCAAGCGACGAAAATGCAGGCAGTCGGACAGCTGGCTGGCGGCGTCGCGCACGATTTCAATAACATCCTGACCGCGATCATCGGCCATTGCGACCTGATGCTGATGCGCCATTCGCCGGGCGACAGCGACTATGACGACATCCAGCAGATTCGCGCCAACTCAAACCGCGCGGCGAATTTAACGCGCCATCTGCTTGCCTTTTCGCGTCAGCAGACGCTGCGCCCTCAGGTCCTGCAGCTGCCCGACGTGATCTCCGAGGTATCGAACCTGCTCACACGCCTGATGGGCGAGACGGTCAAGCTGGAGGTGCGCCACGGGCGCAACCTGGGGCCCGTCCGCGCCGATCCGGGCCAGCTCGAACAGGTCGTTGTCAACCTGGCGGTGAATGCCCGCGACGCGATGCTCAGCAAGGAGCCCAACGGCGGCGGCACGCTTACCATTACCTCGCGGGCGGTCCCGGCGGCCGAGGTGCGCAAGATGGCCGACGGGTCGCTGCCCGTCGCCTTGCCGATCGCCGATTACGCCGCAATGGAGATCAGCGATACCGGCATGGGTATCTCGCCCGACATCCTGGGCAAGATCTTCGAGCCGTTCTTCACCACCAAGGAGGTCGGCAAGGGCACCGGGCTGGGACTGTCCACCGTCTATGGCATCGTCAAGCAGTCAGGCGGGTATATCTTCGCTGATTCCAGGCCGGGGCAGGGCGCGACCTTCACCATCTATTTCCCGGTTCACACCGCGGAATTGCCCGTGTTGGGCAAGCCTGCGGCGACAGCCAAGGACAAGCCCGGCGACCTTTGGGGAACGGGAACCATCCTGTTGGTCGAGGACGAGAACATGGTCCGCACGGTCGCCGAACGCGCGCTGGCGCGGCAGGGTTATTCCGTGCTGACCGCCGAACATGGCGAGGCCGCGCTCGAACTCCTCGCCCGATCGCCGCGTCCTGACCTGTTGATCTCGGACGTGGTCATGCCGACGATGGATGGGCCGACGATGGTCCGCCACGCCCGCGAGCGCTATCCGGACCTGCCGATCCTGTTCATGTCGGGCTATGCCGAGGAGCAATTGCGCAAGTCGATCGACCTGGACAACGTCGCTTTCCTGCCCAAGCCGTTTTCGGTCCAGCAGCTCGCGGAGGCGGCTCGGGGTGTGTTGGCCCATTTAGATATTGGCGGAGGGGGCGGAGCCTGACAGAAGCGGGCAATGCCGTTTCCCCAGCGTATTCTGATCGTCGAGGACGAGCCGTTGATCGCGATGCTGCTGGAAGATTTCCTGGAGGCGCTCGATCGCACGCATGTCGCGACGTGCGACACCGTCGCCGGCGCGCTCGCGACGATCACCGGCGAGGCGATCGACGCCGCAATCCTCGACGTGAACCTGAGCGGGGGCGAGAAGTCCTGGCCCGTGGCCGACGCGCTCGCCGCCCGAGGCATTCCCTTCATCCTGTCGAGCGGCGGTTCCGAAGCCGTCGACGCGCATCGCGATGCGCCGCGGCTCGCCAAGCCCTATACGATGGACGGCGTCGAACGGGCGCTGGCGGGGCTTGGCTGAGGAAAGGATGCCGCCTTCGGCGCCGCTCTAATCGGCCGCCCCCAGGCCGACCGCCGACCAATCGCCACGTTCGTCGGGATAGAACCAATATTTATAGCCGACCGGCACCGTCTTGACGGCGTCGCCCCAGGTCTCCCGGCGAGTATAGCGGACGGTCACCTCGGCATAGCTGCCGCAACGGATGCGGTTGGCGAACTGGTCGGCGCCGGCGACCAGCGACGGTCCGATGTCGACGGTCTGAAAATCGAGCACGAGCGCCTGCGGCCTGCTGGAACTGCCGTCGAGCAGGCCCTGTTCGGCGGAATCGATATAGCCGGTGACGACCTGTCGCGTCAGCGCGCCCTTGGCCGGCGCGCAATCGACCAGGCCCTGGCCCACGGGAGCCGCCGCGCCCGGCGCGGCGCTCGCCACCGCATTGCCGTCGGTCCCGCCGCATCCCGCCATCAGGCCCAGGACGGCCAACGATGTCACCCTGATCGTCATTCCATCCCCCCGCTATCGAGCAAAGCTAACCGCCCGGACCGGAAGGCGTCAACCCGCAGCCCTGGCCAGCCCGCGCGACAGCTGGAGCGCGCCGTTCAGCCGCGCCGCCGGATCGGCCCAGGCGCGCGCGATCACCAGCTTGCTGTCGGGGCGCAGCTTGGCCACGCCGTTCAGCCGGTCGACATAGGCGAGCAGTCCCTCGACATTGGGCGGCTTGTCGTCGTGGAAGCTGACGAGTGCGCCCCGGGCCCCGACATCGATCTTGGCGACACAGGCCTTGCGCGCGTTGAGCTTGATCTCGATCACCTTGACCAGGTTGGCGGTGGGATCCGGCAGGGCGCCGAAGCGGTCGATCATCTCGGCGGCGAAGGCCTCGATCCCCGCCTGGTCATCGAGATCGTTGAGCCGGCGGTACAGCCCCATGCGCAGGTCGAGGTCGGGGACATAATCCTCGGGGATCATGATCGCCGCGTCGACCGTGATCTGCGGCGAGAAGTCGCGCGGCCGCGCCGCCAGCCCGCCGGCCCGGGCGTCCATGATCGCCTCCTCCAGCATCGACTGATAGAGTTCGTAGCCGACCTCGCGAATGTGCCCCGACTGCTCGTCGCCGAGCAGGTTGCCGGCGCCGCGAATGTCCAGGTCGTGGCTCGCCAGCTGGAACCCCGCGCCGATCGTGTCGAGATCGCTCAGCACCTTCAGCCGCTTTTCGGCGGTCTCGGTCACGATCCGGTTGGGCGGCGTCGTCATATAGGCATAAGCGCGTGTCTTCGACCGGCCCACGCGGCCCCGGAGCTGATAAAGCTGGGCCAGGCCGAACCGGTCGGCGCGGTGGACGATCATCGTGTTGGCCGACGGGATGTCCAGCCCGCTTTCGACGATGGTCGTCGATACCAGCACCTCGAACTTCCGGTCGTAGAACGCGCTCATCCGTTCCTCGACCTGGCTGGGCGCCATCTGGCCATGCGCCACGACATAGCGCACTTCGGGCACCTGCCGGGTCAGGAACTCCTCGATATCGGGCAGGTCCTTGATCCGGGGCGTCACGAAGAAGCTCTGGCCGCCGCGATAATGTTCGCGCAGCAATGCCTCGCGCAGCACGACCGGATCCCACGGGATGACATAGGTCCGTATCGCCAGGCGATCGACCGGCGGGGTCTGGATGACCGACAATTCGCGCAGGCCGCTCATCGCCATCTGCAGCGTTCGCGGGATCGGGGTCGCGGTCAGCGTGAGGACGTGGACGTCGGTCTTCAACGCCTTCAGCCGTTCCTTGTGGGTGACGCCGAAACGCTGTTCCTCGTCGACGACGACCAGCCCCAGCCGCTTGAACTCGACCGATTTGGCCAGGATCGCGTGCGTGCCGATGACGATGTCGACAATACCGCTGGCCAGCCCATCGCGCACGCTCCTTGCCTCGGCTGCCCCGACCAGCCGCGACAGGCGGCCGATCTTGAGCGGAAAACCTTCGAAACGCGCGACGAAATTGTTGTAATGCTGGCGCGCGAGCAGCGTCGTGGGGGCGACCACGGCGACCTGCACCCCGGCCATTGCCGCGACGAACGCGGCGCGCAACGCGACCTCGGTCTTGCCGAAACCAACGTCGCCGACGATCAGCCGGTCCATCGGCTTGCCTGCCGCCAGATCGTCGAGCGCGTCGCGGATCGCGCAATCCTGGTCCTCGGTTTCCTGATAGGGAAAGCGATCGACAAAGGCGGGGTAGCCCGCGGCATCGGGTTCGGCGACATCGGCGTGGCGCAGCGCACGCTGGGCGGCAGTGGCAATCAAGTCGCCGGCGATCTCGCGGATGCGTTCCTTCATGCGGCTCTTGCGCCGCTGCCACGCCTCGCCGCCCAGCCGGTCGAGCGTGCCTCCCTCGTCGCCACCATAGCGCGTCAGGACCTCGAGATTCTCGACCGGCACGTAGAGCTTGTCGCCGCCGGCATAGGTCAGCGCAACGCAATCGTGGGGGGCCTTCTGCACCGGAATTTGGGTCAGCCCTTCATAGCGGCCGATGCCGTGATCGGCGTGGACCACCAGGTCGCCGGGCGACAGGGTCGCGAGTTCCGCGAGGAAGGCATCGGCCGATTTCCGGCGGCGAATGCGGCGGACCAGCCGGTCGCCAAGCATGTCCTGTTCGGTCAGCAGCGCGACATCGGGCGCGATGAAGCCATGATCGAGCGGCAGGACGACGATCGCCGCTCCTCGCGGCGCAGTCGCCTGCGCCTGCTGCCAGCTGTCGACCAGCGCCAGGCCGTCCGCGCCATGGTCCCTCAGCAACCCGGCCAGCCGATCGCGCGATCCCGTGGAATAGCTGGCCAGGATCGGTTTGCGGCCGTCCTTGCGCAGCTGGTCAAGATGCTCGACGACCGCGTCATAGATGTTGACGCCCTGCGCCCGCTCGGGGGCGAAGTCGCGGGGCCCGTCGACCTCGAAATTGATCACCGTCGCGCTCGGCGGTTCATGGAACGGCGTTGTCAGATGCGCGCGGCATGCGCTCAGCCACCGGGCATAATCGTCGCTTGTCAGGTATAGCGCGTCGGCCGGCAGCGGTCGATAGCTGCCGGGATCGGACGACTGCGCCTTGACGCGATTGGCGTGATAGTCGGTGACGGATTCGAGCCGTTGCTCGGCCGCCTGCGCGGCGCCGCTGTCGCGCAGCACCAGCGCGTCGCCACCGATATGGTCGAACAACGTCTCCAGCCGCTCCTCGAACAGCGGCAGCCAATGCTCCATGCCCGCCAGCCGGCGTCCCTCGCTGATCGCCTGGTACAGGGGATCGCCGGTCGCGGTCGCGCCGAAGATCTCTCGATAGCGGGTACGGAAACGCTTGATCGAGTCGCTGTCGAGCAGTGCCTCCGATGCCGGCAACAGCGTGACGGCGTCGACCCGCCCGGTCGTCCGCTGGTCGGCGGGATCGAACGTGCGGACGCTTTCGATCTCGTCACCGAAGAAGTCGAGCCGCAGCGCCTGATCCTCCCCGCTCGGGAACAGGTCGACCAGCCCGCCGCGAACGGCGAACTCGCCCTGATCGTGGACGGTGTCGGTCCGCATATAGCCGTTGGCAGCCAGCAAGGCCGCGACGCGGTCGCGCCCGATCCGCTCGCCGGGGGCGAGCCGCGCGACCAGCTGGCGGATGCGGAACGAGGTCAGCGTCCGCTGGATCGCGGCATTGGCGGTGGTGACCAGCAATTGGGGACCGGCGGGTCTTGCCTGCAGCCGGTGAAGCGTGGCCAGCCGCTCGGCCATGATCCGCAAGGTCGGCGAGGCACGGTCGTAAGGCAGGCAATCCCAGGCGGGATAGGTCAGCACCTCAAGCTCGGGCGCGAAGAAGCCGATGGTCGCGGCGATGCTGCGCATTTCCGCCTCGTCGGAGGCGATCAACACCGCCCGCGACGGCGCTGCGCGCGCGAGGTCGGCGAGCAGCACCGGCAGGAACCCCGCAGGCACGCCGGCCAGGGTAAGCGGAGCCTGGGCCGAGAGGATTTGGCGCGGGTCGGTCATTCTTTTGGAGTCTCTTTGAAAACGTGCCGAGGGCACGTTTTGGCACCGCACAGAAGCTCGCTCTTTCGCGAGTTTCCGTACTGACTCTTGGCACCCTCCTCGACAGGAAAGCGGGTCATCGCGCGATCGGTACGTAGGTCAGCGTTGCGAACGCCTCCATCATCGGCCCCTGCCAGCGGTCGGGCACCGCCTGCACGCTCATCGCCCAGGCCATGATGTCGACGTCCTGTTCCTCGATGAATGCTTCGAACCATGCCATCTCGGCATCGTTCCAGCCCGCCGAATGAGCGTCGAAGAACCCGCCGACCATCAGGTCGGCCTCCTTGACGCCGCGGTGCCAGGCGCGGAAGCGCAGACGCTTCAGGCGGATGTCGCGATCCATGGATTCGGTGCCTTCCGGTCAACGCCGATCGGCCGGCGGTGCCCTGGGGCAACCGTCGGCGCTTGTTCAATCACGGTGCCAGCACCGCCACGTTTCAGCTTGGGCTGAAACATAGTAATCGCCAGATAGCCATGCGCCCCGATATCCTCAACCCGTTGTTTGCCGAGGTCACCGCGCTGAAGGGCGTGGGGCCAGGCCTGGCCAGGCCGCTCGAGCGCCTGGGGCTGGCACGCGTGGTGGACGTGGCGTTCCATCTGCCGACCGGGTTCGTCGACCGCATACCGCGCGTCGAGCTCGACATGGCCGATGCCGGCCGGACGATTTCGATCACGCTGACCCCGCGCGAGTTCCGGGCGAGCGCGGGGCGCGGGCCAACCCGGGTCCAGGCGACCGACGCCCGCGGCAATTACGTCAGCCTGGTCTATTTCGGCGGGTCGTCGGGCTGGGTGCGCAAGCTGCTCCCGCTCGGCGAGCCGCGCGGCGTATCGGGCAAGCTGGAGCAATATGGCCAGGAATTGCAGATCATCCACCCCGACCTCGCCGATGCCGGAGAAGGCTTTCGCGCGCGCGAGGCGATCTATCCCCTGTCCGAGGGGCTGACCTCGCGACGGCTGGGCGCGATGGTGCAGCAGGCGATCGAGCGTGCGCCCGAGCTTCCCGAGTGGATCGAGCCGGGGCTTAAGGCCGCACGCGGCTGGCCCGATTGGCGTGACGCCCTGGTCCGTGCCCATGCCGATTCGGGCGACACCGCGGCGCGCGACCGGCTCGCTTATGACGAGCTGTTCGCCAACCAGCTCGCGCTGGCGCTGGTCCGCGCGTCATCACGCGCGCGGCGCGGCCGGGCGTTGCAGGGGGACGGCCGGCTGCGCGACGCGCTCAGCCTGCCTTATGCGCCGACCGCGGCACAGACCCGCGCGATCCGCGAGGTCGAGGGCGACCTTGCCCAGTCGGCGCCGATGCTGCGGCTGCTGCAAGGCGATGTCGGATCGGGCAAGACCCTGGTGGCGACGATGGCGTTGCTCGCCGCGGTCGAAGCGGGCGCGCAGGGCGCGTTGCTGGCGCCGACCGAGATCCTGGCTCGGCAGCATTACGACACGCTCCGGCGCATCCTGGCGGGACTGCCGGTGACGGTGGCGGCGCTGACCGGGCGCGACAAGGGCAGGGCGCGCGAATCGACGTTAATGGGGCTGGCTTCGGGCGAGATCGACATCCTGGTGGGCACGCACGCCATCTTTCAGGAAGCGGTCGGCTACAAGCAGCTCGGGCTGGTCGTGGTCGACGAGCAGCATCGCTTCGGGGTCGCCCAACGCATGCTGCTCCAGGCCAAGAGCGAGCGCCCGCCCCATTTGCTGGCGATGACCGCGACGCCGATCCCGCGCACCCTGACCCTGGCGCAATATGGCGAGATGGACGTCAGCCGGCTCGACGAGATGCCCCCCGGGCGCCAGCCGATCGAGACGTTGGTGATGGCCGAGGAACGGCTGGCGGAGATCGTCGCCGCGCTTGGCCGTCATCTCGATGCCGGCGGCCAGGCTTATTGGGTGTGCCCGCTGGTCGAGGAAAGCGCGACCTCCGACCTGGCCGCCGCGGAAGCGCGCGCGACGGCGCTCAGGACCAGGTTCGGGGACCGCGTCGGGCTGGTCCATGGCCGGATGAAACCCGCCGACAAGGAGGCAGTGATGGCGCGGTTCGCCGGCGGCGACCTGGGCGTGCTGGTCGCGACGACGGTTATAGAGGTCGGTGTCGACGTCGCCAACGCGACGCTGATCGTCATCGAACATGCCGACCGCTTCGGCCTGGCGCAGCTGCACCAGCTGCGCGGGCGGGTGGGGCGGGGGAGCGCGCTGTCACGCTGCCTGCTGGTGCGCGGCACTGCGTTGAGCGAGACATCGCGGGCGCGGCTGGCGCTGATGCGCGCGACCAATGACGGCTTTCGCATCGCCGAGGAGGACCTGCGGCTGCGCGGCGCCGGCGAACTGCTCGGTACCCGGCAATCGGGCGAGGCGATGTTCCGGCTGGCCGCCGCCGACCAGCTCGGCGAACTGTTGCCGGTGGCGAATGACGACACACGATTGCTGATCGACCGCGACGGCGGGCTGGCCGGGCCGCGCGGGCGGGCGGCGCGGGTGGCGCTGTATCTGTTCGATCGTGACGCCGGGGTGGCGTTGCTGCGATCGGGCTGACACGCTTTCAGCGGCCGCGCACGAGCACCGACAGCAGGTCGTAATAGCTGGCCAGCTCGATCGGCCGGTCGAGCTCGCAGCCGATTCGTCCCCCGAGCGACCAGCGTAGCTCGGCCGTGACCATGCCGATGACGGGGAGGGTGATGATCAGGCGTTCGCCGACCGCCAGCTGCGCCTCGCTGCGCGCCATCAGGCCCTGAGCGGAGAGGTTGACGATCAGCAGATCGACGATCCGCCCGCCCGCGGCCGTGCCGCGCGTGCGATAATGCACCTCGTCGCGCGCCGCCACGCGCTTGTCATAGGCGGATCCAGCCGCGGCCATGCGATCCTTCCCCTGTTGCCGCCACGTCTATGGCGACGACGTGAAGAGGCGGAAAAAAAACATGTTTAACGAGCAGTTGCCGTCATCTACGCGGGCGCTGCAACCCACCGGAATCGCTGACCTTCAACCCGGCGGCAGCGCTACCAGCCCGTGAAGCTTCTTGCCCGCCGAAACGCGGACGGGCGGATCGCCCGGCGTGATGATCGCATCCTCGCCGACCTTGTCCCCGGCGATGCGCGCACCGCCGCCGGCGATCAGGCGCCGCGCCTCGCCCTTCGACGCGCAAAAGCCCAGCCCGACCAGCGCATCGACGATACCGATCGGTGCAGCGGTCGCCAGCATCGGCAGCCTGTCGCCGGCCGCGCCCTCCTCGAAGGTCCTCCGCGCAGTCTCCGCGGCGTCGCGCGCGGCCTGTTCGCCGCGACACATTGCCGTCGCCTCGTTGGCCAGGACGATCTTCGCCTGGTTGATCTCGGCCCCTTCGAGCATCTCCAGCCGGGCGATCTCGTCAAGCGGCAGGTCGGTAAACAGCCGGAGCCACCGCCCGACATCCCGATCATCGGTGTTCCGCCAGAATTGCCAATAGTCATAATGCGGCAATTGGTCCTCGTGCAGCCATACCGCGCCCGATACCGTCTTGCCCATCTTCGATCCGTCGGCGTTGGTGATCAGCGGCGTGGTGACCGCATACAGATCCGTCCCGTCGACACGGCGGCCGAGATCGACGCCGTTGACGATGTTACCCCATTGATCGGACCCGCCCATCTGCAACCGGCAGCCGAACCGCCGGGACAGTTCGAGGAAGTCGTAGCCTTGCAGGATCATGTAGTTGAATTCGAGGAAGGACAGCGATTGCTCGCGGTCGAGCCGCAGCCTGACCGAGTCGAATCCAAGCATCCGATTGACCGAGAAATGCCGGCCGATGTCGCGCAGAAACGGCAGGTATTCGAGCTTGTCCAGCCACTCGGCATTGTCGACCATCACCGCGTCGGTCTGGCCCCCCTCTTTACCTTCGGGTGCGAAGGTCAGGAAACGTTCGAAGATACGGCGGATCGAGGCAATGTTGGCAGTGATGGTCTCCGCGCCCAGCAGCTTGCGCGCCTCGTCCTTGAAGCTGGGATCGCCGACCTTGCTCGTCCCGCCGCCCATCAGCACGATCGGCTTGTGCCCCGATTGCTGCAGCCGGCGCAGCAGCATGATCTGCACCAGGCTGCCGACATGGAGCGACGGCGCGGTGGCGTCGAACCCGATATAGCCGGGAACGATCTGTGCCGTGGCTAGCGCATCGAGCCCGGCAGCGTCGCTCAGCTGATGGATATAGCCGCGCTCGTCGAGCAGGCAAAGCAGGGGCGAGGAATAATCGGGCATGATCGCGCGGCGGGTAGCAAGGATCGCCTGCATCGTCACCCCGGCGCGCGGCGCGCGAAGTTATTTAAACGCAAGCCGTGTTCTACACCGCAAACAGACTCTCAGCGATATAGGGCCGTAAGCAGCTCCAGCGACTCGCGATGCGTCAGGTCCATATGGAGCGGCGTCAGCGTGATATAGTCCAAGGCGATCGCCTCGAGATCGGTATCGGCGACCGGTGTGTGCGGCACCTTGCCGAGCCCCATCCAATAATAGGCAAAGCCGCGCGGATCGTCGCGCCGTACGACCTTTTGCCGGCCATAGTCGCGCAATCCCTGATGAACGACGCGGATGCCCTTGACCTCGAGTGAGTCGACCGGCGGGAAATTGACGTTGATCAGCGTCCCCGGTGCCCATCGAGCATCGAGCAGGGGTCGCAGCACGCGCTCTCCCCATTGCTCCGCGGCGCCGAAATCGACGTCGTCGCCGGCCGCCGCCTCGCGATAGCGCTGGCTGAGCGCGATCGCGCGGATGCCCGCCAGCGTGCCTTCCATCGCCGCGCCGACGGTGCCCGAATAGAATACGTCCTCGCCGAGGTTGGCGCCGCGATTGACGCCGGACATGATGAGGTCGGGGCGGTGGTCCTTCATCACCTCGCCCAAGGCCATCATCACCGCGTCGGTCGGCGTGCCGCTGACCGAAAAGCGGCGATCGTCGAACCGGCGCAGCCGGACCGGCTGCGACAGCGTCAACGATCGGCCCTTGCCCGATTGCTCGTCGGCGGGCGCCACGATCCACACGTCGTCGCTGAAAGTCCGCGCCAGCCTTTCCAGCACGGCGAGACCCTTGGCATGGATGCCGTCGTCATTGCACAGCAGGATGCGCATCATGCGGGTTCCAGCCGGTCGGCGCCGCCCAGATACGGCAACAACACGGTCGGCACCGCGACCGATCCGTCGGCCTGCTGGTAATTTTCCAGCACCGCAACCAGCGTCCGCCCGACCGCCAGCCCCGATCCGTTGAGTGTATGGACGAACCGCGTCGCCTTTTCGCCGGTCGGGCGATAGCGCGCGTTCATCCGCCGCGCCTGGAAGTCGGTGCAGGTCGAACAACTTGAAATCTCGCGATACCGTGCCTGGCCGGGCAGCCAGACTTCGAGGTCATAGGTACGCGCGGCGGTGAACCCCATGTCGCCGGTGCACAATTTCATCCGGCGGAACGGCAATTCCAGCGCGGCGAGGATGCCTTCCGCGCATTGCGTCATCCGCTCGTGCTCGGCCTCCGATCGGTCGGGCGTGGTGATCGAGACCATCTCGCACTTTTCGAACTGGTGCTGGCGGATGAAGCCGCGCGTGTCGCGACCGGCGGCGCCCGCTTCGGACCGGAAGCACGGCGTCAGCGCGGTCAGCCGCAGCGGCAGCTCGTCCTCGGCCAGGATCGATTCGCGGACGATATTGGTCAGCGACACCTCGGCGGTGGGGATCAGCCAATGGCCTTCGGTGGTACGGAACATGTCGTCCGCCGCCTTGGGCAGCTGGCCGGTGCCGAACACGATTTCGTCGCGCACCAGCAGCGGCGGCACAACCAATTCATAGCCGTGCCGGCCGGTCAGCCGGTCGATCATCAGCTGGCCCAGGGCGCGGTGCAGCCGGGCTGCGGCACCCCGAACCAACGTGAAGCGTGCCCCGGACAGGGCCACGCCCCGAGAAAAATCGAGGCCCAGCGCCGGGCCGATCGCGTCATGCTCCCGGGCCTCGAAGGTGAAGGCAGGCGGCTCGCCATGGGTGGCGACCAGCGCATTTTCCTCTTCGTCGGCACCATCAGGAACGTCGGCCAGAGGCAGATTGGGCAGGATCGCAAGCCGCGCGTCGAGCGCCGTCGCCAATTCCCGCTCCTCCGCTTCCAACGTGGGCAGGCGCGCCTTCAGCCCGGCGACCTCGGCCATCAATGCCGCCGCGACGCCCTCGTCCTTTGCTGTCCGGGCCGCCCCGATCGCCTTGGATGCCTCGTTGCGGCGTGCCTGCCCCAGTTGAAGCTCGGTGGCGGTCGCGCGACGGCGTTCGTCGAGCGCGATCAGCCCGGCGGCGATCGGGGCAACGCCGCGGCGCGCGAGTGCCGTATCGAACCCGGCGGGATCGTTGCGGATCAGGCGGATGTCGTGCATTGCCGGCCTATGGCGGCGCCGACCCCGCCGCGCAACCCGCGCGCCGTGCGACCTGGACCCGGCACGACGCGGTGCGTGCCGCCGGCAGGTCAGGCGGCGATCGTCGTTCGCCTTGCCAGCCGCTTGCGCGCCACCAACGCGGCAGCAGCGCCGCCGAACAGGAAGATCATCGGCGGCGCCGGCACCGGGGCGGGCGGGCCGCCGGTCGATCCGGTGCTTCCCGAGCTGCCGGTCGAGCTGTAGCCGCCATTGGACGACCAGCCCCCGTTCGAGCTCCAGCCCTTGCTCGACGAGCCATAGCTGGAGGACGATGTCGAGGTCGAGCTGCTCGAACCGTTGGAGGAACTCGACGTCGACGATGCGACGTTTCCCGACGAGGACGACGACGATGAGGATGAGGATGAGGATGAAGATGAGGTAGACGACGAGACGTTGCCGCTGGAGCTCGACGACGATGAAACGTCGCCGCTGGATGCGGACGAGACATTGCCCGAGGACGACGACGAGACGGCGCCGCTCGATCCGCCCGAGGCCGACGAGACGTTGCCCGACGAGGAGGAAGAGGTGCTCCCCGACGAGAACCCGCCGGTCGAACTCGATGTCGACGATCCCCCGGTTGAGGTCGACGACCCGCCGGTGGATGTCGAGGAAGACGACCCGCCCGACCCGCCGCTGGAGGTCGAGGTCGATCCGCCGCTGGTCGACGATGTCGAGGAAATCACCACGCTGCCGCCGCTCGACCCGCCCCCGCCGCCGAAGCCCCCGACGAAAAATCCGCCACCGCCAAAGCCGCCGCTGCCGCCGACCACGGTCGAAAAGCCACCACCGCCGCCGACCACCGGCACCTCGCCGCTGGAGCCGACGCCCGCATAAGCAGGGGGCAGGGGGATTGGCGTGCCGGCGGTCGTCACCGTGACGACCGCCGGCGGGCAGGACGCCGTCGTCCGCGTGACGACCCGGCGCACGCCGGTCCGGCGGGCCGCCGAAGCCACCGTGGTACGGCGCACCACGCGCTTCTTGTAGGTCTTGGCGTAACCCGAGCGGGCGCTTGAGCCCTCCGCGACCTTGACCGCGCCGCCGCCGACAATGGCGCCGCCGCAAGCGCAAGCGCAAAGTTTTGCCATGGCCATCCGCACAGACATCGCGTCACTCTCTCGTTTATTCGGCTCCACAACCGCGAAGTCGATGTGATCCTGTCGCAGCTGAGGAACCGCTATCGCGGCATGGACGAAACAAACTGTTAATTTCAATTGCGTTAACCAGCATTATAGTCTTCATCATCAACTTTCCGCTAATTATTGGCTTCGCTGCATAGTTAACGTTTCATTGTTGTACACTGATGCGCGTCGCCCCCTGTTATGCGAGCGCCGGCGACCGGCAGGACGCATCGCCTCCCAAAAGCGTATATCGTCAATTGCTTGTGGAGCAGTCGCCGCGTGGCTATACGCCCGCTCGCATCGGGTGCGTAATCGGCGTGGGGGAACGCTTTGTACGGTGACGGAGGAGTGGGGATGGCGACGGCTTTGAACCGCGTGGATGGCGGGGGCAGCAGCAGGAGTAGCGGCATCGTCGAGGCCGATGGCTATCGACCCGCCGCGGACGAGCCGTTCATGAACGCACGGCAGCAAGCGTATTTTCGTGACAAGCTATTGAAATGGAAAGAAGCCATTTTCAAGGAAGCGGAGGCCACATTGTCGCAATTGCAGGTCGAGTCGCTGCGCGAGGCCGACCTGACCGATCGCGCATCGAGCGAAACCGATTGGTCGATCGAACTGCGCACGCGCGACCGCCAACGCAAGCTCATCTCGAAGATCGACGCGGCGCTGCGCCGGATCGACGAAGGCGAATATGGCTATTGCGAGGTGACCGGCGAGCCGATCTCGCTCGGTCGGCTGGAGGCCCGTCCGATCGCGACGATGACGGTCGAGGCGCAGGAACGCCACGAACGCCATGAAAAGATCAGCCGCGAGGATTGATGCCAACGCGGGGTTAACGCTTTCGACAAGAATTTACGTTTACGCTGCTACCGCACGGATCACCTCTCGAGCGGACGATGGATCAGCTTACCCCAAACCCTTTTGCTGAGATATCCGACAACGACGCGGCGCTGCGTCGCCAGGAGTCGCGCGACAGCCTGTTGCTCACCGCTCAGTTTCGCCTGGTCGACGGCGAGGACGTTATCCAGGTCCGCATCCGGAACCTGTCGGCGGGTGGACTGATGGCTGAATATGCCGGCGTCGCGGATGTCGGTACGGCGGTCAGAATCGGGGTACGCGGCGTCGGCTGGGTTTCGGGCCGGATCGCCTGGGTCACCGCCGGCCGAATCGGCATTGCATTCGATCATCTGATCGACCCGAAGCTGGCTCGCCAGCCGGTGGGACGGGCCAAGCGGGCCGCGCCGCCAACGATTATCGCACCGCCGCGCTGATTGGTACAGCAAGGGCCGACGACGACGGACAACGCGCCGCGCCGTCCGTCCCGGCATTGACGCTAACAGGCGGCTATCGCCTCCTTCACCCGTAATTTCTGCTTCTTGAGGTCCGCCAGGATACGCGTATCAGGAAGCGGCCGCTGTCGTTCGGCATCGATCTGCCGATCGAGCACCATGTGCTTGGTTTCCAGGGCCGAGAGGTGCGAGTTCTGCATCGAAGCTCCTCCTGTAGTGCGTTGGGGGGACATCGAGTAGATCACGTTCCGATCATACTCGCCACCGATTTTGCTTGCGATTCGACGCGTTGCATTGTTTTGGCGACGATCGGTTGATTGCGACCACGCGGCGTGGATGGTGGGTGGTGGACGAAGCGGAGATCGCCAAGCGGCTTGACCTTCTACGGACCGACCATCGCGATCTCGACGCGGCGCTGGCCGCGCTGATCGCGACCGGATCGGCCGATCAGTTGCGCATCGCGCGCCTGAAGAAGCGCAAGCTGCTGTTGAAGGACGAGATCGCGATGCTCGAGGACCAGCTGATTCCCGATATCATCGCCTGATTGCCTTTTCCCGGGACAAGAGCGGCCATGGCGATCTGCCCCGCGAACCGTTATGGCATCGTCGCGGGATCGCAGAGGGCGCAATGGAATCGGGCATATTTCGGCGTGTGGTGGATTCGCTTTATACCGAGGCGATGCTGCTCGCCGACGAGGCGCGCTCGTATTTCGACGTGGGCGGTCGCGCCGAGCGTGATGCTTTGGCCCCGCTGGCCCGGGTGACCTTCTCCTGCGAATCGCTGAAGGTGACGACCCGGTTGATGCACGTCATCGCCTGGCTGCTGACACAACGTGCGGTTAACACCGGTGAGTTGTCGCCGCGTGATGCCCTGGATCCGTCGCGCCGGCTGGGCGATGCGCCGATGACCGAGGACGATGTGCTTGCCGCCATGCCGGGCGACGCACGCCGGGTGATCCTCGCCAGCCTCGACCTTCACTGTCGCGTGGCGCGGCTGGAGACGGCGCAGGCCGAGCCGGTCATCGACCACAGCCCCGTGCAGCTCCTGCAGGCCCGGTTGGCCATGGCGTTCTGATCGTCGGTCAGGCGCCGGTGATCGCCGCCGCGGCCAGCGCGCCGATTGCCGCATGGACCGGATTGCGCGCCAGCGGCTCCCCGCGGCCACCGGTAATATAGCAGGCCAGAAAGGCAGGGTGCGTCCGCTCGCGCCCGGGCGGCCACAGCAAGGCGACCTCATTATTGCTGCCATGATCGCCCGCGCCGGTCTTGTCCCCGATCGACCAGCCGGCGGGCAAGCCTTTCTTCAGCCGCTCGCCGCCGGTCCGATTGGCCGTCAGCCAGTCGATCAGGATCTGTCTCGATGCGGGACGCAGCACGTTGCCCGCCGCAAGCCCGTGGAGATTGGCCACCATTTGCGCCGGAGTGCTGGTATCGCGCGGGTCGCCCGGAACTGCTTCGTTCAGGTCGGTTTCGATGCGGTCCAGCCGCGTCAGCCGGTCGCCGATCGAGCGCTGATGACGGGTCAGTCCGGCCGGCCCGCCAAGGGTTGCCAGCAGCAGGTTGGCCGCGGCATTGTCGCTCTGCGTAACCATCGCCTCGCACAATGTGCGGACGGGCAGGGCGCCCTCGGCATGATCACTGCTCACCGGAGAGTTGGCGATGATCGCCGCCCGGGGGATCGTCACCATGCGGTCGAGCGACTCCAGTCCGCGGTCCACGCGGTACAGCACCTGTCCCGCCAGGAGCAGCTTGAACGTGCTGCACATCGGGAAGCGCTCGTCCGCGCGTCGGCCGGCCGCCAGCCGTTGCGGCGGGTCGACCAGCCATACGCCGATTCGCGCCCCGGCGCCGAGCGTCCGCTCAAGCGCCGCCACGCCGGCGATGAACGATGCGGCACGCGACATCGCCGCCGCCGGCAGCAGCGCCGCCGCGCCCCCCGCGACGAACCGGCGACGCGAGAGCATCACAGGCGCAACCTCCCCGGTGCCGCGGCATAGAGTGCCGGACGCACGTTTCGCGACAGTGGCGCCCGGAGCGGCACGGGATCCCGGACCAGGTCATGCAGAAAACGGATCACTGCCCGGATGCGCGGCATCTGGCGCAGATCGGCATGGACCGTGAGCCAATAGGTTCGCGGTTCGTTGATTTCATCTGGAAGGATACGAACGAGACCCGGGGTGAAGCCGGTTGCGAACCCATGCAGCATCCCCAGGCCCATCCCCGCCTGAACCGCGCTATGCTGCGAGATGATCGAGCTACTGCGGAACACCACATGCGGAGCATCGACGATCTGCGTCAGCGACCCGTGATCCTCGCTTTCCAGCAAGTCCTCGATATAGCCCACGAACCGGTGGCTCTGGAGCTCGTCAATCGAGGCTGGGGCGCCATATCGGTCGATATAGGCCTGGCTGCCATAAAGCCCCATGCTCATGTCGGCCAGCTTGTTGATGAACATTCGTCCACGTCGCGGACGCACGGTAGATACGACTAGATCCGCGTCGCGGCGTCCCAGGCTGACGGTGCGCGATTCGGGAATCATCTCGATGCTGATGTCGGCATGGTTCGCCTGCATCCGATGCAGGTTGGGCGTGACGAGGAAACAGCCGAACGCTTCCGGCACCGCGATGCGCACCGTTCCGGACAGCAGCGCCTCATGCCCGGCGACGCAGGCCATCAGCAGGTTCGTCTCCTGCTCGATTCGTTCGGCATGGACGAGCAGTTCGGCGCCTTTGCTGGTCAGCGTGATGCCCTGAGGCGAGCGATCGAACAATCGTGTCCCGATTTCCTGCTCGAACGCACTCATCTGCCGGGCGACAGTGCTGTGGTTCAACTTCAGCCGCGCGGCGGCCGCGCTTAGCCGTCCCGTACGCGCGACGTGGAGGAAGACGCGCAGGCGATCCCAGTCGAGATCGCTCATGCCGACCGCCAAAGGCTCGAGAGGTATGACATAGTCAGGCAGGGCTACGCCCTGCCATTCCAATTGTCATCAAATGCGCGGCCGTAAGACGGCTTGCTGTCGGCAACGGCCATGGGAAAGTCCGCGCACGTCAAGATCGTGATGCGGGTTGCCCGCAAACCCGCGCCGCGCGTTCCGGCGCAGACTCTCAGGCATGCGCGCCCGGCGACATCGGCAGGCCGCTGACGCCCCGAACGTTGGCGACAATGTCACGCCTCGCCCGTTCGCGATGGACCTTGTGGTCGGGAAAGCGCGCGAACATTTCCTCAAGCGCGATGCGCAGCTCGACGCGAGCAAGGTGGATGCCAAGGCATTTGTGGATGCCGAAGCCGAAATGGATCGCGCGGGTATCGAGTTTGCGGTCGAGGTCCACGCGGTCGGCATCGGCAAAGGCGGTTTCGTCGCGTGTCGCCGATCCGTTGACCAGCATGACCATGTCGCCCTTGGGAATGGTGACGCCGTGCAGCGTGACGTCGCATGCGGCCGCGCGGCCCTGGAACTGTGAAGGCGCATCCCAGCGGAGCAGCTCCTCGACCGCGTGACCGATGCGCGCGGGTCGGGCGGTGATCTTGGCGCGTTCGTCGGGGAACTCGTCTAGCGCGAGCAACGCGTTGGGAATGGCCTTGGCGACGGTCTCATGCCCTGCCGACGCGAGTTCGGAGAAATGATAGGCGATTTCCTCGTTGGTGAAGCGATGGACCGCGCCGACTTCGTCGGTTACGGCCATGTCGATCAGCGCGGTGATCATATCCTCGCGCGGGTGGCGGCGCCGGGCCTCGATCAGCTCGAGATAGATGGCGCGCCGCCTAACGTGCGACTCGCGTATCATCTCCATGCTGCCATCCTCGCCGCGCAACAGCGAGCGCGACGTCCAATGGTGGATTTCAGCCCGGTATTCCGGCGGGATGTCGATCAGTTCGCTAATCACGTCGAGCGGCAGTCGCACCGTGAAATCCTTGAATATGTCGACTTCCTCGTGGTCGGCGAGCGCCTCGATCAACTCGATCGCGCGCGCGCGGATGAACGGTTCGAGCCGGGCCATCCGCCTGCTGCTGAACACCTTGACCGCCAGCGCCTTGTGCCAGCTGTGATCGGGCGGATCGCGGGTGATGAGGTAGGGGAGACCCTTGCCCATCCGCTCGATGGTTACGCCCTCGCTGCTGATGAAGCGGCGGTGGTCGCGGAATGCCGCCAGCACGTCGTCATAGCGCGTCAACGCCCAGAACTGGCGTTCCTCGTTGTGATAGACCGGCGCTTCGGCGCGCAGCCGGCGATAGGTGGGATAGGGATCGTCGGTATGTTGGCGGCTATAGGGATCAAAATGGACCATGAGACTCATTCCCAGCGTGTCTTGGCATTTTCATAGCCCGGTTGCGCAGGGGCGCCGATCGCGGCAATCTGGCGGGCATGTACCTTTTCGAGCGCTGCGCGCACGTTGGGGTGGGTGATGATGAATGGGGCATTGTCGCGCACGCCCTCGACGATCGCGGCGGCGACGTAGCGTGCATCCATCCCCATGCCGACAGTCATGTTGGAGCGGGTAAGGCCGGGCGCCACCACCGTCACGCCGACGCCCGACGGCGCGAGCTCGATCCGCAGGATTCCGCTCAGGCCGACGACGCCGAATTTGGCGGCGCCGTAATCGCCCAGCATCGCCATCGGCACGAGCCCGGCCTCGGAAGCGATGTTGACGATGTGGCCGTATCCGCGTGCGCGCATGTTCGCCCCGAAGGTGCGCACGCCATAGAACACGCCGCTCAGGTTGGTGGCGATGCGCGTTTCGAAATCGGCAACGGGCATATCGAGGATCGACGACATGCCGGGCGGCAAGGCGGCGCCGTTGACGAGCAGGTCCACCGCGCCGAACCGCGCCTCCGCCTCTTGCTTCGCGCGTGCCCATTCAGCGAAGGAGGACACGTCCATGACGATGCCGAGTACCGGCCCGTCGAATGTCGTCACCGTCGCGTCCAGCCGCTCGCGATGGATGTCGGCGAGCACGACGTTCATTCCCCGGCGCGCGCAGATCCGTCCGATCTCCAGCCCGATTCCCCCACCGCCACCGGTGACGAACAGCGTCTTCAGGTCGTCGATCGGCATGCTTTGTCCATTTGCCGGTGAACGCGCCGCATTGCGCTGCGATCGATGCCTGTCCCAGGCGCGTCAACGGTCGAGATTGCCATGCCCCGGCGCCTTCAGGCGTGGCCGCCGGGCGAGATCGTCAGCGACCGCACGCCGCGCAGGTTCGAACTCGCAGCCCTGGTCACGCTCGACAGGTCGATCTCATACTTCGGAAAGCGGCTTAACAGCTCCTCCAGAACGACGCGGATCTCGGTTCGTGCCAGGTGGATACCCAGGCATTTGTGGATGCCCGCGCCGAAATGGATCGATCGGGGGTCGACGGGGCGCTGCACGTCCAGCCGACGGGGATCGTCGAAGCGGCGCTCGTCGTTGATGGCCGATCCCGCAACCATCAGCACGCGTTCGCCGGCCGGGATCGTCACGCCGTGCAGCGTCGTGTCGCGGCTCGTCGTGCGGCCGAGATATTGCGCGGGGTTATCGTATCGGAGCAGTTCGTCCGCCCCGCCCTCGATCAGCCCGGGATCCTTGCGCAACTTGCGCCGCTCATCGGGAAACTCGTCCAGCGCGAGCAGGCAATTGGGGAGCGACCGCGCCACCGTCTCATGGCCGGCATTGCCGAGTTCCGAATAGTGATAGACGATGTCATCCTCGCTCATCCGGTATGTGCCGCCCTGATCGTCGCTGATTTCGGCGGTCATCAGAAGCGTGATCACATCGTCGCGCGGGCTGCGTCGGCGTTCCTTGATCAGGCCCCGGAAGATGTCCAGCCGGCGACGGTGCGATTCCTTGATCAGCTCAGGATCGGCGTCGTCGCCGCGCAGCAGGAAGACGTTGGTCCAGCGGTGAATTTCATCACGAAATTCCGGTGGTATGTCAGTCAGTTCGCTGATCACATCCATCGGCAGTTTCGCGGCGAAATCCTCCGCCCAGTCGTAGCGATCGCGATCCCCCAGTTCCTCGAGCAGTTCGATCGCGCGCGCACGGATAAAGGCATCCAGTTTGGCCATCCGGCCGCGAGTGAAGATCTTGACCGCGAGGCCCTTGTGCCAGCTATGCTGAGGGGGATCCTTGACGAGCAGATAGGGCATGCCTTTCTCGGCGCCCTCGATCGTCACGCCCTCGCCGCTGACGAACGTCTCGTTGTCGCGCAATCCCGCATATACGTCATCATATCGTGTCAATGCCCAGAATCGCATCGCCTCGTTATGATAGACCGGCATCTCGTCGCGCAGGCGCCGATAGATCGGATAGGGGTTGCGGGTATATTCCGCGCCGTAAGGATCCAGTTCGATCAACACCGCCTCCCCCTTTCTTGTCGATGCGCTCTGAACGGCATCATCTTTGGGCTCGAGAAGAGCGCGTCCGGCGCCGTCGCGCAAGGGCGGATCGACGCGGTCGGAATGTACGGGGCTGCACCCCAGTATAACTGCGCCTCGGCGATATCGGTCGATCGACGTGGCCGCGATTGCCAGAGGTTGAATGGAGGTACATGGCAATGATGAACGAGGTGGGAGGATGATATGGCGACATTGAACTATTTCGCGGTTGGCTCAAACCGGCTGGACGAGGCCAAGGCGTTCTATGACGAGCTGTTGGCATCGATCGGGTGGGAGAAGATGTTCGATCACCCTTCCGGCGGGCGTCTGTACACCGCCCGGGGCAAGGGCATATTCGGGGTGCTCGCACCGATCGACGGTAACCCGGCGACCGTCGGGAACGGTTTCACCGGCGGCTTTGCCTTCGACACGGGCGAGGAGGTCGCGGCGTTTCACGCCAAGGCCATCGAACTCGGCGGGACCAACGAGGGCGATCCCGGCGAACGCGCGCCCAACATCCATTTTGGCTATTTTCGTGACTTGGACGGAAACAAGCTTTGCGGGTACAAGATGGGCTGAGAGCCTCGGCCGGCTGCCGGAGCAGCCGATACCTTATCGGATCGCTTCGGCCCCGGGGCGCCCCTGGCTCCTTGCCGGGACCGCCACGGCAGATTCCTTGGTCAAAGGTTGCACTGCCGTTGTGCAAAATTGCGGAGATTGCCGCCGCCGCCTTTGTATTACAGATCCTGACAAATCGCTGCACAAACCGACAGTGATAATCGCCGGAAAGGCGAAGTCAGGGGAGATGTCACATGGTGATCCGTTTCACGCGCGGCAGGCTGATGGCTGCGGCGGCACTTGCCGTCGTCGCATGGCCGCAGGCACAGGCATCCGCGCAAACCGGAAAGCCGGCCGGCAGGCAAACCGGTCCCGCCTATCCGACAGCGCCTCGCACCGCTCCCGATGGCACCGCTCCTGACAACGATGCCAGCGAAGGCGATATCGTCGTTACCGCGCTTCGCCGCCAGGAGCGTCAGGTCAGCGTTCCCGCCGCGGTGACCGTAGTGAACGCCGATACGCTGGTGAAGTCGGGGGTGAGCAAGTTCCAGGACCTCGGAAACCTCGTCCCGGGGGTGCAGATTTCGCGGTCGGGCTCCTACACGCAGCCCGCCATCCGCGGCGTGACCACGACGTTCGCCGGCAATGGGCAGGAAACGAACGTCGGCGTCTATATCGACGGATTCTATCAATCGGATCAGCTGTCGATCAATCAGGACTTTGCCAATCTGGCCAACATCCAGGTCCTCAAGGGTCCGCAGGCCGTGCTGTACGGCCGCAATGCAACCGGCGGCGCGATCCTGATCACAACCAAATCGCCGGGCGATCAGCTGGAAGGCAATGCGTCTATCAGCTATGCGCGGTATGACGACATCATTGCCCAGGCCTATGTCTCGGTGCCGGTCGTCAAGGACGTCCTTGCCGTCAATATCGCCGGATATTTCCGCAAGAATGACGGGTATTTCAAGGACGTCAACAATTTCGCCCCCAACCAGATCATCCGTACGCCCGGTTTACGCGATGCCATCGGGAGCGGTGACAATACGGTCAATTACCGCCAGCGTTCGCTCCGCGCAAAGGCCAGGTTCACGCCGGGCAGCGGCGTCTCCCTGACTTTCGGCTACAATTACACCTTCATCAACGATCCACGCGGCTTCGCCTACGGCATCATCGGCCAGTCTCCATATGCCGCCCTCGTTCCGACAGCCGCGGCGCCCAACGTACAGGTCAATCAGCGCGACAAGACCTCGCTCAACCTGCGTCCCCAGAATTTGAGTGAAGGAGACGAGTTCACGCTGCTCGGCGAATTCGACCTGGGAAGCGGAGGATCGATCACGACGCATACCGGCTATTTGACCAAGCGCGACCACCAGATCTATGATTTCGACGGAACGCCGTTCGACGGGTTTGAAGGCCTGCAGATAAACAAGCGGCGAACGTTTACCCAGGGATTGGATTATTCCGTTAACCTGGGGGATCGATTGACGCTGCTGGCCGGCGCTTTCTATTACAGCGACAGTTTTCGCACGACCAACGGTACGGTAAATTTCGTCGGAGCAACCGGCGTGCAGAATATATTCACCGTGCTTCCGTTCAGCACGCGGTCCTATTCCGCCTACATTGATGCCACCTACAAAATCGGCAACCATCTCTACTTAACGGCCGGCGGTCGCTACAATTATGACCGGAAGGTGCTTTCGAGGACCGACATCGTCACGGTTGGCGGGGTGGTCCAGCCGGTGACGACTGGCGGCGCTGCGCAGAATTTCGGCGGACCGGTTCGGGAAAGCAACAAGCGGTTCACGCCCCATGCCGTAATCCGTTATGAGTTCGACCCCGACACCAACCTCTACGCCTCGATCTCGACGGGCTTCAAGGCGGGCACGATCAACAGCGCCTTTCCCCTAAACGTGCTGAAACCGGAGACGGTCACCGCCTATGAGATCGGTTACAAGATGCGTCGCGGGCCGTTTTATCTAGACGCCTCAGGCTTCTATTACGACTATAAGGACAATCAGGTGGCGGCGCTGCTGCCGGTGATCGGCCAGACATCGACGTTCATCCAGAATTCGGGAGGCGCCGAAATCTACGGTGCGGACGGATCGATTACCGCGCGCGTCGCCGACGCGTTCAACCTGCGCGCCGGGCTGGCATACCTTCACGCCCGCTACACCAACTTCGCCAACGCCAACAACATCTCTATCAATGCGTCGGGCACGGCAAACACCACGGTCATCGCCGACTGGACGGGTCGCCGGATCGCCCGGGCCCCCGATTGGACCGGAAGCTTCGGCGGCGACTATACGGTCAAGCTCGCGGGCGGCGACCTTCAGTTTTCGGGCACGGCGTCGTTCTCCAGCCGCTATGCGCCGCAGAACGCCTCTTATAATTGCCGCGCATTCGGAGTCGTGAACGGCGTCAACACCTGCGTGGTGCCGGGAACACTGACGCCGGACCAGGGCAAGGGCCAGCCCGGCCGGCTCGAGGAAAATGGATGGTTTCTGTTCGGCGGCCAGATCCAGTGGACCGATCCGAGCGATCATTATACGATCGCCATCTATGCCGAGAACCTGACAAACGAGCGTTACAAGATCATTTCCTCGGCGAGCGCTTATGGTACCTATGAGATGTACAACCAGCCGCGCAGCATCGGAGGCCGGCTCGGCGTCAAGTTTTAGCGCGTGGCGGCGGTGAAGCGGGGCGCCGCGCTTGCCGAATGGCAGGCAAACTGGCCATTGGTCGTGGCGGCGACGATCGGCATGTCGATCACCGGCGTCCACCTCTATTCGCTGGGCGTGCTGCTCGCGCCGATCGCAGCCGAAACCGGCTGGAGTCGCACCGAGATCACACTGGGGCAGACATTGTCATCCGCGGTCAACGCGGTCCTGGCACCACTCTGCGGCGTACTGATGGATCGCTATGGGCCGCGCCGGATCGCGATCCCCGGCACTATAGTGTTCTGCCTCGGGATGGTGGCGTTTGCGGCGATCGGCCACTCCTTGTTCCACTGGTATGCGACATGGGGCATCCTCTCGGTCGGGCTCATCGGCCTGAAGCCGAATGTCTGGACAGGGGCCGTCTCCAGCGCTTTTTCGGCATCGCGGGCCCTGGCGTTCGCGCTGGTCATCAGCGGCGTCAGTCTTGCCGGCGCGCTGGTGCCCAGCATCACCAACCTGCTGCTGGACCATTATGGCTGGCGCGGCGCCTATGTCGGGCTGGGCATCCTATGGGCGGCGATGCTGCTGCCGCTCTGCCTATTATTCCCGAAGGCGCTGCCGCGCAGTCCCGCGGCGTTCGCTGCGGCCGACGGCATCGGCGTCCTCCCCGGCCTGACGGTAAGAGCGGGCTTGCGATCACGCGCTTTCGCGGGGCTGGCGATTGCGGGCTTCGTCTTCAGCACTGCGCTCTTCGCCATCACCTTCCACTTCGTGCCGATGTTGCGCGATCGGGGCTTCAACCCCGCGGCGGCGGCGGCGATCGCCGGGCTGATCGGGATATTCTCGATTATCGGGCGACTGATCACGGGCGTGCTGCTCGACCGCTATGCCGGCGCTCTGGTCGGCGGGATCGCGTTGCTGCTGCCGATCATCCCGGTAACGCTGCTGCTCATGCTGACAAGCGACAGCCTGTGGCTGATGACGTTGCTCGCGATCCTCATCGGCCTGTCGGTCGGTTCGGAGCTCGATATCCTCGCCTATCTGGCTACGCGATATTTCGGGCTGCGCTTTTACGGGACGCTGTTCGGCTGTATCATCGGTGTGCTGGCGGCCGCAACCGCGCTGGGCCCGGTGCTCGGATCCATGATTCGCGATCAGACCGGAAGCTACCGGCTTTTGCTTTGGCTGGCGCTGCCGGGCTTCGTCATCAGCGCGCTGGCGATCGCCACCGCCGGCCGCTACCCCGAATTCAACGGACCGCGGAGCCTGCCGCTTGACCCGGCCTGACCGACCGAAATGATGGATAGCGCGCGTGCCGAATGGCGAAGCTATTGGCATCTGCCGCTGCTGGGGGCGCTCGGCATGTCCGTCTCGGTGCTGCACGTCTATTCGCTGGGCCCGTTCATGCAGCCGCTCGCGCGCGAATTCGGCTGGTCGCGCGCGCAGATCTCCTCGGGCATCACCATCGCCAACGGCATGGCGTCGCTGCTGTCGGTCTTCGCCGGCATGGCGGTCGACCGTTTCGGACCGCGCCGGGTGGGGATTTGCGGCATCGCCATCATGTGCACCGCAATTGGCTCGTTAGGCGCGGCGACGGGCAGCAACGCGGACTGGGTCGGCCATTTCGTCCTGGTCGGGCTAGGATGCCTATCGGTCCACACGACGATCTGGGCAGGCGCGGTCGCCAGCCGTTTCCGGCAAGCGAGAGGGCTGGCGATCTCCATCGCGATGTGCGGCAGCGGGATCAGCGCGACGATCATGCCGCTGGCTGCGACCTGGCTGATCGGATCGTTCGGCTGGCGGGGCGGCTTTGTCGGTCTCGGTTTCTTGTGGCTGGCAGTGGCGATGCCGCTGATTATCCTCTTCTTCAGCGGCGCTCAGGACGAGGGACGCGGGCGCCGTGCCCGGCCCGAAACCGCGCCAATCATCCCCACAATAACGCTTCCCGGTCTTACCGTTGCACAGGGCTTGCACTGTCCGGCATTCTACAAGCTGGCGGTGGCGGGGGGGATGTATTCGTTCGTGTTGATTGGCACCATTGTTCATTTCGTTCCGATCCTGGAGGACCGCGGTCGCGCGCCGTTGGCGGCCGCGGCGACCGCGGGCCTGATCGGCTTCGCCTCGATAATCGGCCGGCTTGGCACCGGATTGCTGCTGGACCGCTTTCCCGGCAATCGGGTGGGCGCGGCGGCGTTCGTCCTGCCGACGCTGGGGCTGGCGCTGCTGCAATGGAGCGGCAGCGCGTTTGGCGAAGTGGCCGCGGCGATCGTCATCGGCCTGTCGGTGGGCGCCGAGCTGGACGTGATCGCCTATCTGTCGACCCGCCATATCGGGCTGCGCCGGTTCGGCGCCTTGTTCGGCATCATGATCACCGCGCTGAGCGCCGGCCTTGCCCTGGGCCCGGTGGCTGCGGGGACGACGTTCGATCATTTCGGGAGCTATGGCTGGTTTCTCGCCGCGGGCATGCCGCTGATGGCCGGATGTGCGATCGTCCTGGCAACATTGGGGCGCTGTCCCGAGTTCGCCCCCGTGGAGCCGGCCTCGACCGTGCCGCCCGTCACCTGATCACACAGGTATCGGTGAGCGGGACGCAGCTTTTCAAGCGGCCTCGGCGAACGCCTTCATGCGCAGCAGCCGGCCCGGCCGCGCGCCGGTGTCCTGGTCGTCTCGCCGGGTGACCACGCCCTTGACGATGGTCGCGCGATAGCCTCGCGCCCCCTGGACCATCCGGCCGCTGCCGAGCGGCAGGTCGAACACCATTTCAGGCATTTCGTTGTCGATCCGATCAAAATCGATGACATTGATGTCGGCGCGCTTGCCCACCGCGATCGTCCCGCGGTCCGCCAACCCGTACAGCGCGGCCGACGCGCCGGTAAGCTTGGCCACCATCGTCTCCAGCGGCAGCGTCGGCCCGCGCTTCCGATCCCGGCTCCAGAAGGAGAGGTGAAAGGTGGTCATCGCCGCGTCGCAGATCATCAACAGGTGCGCGCCGCCATCGCCCAGGCCACTGACGGTGTCGGGATGCGCGAGCATGTCACGCACCGAGTCCAGGCTGCCGCCGGTATAGTTCATCGCGAAATCGGCCGCCATGTTGCCGCCGTTCCCTTCAGAAAAGGTATCGTAGAGCACCTCCTCCATGGTCCGGCCGGTTGCCTCGGCGATGACATCGAGCCGCTGCTCGGGGCCGGGTTCATAGTCGAGCGGGGGCTTCATGACGTAATAGCGGTCGAGCACTTGCCGGAAGCGTTCAGCCAGACCGTGGATCCGCAAGCTCGGCGCCTGCTCGGGCGGCACGGCGGCTTCCGACAGGATCGCGCGGCGCCGTTCGGGATCGCGCATCGCGGCCGCCCGCTCGGCGCGCGGCAGGTGCGCGATCGCCATGTAGGAGGGCCGTGGCTGGAAGATGTGGTAGCCATCGAGCGCCAGCAGCAGCCCGACGCCTCGCGCGGCGACCTGCGGGTGGATGTCCAGCCCGCGATCATTGGCCGCCTCCGACGCCGCGATCATCGTCCGCCATTCATCCGGTGCGTGGTTGTGCGAATGGAGCAGATAGGTGACCGGCCGCCCCGCCGCCTCGGCGATACGCTCGAACCGGGCATGCTCGCCAAGCCGCTCTTCGGTGGGAATCTGGGTGCCGACGGTGTCGCCCGAACAGCCTAGCGGCACGATCTGGAACACCCCCTTGCCGGTCTCCCCCATCGCTTCGGCTATCGCGATCAGCTCGCGATCCTCGGCGAAGGTGCCCGGAACGAACTCGCCCTTGCTCGACTTGTGCTCGAGGATACGCGACCCCGAAACGCCGACCGCGCCGGCATCCATCGCTTCGCGCACGATCCGCTGCATCTCCGCGAGATCGGCGTCGGTCGCGGGCTCATGGCTGATCGCGCGCTCCCCCATCACCGCAACGCGCAACGGCGCATGGGCGAGGTGGGCGGCGACATCCATTGTATAGGCGTTGGCATCAAGCCGGTCGAGATAATCGGGAAAGCTCCGCCAGTTCCAGTCCAGCCCCTCGTCGAGGACGATGCCGGGAATGTCCTCCACGCCCTCCATCATCTCGACGAGCCGCGTGCGGTATTGTGGATCGGCGGGGGCAAAGCCGACGCCGCAATTGCCCGCAATCGCCGTGGTCACGCCATTGGAGAAGCTGGGCTCCAGCTGCTGGTCCCAGATGAACTGGCCGTCATAATGGGTATGGATGTCGATGAAGCCCGGCGTCACGATCGCACCGCCCGCATCGATCGTCTCGCGCGCCTCGCCTTCCAGCTTGGCGCCGACGGCAACGATCAGGCCATTGTCGATCGCCACATCGCCCGCAAACGGCGCCGCACCCGTGCCATCAACGATCGTCCCGCCGCGAATGATCATGTCGTGCATCACTGTCTCCTGGTCGCGCTGACCGTCTTGCGGACGGCATCGTTTGTTGACCAGATTGGCATCCAGTGACATCGATTGCAATGACACGGGACGACAGCATCCGTCCGGTTGCCCGAGCAAAACGACGGCAGGCAACGCCGCCGTCACGGGTGCGGCGAGGGGGAGGGCAAGATGGACTTCACGAGCAAGCGCGCGGTCGTGACCGGCGGCGCATCGGGGATCGGCGAAGCGGCGGTGCGGATGCTCGTCGGGGCAGGCGCCCGGGTCGCCATCATCGACACGAACGCCGCGGCCGGGGATCGCATCGCGGCCGAGCTGGGCGATGCCGTCAGCTTCTGGGCGTGCGACATCGCCGATGTCGAGCAGGTCGGCGGCGTGGTGACGGAGATCGCCGCCTGGCTCGGCGGGATCGATCTCCTGTTCAACAATGCCGGGATCGGCAAGTTCGGCACCGTGACCGACACCGATGCCGCGACCTGGGACTTCATGATCGCGGTCAATCTTAGCGGAGCGTTCCACCTGTCGAAGCAGGTCCTGCCGCATATGCGGGCCGATGGCGGCGGGGCGATCGTCAACACCGCGTCGATCTGCGGGCTGGCGGGCGATTACGCGCAGACCGCCTACAATGCCGCCAAGGGCGGGCTGGTCAATTTTACCCGGTCACTGGCGCTCGACTATGCCGATGACGGCATCCGGGTGAACGCGGTCTGCCCCGGGGTGATCGGGGATACGCCGATGACCGCGCACATGGACCAGCTTCCCGGCGGCACCGCGCCATATTTCGAACGTATTCCCTTGGGGCGGTTCGGCCGCGCGGTCGAGGTCGCCCGGGCGATGCTGTTCCTGGCGTCCGACGACGCCTCGTACATCACGGGACAGGCGCTCGCGGTGGACGGGGGGCTGCTGTGCCATTCGGGGCTACCGCGCATCCGTCGGCTCTCGCCAAAATCCGCGCTCGAGCGGTAACGGCGGGCATCGGAGGAAAATTCGCTGTTCCGCGAATACCAGCGGACCCTCAGGTCCTGATCGGACGCCCGAACCGCGCCCCGGGGTCGAACTGTTCCAGGACCTGCTCAAGCCCGCGCGGCGGCGGCTTGTTCGCCGGATTGTAGAACGCGAGAGGATATGGCGCATGCCCCTCTTCATCGGATCCGGCCGCTGTTTCGCGCGCTGGAACGCCTTGATCATAAAGGGTTCCAGGTAACACGGCGTGATCGAGGAGGCGTTGTTGAAATGCGCACACTCCCAGATGCGGCGCCCAATGCGGAAACACGCCGTCAAAGTCGATCCGGGGATAGCGAACCTTCATCGAGCATATTCCCTGGCCAAGCCGCAGCTTGTCATTCGCCGGCATCGAGATCAAGCGAGGCGCGCGTCGGCCCAACATGCTGTCCGCGGCGGCCGGATCGTAAAATGATCTATGTTGCCGCCATTGGCGCGTGGCGCGCAACGAAAGGAAGGCTAGACTTGAGCAGCGATCACCGCATTGACCCGTGGGTGTTGGAGGCCAGCCCCGATTATCCGCTTGTTTCGTTTCACGGAGCGCGGCCACCCGCGCCTGCATGGTACGAGGCGCTGCGGGATCAGTCGCCGGAGCAAATGCGGACTAAGGTGAACGGCGCCGAGATCGAAGTGCTCGCATGGGGTGAGCGAGGACGGCCTGGCGTGCTCCTGGTGCATGGCAACCGCGCTCATGCCGGATGGTGGGGGCCGGTCGCGCCGCTCCTCGCCCGGAACTATCGTGTCGCCGCCTTGTCCCTTTCCGGCATGGGCGGATCGGACTGGCGCGATACCTATACTAGCACTGACCATAGCGCCGAGCTGTTCTCCGCAATAGCGGCGGCCGGGCTGGCAGAGAGCGTCGTCCGGCCCTTGATCGTGGCGCATAGTTTCGGCGGCACCGTCGCCGGCAACGCCGTGCGTGGCCAAGGCGACAGGGTTGCGGGGGTCGTATTTGTCGATTCCGCGATGACCCCGCCGGCGATGCGAGAAGGCATCCGGTCGACGATGCGCGTGCCGCGTCGCTATCCCGATCTCGCATCGGCACTTGCCCGTTTCCGGCTGTCGCCCACGCAGCCGAGCCACTGTCCGTTCATCCTCGACGATGTCGCACGCGGCGGGCTGGTTGAGGAAGACGGCGTATGGCGCTGGCGATTCGATCCGATGATCATGCAGAAACTGAACACTGTTGAGGCCTGGGACGTCGTCCTCGATCCGCCGTGCCCGATCGCCTTCATCTATGGCGAGCGTTCGGCGCTCGCGAGCGAGCCGATCATCGCCGCGCAGCGTGCCGGCGCACCCCCGGGCACGCCGATATTCGGCATAGCCGAAGCATGGCACCATGTGATGTTCGACCAGCCGATCGCCCTCGTCGCCGCGATCCGCGCGCTTGCCGCCTGCTGGCAGGGATAGGTGAAGTACCGATAATCTGGGCCGAAATCGCAGTGATGCGGAGCTTCGGGCTTGCCATTCCCGGTCCATCGCGGCGAGTATGGGCGCCGTGCCCGCTATCGCTCCGCCCCGTCCCTCAATGCGCATCATCCAGCGGGAGTCAACTCGCCGCAACGTGCTCGCCGCCGCGCGCGCCTTGTTTTGCGCCGAAGGTGTCGATGCCGTATCGATGGAGGATGTCGCGCATGCGGCGAATGTCGGGCGGGCGACGGTGTACCTCCATTTCACGGGCAAGCATGCCTTGCTGGTGGCGCTGCTGACGGAAGATTGGGCCAGCCAGTTGCGCCTGTTCCGGAAACTGGGGGATAACGGCCAGGTAGACGATGGCGCTATAGAGTCGTGGCTTGGCCGGGTGATCGACGGCATGCGCAGCGCGCAAGGCAGCTTCGCCATCCATCGCATCGCGCTGGGGCAGGACGAACGCCTCGCCGATATGCACCGCGCCCATCGCCGCATGCTCGCTTCGGTCCTGCTCGACCGGCTGGCCACGCTGGGTGCGAGCGAGGTGGGCATACGGGTAGAAGCGGTAATGATCGTCGCCGAGATCGAGTATCTTGCTGCGGCAGCGGCGGTGGAGTGGAATGCGGAAGAGACCGCGGCGGGGGTCAAGCTGATGACCGATCGCCTCGCCGCATTTGCCGCGCGGCCAACTGGATAGACAGTCGTCCAGCAAGTTCCTATGACGCGGCAGCGCGGCACGAAAAGGATCAGCGTGGAAAGAGAAATCCTGTTCTCGGGGATCGGCGGCCAAGGCATCCAGCTCGCAGCGCGATCTTTAGCCGTCGCCGCGATGCGGGAGCGGCGCCGCGTCCTTATGTTCGGCACCTATGGTGGTGCCATGCGCGGCGGCGATACCGATGCCACGATCGTGATCGGCGTCGACAGCCTGGTCACGCCGCCGGTGATCGATCATGCCTGGGCAGGGCTCGCGATGCATCCCAAGGGCTGGCCCGCCATGGCGGCCAAGCTTCGCCCGGGCGGCCTCGTGATCGTCAATACCAGCGTGTTCGAGGAAACGGTGACCTATGACGGCATCGTCCTGCCGCTCGCCGCGACCGCGATCGCAGCCGGCGCCGACATGCCGCAGGCGGGCGCGATGATTGCGCTGGGCGCGTTCGCTGCGGCAACGGGGATAGTGGCGCTGGCCACGCTTCTGGAGATCGCCGAGGAGGTGCTGCCCCCCTATCGACAACAATTCGCCGAGCCTAATCGCTTGGCGCTGGCATTGGGTCATCAGGCTGTCACCGATTTGCGGTGCGCCGCCTGGTCGCGGCTGGAGATGGCGGCGTGAGCAGCGGCCAGCTGTCGCGCGGTACGCTCGTGATCGATGTCGATGCCTGCAAGGGGTGCGAGCTGTGCATCGACGCCTGCAAGCCGCACGTGCTGTCGATGACGACCGGCAAGCGCAACGCCATGGGCTATCTTTATCCCGAGCTGGAGCCCGGCTGTACCGCCTGCCATGCCTGCGCATTGATCTGTCCCGATTTCGTGTTCCAGGTGTGGCGCTATGACGAGCCGGTCGCGGCCGAGATGCAGGAGGCGGCATGAGCGTGGAGCTGCTCGAAGGGTCGGACGCACTGGCGCGCGCGATGGTTTCGGCCGGCTGCCGCTTCTTTGCGGGCTATCCGATGACGCCCTTCACCGAGGTGCTGGAGGGCATGGCACGACTGCTGCCCGAGGTCGGCGGCGCGTGCGTCAATGCCGAGAGCGAGCTCGAGGCGGTGGGGATGGCGTGGGGCGCGGCGGCCGGCGGGGTGCGCGCGGCGACCGGATCGGTCGGCCAGGGCCTGTCCCTGATGCAGGAATCGATTGCCGAGCTGTGTTTTGCACGCGTGCCCATGGTATTCATCAACATGGCGCGCGGGCAGGGCGATTATTTCCAGGCGACGCGTGGCGGCGGCCATGGCGACTATCGGACGGTGACTTTGGCCCCCGTCGATCTCGCCGAAGCCGTCGTGCTGATCCAGCGGGCGTTCCATATCGCCGACTGCCTGCGCAATCCGGTGATGTTCATGGGCGACTATTATCTAGCACACGTGATCGAGGCGGTCGAGACGGGGCCGGTCGACTTCGGGCCGGTGCCCGACAAGGACTGGATGCTCGACGGATCGACCAGCGGATCGGGCGCGGCACGGATCGTTTCCTCGATCATGCCCTACAAGCGCAATGACCCGCGCTACATCAAGTACGGCACCTATTTGGAGACGAGCGGCGACAAGGTTGCCGCGCTGGAGGCGGGCATGCCGCCGCTGTTCGAGCAGGGCTGGTGCGACGGTGCCGATTACGTCGTCGCGGCTTACGGCACGCCGGCGCGGATTGTCCGCTACGTCGTCGGCCAGTTACGCGCCGAAGGCATGCGGGTCGGCTTCTTCCGGCCAATCACGCTGTGGCCATTCCCTGCCGAGGCCTTGCGCGCGGCGACGCGGTCGGCGCGTGCGATCGGCGTGTACGAGCTCAATGCCGGTCAGATGATCGAGGACGTGCGCTTGTCGGTGGGGGACCGTGCGATCGCCGCGATCGGCGGGATCAGCTTCGATCATTCCGGATTTGGGGTGGCGCCCGATCTGACGCCGGTCAAGGTCGCCGCGCGCATCCGCGCCGAATTGGCGGCGCTCGGCCCATCGGCCGCCCCCGCGACGGAGATCGCCGCATGACCGCACCTACGCTCGTCCGCACCGACTCTGCTCCGACGCGGCCCGCGCGGCTGGTCGACGATTTCTCGCCGCCGCTGATCCTGCCGGGCAAGCATCACCTGTGTGCCGGCTGCGGCGAGCCGGCGGCAATGCGATCGGTGGTGGAGATCATCGACGAGCTGGGGCTGACCGACCGATCGGTCGGCGTGTTCGGGATCGGCTGCTACACCGCCTTTTCGCCGGGCATGGACGTTGAGGTGCTCCAGGCGCTGCACGGCCGCGCGCCGAGCCTCGCCACCGGGCTGAAACGGGCGCGGCCGGCGACGATCGTCTTCACCATCCAGGGCGATGGCGACATGGTCAATGAGGGGCTGCAGGAAGTGATCCACACTGCCGCGCGCGGCGAGAACGTCACCTGCATCATGCTCAACAACGGCGTGTTCGGGGAGACGGGCGGACACATGACGGCAACCACCGTGATCGGGCAGCGCACCAAGACGTCGCTGGGCGGCCGCGACGCCAAGCAGCACGGCTATCCTATCCGGCTGGCCGAGATGCTCGCTCCGCTCGACGGCGTCGCCTATGTCGCGCGGGGGGCCACCAACAATGCCGGCAACGTATTCCGCACGCGCAAGATGCTGGGGGCCGCGTTCCGCGCGCAGAATGAGGAGCGCGGCTTCGGCTTGGTCGAAATCCTGACGATGTGCCCCACGGGTTGGTTCATCCAGACTGGCGAGGCACCCGATTATTTGACCGACAAGATGGCGTCGTTCCACAAGATCGGTGTCATTAAGGATAACAGCAGCACCGTAGCGAGCGTATAGCGCGGATCGGAGATAGGGATTGACGCAGCGCCTGCTCGTCGGCGACATCATCCGCACCGCGGCGGTACGCACGCCCGCGCGTCGGGCGGCATGGCATGGCGACAGGGCGATCAGTTTCGCGGAAGCGGCCGCCTCTTCGGAGGCGGTCGCGCAGGCCTTGCTGGCACTTGGGATAGGGCGGGGCGACCGCGTCGTCTGGATCGCGGAAACCTGCCTCGACGCCGTAATGATCCATTTCGGCACCGCACTTATTGGCGCGATCTTCACACCGCTCAATCCCAAGGCGCCTGCCGCCGAGATCGACGGTCTGATCGCGCATGCGGAGCCGGCGCTCGTGCTTGGCGACGAAGCGAGTGGCCGCATGACGCTCGACATGCTGCTCGCGCGGCACGGTGGGGCAGGGCGCGCTTTTCCCGACGTCGAAGAGACCGACGCGCAGGTGATGTACTATACCAGCGGAACAACGGGCGATCCCAAGGGCTGCCTGCTGTCGCACCGGACGCAACGCCTCAGGATCGGCGTCGGTAGTCATTGGCCGGTGCCGCCGACGGTCGTGATGTTCCCGCAATTCCACATGGCGGGCTGGACGCGGGCGTTGCGCTGGTGGCTCCAGAGTTCGACAATCGTCTATGTCGACCGGGCGGAGGCAGGATTGCTGATCGAGGCGATCGACCGCCACCGCTGCGACGCCTTGCGCGCGATTCCCGCAGTGCTGCGGCGGATCGTCGAGGCGGACCGGGGCGGCCATGACCTATCCTGCCTGCGCAGCATCGAGACGGGCACATCGATGGTCACATCCGAACTGATCGGCGTGATCCGCGACGCCTTCCCCGGCGTTGCGATCTCGATTGCCTATGGGTCCACCGAGGCGGGATCGGTCTGCACGCTGGGGCCCGACGATATCGATCGCAAGCCGGGGTCGGTCGGCCTGCCCGTTCCTGGCGTGACGATCGAGGAAGGAGCGAACGGCGAGATGCTGGTCGCCAGCCCTACCGTGTTCGACGGCTATTTCCGCAATGAAGCGGCAACCGCCGCGGCGTTCGAACGCGGCTTGTTCCGTACTGGCGATCTCGCGACGACCGACGATGAGGGATATCGCTCGGTGGTCGGGCGCGCGGGCGACCTGATCCGGTCAGGTGGCGAGTGGATCTCGCCTGCCGAAGTCGAATCGGTGCTGCAGGCGCACCCGGCGATTGCCGATGCGGCGGTCGTCGGCGCCGCGGATCCTGATTGGGGCCAGGTGGTCACGGCTTTTGTCGTCGCGCGGGCGGACGCGACGATCACGATCGATATGCTGCGCACGCATTGCGCAGCAACGCTGGCACCGCACAAACATCCCCGGCGGCTGAAACTGGTCGATTCGCTGCCGCGCACGCCCGCGACCGGCCAGGTCCAGCGTCGGCTGCTGGAGGCATGAGGATGGTCAATAAGCCTGGCCTGCTGTTGTTCACGCCGGGCATGGCCCGGCTGGGTGCCGACGTCATCAAACGCTTCGACGTGCTCAAGCTTTGGGAAGCCGGCGATGTCGATGCCGCGTTGGCCGACCATGGCGCCGGCATCGTCGCGATCCTGACGACGGGCAGAGACCGTATCGATGCGTCGTTGCTCGACCGGCTTCCCGCGCTGCGTGTGATCGCCGCCGCCGGCGCCGGCTATGAGGGCATCGACGTCGCCGCAGCGGATGCGCGCGGCGTGATCGTCGCCAATGCCGGCGATATGCATAGCCGCGACGTCGCCGATCACACGGTTGGACTGATCCTGGCGGCGATCCAGCAGATCGCGATGGGCGATGCGTGGGTGCGGACGGGGCGATGGGGTAGGGAAGGGTATCCGCCCTATCGGCGCGCGCTGTCCTCGCATCGCTTCGGAATCGTCGGCCTGGGCCGTATTGGACAGGCAATTGCGGCGCGGCTGACACCGTTCGGCGGCGAGATCGCCTGGTGGGGGCCGCATGCCCGCCCGGCGGCGTGGCCGCGCAAGGAGAGCATTCTAGGGCTGGCCCAATGGTGTACGACGCTGGTCGTGGTGGCACGCGGCGATACCCATCGCCTGATCGATCGCGCGGTGATCGAGGCGGTCGGCGCGGACGGCCTGATCGTCAATATCGCGCGTGGCGACGTGATCGACGAGGAGGCACTGATCGTCGCGCTCTACGATGGCAGCCTGGGCGGCGCCGCGCTTGACGTGTTCGTCAACGAGCCGGCGCGACCGGAGCGCTGGGCCGGCGTGCCCAACGTCATCCTCTCTCCGCACAATGCGGGACAGACGCACGAGGCGATGGCCCGGCTGCGCGCGGCGGCTGCGCGCAACCTGCTGTCGGCGCTCGACGGCGGCCCGGTCATCAACAGGATTGCCGCATGAGCGAGGTTAGCGGGAATGTACACCTCGGCGATATGCTCACCGGCGACGTCGGCACGCGGCTGGTTCATGAGGACGATCGCATCCGCATCTGGGAGCTGAGCCTCTAACCGGGCGAGGAGACCGCGCCGTACGAGCATCGTCTCGATCACGTGATCGTGGTGCTGGACGGCGACCGCATCGCCGGCGTGCCGCACGCCCGCTCCACCGGCCGTTCCGCCAGCTATATCGAGGCGGACGTCACGCCGGGCCGCTGGTTCGTCCAGCAGCGCGGCGGCATCGAGGCGGCACGCAATGTCGGCCGCAAGCCCTATCGCGAGATCCTGATAGAGTTGAAGGACTGAAGGGAAAGCCGCATGGATGCCGCCCGGCCATCGACCAGCTTTGGGCATCTTGCCTTGCATTATCGCGACGTGACGGATGGCGCGCTCGCAGCGCGCCTGCTGCGCGCGCTCGGCTTTGTCGAATGCTATCAAATGCAGCGCACCGACAGCGGCCCGTTCTGGCACTTCATCCTCGACGCAGAGGCGCAGGGCGGGGCCGACCGCATCATCTACCTCATGCAGATGCCGGCGGAGATTCGGGCGGTCTATAACGCAATCGCGCGCGAGGTCGGCGGATCGTCCGAGGTCGCGCAATGGCGCTTGGCGCAGGCGCATGATCCGGAACTGGGTTTTCACGCGGCAGTGCTGGTCCACTCGCTGGAGGAACTGGAGGCAATGGTCATGCGGGTCCGGGCGCTCGGCGAAAACGATGCCGAGTTGCACGGTCGCGTCCGTGTCACGCTGAACCGCGCGCGACCAGGGACGCCGGAAGTCGACGCGCGGATGGACGCCTCGCCCGTCTTCGCCGACATTACCCGCTACACCTATGGCCGCAACGGCGTGCAGGTGTTCGTCGAGACCGACCTGGTCGCCGGCGGTCCGCTGGGCGACAATTGGGTGTTCGAGTTCGATTATGTCTTTCCGGGCTATGTGGATCACATCCTGAGCCGCCCCATGCCAAGGCGCCGACAGCACAGACGGCATGACGGCGCTCGGACCAAGGACCAGCTGAGTTAAACAAACCCGATCTTGCGGGGGGCAGTGCGGCGCGCTGCCGGCACGAAGACTCACTGATGCCAACTCACGCATGGTCGCCGGCACGCCTATGTACCTTGGTTGGAACGACGGATAGCGCCACATGATTGCTGACCCGCTTCCCGAACTGCCGGCCGGCGCCTTCGCCAAACAGGATGCCGGCGACGACCTGGCCTTTTACGCACCGCCGCGGCTGGTCCATCATATCGACGAAGGCGCTATCGCCGCCCTCACCCGGTGCTATCGAGAGCTGCTGCCTGATGGTGGGCGCGTGCTCGACCTGATGTCGAGCTGGGTCAGTCACCTGCCGACCGATCGCACCTACCCCGATGTCGTCGGCCATGGCATGAACGCCGAGGAGCTTGCCGCGAATCCTCGCCTGGACCGCTGGTTCGTGCAGGACCTTAATCGCAGCCCCATGCTTCCGCTGGAGAGTCGATCGTTCGATGCCGCGCTCTGTTGCGTCGGTGTGCAGTATCTTCAGCGGCCTGTGGAGGTCTTTGCCGAAGTGCGCCGGGTGCTGACGGAGCGGGCGCCGTTCATCGTCAGCTTCTCCAACCGCTGCTTCTCGACAAAGGCAGTCGCCATCTGGCGCGCGCTCGATACCGAGGGACATGCCGCGCTTGTCCGCCTTTATCTGGAGCGGGCAGGCTTCGGGCAGATCACCGTCGAGATGCTCGTGGACGGGCGCAAGAGCGATCCCCTGGTAGCGCTGGTGGGCAGAGCCTGACCGCCCGCCTAACGGACGGCTGCCCGGCGCGCCCTTGAACGGGGGCCAAGTTTGACGGGATCCAGCCGCCGTACAAGCCGCCCGGTGAGGTGCGACCATTGCCATCGTCCCATAAACGCGCCCGAAACAGGTGCACGTCTTTGACAATAGTAATCAGCTGTTTGCCGATCAGACGATCGACGGTGCGCTTCGCAGCAGCAACGGCGCCTCGTATTGCGAACCTGCCCTTGACCGCTTCATAGCGGGTCTTTGGCCTGGCGGCGGTCAGCGCGGTGGCGATCACCTCACCGGCGGCGCGATCCGGCTGCAGTATACCATAAGTGGCTGTTACGTCCATAGAAGTGGACGCACGCCGCTTGAACCAAAGACCCGCTGAATTAATACGAGATGTGGTGGACGCACTTGGGCTCGAACCAAGGACCCGCTGATTAAGAGACGACGTGGGCTCGATCTTCATTTCTCTACGACGCTCCACCAAACTAGCTTGGGCTCCACCGAAAAGCCTTCTAACACGTTATGTCCCGCTTGACCGATCAGCGGGTCCGCTCTTAGATTCTCTATTAGTCGCTCAATCGGCATGCCCGATGACAGCGGATTTTTGGAGCCCATGTGGAGCCCATAGTGGGGCAGTACATGATCGAAGGGAACGAGAATGGCCGCTGCACTCACAAAGACCGCGATCGACGCGGCCATCGCAAAGGTTGGCCAGGGGCAGCGCATCGTCCTTCGCGACGATCGCGAAGCGAACCTACAAATCCGCATCGGCCAACAGTCCGCGACATGGGTTTGCGATCCTCGCTTGAAGAACGGGCAGCGCACGCGCTTCACCCTAGGTCGTTGGCCAGGGCTCGGCATCGCCGATGCCCGCAAGGCTGCGCAGGACATGCGCCGCAAGATCGATGAGGGCATCAACCCCAATGAGGAAAAGAGGGCGGCCGTCCGCGCCGCCGAGATCGCGCGGCGCACTCGCACGACGCTGCGCGACGTGCTCGATCAGTATGAGACGGCCAAGCTGTCGCAACTTCGGCAGGGTGCGGCCACCCGGCGGGCGCTGGACGGGAAGAAGGGCTTGCTCCGCGACATGCTCACTCGCGCGCCGGGCTCGATCATCCGCGCCGATATAGCCGATGCGGTGCGCCGACATGCGAAGACGTCGCCGATCAGCGCAAATCGGAGCCTCGCCTACGCCCGCGCCTTCTTCAATTGGTGCGTCGGCGAAGAGATCATCGAAGCCAACCCGGCCGAAAAGGTGAAGAAGCCGGCCAAGGAGAATCAGCGCGACCGCACGCATACGCTCGGCGAGCTTGGCGAGATATGGACGGCCGCCGGGACGCTCGGCTATCCGTTCGGCCCGCTCTACCGGCTGCTCATGGTGCTGCCGATGCGGCGTGAAGAGATCGCGGCGATGCCCGTGGCCGAACTTGATCTCGGCAGCGACGGTGCGCCAGCCGAAGACATCTGGACCCTCCCGGCCGGGCGCACGAAGCGCGCCAACGCTCTCCGCGTGCCGCTGTCGCCGCTTGCCCGGTCGATCATTAAGGAAGCGCTGGCCGATCCAGCACGGCCGAAAGAGGCGGTGGGCGATGACGGGCGATCAAGGCCGAACCCGTTCGTCTTCAGCACGACAGGCGCTTCCCCCGTTTCGGGCTTCACGAAGGGCAAGCGGCGGCTGGACAAGGCCATTGCCGACGCCCGCGCGAAGGTAGCGGCCGAAGAGGCGTCGCGCACTGGCATACAAGACGGAAATGCACCTGAACCGGACGTCATGCCGGGCTGGACGATCCACGATCTGCGAACGTCCTTCGCGACCAATGCTTCCGATCGGCTCGGCGTCGACGCCACCGTCGCCGATCGATGCCTGAACCACGTTGGGTCCGCCACGACGTCGAAGATCATGCGAACCTACAATCAGTCGGAGCTATTCGAGCCCCGCAAGGCGGCGCTCTGCGCATGGGCGTCGCTGATCGAAAGCGAGGCGCTTGGCCGCCCGGCCGGGAATGTCGTGCCGCTGCGATCGGCCGAAGCCGCATGAGCAACCGGAGGAAGCGATACGCGATTGGAGCCGGCACCGACGCGCTGTTGCCCCGGCGCGATCGAAACCGCCTCCGGGTGAAGGACGGCGCGGGCGCGCCGAAGCGGACCGGCAAATACATTGACGATGGCGAGCGCCTGCGCCTGGCGCTCATTCTTCGGGCGACGGGGGAAAGTCCTAGCTGGCCGCGCGCCGCGCAGGATGCGGCACTTCGTCTTGAAAATATCGATCCTTGGGACGGATCGGTTTTTCGCCAAATGGTCGAGCTCGCCGACAACGGAGAACTGAAAGGCGCTGATCTTGAAGTGGTGCGCGAAGCTCGCCGCCTCTGGACAAAAATCTACGCGGCCCGTCGTGTTTGGGACGACCACCTGCACCATTTAAGCGGGCTGCTTGCCGGCGCGCCCGCGTTTCGAGCAGCTACGGTCGCCATTAGGGACCGGATGCTGGCGAGCGCGGTCCTGCCCGATTGATCGTAATCGCCGAGTGGCCGCCGCTCTAGCAATGTCTCCGGGTCGATACTTCGACCGGAGATTGAGCGATGGCAAAGCAAGAAGATTCGATCGAGCCCGGCGCGCTTACCGTGCCTGCGTTCTGCAAATGGGCGGGCGTGTCGCCGGCGTGGACATGGCGGTTGATTGCCGAAGGACGGCTCGGCAGCGTGAAGCGCGGCAAGCGGCGGTTGATCCCGATGGAGGACGCCCGCGCATGGCTCGAAGCCGGCCGGGAAGCCGCTTGACCCAAAAGCGAAACAGCCGGCGCGCGAACACCGACTGCTCGATATCGCAGAAAGGAACGCCGTGACTTATGGCGAACAACCGCCCGAAGCCAAAGTGCTTTCGCGGCTCTCGACCCTTCGCTTGGCCGGTGCGCGGGCGCTGCTCAATATCGAAGCGGATGGTTGCGTCGTCGCGCCCGGCGAGCGGCCCGTCGCCGAGATCGTCAACATGGGCGGCAATATGCTGCGCACAAAATGGGGCATAGCGGACGGCGACAAGCTCGGCCGTCGCATCGCACCGATCGACGCACCCGCCTTGCCCCCGGAGCCGGTCGCCAAGCGCGGATCGGACGAAGACAAGGTGCGGCGCTACGGCGGGCGCTTCATTCGGCGGCTGCGCCCGCATGAAGAGGCTGAATACTTTGCCGTTGTCGGCGAGCTTCCTCTGATCGCGCGCGATGCCCTGCACGGCCAATGGCGCTCCAGCCGGGGAGGCGCGTATCGCCGCGCCGTCATGGAGGTTGTGGCGGTAGGCCAGGGCGCGATCCGTAAGCGGCCTTGGTCGATCCCGGCCGGGCACCTCACCGCTGCGGTCAACCCGAAAAACCGATGGGCGGTAAGTCAGCTTCAGGCCGGCAAAGCACCCCCCGGATGGGCGCGCATCTAGCTCACCCCTTTACTGCATCTCGCGCCGTGCGGCGCGCCCAGTGCCCGGCTGCGCCGGATAACGCTGCGGATCATTGGACCCGATCACCATGACCGCGAGTGTTGTCGATCTCTTCCGAACCGGCCCCGGCACCTCGCCGCCGAACCTTGCCGTTGCGCTCGATCATGCGCGGGCCGGCTTCCCGGTGTTCCCGTGCCGCCCTGTCGCCGAAGGCGAGTTCACGGCGAAGAGCCCGCGCGTCGCCGGCGGCCATCGGGCGGGCACACTGGACGAAGCGACGATCAGCGCATGGTGGAGCCGGTGGCCTGATAGCCTTGTCGGGCTTGGGCTCACCGCCGCCGGCGTGATGGCGATCGATGCCGATCGGCACGGCGGCCCCGATGGCGTCGCGGCTTGGGATGCTCTCGCCGGCGCGCAAGGGTTCACCGGGGCGGCCTTCCCGGCCGTTGAGACGCCGGGGCAGGGCCGCCACGTCTATATGCGACGCCCCGCCGGTATGGAGCCAACGAACGGGGAAGGCGATCTGCCGAAGGGCATCAACGTGCGCGGGGCGGGCTATACGATCGCGCCGGGGTGTGTGCTGCCCGATGGCCGGCGCTACGAGCCGGCCGCCGGCACCCCGCCGCTCTCGCTCGATATTCCCGATGCGCCGGCATGGCTTGTCGCCCTGATCGGCGTCGCTCGCCGCGCGGCCGATACCGCGACGCCGGTGTGCGAACTGGATACGCCGGCCGCGATCGAGCGGGCCGCTGCATATCTTGCCAGTGAAGCACCGCCAGCGATCGAGGGCCAGGGCGGTGACAACACCGCCTATCGGGTCGCTTGTCAGGTGAAGGACTTCGGCATCTCCGAACACGAGTGCCTGAACCTCATGCTCGATCACTATCAACCCCGGTGCGCGTCGCTCGGCGGCGTTGAGGATGAGGCGGCATGGCTGGAGCGCAAGGTGGCCAGCGCCTACGCCAACGGGCAAAACGCACCGGGCATCGCGTCGCCGGCGGTCGACTTCAACGGCGTGGAGATTATCCCACCGCCAGCCGTCCGGGTGGCCGCTCCGTCGATCGTGCGCTTCCTCTCCGATGCCGGTGCGGCTTTGCGGCCGTCGTGGCTCGTGAAGGAATGGCTCCCGAAGCAAGGCGTCGTGCTGCTCGCCGGGCAAAGCCGCATCGGCAAGACGTTCCTGTCGCTGGAGCTTGCGGGTGCGCTGGCCACCGGTGGCACCTTCTTCGGCCGTCCGGTGCGCGAGCGTGTCGGCGTCCTCATCCTGGCCGCAGAGGGCGCGGGCACGATAGCCCCGCGTCTCGAAGCGCTCCGGCTGCACCGGCTCGGCGGCGTTGATGCCGCTATGCTGCCGATCGCGTGGGCGGAGATTGCCGATGCGAACGAGATCGGCGCGATCGTCATGGCGGCGGCCGCAGAGATGCAAAAGCGCTTCGGGCTCCGTCTCGGCATGATCGCCGTCGATACGGTGGCAGCGGCCTTCAGCGTCGACGAGAACGACGCGCAGCTTGCCACGGTCGCAATGAAGGCGCTCCACAAGCTGGCCGGCGATGCTGACTGTCTCGTCGTCGCGGTCGCGCACTATGGCAAGAGCGACGGCGCGGGCGTGCGCGGATCAAGCGCTTGGACGGCCAGCGCCGACGTGATCCTCGCCGCGACGGGCGAAATCTCGGAGATCACCGGCGAGGTGAAGGATCGCAAGCTGGCACTGACGAAGAGCCGCTATGCCGAGACGGGGTCGGTTGCGGACTTCGAGCTTCGCAGCGTCAACGTCGGGTTGGACGAGGACGGCGATCCGATCAGTGCGGCGATCGTGAAGCCGGTGAGCGTCGCCGACTATGATCCCCATCAAGTGCTCTACATGGACGGGCTGGCAGGGCTCATGCTCGCCGCCGGTGAGGCCACGGCTGACGGCCGCAAGGGGGTGCCGCGCGATCTGCTCCGGCAACATTGCTACGGCGAATGGGTCGATAGCAATCCGGCTACACGCAAGAAGCGCTTTGCACGGATCGAAGAGCGGTTGATCGCCGGGAAGCAGATCGAGCGGACTTTCGGCACCGGCGGCGTCGAGTTCGTCGTGCCCGCGCCGCCGATCCACCCCGCATCGCTGTTTTAGGGGGACGGAGTGAGAGACACCCCTTTGTCGCGCTGTCCCCCTGTCGAGCGGGATAGGTTGAAAACCGCAGAAATCCGCCAATCTCATTGCGCCGATCAGGGGGACAGCATGAGGGACAGGGCGGCCGATGCTGTCTCCCGGCCCCTTCGCATGCCGCCGCGCAGCGCTCCGCGCAGCGGCGCAGGGGGACACGGTTCCAAGACACTAAGGGCTGTCCCCTGTCCCCCTACGATAAGTGTCTGGAAAAGCGCTATAATTCAGCGACGTTTTGGCCGTCGAAATGTGGCCTGTCCCCCTGTTGTGTCCCCCTAGGAGTTATGACGATGAAGCTCACCGATCCCCCTGCAACGGCATTCGATAGCGAAGATGCTACGGATCGCGATGCCGTGACGGGTCAGTTTTTAACGGGCCGCAAAGGGGTTGGTGGACGAAAGAAGGGAGCCCGTGCGCGTTGGTCCGAACAGTTCATGGCGGATATCGAGGCGGCGTGGAAAGAGGGAGGTAAGTCGGTGATCGACCGCGCCATGTTCCACGATCCGGCCGGCACCTTGAAGGCGCTGATCGGCATTCTCCCGAAGCATGCAAAGCTGGAGATCACCACACCGATCGACGGCATGACGGACGAACAGCTAGAGCGTATGCTGGAGATCGCCGAGCGCTTCGCTGACGGTGCCGTGATCGACGGCACCCGTATGCGCAACGTCACGCCGACGCTCCCGCCGCCCTTGGCCGATGCCCCGCCCACGGCGGCGCAGATCGCCGCAGAGGCGCTTCGCCGCGACATGATCGATCAGCACGACGCCCTGGCCGCCGCTACGCCGGTGTTGCCGTCGCAGGTGCTCCCGCACCCTGTAGGGCGTGCCGTGCCCGTCTCCGCTCGGGAGGAAGAGCGTCGCAATATCGCCAAGCTCCACGATGACGTCGATCCGGCGAGCTTGTTCTAATGAGCCGTGATCGCGCGTCCTGCGCCTTGGCCACGCTTTACCGCGTCTATCGCCGCCCGGCCGGCGAGGCGATCGACGCCATGCGGCCAGATGATCCCGATGCTTTCGATGACGCCTTCGCTTGGCTTCATGAGCAGTCGCGTGAAGAGCAGCTTCGGCTTGGCGCGCTGTTCAACGCGGGCGACGGCCAACCTCCGAATTGACTGGACCCGCTGATACTTGATCGAAGGGCAAGGCCGCCGAACGCCTCTTAAGTCCTAGGGTTTCTGCGTATCCGATCAGCAGCGCACGGCATGGGCTCCGCATGGGCTCCAGCGCAGCCTAGTCACTCCCCGCACGGCGTTGCCACCCTGCCTTAGCCGCCCCCATCTCGGCGCATGCCGCCGCCTACGAAAATCGCGATCTGCCAGTGCGGCCCGAAGAGGGGGGTGGGGGACCGTTTCGCGTGGAGCCTCATAGGGGTGAAAATACCTCATACGCATTGCGGCCGCTCCGAGCGAACCGACCTTCCCGACCGCATAACCCGTTATACATAGCAGCGTTGCCACCCCTAGGCGGCCGATCGTCGCCCGCCCGATTGTCCGTAATGGTCGCTCGCCGCGTGATCCCTTCTAGTCCGACCACCTGAAGCGGAGATCACCGGTGGCCGATGAAGCCGAAATGCTGCGCAAGCTCTACGCCAAGCGCGAGACGATCGTGACGGCGGGGCGCGTCGCCGAAGCGGCCGCCGCCCGTGGGGACCGAAGCGCCACCCTTCAGGCCGAAAAGCTCTTTGACGAACTGAAGCTCGTCGATCTGCGCATCACTCGACTGGAGGCTACCAATGGCACGATCCAATAATCCCGATCCGGCCGAGAGCGCCCGCGCTACGGCGACTGCGCTCCAGGAACGGCTCGCCGAACTTCAGGTCGAGCGCGAAGCCCTGGCCGATGCCCGCGCCGCCGCGATCACCCGCAACGCCATGAGCCCCGGCGATGCCGCCACGGTCGCCGAGATCGCGCGGCTCGGCGCGAGCATCGCGACGCTCGATCAGGATATCGCCGGCAACGCCGACGCGCTCGATCGGGTGCGCATGGCAGAAGGCGAGATCGCCGTCGATCAGGAAGCGGCCGGCGCGGCGGCGATGCGTGCCCGGCTGGCCACGCTGGCGCGGGCGGCCCGTAAGCGCGCCACCGCGATCGACGAAGCCGCCGATATGCTGATCGCCGCACTGCGCGATGGGCGCGAAGCGACGAAGGGACTTTGGGAGGCATCGGACGGCCCGACGCGCCGCGAAGGGCTCGGCGAACTTCCCCGGCTACTCTCCGATCTGCCGATGGTGATCTATGAGCGGCTGGCGCACGGCGACGTTTTCGCGTCGCGAAGCGCGGCCTTCGATCGCTCCGCAGACGCGCCGTCCGTTGAAGGCCACCTCGATATCGCGCTGCGCGAGATCGCCCCGCCGCCCGGCCGGCCGAAGAACGGCACCGTTACCCCCGCCACCGACGAAGAAGCTGCGCGAGCCGCGATCGAAGAGGATATTGCAGCATGAGCGACAATGCCGTTCCGGCGGGTGCTGAAGCCCCGTCGCTCGAAGCCTTGATGGAAAAGCTGTCCGATCCGGCGACGCCGGCATGGGGCCGGCAATCGTTGCTCGATCAGGTCGAGGCGCACCACAAGGCGACGACCGCGACCGATGCCGCCGCGCCGCTGACGAACGGCGAGCCGCTGGAGGGCTTCGAAGCGCCGGTGAGCGGCCTTGCCTATCAGTTCGAACAGGCGCTCCCGCCGGGCGTCGAGATCACCGACACGACGTCGCTCGGCGCGCTGAAGGGATCGCTCGCCGACGCAGGCGTGCCCGCCGATATCGGCAACGCCGCGTTCGGCGACATCGCGCGGCTATCCACTACGGGCGCGTATGAAAGCGAAGCCGCTTACGTCGACGCCTGCGGCCAATGCCGCGCGCAAATCGAGCGTGTGCATGGCGAGGGGGCGAAGGGACTGATCGCCGACGCCCTGTCGTGGATCGAAGACGCCGTGCGCGCGAACCCGAAACTCGAAGAGGCCGCCACGTTCGCGATGGCGTCGCCGATGGCCCTTCAGGCCGCCGCCAACATGAAGCGCTTCGGCCGCGCCCGCAAATAACAGAGAGGAACTAGACGATGGCAACCCGTGCTTTCACCACCGACCGCAGTCAGACGAACATGGCCTATATGCAGTGGAGCGGGCTGCTGAACGGCGACGATGGCGCTCCCGCCGTCATGAACGGAATGGAGCTTGTCAGTTGGCAGGTGTTCGGGACGGTCGGCGCGGGCGGATCGGCGCAAGTCGAGGCGTCGAATGAAGCCACGCCGACGACTTGGGGACTGATCGGGGCGGCCGCGACCACCGCTGCAATGGTCTTTCCGGCGGACGATATCGTCGCGCGCAATATCCGGCCGCGCGTGACGGCCGGGGACGGCACGACAAGCCTCACCGTCATCGCGTGCTTTCGGCGGCTGCTGTGACGACCAGCGTCACCTACCGCAATTGGAACGGCAGGCCCGCCCTTACGCAGAATGGCGAAGCGCGGGCCATACTGGAGCCCGGCGGTGGGTGGGTCGGCGCAGACGCCCACGACGGTATCGACGTCCTCACCGTGTCGCGGGGCGGTGCGAACATCGGAGAGGGGCACTTCGCCGACATGTTCGCCGGCTGGAACCTACCTGATCTGGACGGCTGGTATCAGCGTCGCGATCCGAACCGCCCTTATGACAGATACGCCAAGGTCCGCTTTTGGGCGAGCCGATAGGAGCCTTCATGTCCCTCGTCGACGCCCGCCGGGTCCAACCGGCTGTTACCCTGAACATCGGCTCGGTCGCGCTGCCCGACGATGAAGAGCAGCGCGCCCCCGCCCCGACGCTGGCCGCCACGATCGGCGCTGCCTTCGGTGCGGATAACAGCGTCGTCAACGCCTTCACCTACCTGCGCGACACGATCGGCACGCCGAATGACGTCGATCCGGGCTACAGCGCGTGGAACGATATCAAGGGCACGCCATACGAAGAGCGCTGGAGCAGCTTCGTCAGTTCGAACAACGCTCGATATACCGCTTTGCTGAAACAGCGGATTGACCGTGAAGAGGACAACCGGCGCACCGTGGCCGCCGCCGGCACGACCGGCGTTATCGCCAGCATCGCCGCGTCGGTGCTCGATCCCACGATCCTGATCCCGATCGGCGGGGAGGTCGCGGCCGCTGGCAAGGGCGCATATGCCTTGGGGCGCACGGCAGTGCGTGTCGGCGCGGTGGCCGGGGCGTCGACCGCGCTTCAGGAAGGCGCGCTGCAATTGACGCAGGAAACCCGCACCGCCGAAGAGAGTGCGGTCAACATCGGAGCGTCCGTCGTGCTCGGCGGGCTTCTCGGCGGAGGGGCGGCGCTGCTCACGCGCGGCGAGCACGACGTCGCGGCCAGGGCGTTGCACGGCATCGTCACTTCGCAGCCGGGCAGCGTCGGCGCGGCGGCCGTCGAGCGCGCCACCGTGGCCGATCTGACCGTTGCCGGCCGGGGCGCGGAACGGCTGGCGTCGGCGACGCAGGCGATCAGCCCGAACCTGCGTGCCAACTTCAGGGAGAGCGCCGCCGCGCGCGAGGTGTCGCAGCAACTCGCCGAAAACACCTTGTATCAGACGATGCACGGCGAGGGCCGATCGCTCGGCGCGGCCGCCGAGACACTGGCGCGATCGACCTACAACGCCCGCATGGTCGACGCCGTGAAGGCGCATAACGCCATCTATGCCGAGATGAAGAAGGCCGGCACGAATATGAGCGGGCAGGACTTCGAAGAGGCCACCGGCAACGCGATGCGAAACGGCGACGCCGACGCGAACCCGTTCGTCGCGCGGGCCGCGTCGGCGTGGCGCGAGCGGGTGTTCGATCCCTTCAAGAATGAAGCGATCGACCTCGGACTTCTTCCCGCCGACGTAGGCGTCGACACGGCGGCGAGCTATCTGTCGCGCGTATGGAGCCGGGAGACGCTCACCGCACGGGAGCCGGAGTTCAAGGATATCGTCACCCGGTTTTACGGCGATCGGATCGCCGGCGATTATGCGGAGAGCGTCGACACGCTGAAACGGCGCAGCACGGCACTGGACGGCGAACTTGCGGACCTTCGGCTATCGCCGGATGAACGCACCGCCGCCATGTCGGAGATAGAGGCGGCCGCCGACAAGCTGGACGGGGCGAACGCCGATCAGATCGACCGCGCGGGGCGGATCAATGAGCTTCGCGGCCAGGCGCGGGCCGCCGACAAGGCGGGCAACCGTGCCGCCGCGCGCGACGCACGCGCAGAGGCCGCCAGCGTGGCCGCAGAGGGTGGTGACGGGCTGCGCTTCTACCTGAAGCAGCGTGGAGCGCTGCGCGGCCGCCAGCGGCGGGTCGACATGAACTATGCGGGCGTGGCCAGTCGCGCCGATACCGCGCTGAACGCCGTGGCCGATATCGGGGAAGCCAATGCGCGCAGTCTCACGCGGCTGATCGCGCGCGGCCGCGTCTTTGAACGGGAAGCGCAGCGCCTCGATCCGGGCAAGCTCGCCGCCAAGCTGTCCGATCTTCGCACCGCCTTCGCCGACGTGGTGCAACGCTCCGAACGGGCGCAGGACCGGATCGCCCGCGCGGCGGATCGGCTCGGCGACGATGCCCCGGCCGGCATGGCCGAACGGCTGAAGCGCGAGGCAGCGGCGGAAGCGGCGCGGCACGAACGGCTGAACAGCATCTCGTCTCGGCTGGAAGCGGCCGACGCACTCGATCCCGACGCCGCCCTGGCCGAACTGCGCGAGGCGATGGAGGGCGCAGCGCGCGAGGTGTCCGATATGACGTTGGCGCGGGGAGAGCGAGCGCAGCGGCTAAAGGATCGGCTCGCAAGGCTCGATCCGGCGAAGATCGACGCTCGCGTTCAAACCATCGCCGATCTGCGCGCCAAGCTGGAGCGCGACTTCTACGATCGGTGGGAGATCAAGCATGGCGGCCAGGGCGTCGATCTTGCCAGCGGCGCACGACCCGACTTTAGCGACGCCGCCCGCGACATCGCCGATAGCGTCTTCGACAAGCTCACCGGCCGCACCATCTCCGGCGGCGAGGCACTGCCCGAATATCTCACGCCGATCACGCGCGGGCCGATGAAGAACCGCACGTTCAATATCCCCGACGCGCTCGTGACGCCGTTCCTCGATAGCAACGTGCTGTCCGTCGCCGAGCGCTACGGCCGCACGATGGCGGCGGAGACGGAGCTAACCCGCCGCTTCGGCCGCGCTGATATGAGCGATCAGATCACCGCAATCCGGCGCGACTACGGCGATCTGCGCGCGGCCGCCGGGACGGACGAAGCCCGGCTGAAGACGCTGGCCAATGATGAGAAGGGGGCGATCGAGGATTTGACCGCCATGCGCGATCTGATCCGAGGCACCTACAAGGCCGCCGAGAACGGCGGCGACTTCGGCCGCATCGTGCGCGGGCTCACCGCCTTCAACTATATCCGCAGCATGGGCCGCGTCGTGCTGTCCAACCTCTCCGATCTGTATCGCGGCGCGACGGCGCAGGGCGTCGGGCGTTTCATGTCTGAAGGCGTGCCGGCGCTGATCGGCAATCTCGACGCCGTGAAGCTTTCCGTTCATGAGGCGCAGCTTGCCGGCCAGGTCACAGAGCGCGTGCTTCAGAACCGGCTCGCCACGCTCGGCGAGATCGGCGATCCCTACCGCTCCGGCACGGCAATCGAGCGGCTGCTTCAGAACGGCACCCGCATCGGCTCGAAGTGGAACGGCATGTCGCTCTTCACTGATATGTCGAAATCGATCGCGTCGATTATGTCGCAAAACCGTATCCTAGATGCCGTCTCCGGCCGGGCGGACGATGCCCGCTTCCTCGCCTACCTCGGCATTGACGGCGATCAGGCCGGCCGGATCGGGCGCGAGTTCGCAGAGCATGGCGAGGTGATCGATGGCGTGCGCGTGGCCAATACGGAGCGATGGGGCGACGGCAACGCGGTGCGCGCCTATCGAGCGGCCGTGTCGAAAGAGGTGGATAGCGTCGTCGTGACGCGCAGCGTCGGCGACGTGCCGCTCTTCGCCCATACGCCGCTCGGCAAGGCGCTGCTTCAGTTCCGCACCTACAACCTCGCCTCGCATCAACGAGTGCTGCTCCGGGGCATGCAGGAGGGCAGAACGCAGTTCACGAGCATGATGGTCGGCATGACGTCTGTCGGGCTGCTCTCCGCTTGGCTGCGCGCCTATGCGGTGGGCGGCGAGCGATACGAGCGCTTCACGCAAGCGGCCGACAATCCCGGCTATCTGCTCGGCGAGGCGCTGGATGCGTCAGGCTTTTTCGCCCTGCCGATCGAGGCGGCCGCGACGACCGACACGATGACCGGCTTCAACCCGGTGAAAGACCCGCTCATGGCGGCGTTTCCCGACGCGCCGCAGAGCGGCCAGGGCGTGCGGCGTATCGGCGTCGATCCAGTTGGCAAGCTGCTCGGCCCCACGGCTGGCCTGATCGCCGACGTGTCGAAGGCGGCAGGCGCTCCGATCGGGGCGGCCACTGGCGACGCGATCACCGACAGTCAGGCCGAAGCGGCGAAGCGACTGGTGCCGTTCCAAAGCTATATCGGGATGCGACAGGCGCTCGATCTGCTCACAACGGACGAGTAGCGGTTCCTAGCGTTCAAATGGAACGCGGATCGGGAGGCCGTTTCGCCAACGAACGATACCGGTACTTGCGCCTACGGCGTCCGCTAGCGCTCCGGCTTTCTCCAACTCATCTTCGGTTGCACCATCGCCGATCATTACTTCAACTAAAGCCGTATCTATGGGAATGAAGCAGGTCTCATCGTGGGGCAAATTGATTAAAAGCCGAGCCTCCGATTCATACGACCAACCTTTGAACTTCGTCAGATAGTAGGATCGCCAAAACTGCATTAGCAGGTGCCCCGACAACTCGTCGGCTCCGAGTTTCAGGTAGTCTTCGTGGTTCACGAAAAAGCTGTCGGCTAGCTCGCTGTCTCCTTCATCGACATATCGAATATTGCCGTAAATCATGGTGCGCTCATTGTATGCTTCGAGTGCCGAAGCGATGAGCTTCTTTCGCTCGAAAACGAGCACGGCCCCCGGAAAGCGGCTAGCGCCATCAGACGTCTTTTTATGGCGTTGGCTGTAATGCGCCCACATGCTCGGATGCTTCCACCCGGCACTGTCATAAATTTCGGGCGCAGCGGCTTGGCTCCAGCCGCCGCCATCGGTTGAAAAACTCGCGAAACACCAATGAGTGCGCAGGCGATCGGTCAATTCGCGGCTGACATTGATCGCGACGTCGGGGCTGCGATCGTTCTCGGAGCAGTAAACGCCAAACCATAACTCGCTTCGCTCATATTCGTCGTTAGCGTTGGCGAACCTTGAAAGGCGCAGCTTCTTTGATTCCAAGATGAGCTTGGCCGTATCGAGCGAGGTGTAGTGATAGATCAGGCCGGGTCCGGGCGGTGTCCCGTCAACAATATCTCCTCTAGGAAATGAGAAGAAACAGTCGTTGTAGGTCGACGGTGCGAATGGCTTCGCGATCGTCGGATAAGACAACCCTTCTAGTGACACCCATTTAGGGTCTTCGGGTCCTAAATAATGCACCTCACCGGTTTCGCTTGAAAAGAACATGTCCGCGAAGCCGGAAGAGCAGTGAGTGACGAGGCGAAGTGCCATGCGCAGACGATCCTAATCATACGGAACCGTAGAGCGCAGCATGGTAGCAAAAACGCTTCCGGCCGTCGCGTCAACCGATCGGCTGGAGATCGTCGGGAAAAAGCGAAGGCTGTTCGGCCCGGCCGCCCTGGCCTTCGTCAAACGCGATATCGAAGCAACGCATCCGATCGGCGAGGTGGTAAGCCAGAGCAGAAACGGCCGCACTTCGGCGAAAGCGGTCGCCCTGCTGAAGCTCGCCCATAAGGCTCGGCTCGGCAGCGGCCAAGGCAACTTCGAAGTGCAGGGTCAAAGCGTCATCGTCGATTCGTCTCATCCGCCTATGAGAACAAATATGGAACACACGGTCAAGTCGGAGCGCTCACGAAAATAAATATCGTAGTGCTACAATCACGTTCGGAGCCCATCTTGGCGGTGGAGCCCATGTGGAGCCCATAGCGCAAGCCGGGCTCCAGCCCCGGAGGGCTTTTCCGCTATCTACTTGATACCATTAGGGATTTTGGTGGACGCACTTGGGCTCGAACCAAGGACCCGCTGATTAAGAGTCAGCTGCTCTACCAACTGAGCTATGCGTCCGGGCCGATTGGCGAGAGGCCGCGGGGGGCGGTTCCCGGTCGGGGAGCGAGGCGGTTAGCATCGAGTCCGGGCTTTGCAAACCCCTTTTTCCCGGGGCGCGGGGCAAAACGGCGCTACCAGTCGGCCTGCTGTCGGTTCTGGCGGTCGATCGACATCAGGATGCCCAGGCACAGCATCGTGGTCATCTGCGCCGACCCGCCGAAGCTGACCAGCGGTAGCGGGATGCCGACCACCGGCGCTAGCCCCATCACCATCGCCAGGTTGATCGCGACGTAGAAAAAGATCGTCGAGGCAAGGCCCGCCGCGGTAAGCCGGGCAAAGCGGGTCCGCGCGTGAATTGCGACCGAAACTCCCCAACCGATGACGATGAAGAACGCCAGGATCAGCAACAGGCCGCCCGCCAGCCCCCATTCCTCGGCCATCGTTGCGAACACGAAGTCGGTATGGCCCTCGGGCAGATAGTCGAGGTGGCTCTGCGTTCCCTGCAGGAAGCCCTTGCCGAAGATGCCGCCCGATCCGATCGCGATCTTCGACTGGCTGATGTGATAGCCGGTGCCCAGCGGATCGCTTTCGGGATCGAGGAAGATCATGATGCGATTGCGCTGATAATCGTGGAGGACATAATTGATCGCCAGCGGGGCGGCGACAGCGAGCCCAAGCGCCCCGCCGATGAACAGCCGCAGCGGCACACCGGCCAGGAACATCACGGTGACCCCGCCGAACGCGATCATCAGCGCGGTGCCCAGATCGGGCTGAAGGATGACCAGCCCGGCCGGCAATCCGATCAGCACGCAGGCCGGCCAGATCGCCGAGAATTTGCGCGTCTCGTTGGGCGGCAGCATCTGGTAGAAGCGTGCGCAGGCGAGGACGATGCACGGCTTCATCAACTCCGACGGCTGGAGACGGATCAGTCCGAGGTCGAGCCAGCGCTGCCCGCCGCCGGCGATCTTGCCGAGCAGTTCGACCGCGACCAGCAGGGCGAGCAGCACGCCGTAAGCGGGAAAGCTGACCGCGGTCCATACGCGCTCGCGCACCCGCGACAGGATGGTTGCGGCGGCGAGGAAGGCGACCAGGCGGATGCCCTGCGACAATGCCCAGGGCCGGATATGGCCGCTGGCCGCCGAATAAAGCACGACCAGCCCGAAACAGCCGATGGCGAGCACCAGCAGAATGATCCGCCATGGCAGCTGGGCAAGCGGCTCGGGCACGAAGCCCAACACGGCCGACGACGTACGGTTCACTGGTCGCTCTCGCGCGATCCGACCGCGGCACTGTCCGAATTGGCGATTACGGCGGCAGTGGCATTGGCCTGGTCGGTGGCGGCTTCGACCGCCGGAGCATCGGTCGGCGCGGTCGCCGTCGCCTCGGTCTGTGCGGCCTGCACCGCCGACAGGCTGGCCTTGTACGCCGCGGTTTCGGCGGCCATCCGCATCTGGATATCGCCGCCCCACGTTGCTTCGACCTCCGCCAGCGACTTGAGCGCACGCTCACGATCGAACAGATACGTCATGATGTCGCGCCCGATCATCGGCGTATCGAGGTTGCGGACGGTGTGCCCGCCATGTTCGAGCACCACGGCGGCGGCATAGCGCGGATTGTCGGCAGGGGCGAAGCAGACGAACAGCGCGTGGTCGCGCAGCTTGAACGGCAGCGATGCGTTCTTGAGCACCCCGCCGGCGCGTTCGGCCATGGTGATGCGGCGCACCTGGGCGGTACCGGTCTTGGCGGCAAGGCCGACGCCCGGCACCTGCATCCGCGCCGCGCCGCCCGTGCCGCCTTCGTTGACCACAGCGAACATCGCGTCGCGGACGAGCGCCAAATGGTCGGGCGCGATCGCCAGGGGGCTGGCGCGATTGTCGGCGCGCTTGATCAGCGTCGGGCGCAGCGCGCGGCCCGAGGCGATCCGTGAGGCCATCACCGCCAACTGGAGCGGATTGGCGAGAACATAGCCCTGACCGATCGACGCGTTGAGCGAATCAGCGACGGTCCAGTCGGCCTTGTACTTCTTCAGCTTCCACACGCTGTCGGGCACCGTGCCATAACGCTGCGTGGAAAAGGGCAGGTCGAACTTCTCGCCCAGCCCGACCAGCCGCGCGACCGGCGCCACGCGGTCATAGCCGAGCCTGCGGACCATCTCGTAGAAATAGATGTCGCAGCTGTACATGATCGCGTGCTTGAGATCGAGCGCGCCATGACCGCCACGCTTGTGGCAGTGGAAGATGCCGTTGCCGACGCGCAGCGATCCCGAACAGCTGATCCGGTCGGTCGGGCTGACCCCGGCCTCGAGCAGCGCCAGTCCGTTCATCGGCTTGACCGTCGATCCCGGCGGGTACAGCCCCTGCAGCACCTTGTTCATCAAGGGCACATGGTCGTTGTCCGACAGCATCTTCCATTCGAGATGGCTGATCCCATCCGAAAAGCTGTTGGGATCATAAGCCGGCATCGACACCATCGCCAGCATTTCGCCGGTCAAGCAATCGAACACCACCGCCGACCCCGAATTGGTGCCGAGCCGGCGCGCGGCATATTCCTGCAAGCCGGCGTCGATCGTCAGGCGCAGCGTCTCGCCGGGGCGGTCGGGCCGGGTGGCGAGTTCGCGGACCAGCTTGCCGCGTGCGGTGACCTCGATGCGCTTGGCGCCCGGCGTGCCGCGCAATGCCGGCTCCAGCGCCTTTTCCAGCCCGTCCTTGCCGATCTTGAACCCCGGCGTGATATACAAGGGGTCCTTGCTCTTCTGATATTGTTCGGCCGACGCGGCGCCGACATAGCCGGTCAAATGGGCGACCGCGGGGCCGGCGGGATAGCTGCGCGAATAGCCGCGCGTCGGCGCGACGCCGGGCAGTTCGGGCAGGCGCACCTGCACCGCGGCAAAGCGTTCCCAGTCGAGATTCTCGGCGACCGGGACCGGCTGGAAGCCCGCCGCGCGCCGCAGGTCGGTATCGATCCGCGCGACCTGCTCGTCGGGCAGCGCGAGGATCTGCTTGAGCAGCGCCAGCACGCGGTCCTTGTCGGCCAGCCGGTCCGGGATGATGTCGACGCGGAAATCGGTGCGGTTGGTGGCGATCGGCCGGCCGGCGCGGTCGATCATCCAGCCGCGGCGCGGCGGGACCATCGTCAGGTTGACGCGATTGCTTTCGGCGAGCAGCCGGTAATGCTCGTTTTCCGCGATCGCCAGCCACGCCATCCGGCCCGCCAGCGCCAGGCCGACCGCCGCCTGCGCGCCACCCAGCACCACCGCACGCCGTGAAAAGCTGTAGGCCTGCGCGGCCTCGGTGACGAGGCGGGTCGGCCGGTTCAATCCGGCGCGCTCCGCCGGGCCAGGCGAGCGACGATCATCGCCGCCGGCGGATAGAACAGGATCGAAATGGCGATCTGGAACAGCAGCACGGTATCGACATGCGCATCGAACCGCGTCGCGATCAAGCGCCCGCCGATCAGGCACAAGGCGACGGCGCCCCCCGCCAGCAGCCAGTCCTGCCAGAAGTCGCGATAGACCAGCCGCCGATCGAGCAGGTCGAGGACGATGAACGACAATGTCCACAGCAGCATCGCGCTGCCCAGCGGCTGGCCGCTGACCAGATCGTCGAAGAACCCGAAGCCGAGCGGCGCCCAGACGCGAAAGACATCCGGGCGCAACAGCCGCCACGTCAGGAAGACGAGCAGCCCGAACGGCGGCAGGAACCCGAACGTGGCGACGAACGGCAGCGCAGTGACCAGCGACCCGACGATGACGGAAACCGACGGCGCAAGCCGGGTGACCACCGGAGTCGCCTTTTCGGCGAAAACGCCGTTTGTCGGGGTCACCTGCCCGGTTCCGCGGGCGGGGGCAGGGGAGGAAGATAGGCTGGCAGGACGGTGGCAAAGTCCATCGCGTCGGGATGCTCTACCGGCCGTGCCAGCGCGCCATCGCGACTACGGCTGACGACTAAAGCGACCGGGATGTTGGGGGGATAGATGCCGCCGACGCCCGAGGTGACGAGCACGTCGCCGGGCTGGAACTCGGCATTGGCCAGCGCGATCGGCTTGACGTCGAGCAGGGTATCGCCACGCCCGGCCGCGAAACCGGCAGCGCCATCGCGCGTGCGGCGGACCGGGACGATGCTTTCTGGGTCGACCAGCATAAGCACCCGTGCAGTGTTCGGCCCCGCTTCGAGCACCCTCCCGATCAATCCCGACGGGCCCCGCACCGACTGCCCGGCACACAGCCCTTGCAACAGCCCGGCATAAAGCGTGGCGTAGCGGCGGGTGCTCGACGCCGACGATCCGACCAGCCGCGCCGTGGCGACCGGATCGCTGCCGGGCTCTCGCAACGAAAGCAACAGCTTGAGCCGGCGGTTCTCGAAGGCCAGCGCCCGTGCCCGCAGCAATGACGCACGTTCGGCCGCGAGTTCCTGCTTCAGGCGCACATTTTCGTTGTGCACCCCGAAATAGCCGCCGATATCGCTAGGCAACGCGGCGACGCCGCCGATTACCGCGCCCAATCCCCAGCCGATCGGCGCCGTCAGTTCGCCGGCACCTGCACGCAGTGCGGAAAAAGCCGGGGGGTTGATCGCGGACACGACCAGCAATCCGGCGCCCACCAAAGACCCCGCGACCGCGATCACGTAGCCAAGGAACAGACTATATTGCGCCCGACGCGAAAATCCCGGGCGCCGGTTGCGTGGCGGCGCCATCCATATCCCCTACGCTCGATGCCGTCGGCCGTCGATCAGGCGTTATGCAAAACACCGCGGAAGATCGGATCCTCCAGCGCGCGGCCGGTGCCGATCGCGACGCAGGTCAGCGGATCGTCGGCGATCGTAACGGGCAGGCCGGTCTCGTCGCGCAGCACCTCGTCTATGCCCTTGAGCAGCGCGCCGCCGCCGGTCAGCACGATGCCCTGGTCAACAATGTCCGCGGCGAGTTCGGGCGCGGTATTTTCCAGCGCGATGCGGACCCCCTCGACTATAGTCCCCACGGGCTCGCTCAGCGCCTCGGCGATCTGGCCCTGGTTGATCTGGATTTCCTTGGGAACGCCGTTGACCAAGTCGCGGCCCTTGATATGAATCGTCATGCCGATGCCGTCGGCCGGGGGCTTGGCAGTGCCGACCTCCTGCTTGATGCGCTCGGCGGTGGCCTCGCCGATCAGCAGGTTGTGGTTGCGGCGGACATAGCTGACGATCGCCTCGTCCATCTTGTCGCCACCGACGCGGACCGACGTGGTATAAGCGAGACCGCGCAGCGACAGCACCGCGACCTCGGTCGTGCCGCCGCCAATGTCGACGACCATCGACCCGATCGGCTCGGTCACCGGCATGTCGGCACCGATCGCGGCGGCCATCGGCTCCTCGATCAGCCACACCTGGCTGGCGCCGGCGTTAGAGGCGGCGTCGCGGATCGCGCGGCGCTCTACGCTGGTCGAGCCCGACGGCACGCAGATCACGATCTGCGGCCAGCGCAGGAAACGGCGCTGGCCGCCATGCGCCTTGGTGATGAAATGCTTGATCATCTGTTCGGCGACATCGATGTCGGCGATCACGCCATCGCGCAGGGGACGGATTGCCTGGATCGAATCGGGGGTCTTGCCCATCATCAGCTTGGCATCGTCGCCGACCGCCTTGACCTTCTTGACCCCGTTGATCGTCTCCACCGCGACCACCGACGGCTCGTTGAGCACCACGCCGCGCCCACGCAGATAGACAACGGTATTCGCGGTCCCCAGATCGATCGCCATGTCGTGCGACATGAATTTAAAGAAGCGTCCGAAGACCATGTCGTTGTTCACCGTCCGTGATCGAGCCGCATCGGCGGCTGGTGCGCGATAGCTTTTTCCTTGCCGCCAAGCCTGCAATCCGGGCTCCGGGTGCTTGCGTTAGCGGTCGCGGGATGGCGCCGATTGGGCTAGGAACACACCCATGTCAATACGCCGGCTTCCCGAGCATCTGGTCAATCGCATCGCCGCCGGCGAAGTGGTCGAACGGCCCGCCAGCGCGCTGAAGGAACTGGTCGAAAACGCGATCGACGCCGGTGCCGCGCGGATCGCCATCTGCCTGGCGGCGGGCGGCACCGACGCCATCGAGGTGGTCGACGACGGCGGCGGCATGACGCCCGCCGACATCGCGCTCGCGCTTGAGCGGCATGCCACGTCGAAACTGCCCGACGAGTTCATCGAAGCGGTCGAGACGTTGGGCTTTCGCGGCGAAGCGCTGCCGTCGATCGCCAGCGTCGCGCGGCTGACGATCGACAGCCGCATGGCGGGCGGCGACGGCTGGCGGCGGATCGTCGACAATGGCGTGCTGGTGGAGGACGGGCCGGTGGCGATGCCGCTGGGCACGCAGGTGCGGGTCGACGGGCTGTTCGCCCGGGTGCCGGCACGGCGCAAGTTCCTGCGCTCGGTACGCGCCGAATATGCCGCGTGCCTCGATATCGTGCGCCGGCTGGCGATGGCGCGCCCCGACATTGCGTTCAGCGTCGAGCATGACGGGCGGCGCACGCTGTCCACGGTCGGTGGCGAGGAACGACCGGCACGGGTCGCCGCGCTTACCGACCGCGCGTTGGCCGCCAACAGCGTCGCGGTCGATTTCGCGCGTGACGGCATCCGGCTGGGGGGTGTTGCCGGGCTGCCGACGTTCAATCGTGGCATTGCCGATCACCAATATCTGTTCGTCAACGGCCGCCCGGTGAAGGATCGCTTGCTCGTCGGTGCGGTGCGCGGCGCCTATGCCGAGATGCTGGCGCGCGACCGCCATCCGGTCGTCGCGCTGTTCCTCGACCTGCCGCCCGGCGAGGTCGATGTGAACGTCCACCCGGCCAAGACCGAAGTCCGCTTCCGCGATCCGCAATCCGTGCGCGGGCTGATCGTCGGCGGGCTGCGCCGCGCGCTCGACGAGGGCGGGCACCGCAGCGTCCAGCGGCCAGGGGCCGACGCGATGACGGCGTGGCAGGCCGAGCCGGCCGGTCCCATGCCGTGGCAGGCCGGCGACATGCCGACGATGCCCCGCCAGTCGGCGGTGTTCGATCGCCGCGACGGCTTCGCTGCACCGCCCCCGCTGGCGCGGGGCGACGCCGCCGTCGCGCCGCCGCCCGACCGCGCCGATTATCCGCTGGGCGTGGCGCGGGGCCAGGTCGCGAAGACCTATATCGTCGCCGAAGCGGAGGACGGACTGGTGCTGGTCGACCAGCATGCCGCGCATGAGCGGCTGGTGCTCGAACGCATGCGCGCCGCGCTGGCGGGCGGCCGGGTCGCCGCGCAGGTGCTGCTGATCGCCGACGTGGTCGAACTCGACGAGCCGGCGTGCGACCGGCTGGAGGCGCGGGTCGACGAACTCGCCGAGCTGGGGCTGGAGATCGAGCGCTTTGGCCCCCGCGCCATGCTGGTCCGCGCGACGCCGGCGCTGCTGGGTCCGGGCGACGTCCCCGGCCTGCTGACCGACCTGGCCGACGACCTGACGGCGTTCGACGACGCGCTGACGCTGAAGGAGCGGATCGATCATGTCGCGGCGACCATGGCGTGCCACGGATCGGTGCGCGCCGGCCGCATCCTGTCGGTCGCCGAGATGAACGCGCTGCTCCGCGAGATGGAAGTGACGCCGCGATCGGGCCAGTGCAATCACGGCCGCCCGACCTGGGTAAAGCTGGCGCATGGCGATATCGAGAAGCTGTTCGGGCGGAAATGAGGGGAGGGCATGGCAAAGCATACCGGCGCCCGCATGGCCAAAGTTCACGAAAGTTCACACCCTCGGCGCTTGTAAATACCAGAAATCCCTAACAAACGGCAACGTCGAAGAGAAACGCGATCGGGCATGATATCGGATGAAATCCTACATTGCCAGCTGGCTCAGCCGGCTGCGCGACCGTTCCGTTCCGGCACGCCGGCGCTGTCCGTTCAGCCGAGCGAAACCTTTGCCGTTGCTGCGCATTTGACCCGCATCAGGTAAGTGAAACCGTGCTGGAACCAAGACCGTGAACAAGATCATGCCCATCGTCTTCGCGCTGATCCCGCTGGCCGCCGTGCTGGGCGCGTGCGTGACATCGCCCTGACGGGCGGGCGCGGCATCCCGATGGTAAGTGATAGCGTACGGCAACAAGGCCGCCCGATAGCCACCGGGCGACCCTGTTGCCGTCGGGTGATCAGCCCTCGCGGGGGTCGCGCTCGCCTGCCGGCATGTTGGCGATCTCGCCCGGTTCGGCGTTGGGATCATAGGCTTCGACGAAGCCCGCCTCGTCCTTCTCGAACATGACGGCCATGACGTCGACGCCCTGCGCCTGCATCTCGGCTTCTTCGGGCGAGCGCGCGACGTTGATCTTCACGACGACCGCGACTTCGGGGTGAAGCTGGATCTTGACCTGGTACAGCCCGATCGCCTTGATCGGCTTGTCGAGCACGATCTGGCTCTTGGTGACCTTGTGGCCATCGGCGACCAGCGCCTCGACCAGATCGCGCACTGCGACCGAGCCATATAGCTGGCCGGTGTTCGACGCCTGGCGGATGAGCATGACACTGGCGCCCGCGAAGGTGTTGGCATCCTTTTCGGCATCGCCGCGACGCGCGGCGTTCTCCGCCTCGATCCGCGCGCGGCCGGCTTCGAACACCTTCTTGTTGGCGTCGTTGGCTCGCAGGGCCTTCTTGTTGGGCAGCAGATAGTTGCGGGCAAAGCCGTCCTTCACCTTGACCACGTCGCCGATGGCGCCGAGCTTCTCGACGCGTTCCAGCAGGATGACGTCCATCGTATCCGCTCCTTACTTTACGAGGTAGGGCAGCAGGCCCAGGTGACGGGCGCGCTTGATCGCCTGGGCAAGCTCGCGCTGCTTCTTCGCGCTCACCGACGTGATCCGCGAGGGAACGATCTTGCCACGCTCGGAAACGAAGCCCTGGAGCAGCCGGACGTCCTTATAGTCGATCCGGGGCGCGTCCTTTGCGGAGAACGGACAGCTCTTGCGGCGGCGGAAAAAGGGTCTTGCCATGTCGTTACTCCTTATTCGCCGTCAAAGCCGCCGCGCGGGCCGCGGTCACCACGATCGGGCCGATCCCCACGGTCGGGGCGGTCGCCCCGATCACGGTCACGGCCACGCTCGCGATCACCCTTGCGCATCATCACCGTCGGTCCGGCCTCATGGGCATCGACCTTGACGGTCATGTAGCGGATGACGTCCTCGTTGATCTGGGTCTGGCGCTCCAGCTCGACGATCACCGATCCCGGCGCGTCGATCTCGAGCATCACGTAATGCGCCTTGCGATTCTTGGCGATGCGATAGGCCAGGCTGCGCAGGCCCCAGGTTTCGGTCTTGACGACCCGGCCCTGATTATCCTCGATGATCTTTGTGGCGGTTTCCGCCAGCGTGTCCACCTGCGCCTGTGCCAGGTCCTGGCGCGCAAGGAACACATGCTCGTACAGAGCCATGTCTCGTCCTCAAGTCTTGGCCGATCGCTGACCGTTGCCCTATGCGAACGGCCCCTCCGGCTGTCGTCTGCTCAAACAGGATCGGGGCAGGGAGACTGGCTCCCCGCCCCGGCTGTAACGGTTCCTTACGCGAAACCGCCCGATTTGCAACCCTGGCGGATCAGCGGATCGCGCCGGCAATGACCGAGGCGATCACGCCGGTGGTCACCGCGACCAGCACGGCGTCGTTGCCCGAGCGGACCCAGTGATAGCCGCGCGGCGGCTGGCGGAGACCGCGATAGGAGCGGTAGTTGATCTCGCGATATTGCGGCGCATAGCGGCGATCGAAGCGCTGGCCCGACCGCCAGGTGCGATATTGGGGACCGGCGGGCCGCCGCGTCTCGACCCCGCGATCATCGCGGCGGCCATCGCCGTTGCGCGCTTCACGCTGCGGCTGAGCCGACGCCGGGACGATCGCCAGCGGGCTGGCGAGGAGCGATACGGCAACCGTGCCGAGCAGGAACTTGCGAAACATCTCAAACCTCCATTGCGCCATCATGGCGACGACATGGATGTGGGCATTGCGTGTCGCGAATGTATCGCGCCAGCAATCACCAATGGTCGCCAATTGTCGCAGAATCATCGCCGGGCTGAATAGGCATTCAGCTTGGCCTACACTTGCGCAGGTCGGCGCGGCTTTCTACGGCCACGGGCGTATAAGGAGAGGATCATGCGCGCCTTCATCTTTCCCGGCCAGGGCAGCCAGGCGGTCGGCATGGGCCGAGCGCTAGCCGACGCCAGCCCCGCGGCGCGCGCGATTTTCCAGGAAGTCGACGATGCACTGGGCCAGCATCTGTCGCGGCTGATGGCCGAGGGGCCGGAGGACGAACTGCAGCTGACCGAGAACGCCCAGCCGGCGATCATGGCGAACGCCATCGCAACGCTAAGGGTGCTCGAACAGGAGGGCGGTATCGCGCTGTCCCAGAAGGCGGATTTCGTCGCGGGCCATTCGCTTGGCGAATATGCCGCTTTGTGTGCGGTGGGTGCGCTGGCGCTGGCGGAAACCGCGCGGCTGCTCAATCTGCGTGGGCGCGCGATGCAGGCGGCGGTCCCGGTGGGGCAGGGAGCAATGGCCGCGCTGCTCGGCGTCGACCTTGCCAGGGCACGCGCGATCGCCGATGCAGCGGCCGAGGGCGAGGTCTGTACGGTCGCCAACGACAACGATCCGTCGCAGGTGGTGATCTCCGGCACGCGCGGCGCGATCGAACGTGCGGTCGTGATCGCCAAGGACCACGGCGCCAAGCGGGCGGTGCTGCTGCCGGTCTCCGCGCCGTTCCACTGCCCGCTGATGCAGCCCGCGGCCGATACGATGGCTCGAGCCCTGGCGACGGCGGCGATCGATTCGCCGCTGGTCCCGCTCTACGCCAATGTCACCGCCGCCCCGGTCAGTGATCCCGACGCGATCCGCGCGCTGCTGGTCGAGCAGGTGACCGGCATGGTGCGCTGGCGCGAATCGGTGCTGGCCATGGCGGCGGCGGGGGTCGACCGCTTCGTCGAGCTTGGCGGCAAGGTGCTGGGTCCGATGGTCAAGCGCACGAGCCCCGACGCGATGGTCGCCAGCGTGGTGACGATGGACGATATCGAGGCGCTGGCGAAAACCCTTTAGCTGCCAGCCCCCTCCTTGGCCGTGCGGGCGCCGAAGTAGAAGCCGACCACCGAGCTGAACAGCGTGACGATTGGCCCGAAGACGACATTCATCAGGCTCATCAGGCGACTGGCGTCCGCGGCATTGTCGTCCGTGTTCGGCTGGGGTGGATGGCCATTGATTTGGAACAGGGCGTAAAAGGCAGCGAGCACGATTACCGCAAGCAACAGCAGCAAGGCGTAGCTGACCCACATTCGTACCATGGTATCGGGTAAGGTCTTGGTGGGTGGAACGAACGAGGTAATGGTGGGCGAAGGCGTCTCGGCGCCTTTCTTCGTTTCGCTGTCCAGATCGCTTGGTGTACCCGAACCCGCCTCCGCCATTTTACCCCCCTTGCTGCATCCTAGATCGCCACGTCGGTCATGCTGCCCTTGAGGTTCAGCTGTACTTTCGCCCCGTTGCTGACCGCTTCGGCCAGGAATTTCTGGGTGCCGAGGGCAATGCGCAGCATGTCGCCGGTCGACACGCCGCGTTTTTCGGCAGTGGTCCGCAGATATTCGAGCACGTCCGGCGGCAGCCTGACGGTCGTCGCCTCCAGGGTCGCATCGGAGGTGACGGATTGCGACTTGATCGCGTCGGCCAACATCGCATCGGAATTCTGCATCGGCTCTATTCCTTGTTCGCATCCGACTATAAGGCAACCGGCGGCTGGTGAAAAGACGTTGGGACAGGCGCTGCGATGTTCGACCTGACAGGCATGACCGCACTGGTGACCGGCGCGAGCGGAGGGATCGGCTCGGCGATCGCGCACGCGCTGGCCGGGCAGGGGGCCCGGCTGGCGCTGTCGGGATCGAACGCCGGCAAGCTGGAGGATTTCCGCGCCTCGCTGGGCGACGATCACACGGCCCTGGCTTGCGACCTGTCCGACGGCGCGGCCGTCGACGCGCTGGTGCCGGCGGCGATCGCCGCACTCGGCAAGCTCGACATCCTGGTCAACAATGCCGGGATCACCCGCGACAATTTGGCGATGCGGATGAAGGACGAGGAGTGGGACACGGTCATCCGCGTCAACCTGGAGGCCGCGTTCCGCCTGGCCCGCGCCGCCGCCAAGCCGATGATGAAGGCGCGGTTCGGCCGCGTCATCTCGATCGCCAGCGTGGTCGGGGTAACCGGCAATGCCGGCCAGGCCAATTACGCCGCGTCGAAGGCGGGGCTGGTCGGCATGTCCAAGGCGCTGGCGCAGGAACTCGCCAGCCGCAACATCACCGTCAATTGCGTCGCGCCGGGCTTCATCCGCTCGGCGATGACCGACGTCCTGCCGGAAGCGCAGAAGACGGCGCTGCTGAAGCGCATTCCCGCCGGTGATCTCGGTCGGGGTGAGGATGTCGGCGCGGCGGTGGTCTATCTGGCGTCGCGCGAGGCCGGCTATGTCACCGGCCAGACGCTGCACGTCAATGGCGGGATGGCGATGCCGTGATTGCGCTGCGAGCCCTGGCCGCGCCGGCCACCTTCATCGCCCTGCTGGTGTCCGTTCAGCCGGCGGCTGCCGCCGACGTCACTACCATCGGCTGTATCGAGGCAAGGCTGGGACCAGCGGCGATGACGCGGATCGGCGGGCGGCTGATCGCCGCGATCGATGCCGGTGGATCGTATGACGGCGCGCTCGACCTCGATCGCGACGCCCTGACGGCGGCGCGCGATGGCTGCCGTGCGGACAACAGGTGGACCGAGCGGGCGACGGCGCTGGCCGATTCGTTTACCCAGGCGCGCGCCGCCCGGATCGGCGCCGATTCCGTGCTGCGCACCGACGGCTTTGATCCCCTTGTGCTGGCCGCGGCGTTCGCGACCCTGGCGCCGGCCGATCGGCACAGCCTGACCGGTTCCGACAGGATGACCGACGCGGTGCTGGCGAAGATCGCCACGTTGGTCAGCGCACCCCCGGTCACCCCCGCGACCCGCGACGCGGCCATCCGCCACATCGTCACGTTGTTTGCGTCGCTGTCCGGCATCGAATACTATCCGCAGGACTTCACCGCCGCCTGACGCAGGGCGGGAGCGGGAGGGGTTCTCGCGCCTGCCGACGCCACGCCCTTGCAAGCGTCCGGTGCGCGTTCTACGTGCGGTCGGCACCATGGGGTCTGGCACCCCAAGGCTAGAAAGGGAAGCGACGAATGAGCGACACAGCCGACCGGGTCATCAACATCGTCGTCGAGCACCTCGGCGCCGAGCGTGAGAATGTCACCAAGGAGTCGAGCTTCATCGAAGACCTGGACGCCGACAGCCTCGACATCGTCGAACTGGTCATGGCATTCGAGGAGGAATTCGGCGTCGAGATTCCCGACGATGCCGCCGAAAAGATCACCACCGTGCAGGATGCGATCACCTATATCGACGAGCACAAGGGCTGAACTCCGGGCCGGGGCGCGCGCCGCGGCGGGTAATGCGTGACGATCGGCTCCCCATCCCAGGGCAATACCGGGGGCGGGGGGCCGTTTCGGTTTGTTGACGACGGACAATGGAGAAAGCCATGCGCCGCGTAGTCGTGACCGGCCTGGGCCTGGTGACCCCGCTGGGCACCGATGTCGAAACCGCCTGGAAGAACCTGGTTGCCGGCAAATCCGGGGCGGGCACGATCACCCGGTTCGACGCGACCGATTTCCAGACCAATTACGCGTGCGAGGTCAAGCCGGCCGGCCACGAATATGGGTTCGATCCGAACAGACGCGTCGACCACAAGGTCCAGCGCCAGGTCGATCCGTTCATCGTCTATGGCATTG